>NZ_JAQYWQ010000059.1 GCF_029379315.1 Nostoc sp. S13
TTTGACTTTGCCACTCTTCAGATGTACGGAGCTTGTTCAAAACTCAAATAGGATTCCTATATGAGTGATATCGCTAAACAGTGCCAGAAGTTAAAGCAGAATCTTCCTATTGGACACAAATTTTATGGAGAGGTTATAAGTGTCAAGCCGCAGCGTGTGGCGGATTGTCTCATCTGGGTACTGATGGTTACGTAGAATTACCCCACCCTAACCCTCCCCTTGCAAAGGGGAGGGAACTAGAATCTCTTGGTTTCCCCCCTTTACAAGGGGGGATTAAGGGGGGTAATTCGACTTGTGTGTACACCGTAGTGCTAAGGGGAGGGGCTGGGGGTGGGGTGTTAGGGACTTTTGCAAGAGGTCTAATACCTTTGCCAAATCAAAAAATGCCTTGATTCGTAGGTTGGGTTGTGTTATTTCGGAGAACCCATTTGTTATTTTGGCGAACCCATTTGTTATTTTGGAGAACCCATTTGTTATTTTGGAGAACCCATTTGTTATTTCAGCGAACCCATTTGTTATTTCAGCGAACCCATTTGTTATTTCGGAGTACCCATTTGTTATTTCGGCGAATCCATTTGTTATTTCGGCGATCGCTAGTTCAATTTTCATCAAATCAAAGGCGGGTATTATTTCAAACTATGCGATCGCGCCATTCACAACTAATTTTACAGCATACAGAAGGTTTTGAGTCTGTCAAATTTTAGCTAAAATGTTCTAGTGCCATGATTTATTAGCGATTGCTCAAGTTACTCAACGCAACCCATTATGTTACAAACAATTCAAGGAATATACAGGAACGGCAAAATCGAATTAGCTGAAGTCCCACAAAATATTACTGAAAGCCAAGTTTTTGTAACTTTTTTAACTTCTCAATCAGTCAGTTTAGATAGTCAGCTTATGTCTTTTGGTATGTTTTCAGGTTCTCAGCAATCCACTGAGTCTGATTTCAAAGATGCTGAGTTTCATGGCAATGCTGACGAGGCTCTGAGTTAGATATGAATCTATCAACATGAAATATATACTTGATACCCATGCTCTAATCTGGTTTTTAGAAGGTAATTCTCGTTTAAGCCCTATTGTAAAAGCTATTCTTTCCGATGCAACCAGTGAATTAATTTTGCCTGCGATCGCTTTGGCGGAGTCGGTATGGATCGTTAGTCGTGGTAAAACTTCGATTCCTTCTGTTGATGCCTTGTTAAAGGTTGTTAAGAATGATAAACGAGTTTTTATACATCCACTGGATTATAATGTCATTGAAAAAAGTGTAGAACTAACCTCTATCAATGAAATGCACGATCGCCAAATTGTATCAACAGCTTTAGTTGTAGAGAGTCAAGGAAATCAAGTAGCTTTATTAACTTGCGATCAAAATATTTTTGCTGCAAAGTTAATCTCAATTATTTGGTAATTATTTTGCTTTGCGATCGCTAGTTCAATTCTCATCAAATCAAAGGCTGGCATCATTTCAAGCTGATCGCCTCTGGAGTTAGAAAAGTCTATTTACCAGAGGGAAGCTTTAGTTCGATATTTAATTTGTTCCCTATTTCCATAACATTGTTTGTAAAGTCTGTCATACCTGCGATCGGAGCAGCGACTAGAGTAGCAGCAGTTAGTAAAGCTAGTAGACGCTTTTTGAGTTTGGGTAAATTGCGTTCTTTTTCTGGCTTTTGAATTTCTGCTTCTACATCATCAATATCAATGATGATGTCGTCGTGGATTTCTGGCGGGAATTGAGCAGCAGTTTGGCGCAGGTTGCCGATCAGTTGCAGAATTTCGCTGATGTTTGCGCCGCTTGTTTGGGTGAAGTTAGAGGCTTGCTGTCTGGCGTTGTCTTTGACTTCGTTGGCAAAGTTGGCAATGTTTGCGCCTTGAAGGTTATTTGTATTTTCTGTCATGGGTTTATGTTCTCCTTGCTGGTTGTTATTGTAAATGTTGACAATTGTAGAGCGATCGCTTTCTGGATTGCCTTCTTGTATTTTCTGACGCGATTCTAGTGATTTTTTAGCCGACAGCAATACCGCACAAAGCTGAAACTTGTCATAAGCGATCCAATCGAGTAAATCAGTATATAGCTCATCACTTTTATTTATGAATAACTGATTTAAAGTTTCTCTTCCGTTCTTCTCTTCATAATCCGTCAGTCTATTTCTAAATAGATCGAAATCAACCTTTTCAATATTACTACCTGTAATTTTTTCTAAATGTTTACAATAATCTAGTGCTTGATGATACAAGGAATCTGGTAGACTTAGATTTTTATCCAAAAGAAAATTAATTTTTTATTTTAACTCTGAACATAAATTTTGTAAAGGTTTTATATTTTTTTGTAAATCTTGTGATTCTGAATATATTAACAAATAATCTTTCTTAACGTAACGAGGTATTGAATTTTCTTCAATATTGGACTGAATAATATTAATTAAGATTATTGACTTCTTTTTTTCAAACGCTATTCCTAATTTATAAAAACTTTCCGAAGGCATTTCATCACAGTAAGCAAGAATTAGGATGCTTGTTTCATCAAGACTTTTTGCAATCTGATGTATATTGTCTATGTTTAGATTAAGTAAATCATAATTTGTTTCTTCGCAAAGTATTTTTGGATCAGTCTTAAGACATTTAGTGATTAATTGACAGAGTTCAATATAGCTTTCTGGGAAGATAAAATGTAGCTTATCGATATTGACCATTAATAACTATATATCTCCACTAACTATAGATTTGATTTCTGAAGATGATATATTATCGCGCAATATTGTTTTGATAGATATGTCTTCATATTGAGGGACAATTCTTTTTTGTTGATTTTGTCGATTGATAATTGTTTCGTAACCATCTAAGAGTTGACGTAAATCGAGTTTTAATTTTAGTTTGCCGATGGTGATTGTGCTTTCACCCATTGCCTCAAGCCCCAGAAGTTCTTGGTAATCGAAGGGTGGATGTTTAGGATGGTTGGGGATGGGAACCCATTCGGTAATTTCGAGATTGGGGAAGGTGTTGTGGATTTTGTTGAAGACATCGCGGATAATGCCGAGAAATAAGCGGCGGGTTTCTTGGCGGCCGCTAATGGTAATGAAGATTTTTTTGTCTTCGGGATCGGCTTTGATCCGAGCTATGTTGTAAATTTCGTTGTTTTCTTGATATTGCAGCATTACGCCACTGCGCCAATAGATTTGGTTATGAATTTTTTCGTGGGTGATGACGATGAAGCGGGAGATGATGCTTTCGGGGAGAACTTTATAATGGTATTGAAATTCCAGGGTTTCGTCATGGAGTTCTGTTTCGTCTGGTTGGTCTTTGGGCAAAAGTCCCGCAATCAGAAATTGTGGTGGCGTAGATTCTAGTGCAAAGCAAAGCTCAAATTCTTTCATCAGCCCGATCAGATAACTGTGACGCTTGGTGGGGTATCGCTCTGGATTGAGGATGCGGGTGAGATCGTCGGGGGTGAAAATGCCTTTAGTTTGAGTTTTGAGGTTTTCATCGCTCAAGAGCGCGTAAATACCTTCTGTCACCCAGTTGGGTTTGAGGACGTTGGTATCTTTGAGGATGGGATGATCGCGGAAGTTGAGAACTAAGCCGAGTCGATGTAGCAAGTCGATTAGTTGCTCTTGGTTTTGTTCTTCAGGAATATTGTTTTTGTAGCAAATGCCGATATAGCTACTGTAGCTGATGAAGTCTTCAGTCATGGATTCGAGTTGTTGTTTAACCTCAAACCATGTCAGGGGTAGAAGGTCGTAGACTTCTTTGAGGTTGCCAACTTGCTGCAAAATAGCGGTGCGAAGTTCATCAATGCCGATATTGTCTTGGCAGGAGGTTTCGATAATCGCTTGGATGTTAGGATATTTTTCGCGTAATGCCTTGCGGTTGATGTCGAGGGGTTGTTCGTCTTTTTTGTTGCCAACGATAATCACGGGGGAACGTCCGCCGAAGCTTTCGATTAGTTTCAGCCAATATTCGATGCGGTTTTCTTCTTCGCTGGTGCGACAATTACAAACGAGGAGATAGAGGCTGCGCTTAGTCAGAAAAAACTGATGGGTAGCATGATAAATTTCCTGTCCGCCAAAGTCCCAAACATTCAGGCGGATGTCTTTGCTATTGCTATTGACTTGCACGTTCCAAATTTCTACATTGAGTCCGTCGGTTTGGGGTTGATTTTTATCATATTTATCGCGGATTAGTCGCTCGATGAGGGATGTTTTACCGACGCTGCCTTGTCCGATGAGTAAGAGTTTGGCTTCGTTAAGTGGACGCCTTTCACCGCTACGCAGTAATCGCGAGTAATTGAGAATGTCTTTAACTGAACCAACATCATAAGAAGATCCTAAAATCTCTGGTGAAATAGGAAGCGGATTTCCCCGTAAATCTAGTGTTTTCAATTCCAGCAAACTTTCGATCGCCTCTGGAATCTGGGTTATTTGGTTGTTATAGAGGATAAGCTGCGTCAGATTGGTTAATTTAGCGATCGCCTCTGGAATCTGGGTTATTTGGTTGGAACTGAGGATAAGCTGCGTCAGATTGGTTAATTTAGCGATCGCCTCTGGAATCTGGGTTATTTGGTTGGAACTGAGGATAAGCTGCGTCAGATTGGTTAATTTAGCGATCGCCTCTGGAATCTGGGTTATTTGGTTGGAACTGAGGATAAGCTGCGTCAGATTGGTTAATTTAGCGATCGCCTCTGGAATCTGGGTTATTTGGTTGGAACTGAGGATAAGCTGCGTCAGATTGGTTAATTTAGCGATCGCCTCTGGAATCTGGGTTATTTGGTTGGAACTGAGGATAAGCTGCGTCAGATTGGTTAATTTAGCGATCGCCTCTGGAATCTGGGTTATTTGGTTGGAACTGAGGATAAGCTGCGTCAGATTGGTTAATTTAGCGATCGCCTCTGGAATCTGGGTTATTTGGTTGGAACTGAGGATAAGCTGCGTCAGATTGGTTAATTTAGCGATCGCCTCTGGAATCTGGGTTATTTTGTTGCCATCAAGGATAAGCTGCGTCAGATTGGTTAATTTAGCAATCGCCTCTGGAATCTGGGTTATTTTGTTGCCATCAAGGATAAGCTGCGTCAGATTGGTTAATTTAGCAATCGCCTCTGGAATCTCGGTTATTTTGTTGATACTGAGGTGAAGCTGCGTCAGATTGGTTAATTTAGCGATCACCTCTGGAATCTCGGTTATTTTGTTGATATTGAGGTGAAGCTGCGTCAGATTGGTTAATTTAGCGAGCGCCTCTGGAATCTCGGTTATTTTGTTGATACTGAGGTGAAGCTGCGTCAGATTGGTTAATTTCGCGATCGCCTCTGGAATCTGGGTTATTTGGTTGCCATCGAGGTGAAGCTGCGTCAGATTGGTTAATTTAGCGATCGCATCAGGTATTTCAGTTAGCTCTACTCGAATTAAGATAAGTTCCTCTAAATGTAATATTTGCGTTATCACATCGGGAATGCTCTCTAAAGGATTGCCACTAATATCTAACTTACGCAAATTAGGCAAACTTAATAGTTCGAGTGGAAGCGTTTTTAAATTGTTGCTTGAAACCTTTTCGAGATAGCGGTTTCCTACTCGTTCATAATCTTCAACCTTCTTTCCCAAAATCAAAGACTCAAGCTGCTGCAACTTACCAATTTCCACAGGTAACTCAGTCAACTCTTGCCCCGACAAGTCTAACTCTCGCCAACCCTCAGCCACGGCGCGATCTATCAGTACCAACAACTCATCCTGCGTCATAATTCCAAGGAGAAGGGTAAAAGGAAAGAAGATTGATCAAGATTATCTTAACTGAATTAGCGAAAAATGCTAAATTACCACTTGTTGGCAATCGCGCCTTGAAATGATAGGAAAAGCGATCGCGCGAGTGCTAACTTGTCAGTTTGCTGTTTGGGATATTGCGGATTTAGGCTACGCCTACGCATATATCTAAATCTGGTTTCTAGCTATCTCTCTTATGATACCTACGATCAACATTTGGCATTGCTTACAAAATCGAGCGATCGCATCCCTGACAGTACATCACGGGGCAATCACACTATCTAACAAATTTGAATATTTCTACTCATCACTCAAAGTTTCAATTAATAAATCTACTTGCTGCTGTCGCTGCTGCAAAAAACTTTCGCACTGACGTAAATATTCAACAGCTTTAGTAAATTGATCAAAAACCTCTTCCAATTCCAATTCACCCGCCTCAATCCGAGCGATAATTCCCTCTATCTCAACAACCTTCGCCTCATAATTCCAACCTTCCTCAGAACTAGAAGCACTTTTACGTTTAACCATTCAACTCTCTGTGTCCTCTCTCTTGAAAAGTTCAGATCGCCGGAAGCCGGCGCTCCGACTTTTCGCTGCGCCTCTGCGGTTCGTTTATTTCCATAACCTTCACTTTAACCCCACCCTGCCCCAACTGAATCATTAACTCTTGCCCCACAGCCAACTCCGATGCAGAACGAGCGATCGCCCCATTTTCCCGCCTAACCACTGCATAACCACGCTGTAACACCGCTTTCGGGTCAAGACTAGCCAACTTCTGCCGTAATAACTCTAGATGCTGCGTTGCTTGCTGCGATCGCCCCGTCGTAATTTGCACCAATTGCTGACGTTTCCAAGCTAGCTTTTGCACCTCTTGCTGCACTTGTCGATCTAACCGCAAACGCCGCAAACGATTTTGTAATACTTGCAGTTTATTCTCAGCATTTTCCCTAAAGTCATGCACCGCTTCATGTAAAGCCACAACTCGCTCCCGATGCTCAGTATACAACTCTGAAAGGGCTGGCACAACCATTTCCGCCGCCGCAGTCGGTGTATGCACACAAGCATCTGCAACTAAATCTGCTAAAGATTCATCTCGTTGATGACCGATACCGGTAATTACAGGAATGGAACAACTAGCAAGCGATCGCACCACTCGTTCATCATTAAAACAAGCCAATTCCTCAACTGCGCCACCACCCCGCGATAAAATTAGCACTTCGGCGCGACCATCTCTTTCCACCCGCTCAATTGCTTTGACGATAGATTCCGGCGCTTGCTCACCTTGTACAGTAGCTGGAGAAAATAAAACCTGTAAACCTGGATACCTTTGCTTGAGGGTTTTTTGAATATCACCCCAAGCAGCAGCCGTTGGTGAAGTGACGACAGCGATAGTTTGGGGGTGGATTGGGAGCGATCGCTTTCTTTGAGCATCGAATAACCCCTCAGCCAGCAAGCGATTTTTTAGTTGTTGATAGCGCAGCGCCTGTAAACCAACACCAGCAGGTAGAGTCTGCCAAACTGATAACTGATACTCTCCCCGTTGCGGATAAACGCGAATACTACCCAAAATGATTATTTGCTCACCGGGAACGGGTATCTGGGCGAGTTTTGGCAATTGGCTATTCCATACTACACACTTAATTCCGGCGGTGCGATCGGTATCTTGCAGCGTGAAAAATAAACCACTGCGATGATGGTTAGCGCTGGAAACTTCGCCAGTTACCCAAACTTGCCGTAATTGTTCATCTTGCTCTAACAGCAAGCGGATATAGTCAGTTAATCCAGATACTGAAAGCGCTGTATCGAGAATTAGAGAGTCGGGAAGGTCGAAAGTCATCAAAGATGCCTGAAAGCATTTGTGCTGGAGCGATTTTAGCATTTTAATCAAAACAGAAGTCTATGCTAGTAAACGCTTTAATCTTTTGTAGACATCATCATCATTGCGCTTACCGACTAAAATCACTTCTACTAAATCTTGATCGGGAAAATACCTGTAAACAATTCGATATTCACCACTATCAACTCGATATAAACCCTGATAACCAGATAGCTGCTCACTATCAGCGGGTAAAGGCTCAACATTCAAAGCCAAAACCTTTTTTGCAATCTGTGCTGCTATTTTAGGCTGTAAACCGTTCAGAAAATCAAGAACAGTTGCTAGACCATCAAGCTTCGCCATTAGCTAAATGCTCTAGTGCAGATGTAAAAGCCTCCGCACCAATCATTTTGGACTGACTCAGAGCAACTTCAGCTGCTTGACCAAAAACCATATCCTCTAATTCTTCCAGCCGATTAATTAATTTTTGGTAGCTCTCGGCTGAGATAATCACATGACTAGGCCGTGATTGCTTAGTTAGTAGGACTGGCTCAGTAGCAGCCTTATCAAAAACCTCACCGTGTTTGTTACGAGCATCTGTAAGAGTGTAAGTCTGCATAGCAATTTTGACTACTTTAGATATTTTGACTATATTTTAGCAGATAAATCTTCTCATCTCAATTCTGGCTCAAGATAATATAGTGTTCATTATTGAATGTGAGATTTTCTAATGCGCGTTAAAGCAATAGGTGATTAATCCTTCTGAGACTGGAGTAACTGGCTAGGACGTGCCATCTTCACAGCAAGATAAAGATCCGGATAGTGAACAAATATATAGTGTTCATACTTGTACCAATGCATTTCACCCTTTTCTTTGTTACAAACCTGGCAAATAACCCATAAATTCTTGAATTCCATTGATAACCAAGGATACTGTGACCGAGGTAGCTTGTGATCTATTGTCTTACCACCTTTGTCAGAGTAGTGAGATGCACAAATTGGACAATACCAGTCTGAATTTTCTCTCACCCAATCTTTACTCTCTTGAGTTGTACCACACTCATGATCACCATTAATATAGCGCCAGTAATCGAATTCTCTATAATTTTCAAAATCTTGATAAGTTAATCTGTTATATCGCTTGTTACCAATTTTGTCCGCAAGCTCAAATAATTCTTTAAGTTCTTTACCTTCAAGATTAACCATATTTTTTACTAAAATTTGACAGTTCTATATGTCTTGATATTTTGTTTATTTTGAGATTTAATATTCTTATTTTTACTGAAATCAATAAATTCCATCTCAGTATCAGGAAACTGCTTATCTATTTCTTCTGCTACCTCATTAACTTCTCTAGATAAGCTCTGGTTATACTCTTTTATTTCTTGATTAGTGAGATATTTATTACCAATACGATCAGCCTCGATAAATAATTCCTCAAGTGTTAATTCTTCAAGCTGGTAATTATCTATAAACTCCTCTACTTTCTGATAAAGCTTAATAACATTCTCCCAGCCAATATTCTTATAAAATTCTTCTTTTAGCCAAGTTTGATCTTTTTTATGAAGCTTATTTCGATTCTTGGAGTTAGCAAGTTGAACAACCCGATAACTCATTCCTCTAAAATTCCTTTTTTTGCTTTTTGGATTATTCATATAATTAGTACTTTATCCTAAAGTCCATTTAAAAAAAGTAATTACTGCTTTCCGAATTTCACTGTCTTCATATTGGAGAATTGTTTTAGTATTAATAGCTAATTTAAGTCTAATTTGATCCACTAAACTTTTTAGAGATTTATTGTCTTTTTTGAGTTGTTCATTCACCTCGGTTAAATTTTTGTTTTGAGAATATATTGTCTTTAGTTCAACTGCTAAAATACTATTTCTCTGAAACAAGCTTTTAATTTCGGCTTCATATTTTTCTCTTTCCTGTTTTGGATACTTTTTAACTTGGTCAATTTTGGCAGCATACTCCTGCTCCTTCAACTCAATCTCTCTAGTTTTCTTCGTTACCAGACCTTTCTGGGCAGCTTGAAGGCGTTGACGCTTAATTAGTTCAGAACCAGCAAAAGGCGAAATAGCTCTGCGAATGGTAATTTCATCAGGATTGGTACTAAAGTCAATTACTTCCAAAGCACGCATAGCATCTGCTTTTGTCCATGCCTCACTTTCAAGTAACTTAATAGCCTGTGACTTATTCACGTTTGCTTAAGATGATTAATGTGATTTATATTACAATAATATCAGTATATTATCTCCATGCCAATAGGCCAAATTTAACAAAAACGCTAACTTTACTAAACTTATCGATACCGGGGACTACTGGAGTTTATGTTGTGAGTGAGCAAAATTCAACCTTTCAATGATCGCGCCGCGTTGTACTAGGCTTTTATCTTTCCAAAATAAAGCAGTCTAACTATGTAGACTGCGTAAGGTCAGTTGTTTAGATAATTTTTCTTTGAAAACCCCTTGCTTACCCAGCCAAAAAAAGCTATCTCTGAATGCAAGTTGGTATCATTGTGCAAGACTACCCTAATCTGGTAGCGATCGAGTTACGATCTTGTCATACCCTTTTTTTGATTTGAGAAGTCCTATTCCAGAATTTTCTGGTTAAAATAGTATATCTGTTCTACTCACACTCCCAAAGCAACACTCCTTAAAACCATATATTTAGAGGCATTAGAGGCAGGAATGGCTATCAACACCGATACTTCTGGCAAGCAAAAAGCGCTGACTATGGTGCTCAACCAGATTGAGCGCAGCTTTGGTAAAGGAGCAATCATGCGCCTGGGGGATGCTACCCGGATGCGGGTAGAGACGATTTCTAGTGGGGCGCTCACGTTGGATCTAGCATTGGGTGGTGGTTTACCCAAGGGTCGGGTAATTGAAATTTATGGCCCGGAAAGTTCCGGGAAGACTACAGTAGCACTACATGCACTCGCCGAAGTGCAAAGAAATGGCGGTATTGCTGCCTTTGTTGATGCTGAACACGCCCTTGACCCCACCTATGCTGCGGCATTGGGTGTAGATATTGACAATTTGCTGATTTCTCAACCTGACACTGGCGAATCAGCTTTGGAAATTGTCGATCAACTTGTTCGCTCTGCTGCGGTTGATATTGTAGTCATTGACTCAGTAGCAGCACTGGTTCCTCGCGCTGAAATTGAAGGCGATATGGGTGATATCCACGTCGGTCTGCAAGCGCGGTTGATGAGCCAAGCCCTACGTAAGATTACGGGAAATATTGGTAAATCTGGTTGTACAGTAATTTTCATTAACCAGTTGCGGCAAAAAATTGGTGTTACTTATGGTAGCCCAGAAACCACAACTGGCGGTAATGCATTGAAGTTCTACGCTTCGGTGCGCTTGGATATTCGCCGGATTCAAACTTTGAAAAAAGGTACAGAAGAATTTGGGAATCGCGTCAAAGTTAAAGTAGCTAAAAATAAAGTAGCTCCGCCTTTTAGGATTGCGGAATTTGATATTATTTTTGGCAAAGGAATTTCTACCTTGGGTTGTATTGTAGACTTGGCAGAAGAAACTGGCGTACTTGTCCGCAAGGGAGCTTGGTACAGCTACAATGGCGACAACATTTCTCAAGGACGAGACAACGCCATTAAGTATCTAGAAGAAAAGCCTGAATTTGCTGAACAAATTAAGCAACTAGTGCGTGAAAAGCTAGATAAAGGGGCTGTTGTTTCTGCTAACTCTGTAGCTAAACCCAGTGATGGCGATGAAGAGGAAGAAGTCGATTTAGAGCTAGAAGAATAAGGAATGTGGATTTATTAATCTGCAACTTTTAATCTGTAGTGGGTTACAAAGAGAGCTAACCCACCTTTTCCAAGGTATTAATGAGTTACAGCAAGCCATAAAAATGATTGCTTCTAGATGACGAGCAATCATTTTTATGGCTTTTTTCGTTGTGCTCAGATAATTTCCAATTTTTTAGCTGGTATTATATCATATTTGTCTATTAAAAAAGCGGTCTAAAATTTCTGATTTCTGTTCTGAACTGAAGTTACGATAAATTTTAGCCTTAAGTAGTGACCAATGATAGCCTAGACGGATGCGATCGCCATCTTTGAGCTTGATCGGCAGATCAGCGCGATCGCCATACTGTTGAAATCAATATGTTGAATAGGATAGCTCCGAAATCTAAACTTTCAACTTACAACAAGCCTCGTTTACCATTGGGGCGGATGGTCATCCAATTTGTTTTTGCTAGTGCTAGCTGCTCATCAGAAATTTTGGCACTGGTAAGATTAGCACCACACAAATTTGCTCCTCGGAGGTTAGCATTGCTAAGATAAGCATTGCTGAGGTCTGCGCCTCGCAGGTCTGCCCCTTCTAAATCAGCATGGTTAAAGTATGCCTTAGTCAAATCAGCATCCTTGAGATTTGCGCGAGTCAGACTGGCTCTGCCAAAGTCACTATTTTGGAGATTAGCCCCCTGGAGATTGGTTTTTTGCAATTGAGCGGAATGGAAATTTGTTTGGGATAAGTCAGCACCTTGCAGGTTCAGCAAACTTAAATTGTGTAGGGCAAAATCCCGTCTTCCCTTCAGATAAGCTGTTAATAAACCTTGAGTATCTAACTTCCGCTCAACTTTAGAATTTTGAAATTGCGAACTACTGCTGTTGCTGTTAGTTAAAGTCGTTGATTTGGCCATCCCAGAACCGTGCTGTAATCCAGCCGCTTCCGCTGCCTTGGCTCGCCTAGCGCGAATTGCTGCCGCTACCTGTGCCACTCCGACACTGGTGACAGCAGCAGAAGGGTTGTTAGATAAAACAGCAGAATTTTCCCGATGGTTGTATGTTCGCTCTTTAGCTCCACTATTAGATTTAGTCAGTAAACCCTTTGCTAAACTATCTAAATATGGTTCTATTTCCAATGCTCTGAGAACTTCTGCCGCTGACTGATAGCGATTACGTACAGATACCTCTAACATTTTTCGGAACACATTGCTCAAGTGGTCACTCACTTGCACAAGCTGCTCCCACATCATCTCGCCAGTGTTGGGATTGTAATCTAAATCTCTAGGAGTTTTGCTAGTCAATAAATAAATGCATGTCACTCCCAGTGCATAGATATCACTGGCGTAGACTGGACGCATAGCCATTTGCTCTGGAGGTGCAAAACCAGGAGTACCGATAGCATATGCAGTTAATGCTGTCTGTCCTGATTGACTTATTGCACCTTGGCTAACTTGGTCTTTGACGGCACCAAAGTCGATGAGTACCATTCTGGAATCTTGAGTGCGGCGAATTAAGTTGGCTGGCTTGATATCACGGTGAATCACTTTTTGCTCGTGAATGTATTGCAGTAGTGGCAAAATCTCGCTCAAAAATTGCTTGACTCCAGTTTCACTCATGATGCCGTTAAGTTTGACCTCCTCCTGCAAGGTATCACCACTAATGTATTCTTGAACTAAATAGAATTGTTCATGATCTTCAAAATAGTCTAATAATCTTGGTACTTGCGGATGATTGCCAATCTTACCTAGAGTTTTGGCTTCTCGCTCAAACAGTTCTCTGGCCATCTGTAAAACGTGTGGGGCGCTTCCTGATGGGCGTAATTGCTTGATTACGCAACTCGGTTCTCCTGGTAAGCCTTGATCATTGGCTAAGAAGGTTGCTCCAAAGCCACCCTGACCTAATGGTTTGATCACCTGATAGCGATCGCGCAACAGTAGTTGCGAGCCACAAGACTGACACCTTTGGCTATATACCAAATTTTCTGGATTGGGACAGATAGGATTTAAGCAGTAGCTCATGCACCCTCAACTCGCTGCACGAATAATCACGGGGAATCTTATACTCTGTTTCTGTTATACTCTTTTTCAATTATTTAAATATTAATCAATTCTTGCCAGGTAATTTTTGCTGGAAATCCTTTGAAGAGTTTCTAAAGTTTAAGTCAGATTACGTAAAGCGATCGCCAAAAGAAGATAGTTTATTATACCTAGACTGATAAATCCTATTTAGATGACTTTATACCAAATCGTAATTCCTGATGAGGTTTTTTTTTAAGCTTGCTACGGGCAGTGTGCTGCTCTCCCGACTCGCTAACGTAATTCGGAATTGAGAAAGTCAAATTTAATCTGGGTTTGCCGATGATTGTATCTGTAGTCTTATTTTGGAGAATTGGTCTTTAAAAGTATTGGAGGGCAGTGCCCAATGCCAGTTGCTCTACTTCAGGAGACCTGAAGTAGAGCAACTGGCTCCCCTACAGAAAATCGCTGTAGAATTTTGGATGCCCAAATTTGGAGGCAATTTAGAATCATCTCCATTACTTGTTAACAGACTATTAGCTGGCTTTCATGTTCACACTAATCAGCTGTTCGATAAGTGCAACAACATCACTGCGGCTGAGTTTCTCTTTACCATTAGCAAGAGCGTCAAGAGTGCCATTAGCTAAGGTTAAGGGAATTTGGCAAAAATCTAAGGCTGGGCCAGTCGGAAGATTTTTGGTATAAGCTTCTGCCAAGACTAGATTGCGCCGCGCATACTCTTGCATATTTGCTGCACTCCAACCCTCTGGGAAAAAGTCTACCCCACGCCCTAAATCTTCAGTATGATTACGCAGGATATTAACTGCTTGTAAACCCCGACCAAACCCAATTGCCTGGGTACGGTTAGTTTGGGTTCCATCGTACCAAGTCCATAAGTCGGATAGTAACAATCCCACTGCACCTGCAACCCCAAAGGTATAACGATCCAAATCAGATTCTGTGTAAATTTTCCAGTTTCTTTCTGCCCAGTAAGCCATCCGGTCTGCCATTGCAGCAGTAGCATCCCAAATTCGAGGTGCAATGGTCTCTGGTGCTAACAGCGACCATTCTCTAATTCTCACAGTGACTTCTTGTAAGGTATTCTCATACCCACTAAATCCTGCAAAGAAAGCATCTACCGCGAAGCCATCAACTCCTGCCTGTAATGTCAGGCTAATCGTTTTTAACAGCTTTGCTTTAGTAGCGTTATCTAGTTCGGGATGATCTTCAATTTCATCAATGGCACGCATACACAAATATGCTGATGCTACTGCTTCTTGCAATCCTGGCGGTAAAAGACTAATTGGGATATAAAAAGTTCGGCTAGTTTCTTTGAGGATTTGCAATGCATCTCTACGTAAATTCATGTTTTCACTCCCCACTTGATTTTTGCACCACATGAAGTTTGCAGTTTTTTGATGATACTGGATATAGTTTTGACTAAACCTTAAAAACTATAGACCATAAGATACGCTAGTATTTCATCTAAAAATTAATAGTTTTTGGTGTTGCAATTAATAAAACTCTCAAATTTATCAAACTCTAATCTAGTATATAGGTTTTTGGCTGCAAAAATGCGTCAGGTGTCGTTTGATATAGCTTTCATCAACTTTTAGCTTATATATAAAGAATTATGGTAATATTTGGTTTATTACCGCGAAATTTTTCTCTGAGCAAACATCTATTTTTGGGATTTGAAAGTGGTTAAAGTCTGCGTTAATTTGACTAACAAAGTGTAATTATTGTATATATAAAGACAATTTCGGAAAAGCTGGTAACGGATAACAGTAACTATACGTATCTTTGAGGTGCGAACGGCGGCTTGCCGAAGAGTTAAAGTAAGTTAAATTGGATATAAATGCCTGCGATCGCTGGGTTAGGCTACGCCTACGCTTGATTGGTTACAGTGGGAGCCTCCTTGCTGTTGAAAGTGAAATAAAGTGACCAAAACCCAGAATCAGAAGTTCCCGTATATTTACTAAATTGACAATAAACAACTGGGCTGTTTGCCCACTCAACAAAATATTTGTGAATATTTGCGCCTCTTTGGCTTAGTAAATCTATCAATAATTAACGGGAAGTGATACAAAATGGATGTTATTAGAGATGTTCTTGATAACCAATTAGTTGATCGCAATCAGCGCAAAATGGGTAAAGTCGATGGCATTGTGATGGAGTTGCGCGATCGCGAACCACCACGACTTGCTTATATTGAAGTAGGAGTAACAACCGTTACCAGACAGACGGCTAAGAGACTTACGCACGAGTTACGGAATAGCGAACCGCAGAGGCGCGGAGGACACGGAGAAATCAGAGTTTGAGAGATATTTTACGTAAGTCCTAAATACTAATCGCTAAAACCTGCTCTTCCCGGTATTTTCAAACCAGGATTAGAGAGCAAATAGAGGCAACGCCTTACCGGAGCTAGGTTGTGATATAGCGTTTCCTAATCAGATAAGGTACATCTTAGCCCCCTCCTCGCTTTCTCTTAGGGGGGTGGGGTTCAGTACCTACTCAACCGAGAACCGCTATAAATCTTTGTAACGACAACATTTTGTGCATTACAAAAATCACTCTTGCTAAAAAATATCTGCTAATCTCTCACCCAACTTCTAGCGAAAGAAAGAGTTTCAGGCTGAGTATCTCTGTAATCATGAATGCGGAGAAGTTTTAACCTGCTGAATAACTAATATGCCGCAATATTTCGGAAAACTACCCACTACTAACCAACCTTGGACAACTGTTAGCAATGTAAAAGCTGTAACCTGGGACAATAGTATTATTAATTTTGACTGTGGCGACTCACGTCTTACCATCAGCGTACTTGCTCCCAATTTAATCCGCGTGCGTTTCGCACCAACAGGGGAATTTATGCCTCGCCGTTCTTGGGCAGTGACGCTGGATGATGCAGAATGGGCGACAATACCTTTTGTGGTGCGGGAAACTGAAGCAACGATAGAAATTGAAACAGCACAGATTCGTGTATGTGTCCAACGAGAAAAGTGTCGCATTACCTATTTTGACAAAGCTAATCGCCCCTTTGCTCAAGATGCAGAGATGGGGATGGGTTGGCGGATGGGCGCAGTTGCGGGATGGAAGCAAATTGCAGCCGATGAACATTTCTATGGCTTTGGTGAACGCACAGGCTGGCTAGATAAACTCAGCGAAGTAAAAAGCAACTGGACAACGGATGCCTTAGATTATGATTCACTTACTGATGAAATGTACCAAGCAATTCCATTTTTTATGGCTTTGCGTCCGCAGGTAAGCTATGGCATGTTTTTCAATACCACTTTTTGGAGTCAGTTCGATATCGGTGCTGAACAACCAGGTATTTGGAAAATGGAAACTCGTGGCGGTGAATTGGATTATTACATTATCTATGGCCCCGAACCTGCCCAAATTCTGGACACATACACTCAGCTAACTGGGAGAATGCCATTACCGCCGAAATGGGCGCTAGGTTATCATCAATGTCGCTGGAGTTACGAATCAGAAACTGTTGTGCGGGAACTAGCAAAGGAATTTCGCCAACGCCGTATTCCCTGCGATGTCATTCACTTGGATATTGACTATATGCGGGGTTATCGCGTGTTTACTTGGAGTCCTCAACGTTTCCCCAACCCGGCAAAACTCATTAGTGATTTAGCAGAGGATGGTTTCAAAACAGTTACAATCATTGATCCTGGTGTGAAGTATGAACCAGAAGGCAATTATGATGTTTTTGACCAAGGAATAGAAAACGACTATTTTGTGCAGAAAGCTGATGGTACATTGTTTCACGGCTACGTTTGGCCTGAGAAAGCTGTTTTTCCTGACTTTTTACGTCCTGATGTGTGTAACTGGTGGGCTGATTTACACAAAAACTTAACTGATGTTGGTGTGGCAGGAATTTGGAATGATATGAATGAACCTGCCATAAACGATCGCCCTTTCGGTGATGATGGTGAAAAGATTTGGTTTCCGCTAGATGCACCGCAGGGAGGAGAGGAAGAAAATCCAAAATCCAAAATTCAAAATCCAAAATCTAAAATTGATGTGACTCATACAGAAGTGCATAATTTGTATGGGTTGATGATGGCTAAAGCCTCCTATGAAGGGTTGGAACGGCATCGAAGCTCTGAGCGATCGTTTGTGTTAACGCGATCGGGTTATGCTGGGGTGCAACGCTGGTCTTCTGTGTGGATGGGAGATAACCAATCGTTGTGGGAGCATTTAGAAATGTCTCTGCCGATGCTTTGCAATATGGGACTTTCGGGTGTGGCGTTTGTGGGTTGCGATATTGGCGGATTTGCTGGTAACGCTACAGCTGAATTATTCGCTCGGTGGATACAAGTAGGAATGCTTTACCCATTGATGCGCGCTCACTCGGCAATGTCTACTGCTCGTCATGAACCTTGGGTATTTGGCGATCGCGTTGAAAATATCTGTCGAGAATATATTAATCTACGTTATCAACTACTTCCCTACATTTATAATCTTTTCTGGGAAGCGGCAACAACTGGCGCACCGATTTTAAGACCATTATTGTACCATTTCCCCAACGATCCGAAAACCTATAGCCTCTACGATCAAGTATTGCTAGGTGTGTCGCTGATGGCTGCACCAATTTACCGCCCTGGAGTTGAGCATCGATCTGTCTACTTACCCCTTGGCACTTGGTATGATTGGTGGAGTGGCGATCGCTATGAAGGCCCAATTCACATTCTTGCCCATGCACCACTCGAAAAAATGCCCCTGTATGTCCGTGGTGGTGCGATCGTTCCCATGCAACCTGTCAAGCAATACGTTGATCAAGCCCCACTCGACGAGATCCGATTCCGAATTTGGCTTGGTAATAACGAATATCAGCTATTTGAAGATGATGGATACACAAACAAGTATCAAGATAAAATGTTTTCGCAAACAAATATCAGCGTATTTACTGAGTCTAATCAAACAGTAGTTGAAATTGCTGCGAGAATAGGAGAATGGACACCTCCACCGCGTGAAGTGATTGTAGAACTTGTTGGTGTTGGAGAGCAACGTTTCCAAGATGATGGTAAGCGACATACTCTGCAATTCTGAAATACTCACAAAGGTGGTTTTTTGAATCACCTTTATTTCTAATTCTCAATTCTGCAAGCAAAAGTATGCATCGGGATAGATGAAAAGTAAGTTAAGGAGTGGCTTAAAATACAAAAGATATAAATAGTTAAACCGTAAGAAATACGTAAGTTTACTACGCTAGATAGATGCGGTTAGAAAACACTAAATGTTAAATATTAACCGCTTGCGGCTGCAAGATAGATATAAAATCCCGACAAATCGACTTGTGGCAAAAGTTGCAGGTGCGATCGCGGTTTTTGTTGGCAGCTTGGTACTAGTTGGCTGGTGTCTTGGCATTGAAGTTCTTAAACGCGGCTTCCCTGATAGTCCTGCCACAATGAAAGTCAACACAGCGCTATGTTTTGTGCTGTGTGGTGTGTCGCTCTGGCTATTTTTAAAAGCAGAGGGAAACAATTCAAAATTCAAAATACCCTACGGTAACGCCAAGGGCGTACAAAATTCAAAATTATTCCCGACTCTGCAAATTTCTAGGATCTTTGCAATAGCTGTCACCACAATTGCTGCCCTCACACTCTGTGAATATCTCTTTGCCTGGGATTTCGGCATTGACGAGCTACTGTTCCGTGATTCGCCAATTACTATAACCACATCGTATCCGGGGCGAATGGGGGTGAGTACAGCGCTAAACTTTATATTGGTCAGCGTTGCCCTACAGATTTTGATTCATCCAAAAACCCACCGCAGTTATTGGTATGTCCAGATTATCGCTCTGATCGTTACTTTAATTTCCTTTCAGGCGCTCATGGGCTATGCCTACAAAGTGAAAGTTCTTTACGGATTTGCCCCTTATACAACATCAATGGCGTTACACACAGCGCTGTTGTTCCTCTTATTAAGTATCGGCATTCTGTGGGCGCGGGCAGAACAGGGGTTAATGAGGGTAGTTACAAGTGATAGCTACGGCGGCTTACTTGCACGTCGTTTATTAATTGCCGCGATCGCAGTACCTTTTGGATTAGGATGGGTAATTGTTGAAGGTCAACGGGCAGGACAATACGATCTGGCTTTTGCAGTATCAGTGTTTGCGATCGTCCTAATTGTAATTTTTACTATTTTGATTTGGCAAAGTGCGGCGGTTATTGAACGCCTTAGCGAGCAACGCGACTGCGCCCAAGAAGCACTGAGAACCTACGAAGCTAAACTGGGAAGTTTTGTAGATGCTAACGTCATCGGCATTCTCTTTGGCGACGTGTATGGCGGTATCGAGCAGGCAAACGACGAATTCTTGAGGATGATTGGTTACACACGCGAGGATTTGTTAGCAGGTAGATTAAGTTGGAGCAATATCACCCCACCAGAGTATTTATATTTAGACGAGCGAGGTATCGCTGAAGCACAAGGTAACACTAACGCTGCTTGTACGCCCTATGAGAAAGAATATATTCGCAAGGATGGTAGCCGCGTCCCGGTTTTAGTTGGTTACGTGCTGCTAGGAGAAAACCGGAAAGAGTCAGTAGCGTTTATCCTTGACTTGAGCGAACCCAAGCAAGCAGAAGCAGAGCAACAAAAATTAGTATCGCTGGTAGAAAATAGCTCTGACTTTATCGGCATCGCCACCCTTGAGGGTGAATTACTCTATATAAATGATGCAGGTCAAAAGTTGGTAGGGCTTGCAAGCCTTGATGAAGTCAGGCAAAAAGCAGTTTTAGATTACGTCATGCCCAAAGACAAAGCCTATTTTCAAGAACATATACTGCCGACTGTGCTATTACAAGGGCGCTGGCAGGGAGAATTCTGCTTTTGCCATCTCCAAACAGGTCAACCGATACCAGTTGATTACAACATCTTCACTGTTACAGACAACAAGACAGGTCAGCCAATTGCCTTAGCAACTGTGACTCGCAACATCAGCGAACAAAAACAGATTAAGGAACAAATCTTACAACTAAACAAGGATTTACAGCGCCGGATTACTGAGTTACAAACTCTGTTGGAGGTCATTCCCATTGGAATTGGCATTGCCGAAGATCCAAAATGCCAAAATATCAAGGTCAACCCTGCTTTTGCCAAGCAGTTGGGGATATCCTCAGATACAAATGCTTCCTTGGACGAAAAACCGACAAGCTTTAAATTCTACCGCGAGGGAAGGGAACTGTCAGCAGAGGAACTCCCAATGCAATACTCTGCTACTCATGGTGTCGAAGTTCTAGATTGTGAACTCGATGTCGTCCATGAAAATGGAAAAATTGTCAACCTGTTGGAGTATGTTGCACCCCTATTTGACGAAGAGGGTAAAACCAGAGGAAGCGTTGGTGCATTTTTAGATATTACGGAGCGCAAACAGGCAGAGGAAGTACTCCTAAATCAGCAAAAATGGCTGGAGGATGTGTTAAATCTGATGCCAAGACCGTTGCTGTTTATTGAACCAGGAACGGCGCGGGTAACTTTTGCCAATCGCTCTGCTAACGAATTAGCTGGGGGCGAATTTCCCAAAGGTGTACCAGCCGGAGATTATCACACAGTTTACCACTACACGAATGCAGCTGGCGATCGCATTCCCAATGAGCAAATGCCAGGAGTGCGGGTTTCCCTTGGCGAACGCCTGAATGGATTGGAGGTAGACTGGCACACTCCCGGTGGTGTACGCTCTCTACTGGTATTTGCTGATACCCTACAAGCAATGCACGGTCATCCGGCTACCTGTATCTTGGTGTTCCAAGAAATCAGCAACCTGAAGCACATAGAAAAAGCCCTCTCATTAGGTTACAAAAGGCTAAAGCTACTATTCAACACAGCTAACGATTTACTATCCAGCCAGCAACCAGTAGTACTAATCGATAGCGTCTACCGAAAACTCTCACAGCAAATTGGTTTAGATATTTACTTTAACTATTTGGTTGAAAATAACTCTCAGGTAATGCGGCTAGAGTCTTACAGTGGTATTTCTCAGGAACTGGCAAAGGAAATTGAATCTTTGGCATTTGGTGAAGCGGTTTGCGGTACTGTAGCCCAGAAGCGTTGTGCAATAGCTGTAGATAATGTGCAGCAATCAACTGAAGAGAAAACAGAATTGATTCGCTCTTTAGGTATTACTGCTTATTATGGTTATCCATTAATCGCCCAAGGACGGCTGTTGGGTACTCTTTCTTTTGGCAGCCGCACTCGGTTAAGCTTCACCGACAATCAAAAGGGGATGATGCAGGCAGTATGCGACCAAATAGCGATCGCAATGGAACGGGCTAGTTTAATTGCTTCTTTGCAACAACAAACTGAGCAGTTGCAAGAGGCTAACCGGATGAAGGATGAATTCTTAGGGATATTGTCTCACGAATTGCGATCGCCCCTGAATGCCATCCTGGGCTGGGCGCAACTACTGCAACGAAGTAAGCTCAATGAAACCCTAATGGCTAGGGCTGTGGAGACAATTGAGCGCAATGCGAAAGCCCAAACCCAGCTAATTGAAGACTTGCTGGATATATCACGGATGATTAGAGGTAAGTTACGCCTCAATGTCCTTACTTGTAATTTAGTTCCGATGATTGAGTCAGCCATCGAAACTGTTAGTCTAGCCGCCCAGTCCAAAAAAATCGATTTAAGATTTTCCCTGATTCCTTCAAAAGAAACGCGAAATGCGCCACCGGGGATACTCCCCGTGGAGACTTTCGCGCAAAATGCGCCACCGGGGATACTCCCCGTGGACACTTTTGCGCAAAATTCAGATTTGGGATTAGGAATCAACCCCGAAAATCTAGAATCTTCAGAAGCACAATCCCAAACCAGTCAATACTCAGAGGACAGCAATCTGAGTGAAAATTCTCAATTCTTAGTATCCGGGGATTTCGAGCGCTTGCAACAAATTATCTGGAATCTGCTATCCAATGCCATCAAATTCACGCCCGTGGGAGGGCGGGTAGAGATGCAATTGTCAGTAGTTACAGGCGAAGAAAAACAACAGACAACGGATAAATATGCCCAAATTCAAGTAATTGACACAGGCATTGGTATCAGTCCTGATTTTCTTCCTTACGTCTTCCATCGCTTTCGTCAAGCTGATAGTTCTAACACTAGAGCCTATGGTGGATTAGGACTAGGATTAGCGATCGTCAGTCATTTAGTAGAATTACATGGCGGTACTGTCCACGCAAATAGTCCAGGTAAAGAACAAGGAGCGACGTTTACAGTCAAAATACCACTTCTAAAGAGTCCGCCCTTTTGCCCTTGTGCCCCTTTGCCTCTCTCTGCCTCTGTCCCCTTCTCCCTCCTTGGCGTGCGTGTGCTAGTAGTAGATCAGCAAGCCGATACCCGTGAATTCATCACCACAGTACTGCAACAGTGCCAAGCCGAAGTCCAGGCTGTAGCATCAGTTCCAGAAGCATTGCAGGTAATTACACAGTGGAAACCAGATGTTTTAGTCAGCGATATCGGTATGCCCCAAGAGAATGGTTATTCTTTGATCCGCCAACTGCGATCGCAACCACCAGAATTAGGCGGAAATATTCCCGCCGCCGCGTTGACAGATGATGCTAGGGCAGAGGATCGGATGCGAGCTATACAAGAAGGTTATCAGCTACATTTACCTAAACCTATTGAAGCCGCTGAGTTAGCTACAGTAGTCGCTAGCCTTGTGGGACGGACTTAGAGAGAATGGGGAGTGGGGAGTGGGGAGTGGTTTTAAATATTTCCTATATGTATGAATGGGAAATGGATGAAGAGAGAATGAGGAGTGGGGAGTGGGGAGTGGGGAGTGGGGAGTGGGGAATATGAATTAAGCTCTTCTATTTAGGAACGTGGATTAAATAAAATGGAAAACTTCATCCTGTCTCTAGCTTCCCTCTCCAATATATCGGAGAGGGATTGAGAGTGAGGTAAGCCAAGGACATAAATTGTATGTTATTTAATTCTTATTCCTTACCTAGACTCAGGAGTTTGTTGCAGGCGTAATAGGCTATCGTAAACCTGCCGTTTTAAAATATTGTTATTTTGTAATTCTATAGTAATTTTGTTGAACTGATCAAAGCTCAAACCATTATCTTGGACAATTTTTTGAGCGCGGGTACAGTAATTCACTGCAATATCTTGAGCCTTCCTGGGAAGATTATTTATGCTATTAGAATCGTTACAAACAATTTTGGGAATTTCTCCATTGCCAATAAGTTTTTTAATTTCTTCAAAGGCATTTTGACGTGCTGGCTCCATTGCTAGCACGGCTTGAGCATAGCTGTTGATTTCAGTATTGTTAACTATTGGTGCTGGAGTTTGACTGTAAGCTTTTGAACTCAATGGAAAAGCGTTGAAGATCACACCCGCAGTAGCGATCGCGCCGAAAAAGAATGATTGGTCAAGGATTCGCTTTCGGCTAGATCGGGAAAATAAATGGGAAATTTTCTTCATATACTGTGTGACACAAAACTACATCAGGGATATTATAAGGACTTGGAATTATTTTCGGAGTTGGAAGTTCCAGCAACTGCTAAATACATCAAGCTTTTATATTTCATTGTCAATTTCCTCGGCATAGTTGACAAAGTTCGATTATTTTAGTCTGGAGTGTTGATATTTCTGATGCTCCTTGCTTGAGGCTCACTTCTAACTCCAATAGTAGGGGTAAGCAAAAGATTAACTGTTGCACAGAAAGCAGCCTGATTTCTTGCTGTAAAAAGTAGATCCGTTTTGGATTCCCGATATCAGCAGCTTGAGCGATCGCTTGTTGATTCCGTTCCCCACTTTCCATCATAATCTTGACCCATAGCCAAGTGCGAAATTGTCCAATCAGTGTGGCAACTATCCGTAATCCCGGCTCGGAAGCATTGCTTAAATCTGCCAACGTTGTCAAAGCTTTAGCTGTATCTCCTGTTCTGATTGCTGCTGCTAATTGTAAGCTATTTTGAGTAGTATTTCTTACTAGCTTCGTAACAGTACTTACGTCTAAAGGCTGATTGCTACCTTGAGAATATAGCCGCAATTTCTCTAGTTCATTGTAGAGTAATCGTGTATCATTTCCTACAGACTCTGCCAACAGATGGGCAGTATTGGCATTCAGTTTCACGCCCACAATCTGGGCTGCTTGATTAACAGATTGCACCAGTAATTCTGTTTTCCAAGGGGGAATGAGCGGAAATTCTCGGAACTCGGTAGCAAATTTTTTTAATAATTTCGTGGATTTGAGGCGTTCATCTGGCTTGTTGCGGCTGGTGAGTAGCAAAAACGAGTTTTCGGGAATCACAGGTAGCGATCGCACCAATTCTCCTAACACATTCTCTGGACAGTGCTGACACAGAGTAGTATTTATCAGCCATACCAAGCGCCCACCAGCCCCAAAAGTGGGTGTCATCACCTGATTTAACCCCTGAATCGCAGCATCAGCCTGCTCTGGGGGGAATGCAGTGTAATTAAAACTTATCCATTGGGGATCGAGGATGCGATCGCGCAGCATAGCGATCGCTTTTTCTATGGCAAAATCATCCTCACCCCAGTAAACATAGATTGGCATAGATAAACCTTTTATTAGATGGGGCATTGGGCATGGGGCATTGGGCATGGGGCATGGGGCATGGGGCATGGGGCATGGGGCATGGGGCATGGGGCATTGGTGAAGAGTTAATATTTATAACTCCTAACTCCTAACTCCTAACTCCCCACTCCCCACTCCCAAAAACTAAATACTTTTGAAATCATTCTGTTAATCTGGATAATTTTCCCTAAAATCTATCAAGTGAGAGCGTGAGGCTATGAAGATTGGACGATAACTTTCAAACTTACTTAAATCGGTTAGCACGACTGACGCTGCCAGAAGCCTACAGATCCCAAGCCCAGCATATTCAGGAATCTTCTAAATTTCAGCCAGATTCTGGGTTGAGGCAAGCAGCGTCCTTTCCTGGCTATACGCTAATTACCCCGCCTGCGGCAGAAGAAGAATCACAAAACTCTGCTTTCTATGCCAAATTACAGACTTATCAACAGGAACTTTTACAGTTGCCTGTAAACCGTAATTTGATTGTACCTGTACCTCCTGCTAGCTTCCATCTAACTTTAGCCGATTTAATTTGGGACAATGCTTACCTTGACACCTACGAAAAAAATCCCAAATTTGACGAGGAGTTACACTCTTGTTTAGCCGAAATGTTTCAGCAATATCAACAATTGATGACAAATAGGAGTCATCCGATTAAATGGCAAATGCTGGGACTAATACTGATGCCAAGAGCTGTAGCCGTTTGCTTAGTACCCAAGGATGAACGCTGCTACGAGGAAATTATTAAATTTCGCCGAACAATTTATCAAAATCCCAAGTTAATTGCTTTGGGTATTGAGCAGCATTATCACTTCACAGCCCATGTTACATTAGCCTATTTTGGGGAGGTTTCATCTGACTTAGACCGCGCAAGTTTCAGCACAATGCTTTCTCAATTGAATGAACAATGGCTGTTTAATTTGCCAGAATTTTTGATTCATCGCGTCGAATTGCGGAAGTTTGACAATATGACACGCTATTATCGTGAACCAGACTGGCCGATTTTAGATTTTTAAGTAATTAGTTAGTAGTCAGTGAGTAAAAACCACTGACTACTGATTATTAGTTATGTCTTACTGAAAACGAAGCAATTATCTAAATAGTTTAAAATTAAAACATATAGATAAAAGCAAATTACGCTGACTCGGCAAAGTAACTGTTGCAATTCTCCAATTTAATCAATATTGTAGAAATTGGTAGAATTGGCTACCTCATAATCCCCTTGAAGGGTTGAAAAGTTATAATGGCTCAAAATAATCCCAATGGCAACATCCCTCATACTTTGTGATGCTTTTAATCTCTGTCCCAAATAAATCTGCCAATAAACTTCCACATCACTTTCGAGAATTGGCTTCTCAATTGCTGTAACAACACCGTCCTTCTTTGGATGAATCGAGTAAGCGCTGTACTTCCACTCATTCCGATCCTTGAGAATGATTTCAGGGGAATCACCAATCTGTAATTGCAGATGTAACTCGTTTAGACGTACCCCCTGATAGATATAAAACATTCTCGATACAAGCTCTCCAGGGGTGCGTGCAGCTACTTCCATCAGAATCGGTTCTTCGCTACCTTCTTGTAGAAAGAAATCAATATTGAGTACACCATTTTGGGGATACCCATGTTCTAAACTTTGTAACGTTTCACTTGAAAATTGCCAAAGTTTATGAAATTCTGGATCTTCTTCTCTAACAATAATATTGCCGATTTGATGACCATAAATGAACTCATCATTAGGTCGATAGTGCTTGCAAGCAGCAAAATAACAAGGTTGACCATTTTTGATGACAACACTTGTATTGTATAGTTGACCTTTAATGAATTCATTGAATTCAAATTCTTCATTTGAATCTATATTGGTGTCACAACAGGCTTTCAAATCATCAACACTATGAATTCTTCTAGTTTTTTCACTTCCTGCTGCGATAACTGGTTTGATAAAGATGTGATTACCTAGTTCTTGTAGAACAAAGTTTAAGTATAAAACTGGCTCTTTCCGGTATTGGTCTTGAGCAAAAATCAGATATTTTGGCACCCGAATCAGGGAATTTTTGAGGGCAGATTTGAGATAACTTTTATCGGTAAACTGGCGGATCATTATTGGGCGATCGCCTACCAGATTTAGAGCTTCACGCAACTGTGCAGCTAACAGTACCGAATACTGATCATTGGTGACAATCCGACAGTCGTGATCCAAAAGTTTATAATCAGTCTTAATCTGTTGATAGGTTTGGAGCAGATTTTGGAAATTATAAGGTTCTACAATCCGCACAAGATCCAAGTGCTGATACTGGGATGGTATAATCTTACTGAGTCCTTGCCTACTACAAAGTAAAACCAGATTTCTATTACCTCGGATATGCCTAAAATCAGTTTGGCTGGCAATCATATCATATAGTACAAAGACAGTCTGCTTATTGCCATCTATCTTACTACTAGAAAAGGCAACTGGATTTGCCTCCTCGCGGAGCATTTCTTGTACAAACTGGAGAATTTCCTGTGAACACCCCCATGACAAAGTTACTCCTGACCCTCCATGTCCATAATTATAAAATACGTGTGTATTTAAAACCCTTTCCACACAAACATTTTCCTCTGTTAATGGTCGTAAACCAGTCCTAACAGGCTCCGTCTCATCTAGTGGGAGTTCTCTTAATTCCTGTAGAAACTCCAAACAGCCATCATACATCTGTCGGATAATTGGAACTTCAAGAGATAGGTTTGTATCCCATTGGTCTTGCTGTGTTAATCCTCCTAAGACCACCAAATCATCGCCTCTAGGAACTATGTAAACGATGTCTTGCTCATTTGAAGAAGATTGTTCGTGGGAAATACAATGAGCGTCTGTTACAACTTTCCCCAGATTCTTAACCCTGACAAGTGCGCCCCTCAAAGGATACATGGAAGTATCCCCTGTAGTTGCGATCGAACCTAGTCCAGCACAGTTAACAATTGCCTTTGCATTAAAACGACGAAGTAGTTCCTGTTCATTTTGAACCACATTGACAGTGATTTTTTCCTGGATAATCTCACATCCAATATCCTTTACGTATTGAAGTAACCACTTCATGTAGACATCGGTGTTTGTCATCGGAGCCATGTGTTTATAAGCATCTTTTATACCTCCTTTAAAATTCAAATCAATCGTTTCTTTGACAATCTGTAAGCCTCTTTCAAATCCATCAACCTTATCCTTCAACTCATTCATTTTGCGAAGGTCATCAGGTCGATTTTCCAAAACATCCTTGAAATAGAAATACGCATCCCTCAAATAAAGTCCTGTTTCTTCTGGCCCAAACTCTGCGTGTATTTTCTTGAATTTATTATAGGTAGTCATACACCACTCTTTAGAGCGTTCCAGGGATCTGGGAGCACCATGACTACCACAAACTGCCGGTGGCCATTCCCACAATGCACCTGCCACAATAGAGGTTAAATCTGGGGCAAAACGATCTGCAACAATCACAACACTAAAACCTGCCTCTCTTAGACATATAGCGGTTGTTAGGCCACTTACTCCCGCCCCAATTACTAAAATGTTCATATCATTGTTCGGCAATAGGTTGCTCATTAAAGGTTCTCTCGATTTTTTTTACAGTACAAAATAAATGCATTAACTTGCCCATTAATGATATTAAATCGGCGACTTTGGGAGTTGGCGTAGGGTTAAGAACTTATTAGCATTTGGCATTTGTTACAAACATTACTTATAGAAGATTTTAAAAGTATATTTATTAACATGAAAAATATGGATATAACCTTACTAGCCCTTGAGGCTGGAGAGCGCGAGTAGTCGCGCTCACACGAAAGCCCATCAAGAACCAAGGGTAAATGAGCAAGAATCAGCTGATTTCGGCAAATTGCATTTCCCAGTTCAAATGAAGGGCTGTTAATAATTCAAAATTCACGCATTCAAAATTCCAAACATTTTCCCCACTCCTCCACCTCTGTCAATCAATTTTGGATGAGAGGATTTATTCCGCCCACTATGAGGGAAGAGGCATGTCCATGCGAGGATTTTGGATGAGAGGATTTATTCCGCCCACTATGAGTACGGAGCATGAACCAAATAATTCTTTGTTCTTTAATCTAAAATCTAAAATCTAAAATTGGCAGTCAAGACTAGAATTAGAATTGACGTGACGTTTTCTAGTAGCCAAAGTGCCAGACTCTCTGCCATTGCGCGATCGCTATCTTGCCTTAATCGATGAAATTGTCGAAACCACCCTCAAGGGCAAAATTAGCTCTGTTGATATGGTGTATCAAATGCTGCTTAAAGGAATCACTTCCGGTACAGGGGAAGTGTTTGAGCTAGCTTTGAGCGATCGCCTGAATGCCCTCCAAAGCCAAATAGATAGCGAAAAAGACGAACTCAAGACAGCCAAGGCGACTCGGAGTTTGAGAGCGATTAAGACCATTCAAAGTCAATGGCAACGCTGGCAAGAGCAAAACAAAGCTACAGAAGCGATCGCCTCCGCAGTTACAGAAATTACCACAGCCCCTGCTGACGAGCGTCTGGCGGCATTTATCAGGGTTACTGACCCTAATCAGAAGTATCCGCTAAATTTGCAACAGCTACAGCAGTTATCAAAAGCATTACAGCAATTTGCTCAAGTAGATTCTGATTTAGAACAATTTTCTGAAGGTATTACCCGTGGTTTAGCTTCTTGGCAGCGATTGCAAGACAACTTGCTCAGTTGGATGTACGACCAAAAAGAATCTTTGGGATTTGGTGGCGTACCGGGAGAACGTGGCCCTTGGGCAAGTTGGGCTAAACAACTCAATAGTGAGTTACCCCAAGCACTGCTTCGCACCTTGGCTATGGAAGAATCTGCAATTGAGTTTGCCGAGCGACAACGGGGCATCACCCTCAGAGATTGGGTGGAAATGGCATTAATTTTACAGTACTTGCAACGGGGACTAATTAACTGGTTTGACCAACAAGCTTACGATGTTAAAGCGGGGCCAAAGTTGTCCATTTCCACTTTTTTGACCTTTGCAGTGATTTGGAGTCAGTTAGCAAGTGGTTTTGTCAGCATTGGGACAGTATACAGCGAAGCCTGTTCTCAAATCATGCTCCAGATTTTGCGTACCTTTGCCCAGCGTCCGTATTTTCCCTTTTACGGCGGGATTTTTGCCTCTTTTACTGGCACTTATTTGCGAGATGCCCTAGATTATTTGGATGAACCACTGCGACGAGGTGAGGGAACCCAGGAGAAGGCGCGAATTTTGACCCTTTTAGGTTATTCTCAGCGTGCTTTGGGACAATACCAGCGATCGCTTGATTTTCATCATCAGGCGCTAGAGATAGCCAGAAATGCAGGCGATCGCCCCTGTGAAATTGCCAATCTCAATCACCTCAGCCGTACCTACGTGCAACAGCAAAATTATGCTGAGGCAATTAACTATAGTCAACGAGCATTAATACTAAGTCGGCAAGCTGGCGATAGAACAGGAGAAGCCAACGCGCTAGTAAATTTAGGTTACAGCGAAGTCATGCAAGCTCAGGAACTGGAAAACCTAGAACCAGAAACCTATGAAGCCGCAATTAACTATTTGGAACAAGGTTTAAAATTATCAGAAAAATTAGGCGATATTCAAAGTAAAGCTTTATGTGTCAGTAGCTTAGGAATAGCCTATTTAGTAATTGGACAACACCAAACGGCAATTAAATATCTCGAAGATGGCTTTAAAACAGCGCAAGTTTCTGGCGATTTGTATCTCCAAGGGCGCAACTTAGCTTATTTAGCAGAAGCTTATTATCATCTCCAAAATTCCGAAAAAACTGTTTACACAGGCTGCTTGGGAATGTATCTTTTAGAGCAAATAGCTTCTCGTGAGTGGCGTCAACCGGCAGGGTTACTGACAATTTTACAAGGACAAATAGGGGCAGAAGCTTTCCAAAAGTTCTTACAGCAACATCGTCCTAAAATTATTGCAGTTATTGGTGTAGATGGATATGATTACATTCCGCAATTGCTAGAAGAATACAAACAAGATATGTAGGAAATTAATTTGATTCCGGTTAAAATGCTCCCAAGTATCGTAGCTTTGCTGTTCAGCGACTTCAAGAGCAAAAGTAGTGAATTAAGCCCCCCTTAAAAAGGGGGGTTGGGGGGATCTTCCGGGGCAAAATATCACTAACACCAAGCGTATTTTCATATATTCAGGAAGTTTGGTTCTTTTCTCTTTGGTAAGCTTGCAATAGATATTCACCATTGAAATGAATCAAGTGAGTTGCATCTTCAGCAACCCAAACATCTGTTTCCCAAGCAATCTCCGCCAGATATGCCACCATTGCCTTACGACTGAGAAATGTAGTTACCATCACCAGAGGTATTTGGACACCTCTAAATAAAACTTTAAGTTCCTTCTTCCGTTTAGGATTAATTGGCCCATGTGAGGTTACAGCTTCAATCAGCACCAACCAGTTATTTGTTGTGAAGTGAATGATCACATCTGGCATTTTGCCGTGGGAATCGATGTTAACGCCCAAATCTGCCAATATTACTTCATCGAAGTGGGCGAACTTTTCATCTGTATCGCCAACATAGACGAGCTTTCCACCAGGAGTAAAACGAGGGGCAAAATCATTAATAATTTTTTCAATCAGAATATTCTGACCACCTGGTGATAAAGTTTTAATTTCTCCGTTAATTACTATCGGAATACGGGACATTTCGCGCTCTTGAGCATATTGCTTTTTAAGAGTTTCAACTGAAGTAAGGTAAGTGCGGATGCTCTTTTTCCATTCGTCAGTACCGTAGGTTCGTAATAGTTCTAGCGCACTGTTTTCAATTTGATATACAGTTTTGGGACTGTTGATAGGGCGGCTTAAATCATCTGGATTAGCAACTATCAAAGCTGCATCCAGAAACTGATGCACTGTCTGACGGCGAACTGTTTCTCGTGTGTTAGGCTTATAGGTTTTGCCATAATGTTGAGCCATAAAGTCCATCATTGGCGTAATTCCCATCAACGGGGAAGTGGCTAATTGCCAAGAGTCTGTCGGTTTTAAATCAAGCAACGCCAAGAGAGTTAAAGCTGACCTTTCGTTAAGTTGTGCCCGGGGAAAGCCCAATTGTGTCAAAATTTGCAGCGCTTCATCAATTCGAGACTTAGTTGCAATTGGATTATTTTCTGACAGATTCGACATACTCAGTAGCTGATTTTCTATAAGTTCATCAATTTCCCGCAAAGAAGGAAACTGCTCTTTAATCCCTGTCCCTAACAACAATAGCTGTGACAAATTAGGATAATTTAATTTTCGCAAATCTGTTGCATTGACCTGAGTATGCCCATTGAACAACCGAAAAAAAGCATCAACTAAAGTTGAATTGAGATAAACAGCAAGCCCACGAGCCAAGGTAAGGCTAAGTCCACGCCCATCTTTGTGAAAGTAATTCAAGTGATTTTCAAAGCCGACATAGGCATAATTAAATTGGTTGGCATCATAAACTACTGCAACAATACGCCTTTTCTCTTCTTTCGATGAGAATCTTTTAGATAGGACATAATGCTCATTTGGTATTAGAAGATTCGCTGTTTCTTCTATATGCACTATCGCTTGGGGTTTTTTAGTTATTTTTGGGTACTCTACATATCCATTCGATAAATTCACCGGATAAATTAAAGGAACTGTATTGTTTTCTGAATTTGTCCTTAAATAATCTTTTGCTCGGAAATCTACTACCCGTCCGGTTGAAACTGTTAGCCCTAAATCTTTCAACGTACAGGTAAAAAGTTCCATTCTTTGAACGATTTGCTGGCTAATATTATCTGGAATAATATAAAAAAACTGCTCTAAATCATCGGGGTGAACTAACTCCGAATATGGTACAGAGTGTGACATAATCAAGTCATCATTAGCACCAGAACTGGTATTGATGATGACGTTGCTAAAGTTTTGCTTTTGTTTTGTTGCTTGGATGATGATAGTTTCCTGTAGAACATCATCGTCACTAAATGCTTCTTGCCGTGACTCAAAAAGATGTACTTGCTCTAAAGCCATCATCTGTAAAAACATCTTGCGGAAGTCACGGAAATAAGGCCCATTGCAAAAACTGCGCGGGGTAATCGCGACAAACTCCCCACTTGGTTTTAGAAGTTGCGCTGTAGCAGCCATAAAACCAGTATAAAGATTGCTAGTCTCCAAACCGATGGAACGCAGCAATTCGCGCACTTTGGAATGAGCATTGATTTTTAAATAAGGCGGGTTGAGGATAGCATGGGTAAATTCTGTTGCGTAGTTTACCGCCGTAGGCATCGCACTATTCAATAAACCAACCTGAAGCAGCCTGACTGCATCTTCAATAAAATCAATCTCACGAATTTCGTAATTGAAGGAAATACCCACACGTTGACATTCCCTCTCACATAGCTCTAGAGTCTGATGCAAATATCGAATTAGAAAAGGGTCAATTTCATAGGCTACAACGCGCAAACTTGACGTGTGTTGTCGATGTTGGCATACTTTTGCCACAAAAGCGGCTAGTAATGAACCGATTCCCGCTCCAGCATCAAGCAAGGATATTTCAGGCAAATCCAGCCTATTAAACATCCCAGCCATCAATTCTGCTATTGAGACGGGGGTCAAAAATTGACCCATTGACCCTTTTTTGTCTTGCCTTAGCTTTAAACTCACTACAGCCCGACGAAGATCCACTTCTGCAAGCAAGTTTCTACTTGATAGTTTTGCGAGGCTGGTAAACTCTAAACTACTGTTATGACTTACTACAAACGCTCTACTGCTTGATGGGACGATCACGGTCTGTCTTCTTAATTGCGATCAAGTTTACAACAACTTTACGGCATCCTGATGCTAAAGCAGACCAGGTTGGCGATCGCGTTGGGGACTGACAACAAATAAATTATCCAATCTTCTGGGGTGGCATTGGTGTGAAGTTAAGAAAATAAGAGTCTTATCAAGTGGGTAAAACTTAATAGACATCTCCGAAAAAGAATGTAGAGATGCGAAATTTCGCGTCTCTACAAGAGTTCTAGATAACGCATATTTAATTTCACCAGATGTCTAATGGTTAAACTCAAGACAGTGGTGTTAATACTAGTCATGAGTAAACTTGCCCCGACTTTTCAAAGAAGTCGGGGATCTGCGGGTTGCGATTCTCACAAATCAAATAGGATTTGAAGAGTCACAAACATGATTAACCTAACGCGGACTTTAACTCACTTTCCGCTTGTTCCAACGCATCTGGCAATTTACTCGCATCGCGTCCGCCTGCTTGGGCTAAGTTCGGTCTTCCACCGCCACCGCCACCACAGATTTTAGCGATCGCACCCACAAATTTACCAGCTTGCAAGCCTTTTTTGTTCACTTCAGAACTAAAAGCTGCAACTATACTAACTTTCCCTGCTTCGGGAACAGAACCCAGTACCACTGCACCGTTACCGATTTTTTGCAGTAAGCGTTCGGCTGCGGTTTTCAATGATTCTGGATCAACATCTTGTAATTGAGCGACAATAATTTTATAATCGCCGACAGTTTCGGCTGTTTGCAGCAAGCTGTCAGATTTGGCGATCGCTAACTGTACCTTCAAGGTTTCCAGTTCCTTCTGGCTGGTTCTGAGTTCACTTTGCAGACTTGTGATTCTGTCTGGTAATTCTTCGGGTTTAACTTTAAAGCGATCGCTCAAATCCTTAACTATTTTATCCCGAAGATCGAGATAATCCAGTATTGCTGGCCCCGAAACAGCTTCAATGCGCCGCACCCCAGAAGCCACTCCAGCTTCTGAGATAATCTTGAACACGCCAATTTCAGCAGTATTACTGACATGAGTTCCGCCGCACAATTCCATTGATACGCTAGGAAAGTCAATCACGCGCACTTCTTCACCGTATTTTTCGCCGAACATGGCAACAGCACCCCTAGCTTTCGCCTCTGCTAAAGGTAATACTTCCACTTTCGCAGCATGTGCTTGGGCAATCCAAGTGTTTACCTGTTCCTCAATTTGTTGAACTTCTTCTGCTGTCAACGCACGCGGACAGTTAAAGTCAAAGCGCAACCTGTCAAAGGAAACCAGGGAACCAGCTTGAGATATGCCATCATCAACAATTTTCTTCAACGCCGCTTGCAACAGGTGGGTTGCGGTATGGTTAGCTTGGGCGCGACGCCGACAAGTCGGATCAATTTGGGCTGTAACATGATCGCCTACGCGCACTGTACCGCGTTCGATGCGTCCGAAGTGAACAAAGAAATCCGATTCTTTCTTCACGTCTTCGACTCGAACAACGATACCATCACCAGAGATATAACCGCGATCGCCGATTTGTCCCCCAGATTCAGCATAAAATGGCGTTTTGTCAAGGACTATTTGTACCTGTGTCCCTGCTTCTGCTTCCTCTTGGGAAACACCTTCTACCAAAATCGCTTCGACTTTCGCCGTCGTAGCAGGTTGGGTATAGCCTAAAAACTCGGTGACTTGGATGTGTTCTGCTAGTTTGTCGAGGGAACCTTGCACAGTTAAGTCGATGGTTTCGTGTGCATCTCTACCACGTCCTTTTTGGATTTCCATTTCTGCCTCAAATTCCTCAGCATCAACTGTGAGATCATTCTCAGCAGCAATTTCCTGAGTTAGTTCGAGTGGGAAACCGTAGGTGTCGTAGAGTTTAAAGGCACTTTTTCCGCTAATTTGGGTGTTTCCTTGCTGTTTCAGTTCTTGGACGATTTCTTCCAGCAGTTTTTCGCCTCTGTCGAGAGTGGTGAGGAAATTGGATTCTTCGCGTTGCAATTCGGCTTTAATTGCTGCTTCCCGTTGCCGTACATTGGGGTAAGCTGATTCCGAAAGAGCGATCGCAGTTTCGGCAACTTGGTTAATAAATTCGCCATCAATGCCAATTAATCGCCCATGACGCACCACCCGCCGAATTAATCGCCGCAGCACATAACCCCGTCCCACGTTGGAGGCACGAATTTCATCGGCGATCATGTGGACGACAGCACGAACGTGATCACCAATGACTTTTAGGGAAGTTTTTGTTTTTTCATCACTTTTGTGGTAATCAATACCAGCAATTTGCCCTGCTGTTTGGATAATTGGGAAAATTAGGTCACTTTCGTAGTTATTGGGTACTTTTTGGAGGATTTGCGCCATTCTATCCAAACCCATGCCGGTGTCAATGTTCTTGTTTTGCAGTGGCGTTAAATTGCCTGACGCATCCCGGTTATATTGCATGAACACGAGGTTGTAAAACTCGATGAACCGGGAATCGTCTTCTAAATCTATATTTTCGTCACCGCGTTCTGGGTGGAAGTCGTAATAAATTTCTGAACAAGGCCCACAAGGCCCAGTCGGCCCAGATACCCAAAAGTTATCATCTTCGCCCAAGCGTTTAATTCTCGCTATCGGCACACCGATTTGATCGCGCCAAATTCCAAAGGCTTCATCATCATCTTCAAAAACGCTGACTACAAGATTTTGGGGGGAAAAGCCAAAGACTTGTGTAGAGATTTCCCAACCCCAAGCGATCGCTTGTTCTTTAAAATAATCACCAAAGCTAAAATTGCCCAGCATCTCAAAAAACGTTTGATGCCGTTTGGTGCGTCCGACATTTTCGATGTCGTTGGTGCGGATACACTTTTGCGAAGTCGTAGCCCGCTTAAATTCTGCTGTGCGCTGCCCCAAGAATATTGGCTTAAATGGTAACATCCCCGCGATCGTCAGCAGCACGGTTGGGTCTTCTGGCACGAGGGAGGCACTTGGGAGAATTTGGTGATCCCGTTGGGCAAAGAAGTCGAGAAATATGTTGCGAATTTCGTTACCGCTTAGGTAGTGGGGATTTGAAGACATGGGTTTTTAACTTTAGACTTTAAGACTTGGGCGTAGCAGCACTAGGTGTATTTTCATAAATAGCTTTATATATTCTTGCATTTTGTTTCATATTACTGCCAGCGAATTGTGCCAGTCGATGAGCTATATGCAGTGATTAGGATGCTTTTACACCATTACCTTACTTTGGCAGGATGCACGTTCGCATTTTGATGATTAGGATTAATCCTGAAGAAATAATTGAAAATTTTCATATTGAGGTAACAAATGGCACTAAAACTAAAAGTATTAAATATTGCTTGTGAGGGATGTGCAGAAACAATTACTGAGTCTATCCACGTTATGGAACCTGAAGCCAAGGTGGATGTCGATGTTAACGCTAAAACTGTCACGGTAGAATCCGCAGCTTCTGAGGAGTCAATCAAACAGGTAATTGTTGCTGCTGGTTACACTGTTCAAGGTTATTGATCTGATTCTAGCTTTTCACAGAAGTTTAGATTTTAATATCTTAGGCGACGCTAACAAAATTTTTTTTATTATTTCCGCCCGTGGAAAAAGCGGAAACTAGAGGGCAAGCAAGATAATTCTTCACAGACGCGATTAATCGCGTCTCTAACAGACTGTACAGACGCGATTAATCGCGTCTCTAACTCCCCACTCCTAACGCAGCATGACAATCTTCTAAGGAAGCGCGTTGTCGCATGGCATTAACTAAAGCCTCATAGCTAGACCAATTTTCTTGCAGTAGGGTTTTTGCCTGGAGGGTATGAAACCGCCGTTTCTGCTGATAAACTGATTCAGAAAAGCCCAAAATTGTCAAGACTCCTACCAGCTTATTTTTATCATCAAATCCACCCTCAGCATTACTAAAAACTAGGGTTTCAGCAGCAATACCCGCCATCCAAACAGTGCAGTAGCGCTCTAGCATTTGGGCACTGATTTTACCCACTTGTAGTTGAGATGCTAATTCGCGATCATCAAAGCTAACGCCGCCTTGCCCAGGTTGCCCCTGTTTCCAAGCTTCCCAAGCGCTGAGTGTGTAGCCAGTAACGGGAATACCCAATAGGTAAGCAACCAAGAAATGGCCCGCTTCGTGGTGAACGATACGATCGCGGTGTTGACTTGAAAAACCAGCAATCCAATCTAAAAAGATAGTACCACCCTTGCCTTGCCAGCTAAAACTATCTAATGTAGCTATGCCTAAAATGGTGAAGGTAGCGATCGCTGGTACTGCCGGTGATAAGTTGAAGAATGGCCCCACCAGTACTGATAGGGTGATAAGAAAGATAGATATTGCAACTAAATTTAGGTTAGTCTGGCTCATTGAGAGTTTTCTGAGAATCTGCTTAATCTTTCTTTATTATGGGGCAATCTCTACGACAAACTGGTACTTGCGATCGCAGCACTTGTTAAAATTTATCAAGTTTGACGCACGCGGACTAATAGAAAAACTCACGCGCTCACAGTCGGATTGTATATTAGGGGTCTAAACACGTTGTTTGTGCGTTTCTAACCTAGTTCCAAACTTGTCACAGCAAAAACACGATTAATAGGTAAACTAGGAATTTCTTTATTGTACATCCGAGCAGTTTGAGAGACTGGCTGCAATTGGTAACGTTGAACTAGGTCAATCGCTTGTAGATTTGTATCCGGCACATCCAAAAACACTGGAGCATGAGGATTTTGTGCAAGCAAGGCTTGAAATAATGCTTCAGCAATCTGTTCGTCATTAGCAAACAGTGGCCCAATCCGAAAACCTCTATGGGCAGACCGGATAACTCCGTAACCAACAAGATATCCATTTTTGAGAAACCCGAAAGCAGTACTTTCTGGCTGTTCAATCCAATGTCGCAGAAACAGTGAACGCTTAGAAGGAAAAAGTTGGCGATCATAAGCCACCAACTCTTGAAAAGGCACTGTTTTCAGTTCCACGATCGCAGCAGGCATAACACCGCCACCCACCCCTTCATAACGAATATGGTTATAAGCGATTTGGAAACCAGACTTTTTGTAGTTATCTTGTTGAGCTAGTGCACCATCCAAACCGATGTTACGAGCACCTAGATAGTCCATTGCTGTCTTCCAAATTTTTATACCCAACCCCTGCCCACGAAACTGGGGTTTCACAATGTAAAAACTTAGAAAGCCGAAGTGTGCATCGTAAGCAACAACAGAAATGCACCCCACCGGCTCACCATTCAACTCGCCCAATAAAAAACCATTCTCGTCAGTTTGATAACAAGATTCAGCATCATACCTTCCTGGATTCCAACCTTCGCTTGCTGCCCAAGTAATCGCCAAATCAATTTCCGACCTGTTCATTGTGCGGACGATCAAGTTGTCAGTGATCATAATATCTTCTTACTCTCAGGCTGTTAACTATTTAACTTCGCTTTCGCAAACCCAGTGATAACTCTTAATATTTTTATACTGATCTCTCGTAGTAAGTGTTTAATACCAAATCTAGTTTAAATATCTTCTTTTTTAGTCCGCGTAGGCGGACTTTGTTTATATAGCCGCGAATTAAATTTGTTTGGATATAAAATCACTGGAATACTCGTTCAAAAGCTCTGTGAGCAAGATTTACTCCGATAAAAGCTGTTAGAATGCACAACTTTCATCTAGCGCATACAGACTCAATGCTTATTCCTCCCGTGTTTAGCAGTTGTAGCACTAGTGACTTCCAAATCATCATACTTATTGACTTTATAGATGATGGTCGAAAGTAACCAACTGAATATAAAGATGCCAATGATTAAGTAACCAATTGTGCCAAAGTTATCACCTAATTTACTAATAAAATCCCAAAACGGACTTTTCAGTTGTAACTGATCACCAATAATGTTTAGAGCCTCAATTCCGCCAATAACCACAGCAACTAGTACAGAAACAAGGGTGATGGTCATGTTGTAGTAGAGTTTGCGGATTGGTTTTACGTAAGCCCAGCCATAAGCCCCAAGCATTAAAATGCCGTCAGTGGTGTCAATCAGGGACATACCTGCGGTGAACAAAGCTGGAAACAATAGGATCGACCAGATGGGCAGACCTTTAGCTGCTTGATTCGCAGAAATCCCCAGCAGTGCTACCTCTGTCGCCGTATCGAAGCCTAAACCAAAAAGGAAACCTAAAGGAAACATTTGCCAGCTACTATCTATCAACCGAAACAAAGGACGGAAGATGCGACCGAGTAGCCCGCGTTGGTTCAAAAATTCATCTAAGGATTGCTCGTCATAGATTCCTCCCCGCTTGACGGTTTGGAAGGTCTTATAAACATCCCACAGCACCACCATATTGATTGCTGCAATTACTAGTAGGAAAAGTGCAGAAACGATACTGCTAATTAGCCCCCCAACCTTTTCAAAACTGGGAAAGTTGTTATGAATGGTTGTAGTGGTTAAAGCGATCGCCACAGAGGCGAAAATTACAACGGTAGAATGACCTAGAGAGAAGAAAAACCCAACAGCAACAGGTCGTTTGTTCTCCTGCATCAATTTACGGGTAACATTGTCGATCGCGGCGATGTGATCGGCATCTACAGCATGACGTAGACCAAAGCTATAAGCTAATACAGCAGTGCCAAGCAGAAGGGGGTAGCGATGGAATGCAATCAGGGCAACTACCCAGATTAAAATATTCACGCTAATCAGGAACGCATAGATGTTAATAACTTTACGTTTAACGTTTCTGGAACTATCGTTGAAAACACGCGAAAATCTGGATAGCATTTATCACTCCTTATAAAGGCATATTTTGACAAGGTGAAAAACGAATCAGACTCTGTATGAGCCGTACCAGGATACTGAGCCAGCCTATAGAGGTTTCATTCATCAAAATTACTTACATTTACATCGACGTAAGGTTAAGTAAAACCTATATAAATGACAAAGGTATTGCAAAGTCATGTCAAAAGCGTGACTAGTTGGTCATACTTCATAACAGTGAGCAGCATTGGCAGGCTGAAATCTTTATAAATAGGACTAAAGAAACTTCTTCATAATATATTTTGAGTTATTATCAAAAATGGGTAGTGGCAATTTGGATGAACAGAAAAAATTTTATCTAAAATATTACCACTTATTAACAATTATTATGTTTATCTATTAGGCAACAGGTGAATTTTGTTAAGTCAAGCACGAGCTTACTGGCTCTCTAAGCAGAAAGTATATTTTTTTGACATCTAAAAAAGAATCATTTTATTGAAAGAGAAACAGATATAGCAATCCGATTTGATTTGTGAAAAAATCTAAGAGATGATTTATAAAGTAAACCTTAAATTGTAGGGTGCGTTATAGCAACGCTTAACGCACCGAGAAACATGGTGCGTTACGGCTACTTCTCACTCTCTCGAACTCCCAAATTCTTGCATAGCCGTAACACACCCTACTTAATATTTACTTTATAAATAGCCTCTAAGTATATGTAGGGTGTGTTATTGCGTAGCGTAACGCACCTGGAATCAGAGGTGGTGCGTTAGCCTTTGGCGTAACGCACCCTACGTATATTAGACTCATCCGCGAATCATGAAAGCTTACCAGAAGAGAGTTACAAGGATTTGCACGGGAGGAGCGATCGCCATCTGGCTGTACGAGGAAATGAGGGTTTGA
>NZ_JAQYWQ010000171.1 GCF_029379315.1 Nostoc sp. S13
ATTGGGCATTGGGCATTGGGCATTGGGCATTGGGCATTGGGCATTGGGCATTGGGGAATTTTTATAACTCCTAACTCCTAACTCCTAACTCCTAACTCCCCACTCCCCTTGTTTCGATTGGCGCTGTATTATTTAAAATAATGTATTAGCATTTTTTATTTCTAATCAATCAAGGATCAACATTAATCCGCCCACGACACACCAGCTTGCCTGGGATCAGCGTTAGTTCTTGGATATCGACATCTGAGCCAAGATCCAGATTGTATTGATGATTATCCTCTAATATATGTCCCTGGTCAGGCTTGATTTGGATATGTGCCACTTGCAACTCATGCCCACTGAGTAACTGTAAGCCCAAACAAATCTTTAGAGGTGTTGTTTCACTATTGGTTACTCTCACGCCTCGCAGTATAATTTGATTGTTATCAAGGATAATTTCTTGCCAATTAATTGGTTGTGACTGTGGATAATGTGTTGGTGAAACCTTAACCAGTAAATCACTCAAAGCATTAGATAATAAGTCAGATGAGAGAGAAGAATTGAGATCCTTCTCGTCTACGATCAAATCGCCAACCACTAGTACTGTTTCTAACAGTCGTAGGGGCTGTCCCTTGAGTACGGAACCGATATTTATCTGAATATTTTCTGCCATTAATTGAATTTGTGTAATCAGGAGACCTTGATAAACTGCATGAGTAGCAAAAATAGATATCGAGGGGATGCGCCCAGAGAGAATTTGGCGATCGCTCGCTTTAATCTCTACTTCTAATTTAGATATTTGGCTCACTTGCGCTCTCAACCAGAGCTTTACTGCTGTTGTGAGTACCTGCGTAATTATGCGAATTTTATTTGCCTTTGTTGTTTGGGAATTTTGCTCTGGCATCTAACCAAATCTAATTAAACAAGCTTTAAATGTAACATTTATGCCTACTAGGGACAAAATGCAAATATCATTTAATTGTTAGTAAATAAGCAATTTCCACATGGAGGCACGGTTACAAAAAATTCTCGCTCAATGGGGTATCGCCTCACGTCGTGAAGCCGAAGAAATGATTAGGGACTCACGGGTGCAGATCAATGGGATATTGGCACATTTAGGTCAAAAAGTTGATCCCGAAAAAGATGCGATCGCAATCGATGGTAAACCCGTATCCCAAAAGCACCGTCCGGCTTTAATATATCTATTGCTGCACAAACCTGCGGGAGTGGTTTCAACTTGCTACGACCCTCACCGCAGACCGACAGTTTTGGATCTACTACCGAAAGAATTACGAGAGGGTTCAGGTATTCACCCAGTTGGACGTTTAGATGCAGACTCTACAGGAGCATTAATTCTGACAAATGACGGAGAACTGACATTTGGACTAACTCATCCACGTCACAGTATTTCTAAGACTTATCGTGTTTTGGTTAAAGGACATCCTCCAGAAGCAGTACTACAAAGGTGGCGGCAGGGTGTGATTTTGGAGGGTAGAAAAACCAGGGCGGCCAAGGTACAGCTAATAGAACGTTGTGCCGAGCAAAGCATTTTAGAAATAGTGTTACAGGAGGGAAGAAATCGCCAAATTCGCCGTATAGCTCAACAGTTAGGATATCCAGTAATCAAGCTGCATCGGACTGCTATTGGTTCAATTCAATTACAAACTTCAAAAGAACTCTTTTTAGATGAGGGTAAATATCGTTCCCTCAAAGATTATGAGATTCAGTTTTTGCAAAAGCAGATAATACAACCTATTAAAGATTCAGTGGAATTAAGGAGTGTCAGTAGCCATGAAATGGCCAAGAAAGAAGAATAATCACCAGCCATCACTTTCATTAGAGCAACAACGAGCCGAAAAGTTGGCAGAATTGGGCGCTAAACTTTCGGCATTGCGTCAAGAACAGAGTCTATCTCTAGAGCAAGTGGTTGTATTGACCAGGATTCCCCAGCGATTATTGCAGGCGATCGAAGAAGCTAATTTAAACGAGCTGCCAGAACCAATCTATATTCAGGGTTTGATCAGGCAATTTGCCGAAGCACTCGGCTTGAATGGAGTAGAATTTTCTAGCAGTTTTCCGGTCAGTTCTGCACAAGTTAATCCCCAAGGTATGCGGAATATTTCACCCCTTAATCAATTACGTCCGATTCATCTTTATTTTCTTTATATATTCCTAATCGTCTGCTCTGTAAATGGCTTATCTCAGTTATTAAATAACGCTGTACTACAAGCAAGTAATAGCCAAAATCAGCCATACCAAAAACAAAAGTCCGTTGCCAAACCAGAACTAGCCCAACGAAAAGAGTCAGTTGAGGTTCAACCGATCAGCGATACCCTTAGCGGCGCTCGACAAAGACAGGCTGTACAGATTGGTGTCACTTTGAAAGCCTCATCTTGGATTCGCGTAGTAGTCGATGGCAAAACGGAATTTGAGGGTATTCTGCCAGAGGGAACTCACCGAACTTGGAAAGCCCAAGAGCAACTGACAGTGAAAACTGATAATGCTGGTGGTGTGTTGATGAGCGTCAATCAACAGAAAGCCAAGAAAATGGGAGAGCCGGGGAAAGAGGAAGAAATTAGGATTGCTGCTAAACCTAAGTTTTGAGATCAGGGAGATGAAGAGGACAAGGAGGACAAGGAGGCATTTACTCCTCCCTCTTCCTTGTCTCCCTTGTCTCCCTTGTCTCCCCACTCCTCAATTTGCTTGCGGGGCGCGTCCATTAAGTCTGGTAAGAACTTTTAAGCGATCGCCTAATTCGTCACTCAAAGCTGCTACTTGATAGCGCCACTCCCAGTTACCCTCTGCAACACTGGGAAAATTCATCCGCGCTTCGTTTCCTAATCCCAAAATATCTTGCAAGGGAATAATCGCTTGGTTGGCTATGGAACTCAAAGCTAGGCGAATTAAATCCCACTGGATGCCTTCAGGGCTGATAGAACCTAAATAAAGCAACAGGTTTTGCTTTTCGTTGTCGTTAGCTGAATTGAACCACCCTACAGTTGTGTCATTATCGTGAGTGCCGGTATAAACTACAGCATTTCGCGGGTAATTAAATGGTAAAAATGGATTAGCGGGATCAGAACCAAAGGCAAACTGCAAAACTTTCATCCCAGGAAATTCATACTTGTCTCGCAGCGCATCTACCTCTGGTGTAATTACTCCCAAATCTTCCGCTAAGACGGGTAGCTTGCCCAACTTCTGCCTAATCACTTCAAAAAAAGCATCTCCAGGCGCTTCCACCCATTTACCATTCATGGCAGTTTCTTCACCTTGAGCCACAGACCAATAAGCCTCGAAGCCGCGGAAGTGGTCAATGCGAATTATATCTACATAATCCAGCATTGCCTCAAAGCGCTGTACCCACCATTTAAAGTCTTGTTTTTGCAATTCCTCCCAGTTATAAACCGGGTTGCCCCACAATTGACCGGTGGCGCTAAAGTAATCTGGTGGAACTCCTGCCATTTGGGCAGCTTCTCCTGTCTCTTCATTTAAGCAAAAAATGTCAGGATGCGCCCACACGTCGGCACTATCATGAGCTACGTAGATGGGGATATCGCCGATAATGTCAATACCGCGCATGTTAGCGTAGCTTTTCAGGTCTGACCACTGGCGGAAAAACTCAAATTGGACAAACTTGTAATAAAAAATCTCTCCGTTGAGCTGATGCTCTGCCTGAGCTAATGCTTCCGGTTCCCGCTTGACAAGTTCTCGCTTCCAGGCGTGCCAGTTTGCATTGTCGTTTGCATCTTTCAGCGCCATAAATAAGGCGTAATTATCTAGCCAATAGGCTTTACTGTCGCAAAAACCTTCAAACTCTTTATGCTGGATAGGCGTAGCATTGGTTCTAAAGTTTTCACAGGCTTTTTTGAGTAGGCCAATCTTAATCGGCACAACCTGATTGAAGTCTACCTTTTCTACCGGAAATCCTGGTAAATTAGCAAAGTCTTCTTCAGTTAGCAAACCCTCTTCTAAGAGTTTTTCAGGGCTAATCAGCAGAGGATTTCCCGCCATTGCTGAGTAGCACATATACGGAGAATTACCGTATGCAGTGGGGCCCAAGGGTAAAACTTGCCAATATTGTTGATGGCTCTCTTTAAGAAAATCAATGAATTGATAGGCTTCTAAGCCTAAATCTCCAATACCAAATCGACTGGGAAAGGAAGTAGGATGCAGCAAAATGCCACTTGATCTAGGAAAAGGCATATTTAACCTGAGTTATGGGAAGCGATCGCATCGAATTTATCACAGAACAGTATTTGCAGGGTAAAGTCATTTGTCATTTGTCATTTGTCTTTGGTTAATGCCCAATGCCTGATGCCCAATCCCTAATTAATCCAAAATCTAAAATCCAAAATTGCATGACTTACCGAAATCCTACACCGACAGTTGATATCATCATTGAACTAGTAGATCGACCTCATCGGCCAATAGTGTTAATTGAAAGACATAATCTACCTTTAGGTTGGGCTATCCCTGGTGGTTTTGTGGATTATGGGGAAGCGGTGGAAGTGGCGGCGCGACGGGAAGCTGAGGAAGAAACGGGTTTGCAGGTAGAGTTAGTTGAACAATTACTGGTGTATTCTGACCCCGATCGCGATCCGCGTCAGCATACAATTAGCATTGTGTTTTTGGCGACAGCGACGGGGGAACCTCTGGCTGGGGATGATGCCAAGGGTGTAGGAGTTTTTGAGTCTTGGCGTGTGCCGGTTAATTTATGTTTTGACCACGATCGCATTTTAGGGGATTATTGGCGATATCGGCATTATGGGATACGTCCGAGGTTGGGGTAAGAGGAACGAACCGATCGCTTCTGAGGTGGAAATCGGTAAACAGGAAACATCGTTAAACAAAGTAATATTTATGACTCGTAAAGTAATTCGTACTGATAACGCACCGGCTCCAGTCGGCCCTTATAATCAAGCGATCGCAGCTTCTGGTCAATTTGTATTCGTGGCTGGACAAATTGCCATCGATCCTCGCCTTGGTGATGTCGTCTACACTGATGATGTCAAAAAGCAAACCGAGCAGGTATTAGCTAATCTTGAAGCCATCCTCACAGCAGCTGGTGCGACTTTCCAAGATGTCGTGAAAACCACTGTATTTTTAGCTGATATGAATGATTTTGCGGCTGTTAATGCCGTTTATGCGAAATATTTCCCCGAAAATACAGCCCCAGCGCGAGCTTGTGTCCAGGTATCGCGCTTACCTAAAGATGTGTTAGTAGAAATTGATGCGATCGCGGTAATTAGCGGTTAGAAGGAACGTATCCATTGTTAGAAAAAGAATAGTAGCAATAGCGATCGCTTTCACAACCTTGGTGGTTGTAACAAGTACTCTGCCAGAGTATATGACAGTGGCTCAGAAGCCTGGCCAAAACACAGGCTAAAGCGAAATGGCGTACTCCCAAAGGACAAGATATCAATAAGTCAGGAATTGTCCCTCATGTAGTTGTGAATTTAACTTCTTCTCAACAACAAGCAATGATTAAAAACCGTTCATTTGGGACAATTGCAGACCCTCACTACTCTAAAGCTGTGGAGCAGCTGACCCAATTGATACAGAAGAACACAGGATGAAAAGCATTGATGGGACTGCTAATTCCTTGTGTGAATCAATGCTACTCTTTGAGCTGAATTTTCCCCTCTGATAAATGCAATCGCCTCCATAATTTTGGGAATACTGAAAGTAAGCCCTAATAAAGAAGTATTAAAAATGCCAGAAAATCGCATCAGTGCCAATTTAGCCCCAGCAGACAAGGAAGCAGTCATGCAGGCGATCGCTACAATTAGAGAAAAGTTACCATTTTTGATTGATTTGACCCCTGAAGACCGGCGAAGAATGTTGAAGATGGGAGATAAAAGTCGAGCTTTTGTCAGCAAAGCTTTAGAAGTGGCTACACAAAACCCTAATTTTTTGCCTCGTTCTTTTGATTTAGAAGAAATGCGCCGAGATTTAGAAATATTTGAGGACTTGTATCCGGTGCTTTTGTCTCTGACACAACTGCAAGAACTATAGTAATCCGCTTTGATTATTGAACTGACTTGCGTAGGCTGGGAGTAGGAAATAGGGAGTGGGGAGTAGGGAATAAGCCTTTTCGATTAGTACTTAATTTGTTCAAAAATCAAATAGGAGTCCTATAGTAGATGATACCTGTATAGCTGCTGCTAGCGAAGCCTATGCCGCAGCATTAGCAATTTATAGCTATGCCAAAGCTAGCGGTGATGTCATAGGTTTAGATGCAGTAATTGATGAGATGGGACGCAGGTTTACCCACCGTTCTAAGAAAAAGCAACCCGAAGTCCCAGTTAGCTAAAGTCTAAAGTAGACGATTACAGCATTTATAGCGTTTCCTAATCACATAAGGTAGATCATAGCCCCCTCCTCGCTTGCTCTTAGGGGGTTGGTGGTGGGGTTCTTCTACCTCACAAGGACCGAGAACCGCTATATGAATTTGGTAAAATACATATTTTTTGTTGGGGCATAAGATTGTTATGCCCTTTTCGCGTCTTGAATCCAAAAATTTTTAAAACCCGCGCAAGTAAGTTTTCTCTGTATAGCCGCAATTTCTATAGCGCATCTCATTTATCTAAAATAAGTAGGTAGGCGTAATTAAACATAAGATTAAACCTCACCCTCAATCCCTCTTCTTATTAAGGAGCGGGAAGCCGGAGGCAGGGTGAGGTTTTATATTTAATTTGTACCCACTTACTTACACTTTGACCGAAAACGAAAAGGGTACAAGCCTCTAAATTGATTTATGGGGATTATTAATTTTGAATTTTGAATTCCCCGAAGGGGTTGACCTCTCTCCAAGCCTCTCCCCTATAAAGACCTACGGTGTACACACAAGTCGAATTACCCTCCTTAATCCCCCCGATATATTGGGAGAGAAACAGGAAATTTAGTTCCCTCCCCGATAAATTGGGGAGGGTTAGGATGGGGTAAAACCTTGGTTAATCAGCTATTTCAAACTTGTGTGTACACCGTAGCCTATAAAGACAGAGGCTTTGAATCTGACTCCCCAACGCTAGTAGGGAAGGGGCTGGGGGTTAGGTCTATATTAGACTCCACTAAAAAGCGCTAAGTGGCCAGGGCATTTTTGAGCCTCAAAAGGTCAACGTCGAGCCTCAGAAGGTCAAAATCGAGCCTCAGAAGGTCAAAATCGAGCCTCCAAAGATCAACATCGAGCCTCAGAAGGTTAACATCGAGCCTCAGAAGGTCAACGTCGAGCCTCCAAAGGTCAACATCGAGCCTCAGAAGGTCAACATCGAGCTTACAATCAAGGTTACACGTAAAAATTACCTAGAAAAATTTGGTAAATTCTGAAATACAGCGTGGGTATTTAGTAGTTATTCTGTAAGTATTAGCATTTTAAAATAAAATCTCGTAATGAACCCACAAAACAAGCCCAAGAGTCTACAAGATATTCTTAAGCAACGTCAACAATCAGGTTTTGTGGGTCGTGAAGACCAAGTAAACCAATTTCGCCAAAATCTAACATTACCCCTGGAAGACGATCGCCGTCGTTTTCTGTTCAATATTTGGGGTCAAGGTGGGGTTGGTAAAAGCACACTGTTACGGCAGTTTCGTAAGATTGCTGATGAAGCAAAAATTATCTCGGCTTACATTGATGAAGCTGAGAAAAGTGTCCCCGAAGTTATGGGTCGTGTAGCTGAGGAGTTAGAACGGCAAGGTAACAGGCTAACGCAATTTAGCGATCGCTACAAAGTTTACCGTCAAAAGCGCCAAGAATTAGAAACTGATCCAGAAGCTCCTCAAGGCTTTTCGGCTTTTGTAGGCAAAACCGTAGTTAAAACTGGTGTGCGTCTAGCCCGTCGAGTTCCCGTTGGCGGTGCTGTATTTGACTTTGTAGATGAGGATGCTTTGGCTACCCAAGCCGGAGAATGGGCATCTTATGTTGCAAAGAAAATAACAAATAAAGATGAGGTGCGCTTAGTTCAAGAACCTGTAGAAATCCTAACCCCGCTATTTTTGCAAGATATTTTTAAAATTGCTAAAGAAACTGCTGTTGTTTTGTTTTTTGATACCTATGAACGCACGGGGGAATTCTTAGATAACTGGCTACGAGAAATTTTGGAGGGTCGCCACGGTGAAGTCTCTCTGAATATATTGATAACGATCGCCGGTCGGCATGAATTAGATAAAAACTATTGGGCACCTTACGAGGGGTTAATTGTTCGTTTCCCTCTAGAACCCTTTACAGAAGAAGAAACCCAACAATATCTAACTCGCAAAGGCATTACTAACAGTCGGGTTATTGAAGTGATTTTGCGCCTTTCTGGAAATTTACCCCTGCTGGTAGGAATGTTAGCAGATGCTCATCCCAATGACCCTAACCAAGTAGTTGAGCCTAGTAGCAGTGCTGTAGAACGCTTTTTAAAATGGATTGATGACCCCAAGCAGCGACAAGTTGCTCTTGATGCTGCCATTCCTCGGTGCTTGAATCGAGATGTTATAGCCAAATTAAGAGGAGAACAAGAAGCTGATGAGCTATTTACTTGGCTGAAAGAAACATCTTTTGTCAATGAACGCTCTGATGGCTGGGCTTATCATGATGTGGTTAAAACCCAAATGTTACGCCACAAGCGCCTTTCATCGCCGCAAGGTTGGGCTGACATACATGGTAAGTTGGCAGAATACTATGACAGCCTGCGAAACGATCTGCAATTGGAGGAAGAGGAAAAACAGCGCGATCCTAGCTGGCAAAGTCACACATTAAACGTGTCATACCACAATTTATGTCAGTCACCGCAAAGGAATTTATCTGTATCTCTCAATGAATTTCTTGCTGCACTTAAAAATCAACGCAAATTTGCCCAACAATATGCAGAAACGATGCTTCAGGCTGGTAAAGATGCGGATTCTGCTGAAGTTCAGCGTTGGGGTGAGCAACTAGCTGGTGGGTTAAAAGCCTATGACGAAAATTTTTACCAAGTTACATTAGAAATGTTTACCGCAGTCCTACAAAATTCTAGGATTGAAGTTAAATGGCAACTTATTGCTTTAGGTTCGCGCGGTGAAACTTACCGTTTAATGGAGCGTTACTCGGAAGCTTTACAAGATTTTGACCGCGCCATAGAACTTGACCCTAATTACAGGTGGGCGATCGCACATCGCGGTCAAACTTACTGCTTTATGAAGCGTTACTCCGAAGCTCTACAAAACTTAGACCGCGCCATCGAACTTGACCCAAAATATAACTGGGCGATCGCAGGTCGCGGTGAAACTTACCGCTTAATGGAGCGTTACTCGGAAGCTCTAGAAGATTTTGACCGTGCGATTCAACTTAATCCCAAACTTGACTGGGCGATCGCAAGTCGCGGTGAAACTTATCGCTCAATTAAGCGTTACACGGAAGCCCTACAAGACTTTGACCGCGCGATTGAACTTGGCCCCAAATATAAGTGGGCGATCGCACATCGAGGTCAAACTTACCTGATGCTAAAGCTATATAATGAGGCTCTTGCAGATTTCAACAGCGCTATTGACTTAGATTCTGAGAGTAATTGGTATTTATATAATCGCGCTTTAGCCTACCAAGCCCTTAACCAACCAGATAAAGCATGGGCTGACCTAGCACTTGCCATCAAGCTTGCTAAACAGCATTACGAAAAAGATGCTAAAGACTGGTCTAATGCCTTTAATTTAGCCCTTTACTATTTGGCTGCTCAATATCATCAACCAGCAGAGCGGTTATATCTCCATGTTTTATCTCAAGGTGCTTCCTTAGAGCGTACCCATGCTGCTATCCAAGACCTAAATGACTTTTTAACCGTGTTTCCTGACCATGTGCAGGCTACATCCATGCGACGGTTGTTGCAGTCTTCTCTAACTTTGGTCATGTAATTTCCAACCTAACAGCCAGAAAACCCACAAGTCCCAACAACCACCTGGAAATTAATTCCCTCTCTTATACATAAAGTCTTCTAAATAAGACTGAAAAAGGGTTTCAGTCCACTTGAGTGGACTTGCGCTATCAGCCTGAGATTTCAATCTCTGGCGGAAAAACGGGTAAGCGCCAGATCCGAGCTAACTTGCCTTCGGGAGACATGCGGCTAAACCTAATTGCGTCTAAATATTAAGCGATTATTAGCCAACTCATGACAAACAGCTTTGCCTAGGCTAGCAAGAATCGCAGGCATCGCTAAACCCAATTGCATATAAATATTAAGCGTGATCGCTTCTACTACTTTGCTTTTCTCATTGATGATTGACGCTTGCACTGTAAGCGATGTCTAACGACAAGCCTCAGTGCGTCTACGTACTCACCAATCAACCACGTTCCCTTGAATCTTGACAAATTATGGGAGCATCCCCGTTAAAAATTACTCAATACAGACCCTATTAATTCAAAAAACTGGCCTTAGTTAAAGCCAGTTTTCTGATTTTATTGCAAACTTCTAGCAAAGCTTACGACCGAGTATTAATGGAACACACTTGAGAAGATATTATTAAACTTTCTCATTAAAATGTCAAGATTTCACTACTTATTTCCGTAAGACTTGACATTAGACTTATCCACAAATAAACCTCAAAATAGCTGAAACCCTTACATAGCTGGCTT
>NZ_JAQYWQ010000172.1 GCF_029379315.1 Nostoc sp. S13
TTTCGTAGTGGCGGGTCTGAATCCCCCACTGATTGCATTCTGACGAATGTATTCTTCTTCAACTAAAAATTAGGTTTTGACCATTACTATACAAGAGACCTCTTGCATAAATTAAAAATAAGAACCCCACCCCGCCAAAGCTGTGCTTTGTCTCCCCTAAGAGCAAGCTTTTAGGGGTTGGGGTGAGGTGTTAGGGACTTTTCCAAGATGTCTATTCTTTTTCACCAGATGACTAGTAAAAATTACATTCTAAGTTTTACTAATGATGACAGGTATTTGTATCTCACTCAACTGCACACCGCTATAAAGGCTTGCTTAGTAAGCAGCTATCTCAGCACCAGGATCAATATAAATTCCCGTACCATTGCGATCACGGGTACAGGTAAGAACCATTGTGGTTGGCTGGGCGATCGCCTGAATTAATAACTAGAACCTATCCCACTAATGTCCTACTCAAACTTCATTGCCTCACAGCTACTCGTCAAAGAGGGGACAGTGAAAAGTTACAACTTTCCACCCCGTCAAATTGCCTATTTTATCTCGGAAGTTTTAGTTTTGGGAGTAGTTCTAGACGATGGAGAAGTTGTATTAATTCAGCCAGATAAGGGATGTAACGGTGGGCAAAAGAATTTTAAAGCACATTATGGTATTTTTGGATAAAAAATACTGTAATTACTCAGAAATTTATTAAAGTTAATGCAATTAGCAGGTCATAATATCCATTCCGAAGCGCGATCGCCCAAATCTAGAGGAATGCTAACAGCTTTGCCGAGCCGGGGGCGATCGCGTGTTTGGGCAATAAATGTTTGTACTTGTGTTGACCCACCCAAGGCATGAAGATAATTGGCGATGCTATCAAGATGCTCTTGGTACTCCGCCTCGTTCAAGGGAAAAGAAACTTGCTCCAGATATTTCCACATGACCTGCAAAAATATCTTTCCCTGTGCCCGCCGCAACTGGACATCGTAAGAGTATCCCCATTTATCAAGCAACATCTGACGTAATTCCTGTCCTGTCATAGCTTTTCTCAATCAGATTTTACATTTAGTTATGATGTTAAGTTCCGTGACTCCAGTATGATAAGGATATAAAGAAATGTAATGCTAACAGAAAAGATGCTAAATATATCTTGGAACAGAGAAGTATGGCATCGTTGTGAGCGCTAGCATTTCGACTTAGACAAGAGTTGCTCAAGTACTAGTACTGTTGTCAAAATGCTTAACAAAATACACAAAGAGCGCGTAGATTATGGCTCAATTTTCTGAATCAGCAGACGTGCCCGATATGGGGCGTCGTCAGTTCATGAATCTGCTCACTTTTGGGACTGTCACTGGAGTGGCTCTGGGTGCATTGTATCCCGTTGTCAAGTACTTTATTCCACCTGTTAGTGGTGCTGCTGGTGGTGGTGCAACCGCAAAAGACGAGTTGGGTAACGATGTTAGTGTCAGTAAATTTCTAGAAAACCGGAATGCAGGCGATCGCAACCTAGTCCAAGGACTAAAGGGAGATCCCACCTATATTGTGGTAGACAGCAAAGAGGCGATCAAAGATTATGGCATTAACGCCATCTGCACGCACTTAGGTTGTGTCGTCCCTTGGAACGTTGCTGAGAACAAATTTAAGTGTCCTTGTCATGGTTCCCAGTATGACGAAACTGGTAAGGTGGTTCGGGGCCCAGCGCCCCTGTCTTTGCCTTTAGCCCATACCAAAGTAAACGACGACAAAATCGTTTTGACTCCTTGGACTGAAACCGACTTCCGCACCGGTGATGCACCTTGGTGGGGTTAATCAGTGCTGAGTGCTGAGTAAGGGATGAGGGAATGAGAAAGTTGGGAGTGAGGAAATTGGGAGAATAACCAATGCCCAATGCCCAATGCCCAATGCCCAATGCCCATATGCCCAATGACCAATGACTAATTCAATCGTCGCCCTTATTAGAGATGAGAAATGTTTTCTTAAGAGCGAGGTTAACTCGCAGTGCTAGAGCGATCGTAAAAACATTGCTCATAGCGATCGCTACCGTGACATTTTACTTCACCAGTGATCTAGCCCTTCCCCAATCTGCTGCCGCCTATCCCTTTTGGGCACAGCAAACCTATCCCGAAACCCCTCGCGAACCAACTGGGCGGATTGTTTGTGCCAACTGTCACCTAGCCGCCAAGGTTACAGAAGTGGAAGTTCCCCAATCGGTGCTACCTGACACTGTATTCAAAGCTGTGGTAAAAATCCCCTACGATATCAGCGCCCAGCAGGTTGGTGCCGATGGTTCTAAAGTTGGCTTGAACGTCGGTGCTGTACTGATGCTGCCTGAAGGCTTTAAGATTGCTCCTGAAGACCGTCTTTCCGAGGAACTTAAAGAAGAAGTTGGCGACACTGCCTTCCAACCCTACAGCGAAGACAAAGAAAACATCGTCATCGTTGGCCCTTTACCCGGTGAACAGTATCAGGAAATCATCTTCCCAGTTCTTTCTCCCAACCCCGCAACCGACAAAAACATCCACTTCGGTAAATATTCAGTTCACGTAGGTGGTAATCGAGGACGCGGACAAGTTTATCCTACTGGCGAAAAGAGCAACAACACTGTTTACAACGCTTCCGCTACTGGCACAATTAGCAAGATTGCCAAAGAGGAAGATGCAGACGGTAATGTTAAATATCTAGTAAACATCCAGCCCGAATCTGGTGATGTTGTTGTTGATACGATTCCTTTAGGGCCAGAACTGGTTGTTTCCGAAGGGCAAACAGTTAAGACTGGTGATGCTTTGACCAGCAACCCGAACGTCGGTGGATTCGGTCAAATAGATGCAGAAATCGTATTGCAAGATTCTTCTAGAGTCAAATGGTTGATTGCGTTCATCGCTCTTGTAATGTTGGCTCAAGTTATGCTGGTGCTGAAGAAGAAGCAGGTTGAAAAAGTTCAAGCTGCTGAAATGAATTTCTAATTTTTTTGTTCAATCATTATTTGTAGGACAGGCAAGATGCCTGTCTTTTTTTATATGTTATGCTTCCAAGTATGCATATAGCACTCAAAGCTTAATATTGGGACTTAGACAAAAAACACCAATAAAATGCCTGGTATCTTCCTACTTAGGAATTAGCTCATGGCTGTAAAAATTTATCCCTTAACTCATGCAAAGGTAGGAAATCAAGATGGGTTTCGCTTACCTCGCGCATTCTCTAAGGATTATCCCCATTTAGCTAATGCTTCAGGCCATATTGAAGTGCTATTTGATATAGCAATCCGATTTGATTTGTGAAAAAATCTAAGTATATGTAGGGTGTGTTATCGCGTAGCGTAACGCACCTGGAATCAGAGGTGGTGCGTTAGCCTTTGGCGTAACGCACCCTACGTATATTTCAAAAATCAAATATCAGTCCCATAACACGTTCTTAGTTAGATTAGAAACTGATGGAGATGAGGGCATTATGATGAGCCTTTTTCTTGACTTTCTCATGAAAGATGCTATGCAGAATCCTTCTAAACTTGTTCCTTATACCCAAGAAATGAGCGATGAAATGGATGATTTACTAGCTGAGGTGAGGATTTTTCCATTGTTGAAACTTGATGGTGAACTATCACCTTATATTGAGTCAGTAATCGAAACGTTTTCCAGTCACGGATTTGATGTAAAGGTTCAGCCTGTTGCTTACGAATTTCAAAAAGGGGGCAACCAAATGTTGAAGATTATAACCTGTGTGAGCGGATAAATATCATTTCAAGAAGCACAATTGCAAACCTGAGATTTGAAGATTATGAACGCCATGCCGCCAGGGACTTTTGAAGTGAGACATTATCACTAGCGATGTCTACGGCTGGCTACGCCTACACGATTTGGAGTTTTTGGTGATTTCTCAACCTCCCAGTTATGGCGATCGCATTTTGAGCGATATTATTAAACCTAGCCCTAGTTGAGTTGAGGTATTAGCCCGTGACAGTCTCAATAGAGTATATCCCCATTACCCCGATTGAGTACCCAGATGAGGACGGTAAGCCAATGGCTGAAGGTGATTTACAGTGCAGTTACTTGACTTATGCAAGAAATGTGCTAAGGATTTATTTCCAAAATCACCCAGATGTATACGTCGCTGGTAATCTATTTATTTACTACGAAAAAGATTATCCAGAATCGGTTGTCGCCCCAGATATATTTGTAGTCTTTGGAGTGGAAAACCGTGACAGACGCTCTTACAAAACCTGGGAAGAAAATAATCAAACCCCAGATTTTGTTCTAGAGATTACCTCAAAAAGCACCCGCAGCAAAGACCAAGGTGCAAAGAAAGGAATTTACGCCTTTTTGGGAGTGAGTGAATATTTCCAATATGACCCCACAGGCGATTATCTTAATCCGCAACTCCAGGGTTTACACTTGGTCGATGGGAATTATTTCCCAGTGCTAGCCAATACCTTGCCAGATGGTACAGTGTCTCTACTGAGTGAAGTTTTGGGGTTAGAGTTACGCCTGGTAGCAGGAAAACTGCGTTTTTACAATCCGGCTGTGGGTCAAACACTCCTAACTCATGAAGAGGAAGCAGCTGCACGACAAGCCGCAGAAGAGGCTCGACAGCAAACGGAAGAAAAGGCGCAAAGATTAGCTGCTAAACTCCGAGAATTAAATATTGATCCAGATAGCCTTTAGCTAAATCCGACAGTGTTAATAAAATAATCGGGTGAGTATGATTTACCCACCCTCTCAAATGTAACAAGAGGCGACAGAAGCAAAACAGGCTAAAAATTTTATTTTATAAATGAAAATTAAATTTTCTTTATTTGTTAGGTAGCTTTTCCTATTTCAAATGTATAATCTATGATTTATTTATATTTAGTGAATGTATAATCGATCATTCATTATTATTTATATTCACCTCTATTACTTGTTTCTCGGTTGAGATTGTGGTAAGTAGAGTATCCTCTTTGAAAACATAAGACAGTATCACCTAGTAGTCATTTATTGACAGAGTTAGGGAAGTTGTGCTGGCCTAAACTTTTAGCACAGAAATGATGAGCCATTATATGAATAGTTCCCATGTTTATGGCACTATCCAATGTCTCAAGATTTATTAAACTCCTTTCAAGAAGCATACAGCAATCTCGAACTGTTTCCCTTGATGGAACGGAACGAAATGGAAAGATTTAGAGTCGAATATGGCGATGACTTGATTGCAGACCTTAATCAACTAGTGGAAGATAGTCCCAATCGAGATGGCAAAATTGTCTTTACAGGACATCGAGGATGTGGTAAGTCTACTTTGTTAGCTGAGTTTAGCAGACAAATTGAAAATAAATATTTTGTAGTTCTATTCTCTATTGCTGAAAAAATTGAAATGTCGGCGGTTAATCATATTAATATACTGTTTGCGATCGCAGTTAATTTAATGACAGAGGCAGAAGCACGCCGAGTTGATATTCCTCAATCTACTAAAGAAGCTCTTTATAAGTGGTTTGCTACCCGGACTCGCACTGAAGAATTAAATTTGCAGGCAGAAGCTAGCATAGGTTTTGACCTCCTAAAGTTGATTAGCTCTAAATTAAAAGTTGATGCTAGCGTTCGTGATGAAATTAAACAAGAATTTGAACGCAAATTATCAGATTTAGTTGCCAGAATTAATGAAATTGCTGCTCTGATTCAAGTTGCAACTCAACAAAACGTTTTAGTAATTATTGATGATTTAGATAAACTTGACTTAGGAAGAGTTAACGAAATTTATAGAGATAACATTAAAGCTCTTTGTCAACCTAACTTTCAAATTATCTATACTATCCCGATCGCAGTACTTCGGGAAACATTTCTCAGCACAATAATTACCACTGAAACCAACGACCAGGTTGTGGCAATGCCTGTTTTAAAAATATTTGAGAAAGGTAAAAATCGCTTCCCTAACGCCCAACCTCGCTTGGAAGCAACAAAGATTCTCGGTGAAGTTTTACAAAAGCGGATATCCAGTGAATTAATTGCGGCAGAAACTGCTGAAAAAATGGTGATTTCCAGTGGTGGCGTATTGCGAGAGTTAATTCGGATTGCTAAAGAATGTTGCCGTATTTGTTTGCGGATTATCCGGCGAAATCCCTCAGCAGAAGTTATCATTGATGATAAAATTCTCCTGGAAGCAATCAATAAAATCCGCAATGATTTTTCCATCCGTTTAGGAAAGGTTGATATAGAAATTTTACAGAGTGTTTATCAACAATTTATGCCCAATGACCCCAAACAAGTCGAGTTTTTGGATTTGCTACATGGGCTGTATGTTCTAGAATATCGCACTGATGAAACTTGGTACGATGTTCATCCAATTATTATAGAAACCTTGAAAATAAAGGGAGCTATTAATGTTAAATGAAGAATTATTAGATGAGGAAGGAAAAAATCAAGATGCGTATGATGATTTAATTGTTTCTATTGAAGCTCAAAAGCGGGGATTAAATTTACTGATTGCGGTTGGCGATGATGCTAGCTTTCGGGATGAGATTATAGCCCAATATGAAGCTGAACTACAACCGAAGCTTCCTTCATATCGAGTGACATTAGCACGTCAGGAACCGAGCCTAAAAGCTGCTCTTAACCAACTGATACAACAAGAAGAATATCTCCGTGAGCAGAACCCGGCGGCGATCAGTGTGACGGGTGCTGAACAACTTTATTTTCTCAGACTTGGAAATGAGCAATCAGAACAGGAGAAATTTTTTGGTTACTTACAATGGACAAGGGAAGGATTGCGCGAGTTTCCTTTTGCGATCGTGCTTTGGGTAACTAACCAAATTTTAGTCAACCTAATTAAAAAAGCCCCTGATTTTTGGAGTTGGCGTAACGGTGTATTCCGGTTTGAATCTAAAAAGACAAATGCTATTCCTGGTAAAGAACTAGAAAATATCCGCTTTGTTTTTAGAGACACAGAATTAGCCAGCACAGATACTAATGAAAATAACCCCTTTTTATTGCCCATCCAAGATTTACAAAGGCTAATCGAGAAAGTAGAACAGGAACGGGGAACTAAAGATCCCACTTTAGCTACCTTATATTCCAGCTTAGGTGATATTTACCGCAGCAGATTAGATCGTGGTGAATCTCAAAATTATCAAGAAGAACAAGAATTAGCAATTAAGTATTTGCGTGAGGCGAGTGAGCTACAAAATGAATTAGGTTTGCAAATAGACTTAGCTACTAGCCTCAACAATTTAGCAGGATTATACCGTGCAACAGGACGCTACAGCGAAGCCGAACCATTATATCAACAAGCTTTAGAACTGAGAAAACGTCTTCTGGGAGATAATCATCCTTCTTTTGCTACTAGCCTGAATAATTTGGCAGGACTCTACAAATCTACTGGACAATATAGTAAAGCGGAACTCCTATATCAACAAGCTTTGGAACTGAGGAAACGTCTTTTGGGAGAAAACCATGCCGATGTTGTTGCCAGTTTGAACAATTTGGCATTACTATATGATGAACAAGGACATTATGAGGAAGCAGAACCTTTGTATCTGCAATCATTAGAACTTGAAAAACATTTGCTTGGCGAAAATCATCCTTCTTTTGCTCTCATACTGAATAATTTAGCGCTACTTTATTATCATCAAGGACGTTACAGCGAAGCTGAACCCTTGTCGCAACAAGCAATAGAACTAGATAAGCGATTTTTGGGAGAAGAGAATCCTGATGTTGCAACAGATTTGCACAATTTAGGTTTAATATATCGCGCTCAAAGACGCTACAATCAAGCCGAATCTTTGTTTTTGCAATCATTGGAACTCAAGCAGCGTCTATTGCAAAAGGCGCATCCGCTTTTAGCAGATACTATCTACGCTCTTGGTTATATGTACAGGGAGCAGGGGCGTTACAATGAGGCGGAACCTTTATGTATAAAAGCCTTAGAACTTGATAAGCACCTATTGGGAGAAAATCATCCCAATGTTGCAGAAAGTCTCAATAATTTGGCAGAAATCTATCGTGCAACAGAACGTTATAGCGAAGCAAAACTGCTTTATCTGCAAGCTTTAGATATTTGTGAACGAGTCTGGGGCGTAAATCATCTTCGTAGTGTCACTGTCCGTCAAAATCTAGAAAAACTTGCCGCAGCAATGCAGAATAATTAATAGGATAAAAATCTCACGCAGAGGCGAAGATAGAAAGTAAATTTTAAGTAGGGTGTGTTATGGCTTTAGCCTAACGTACCATATATATAGTACTGCGTTGGCTACAGGAATTTGATTTTTACTTGAGTAACGATCGCCTTTTTTTAAAGCTAAGTTTGCACTATATAATTGCATCATCTAAGCGGTGCGCGATCGCCTTTTTCTCAAGCCAGGTTTGAGAATGGTGCAAGGTCTTGGTTTTCTCGCTGATCTATGGTAAGTTTAACTACAATCCAGCAGGTGAGCTGTTGTTAAGCTGGTTCAAAACTTTATATGGCGGATAGCAGTACAGGTAATCCCAATTCTCGACAAGAGTCTATTCTGAACGCTAATGTCAGCGATCAAGCAGCAGAGTTAGACTCTCTTGGTTTTGAACCTTATGTTAGTGCGATCGCAGAGTTTTTAACCAATCCTGTAACTCAACCTCCACTCACTATTTCTATAGAAGGTGCATGGGGTAGCGGTAAGTCTTCTTTTATGAAGCAACTCCAGAAAGCCATTGAAGAAAGTCAACAGAAAAAGTTTGAGAAGAAGTTACAAAACGATCTGGGAAAGCTTGAAATCAATGCAAGGAAAAAGATTAGAAAGTTTCCCAAGCAACTCTGGTGGTCGCTTGATGACACTCTTGAATTTATTTCTGTTCAAAGTTTATCTATTTTAATTACTATATATAAATCTTTACGTTTAAATCTTAACAAGCTACAACCTAAGCCAAAAACAGTTTGGTTTAATGCTTGGAGACATGATAAAGCAGAAGCTTTATGGGCAGCTTTTGCACTGGAATTGTTGCGAAAAATCTCTACACCTCGCTCTACTTCTGATTACTTACCTACTGGGATTGGTCACATTAAACTATTATTCTTTCGCGTCAATTTGAAAGAAGGCTGGCTAGATTTTCTTCGGACACTTGCCCAATTATTGATTGGTATCTCTGCTATTGTAATCATTGGTATTTTTTCTTTTTTAAAAGGACCGGCATGGGTTGAACAATTGTCTAAAGGCGTAAAAGATTTAAATATACGTCTAGAACAGACTAACAAAACTAAAGAAAAAGATAGTAACTCTCAGTCCAAAAATAGTAACGACCAACCAAAGAAGGAGAGTTCATCTCAGCAAAATAATAATTCTAATCAAAGCAATACTAATAATCAAGGTAACACAGAAAACTCCCTTCCAAAAAATCCCTATTCTATACCTATTGGAGCCGCTGGTATTGGAGGTTCAACTTTAGCCGTTATATCACTATGGCAGCAACTTCGTAAATTAGTTGGAGACCCTAAAAAAGCGCTGATTCAATATCTCCAATCACCTGATTATAAAAGTCAGATTTCTTTTGTGGAGAAGTTCCATGAAGACTTTAAGAAAATTGTCGAAGCTTATGCAGGTAAAAACAATAAAGTCTATGTTTTTATTGATGACCTCGATCGTTGTGAGTTTGCTAAATCTGCTGACCTGATGCAGGCTTTTAACTTGATGATATCCAACGATCCTCATATAATTTTTATTCTTGGTATGGATAGAGAGAAGGTAGCAGCAGGTCTTGCAGTCAAGTACAAAGATATTCTCCCTTATTTGCCTTCATCCTCAATTGCACCTAACACTGACAATAAAGATAGCCGAAGCTCATTCTTGAGTGGCATAGAATACGGTTATGCTTTTCTTGAGAAGTTTATCCAAATTCCCTTTCAAGTACCACAACCAGCTCAGTCAGACTTTCAGCGTTTTTTAGATAAAATTGCCCTTCCTATTCAGCAAAAAAAGAAGCCCAATTTTTGGAAGTCTATTAGGAATAATATTTACACATTATTAATACAATTTAATAATAAGCAGCAGCCAATAAATCCAGAAGTACAACCTTCACAAGTGCAACCCCAACAAACACAAACTCCACAACAAAACAAATTAGAGCATCGTGAGAGAATCAAATTTAATGTAACCCAAGATTCTCAAACGGTTCGGGATATTGTGTTAATGGTCGCCTCTGCTTTAGATTATAATCCGCGTCGTTTGAAGCAGTTTATTAATTTATTCAGACTCAAAACCTATATTGCCAGTAATACAGGACTCTTTGATAAAATAGTTGATGAATCGCAAGGTGCGAGTATTAATCAACTTTTGACCTTAGAGCAATTGGGTAAGTTTACTGCTATTAATGTGAAATGGCCGCGGCTACTTGTTGATTTAGATGTAGACCGTAAGTTACTCACAAATTTACAAAAGTGTGCGCTTAATCATACTCCTGACTTTGACTTGAGTCAGTGTAATGAGATTACAAAATATTGGAATGGTAAACCCAAATTATTGGAACTACTCCGCTATTCTGATATAAGTCAGTCTTCTCAATCAGGAACAATAGACTTATCCACAAATAAACCTCAAAATAGCTGAAACCCTTACATAGCTGGCTT
>NZ_JAQYWQ010000060.1 GCF_029379315.1 Nostoc sp. S13
AAGGTATTTTCTCAAATCTAAACAACAGAATAATGCAATTGTCGGCTTTGAGGCTTTATAGCTGATGACTAATTGTAACCACGAATACTGTTTGTAAATTAATTCCTCAGCGCAAGTAAATTGGCTAGATGTATGATATTCTTTATTTATAGGGAATCTAAATATAAGGACGAAAACTCCGTTAGATTCCTTTGAAGTGAGTATCAGACCAGCCTCATGATTTGTTGGTGATAGCATAACGTTAATCGAAGTGGAGCAAAACCGCCCAAAAATCGGTTTTTCGTTTGGCGAAGCTGTTGCCATAAAGTAGGCTGGACTGATTTTTTTATATATGTTACTTCCAGGTAAAATAATACTTGTCTTCCTGTGATGAAGCAAAAATTTCTTACTCATCTGCCGTATCTGTGGAAGTTTTTTGAATTCTTGGTGACAAGATTGGAACTAATTTTTAGCACTCTTGTTGTATCTCGCATCCCACTAATATTTACTGCCATATCTGTAAAAAGCTGTTTAACTTCTAGCAGATAACTGCAATATTTATAGTGCTGGATAGACGGCTGATGTCCACTATCTAACTAGGTTGATGCTGTCACAACCTGGGCAGTGAACTCTTTCAAAAACTACAACTTCAATTTAATTCAACACTCTACTTGATTACACCATAATCTTGGAGCCGAATCAATAAGTCTGCGCCATTACTGAGGTTTTTATGCGGAAAATCGCTATTTATGGAAGAGGGGGAGTTGGCAAGTCTACAACGACTCAAAATGTAGTGGCTGGACTGACTGATATAGGTCGTAAGGTAATGGTTGTAGGGTGTGACTCGAAAGCAGACTCCACCCGGCTCCTCTTGGGGGGATTCCACCAGAAAATTGTACTTGATACGTTGCGTAAAGAAGAAGATGATGTGAATCTAGAAGACTTCCGTCAGGAGGGATGGGGGAAGACGCTGTGTGTAGAATCTGGTGGGCCGGAACCTGGTGTGGGATGTACTGGTCGAGGCATTCTGACATCAATTGGGTTGCTAGAACAATTAGGTGCTTATGATGATGCAGTTAGACTTGATTATACATTTTATGATGGTCTGGGTGACGTAGTATGCGGTGGATTTGTCATGCCCATTCGTGAGCGCAAAGCTCAAGAAATTTACATTGTCACTTCTGGGGAAATTATGGCAATGTATACCGTCAACAACATCTGCCGAAGCATTCAAAAGTATGCTGCTATAGGCGGTATACGTCTGGGAGGATTGATCTGCAACTCTCGCAAAATCGATCAGGAAAACGATCTAATCGAGGCTCTGGCAGAGAAACTGGGGACTCAAATGATCTACTCCATACCCAGAGACAACATGGTGCAACGGGCAGAGTTCCACCGTAAGACGGTGATTGAGTATGCTCCTGAGTGTGAACAGGCGCAGCACTATCGCAACCTGGCAATGGCAATTGACCAGAATACAGATTTTGTCACTCCGAAATCTATGTCTAACGATCAGCTAGAGGAACTGCTGGTAAAGTTTGGGTTGTTTGACTAGGACGATGCAGTAGGGTTTATCCCTCATACAAAGTGTCTGGAGCAATTGGCAATCTCTTACTGGAAAAAGCAGAAAAAACTGCGTAAACTTCTTACCACCATTTGAGAAATCAGCGTTCTGAACCACGCTAAAATTCGTCTACCTCGTTGAAGGAGTAGAACTCATTATGTTGACCGAAGAGGTTTTAGTCCAAAAATTTATCACCATAGCTCAAGGGCGCTGTCCCAAACTTGGTGAGTTGCTCCAGTACTGCCACGTCGAACTCGTAAACTCTTACTGGGGCTACCCCCCAAAACTGATACAACATTTTGTTGTTTATTATCCTAACATGCTGTCTGCTTCAGTCAATGCCTACAAAGACGTTTTCAGAGGCGTTGCCCAAGATTTGGGGATATGTGAGGCTATTTGCATAAATGCCACACGCATTATCCGCGATCGCACCTCAAGGTTGAAGGAAAAGAACCCGATCCTATGGTTGGAACTCCAGTGGGTGGCAGTACCAACTAAAAAAGGCAATTGGCATCTAGATCAGGATTTACCGCACTCGGACTAAGTTTTCTTTTGGTGAGGTAGCTAAACAGTATCCAAAAATGCAAGTATTCTAGCGAGACGTATGTTATGCTTGCAGCAAATAAGCGAAATTGTCAAAATATCAACATGTCTGACAACAAAAACGGCAAACACTAGAAAACCTTGCGATTGCCCCAACAGATTAAGTTTGTCCGTTGCGGCTTTTTCTAACAAAGAGATACAGCCTTATGAAACTGGACGTGAATCTTAGCAACAACCTGAAGTCAATTAGAACTCGCTTAGGCATGAGTCAGCAGGATTTAGCTAATATGGCTGGTGTAACCCGTCAGAGTATCGCTGGTGTGGAATCAGCACAATATGCTCCTTCAGTTGCAATGTCACTGCGTTTAGCCAAGGCGCTTGGCTGCCAAGTCGAGGACTTATTCTGGTTTGAGGAAGATTTACCAGAAGTTGAGGCAGTTCTTACCAAACCAGTCAAGAACGGACAGCAATTGCCAGTTAGTCTAGCGCGGGTTGGTGATCAATGGATAGCTTATCCTCTGGTTGGGAACAATGCTTTTCGCATCGAAATGATTCCGGCTGATGGTGAGACAGTTGCGGTGGTGAGGCAGTCCGATCTTCTCCCAAGGGGAGACGCCAAGGGCGATAGCGCAGCGTTAGCGAGTCCGCGAGCGTCTGGGGGTTTCCCCCAGGAGGAACTGCCGAAAGGGTTCCCCGGCATAAACAAACTGTCGAACCCGCAGGGTGAAGCAGTTGCGATGAGCCACCACGTTGCAGAGGTTTCTACCGCAGTTCTTTCTCCTTTTAAAGACACGCAAGGAACAAGTCGGCAAAGCTGCCCAAAAGACTGTCTGAGCGTTGCAAAGAAAAGTCTGAGCAAAGGAAGTTTAAATTCAGAACTTTCGAGGGTTTCCCCTGTTGAGGAACTCGCGAGAGGATTAAGAGGTATAAGTACACTGCCGTTTTCTGGTGGAGTTTCCACAGGATTCCCGGAGGGTGAAGCACAGAACCAGACAGGTACAAACAAAGTTCTGGTTCGGCTGCTTAATGATATCGATAAATTGCAAAATACAGTTGTGATTGCTGGTTGTACGCCGATGATTTCCCTCTGGGCAAGAAGCGCTGAACGTTGGCATCCACAACTGCGAGTTCATCATATTCTCGCCAACAGTATGGGAGCATTGCGTAGTCTATGCCGAGGTGAAATTCATATTGCTGGGATGCACCTGTACGATCCGGAAACTGGAGAACATAACGTTCCCTTTGTGCAGGAAGCTTTAGCTGGTAAGAGTGCAGTTTTAATCACCCTTGGGGTTTGGGAAGAAGGACTCTTAGTTCCATCAGGAAATCCAAAGGAAATCAAAACAGTCAGCGATTTGGTGGAATTAGGAACAACTGTTGTCAACCGTGAATTAGGTTGCGGTAGTCGTATGCTTTTGGAACGCAAACTTCAAGAAAAACAGATCCCATTCCACACAATTAAAGGATTTGACCATATCGTATACAGCCATCAAGATGTCGCTCTATCTGTAGTCTCAGGAATTGCTGATGCAGGTGTGAGTACGGCATCCGTAGCTGCTGCCTTTGGATTGGGATTTATCCCCCTACATCGATCGCGATATGACTTGGTGATTCTCAAAGAATACTTGCAAGAAGAACCAGTACAGCAATTGCTCAGTACGTTGGGAGATCGGCTAGTCCAATCGCAATTAGAGATTCTCGGTGGCTATGACATCAGCAATATTGGGGAAATTGTAGCAAATATTTAGTAATGACGCTCACGGACTCGCTACCGCTACGCTAACGTAATTCGTAATTATTACCCCAGGGCTAAGGAATATGTCTTTTAGTTTCCACAACTCAAGTTAGTTGCTCTGTCTTTTAATTATGAATTCCTCAAGCAAATCAAAATTACCCAACAAGTTAGCCGCAAAATGAATCATCACTTCACTATGAACAAACATCCCGTTCAGATTAACGATACAACCTTGCGAGATGGGGAACAAGCAGCAGGTGTAGCCTTTAACGTTGAAGAAAAAATTGCGATCGCCACTTTTCTTGATGCCATTGGTGTTCCAGAATTGGAAATTGGCGTTCCGGCAATGGGGCAAGAAGAAGCAGAGTCGATCCGAGCGATCGCTAATCTGGGATTAAATGCTCAATTACTTGGTTGGAACCGTGCTAAATTGTCCGATATTCAAGCATCTATAGATTGTGGTTTAGAACGGGTGCATATTTCCGTTCCTGTCTCAGAAATTCAGATTGCCGCCAAGTTTGGGGGTAAGCAGCAGGTAATGCTGGATCTTCTGCGGGATGCGATTAATTTTGCCTGCGATCGCGGTTTATCTGTATCTGTTGGCGGAGAAGATTCTTCTAGAGCTGATCCATCTTTTCTATTGGATGTGGCGTATTATGCTCAAGAGTTGGGAGCTTTCCGGTTTCGCTTTTGTGACACTGTAGGAATTCTCGACCCTCTGAACACTTACAGCAAAGTTCGCTCCCTTGTGCATCATCTATTCATTCCCATAGAAATGCATACGCACAATGATTTTGGACTGGCAATGGCGAACTCGCTGGCTGGTATTGAAGCAGGGGCGTTATCAGTCAACACTACGGTAAATGGGATTGGCGAACGCGCAGGCAATGCTGCACTGGAAGAAATTGTGATGGCACTGAAACACCTCTACGGCATCCCAACAGGTATTAATACAAAACGGTTGCTGGAACTGTCACGGTTAGTTGCTAAAGCTGCCAATTGGCCGGTTCCTCCTTGGAAAGCGATCGTGGGTGAAAATACTTTTGCACATGAGTCGGGGATTCATGCTCACGGTGTGTTGCAAAATCCCGGTACTTACGAACCTTTTGCGCCGGAAGATGTGGGTTGGGAACGTCGCTTGGTAGTAGGCAAACATTCCGGTCGGCATCTGATATTCAGTGTGCTGCAAGAACATGGAATCACCCTCAGTCAGCCAGAAATTCAATCAGTGCTGGATGCTGTAAAGCATCAGTCAGTAAAAGTTAAGCGCAGTCTCACGGTTGAAGAACTCCTGAGTTTTGTTCCCCAAAGGTAAACTTACAGGGGAATGGGGAATGGGAGATGGGGAGTGGGCAGAGACGCAATTAATCGCGTCTGTACTGGGGAGTGGGGAGTGGTGTAGTTAAATTACTTGAAAAGCCCTGTAAGTTGCATTGTGCTTTTACCAATTAGTAAGTACATGAGCTTGTAAGCTTTCAGTCAGTTTGATCACAAATCAAAAGTGAACTTGGTTAAGAACGCATAACAATTTTGTCTCCGTTAGCGTAGGCGCAGCCCGCCTTCAGCATCCCAATTATTGTACCAACTGGTATAATATACCAATATTGTTGGTATTAACTATGCCGAGAAAAGAGCAAGGATGGATCACTTTTCAATTGTCTCCAGAAGAACGGCAACTTCTAGAGCAGTATTGCTTGCAGTTCCAACGCACTAAGACTGATGTTTTGCGCTCCCTGTTGCGTAGTCTCCAACCAAAATTACTCAAACAAGAGGGAAAGCAGTTTGATTCTGGGGAGATTGATCTTGACCTACTTTGAGCAGTAATGAAGAACCGCTATCGGTAAAGCCAGTTTTCTTGTAGCCAAACAAATTTGTAATGGGGTTGGTAATCCCTCTGAAATTGTAAAAAAGCGTTCAAGTTCAACAGTTGACTATGACAAATCCTACAAAATTATTGCGATCGAGTGAAATTACAATCAATTCCGAAATTGATTGGAATGACTCTCCAAGCGTTCCGGTGTTAAAACTTCTGCGGCTTGACCAAAACTTCTTGATGCAGAGGTAAATCGATTATTGATGCTCTAATGCCACTTGATATCCAGGGTAGTCAGGATTGGTTAATTTTAGTAAAGCATTTTTTTCTACCATGCTTAATTTTGATTCCATTCGTGCCACAGCAATGCAAAAAGTCCCATACAATTGGGCTTTGATCAAAAATCTGCTTTCACCAGAAGCAAGCTTAGAACTAACTGCGAGTTTTCCCCACGAAGAGTTTCGCCTGTCGGAGGGAGAGGGATATGGATACTCCTGGGGAAAGATGCTTGCCACTAGCGAGGATATTTCTTTGATGCTGAAATCTAGCGATAATCGCTGGCGAGAGCGGATGGCGCAAGGCAGACTTACTTATGACTTGAGACACCTCAGTAAAGTCTGGCGACAGTTGATAGAAGGACTGTGGACAGATTCTTACCGCGCAGCAATAGCCGAAATGTCTGGGTTGGAACTAAAGGACTGTCTAATGGATATTGGATTTCGCCGATATAACTTAGGACAGCTGCATCATCCTCATACAGACGAGCCGAACAAAGTTTTAACTCATCTGCTATTTTTCAATCAACAATGGTCTGTAGACTGGGGAGGCTGTTTGCGAATTCTCAAAGACTCACAGCCGGAATCTGTCTTCCAAGATATTCTACCCCTTAGTGATTCCTCAGTTGCGATCGCACGTTCTGACAATTCTTGGCATATGGTAACTCCGCTTACTTGCCCTGTATCTGAGTGTCGGCTAGCCTTACGAGTTGCTTTTTTTCGGAATGGTCGCCTAACTTCAGATTTCGGAGAAACCCAGTTAGCTGCCTAGCAGTCAAACAATTTTGGATTTTAGACTTCGGCTACTTCGGTTACTTCGACTACGCTCAGTCGAACGATTTGCAATTTTGGATTAAAAGAGACCACAAGGGTACTTGGCCAAAAAACTTTTTTAATCCAAAATCCGTCTTGAAAAGCTTTGATCGGAGGAAACCTCCGATCAAACTTTTCGCAAAATCTCAAATTGGCACGGTCAAGTATTTTCTCTCTACTTTTGTCAGAAAATCAGCGTCCTGATTTTCTGATTCTTCCTTTTCCTCGTTGTTTCTTGTCGTTAGTAATCCCTCTGAAATCGTAAAAAAGTATTCAGGTTCAAAAGTTGACTATGACTAATCCTACAGAACTCTTGCGATCGCGCTACGGTGAGATTCCCTTCAATTACGAAATTGACTGGAATGACTCTCTAGAAACACTACTATCTCACCGTTCAGTTCGGTCTTATCTATCTGACCCGTTACCACCAGGAACCCTGGAATGGCTAGTTGCAGCTGCTCAATCTGCTGCTAGTTCAGCTAATTTGCAAACTTGGAGTGTAGTAGCGGTTGAAGAGCCAGAGCGCAAAGCAGAATTATGCAAGCTGTCTAATAACCAAGTATGGGTTAACCAGGCTCCTGTATTTTTGGTTTGGTTAGCAGATTTAGGTCGTATGGCTCATATTGCTGACAGTCGCGGACTACCTCATGTGGCTCTGGATTACATAGAACTGTTGGTTAAAGCAATAGTCGATGCCTCGGTGGCAGCGCAAAATGCCACTCTAGCTGCTGAATCTGTTGGTTTGGGAACAGTATATATTGGTGCAATCCGCAATAACACGCAAGAGGTAGCAACACTACTAAATTTGCCACCTTTTGTGTTCCCCGTATTTGGATTGTGTGTGGGTTATCCCAATCCTGAGGTACAACCTGCTATTAAGCCGCGTTTACCCCAGTCAGCTGTACTGCATCGGGAAACCTATAAATTGGCAGAACAAGATGAAGCGATCGCTCACTACAACGATATCATGAAAGAATTCTATGTTGAACAAAAAATGAATGCTGCTGTTGATTGGTCGCAAAACTCAGCCGAGCGCATCGCAACCTTAGACTATTTAAAAGGATGCAAAAACTTACGTGAAACTCTCAACAACTTTGGCTTAAAGTTGCTATGAAAGGAGTTAGCAGCCAGAAGAGACAGGAACTCTAAGCATCTATCGTACACCTAGTAGAGAGCAAGCTACGCGCAGTAGGAACTAAAGAATAACTTCTGATGTTTGCACCAAAGCTTCTGACGCTAAAAGACTTGTTACCGCTTCACTAAAGACTCAAAAGGTGCATCTCAGTCTTAAAAGATAATTTCAGTGCGTAAGTCCTAAGAAATAAATAGACCCGCTAACTCTCCAGATCCAGCAATTCTCCTGCTTTAAACCTTTGTACTAATTTGGGGAATTTGAAGGCATTTAAGCAGTCAATAGGCGAACTATTTAATGGGTATTCCAGCAAGCTTTATCTCTCCAAAAAGAGCTGAACTGTCAGAATCGCTTTTGTCATGAGAATTGCTGACCAAAAATGTAGAATTAACCAGCGAAATAGAAAGGAGCTTCAAACAATGAATAATTTGTCTACTAAAGACCTCAACAGACTACGCTCTCAAGCCAAAATAATTATGAATCGAGTGGAGATTTTCATAGAAACTTACTTATTAGAAGCTCCCCCTGATGAAAAACTGATTAACGAAACCTTACAAGAGATCATCAAGGCTACGAATAGCTTAACAACCGCAGCATCCAAGATGAAAACCGCAGAACCCGTACCTCATGATGCCAACAATTCAAAATAGTTTAATAGGGCTGAATGGAACCCCATAGCTAAATAATGGGGATTGAATACAGTTCCGTTAGCGGATAGCTAGGGTTTAACCCGTGCTGAGTAATCAACCATAGATACTCAGCACTATTTCAGTTATGGAGATAAATGAATCTAGCCTGTTAGGAAATATCATGCTAAAAGGGATAAATTTAAAGTTTAATAACTGGTTACAAAGAAATACAATTGTACGTAACCTAGAATTTTTCCAAGACTTTATTATTATTTCTCTTTGCCTGGGTTTATTCTGTGTAATGCTCATCCGACTAGGAGATATGTTCTTCTCCTTTTTACATCCCTTGGATTTGCGGCAAGTAACATCTGATATCCTGTTCATTTTGATTTTAGTAGAGTTGTTCCGCCTGTTAATTGATCATATACAACAACAGAGGACATCCGTAACCGCAGCAGTGGAAATTACTATTGTTTCTGCTTTAAGAGAGGTAATTTTACGTGGTGTTCTGGAAATTCCCCGTGACCAAATTTTTGGAATAGCTGTATTTTTATTGGTTTTAACAGGAATTATGGTGGCTTTGCCTTGGATATCTCGTTTTCTTGAACAGGTCAAAATTCCTCACCCCGAAACAACAGGAAAAACGCAATTATTGGCTGAAACTCATCTAACTTCTGATTAATTGTAACCACAAATACTGTTTGAAAATTAATTAGCGATCGCAAGTAATTTTGCCAGATGTATGATATTCTTTATATATGGAGAATCAAAAGTACAAAATTCTTCAAAAAAATAAAGTACACTCCAAAATCAGCAATTCTCATTATGAGCTTAGGGCATAATAATGTCCAAAGCCTATTTAGTCAGGTGTATTAGATTCCAAGCGATATTGCGGAGATTTAATATCCTTGTGTTTCTATTTCATAACATTGTTTGACTTCACAGATGGAAAGTAGTAACTCGTTCGTCAGCATTTACTAACGAGTAAAACTTTTTTCGATCACTTACTATTCTATATTCATTCCAGCGAGCTTTTACCTATCAGAATCAAGCTAATCTGTGAAAGAATTCTCCTCATCATAATTGCTGTTTTTATTTAGAAGGATTTTAAGTGCAATCTAAGTTGTTGTAGAAATCAAAAGATTGTGAAGTATTGCTTGTTAAGCACTAACTAATACATGAGTAGAATACTATGCTTGAGAATCTTCTGAATAACCATAATTTACCGTATCCTGATACGATACATCCTATCGTTGTGCATTTTGTGATTGCGATGGTTTTGTTTGCCTTCTTGTGTGATGTCATTGGATACTTTACTAGCAACTACCGTCTTTTCGAGGTGAGTTGGTGGAATATGTTTTTCGCGACAATCTCCATCTTTGTCGCTGTTATTTTTGGTCAATTTGAAGCAGGTTTAGCAGAACCTTATAACGCATCTGAACGAGTACTTAATTTACATATGATTCTTGGCTGGGCACTTGCAGGAATTCTGGCAGCCATTACAGCTTGGCGTTACGTGATTCATTGCCGCACTCCAGAAAAGATATCAGTTTATTACCTAGCAGCAAGTCTACTTTTGACTGTTTTGGTAGGCGTACAAGTGTATTTCGGAGATGAATTGGTTTGGGTATATGGGCTGCACACTGTACCAGTTGTTGAAGCCATAAAGGAGGGCTTACTGTAATGAACCCTGAAGTTATTGAGCAATTAAAGACTCAGATGGGAGCAAATGGGTTGCCCTACACTATACCCATTCACCCAAATTTAGTTCATCTCACTATAGGTTTGTTTATCCTTGGTATTACCTTTGATTTGATTGGTGCGTTCTTCCCTTTACAACAACCAATCTTCAAGTTTTTAGCAGTTCCTGCTACTCGTTCCAGCTTCTTTGATGCTGGCTGGTACAATATGCTAGGTTCGGCACTCATCACAATTTTTACGGTAGCAGCAGGTTTTTACGAAATCATGTTGGCAGAACCACTCACTGGGGTAAAGAGTGCCTGGGGATTGGAAGCTATGGAAACAATGCTTTGGCATGGTATGGGTGGTGTTTTTCTACTAGCGCTGATTCTTGGGATGGCTATTTGGAGAGGATTTCAGCGCTATATTTGGCGTCAAGATGACAGTCAACAAGTGCAGTGGACTTATTTAGTTTCTGGACTGTTCATCATGTTCATCATGTTCATCCACGGTACGCTAGGAGCGCAGTTAGCTACTGAGTTTGGAGTTCACAATACTGCTGATATGTTGTTGCGCTTAGGCAAAGACCCCAACTTACTGCTGAAGTAATCAATGTTAGTCATTTGTCCTTTGTATAAATATGACCATTGTACAGACGCGATTAATCGCGTCTCTATTGACCAATGACTTTTATGGGTATGAAAATCCGAAATATTTTGATCTTGAGTGCGATCGCGATCGCCTTAGCTGCTGTTAGTCTTTTGATAGGGCAGTGGACGTATTCCTGGATGCCACCTCAAGCCGCAGCAGAATCGCAGCTCGTCGATAAGTTGTTTAGTTTTTTAATCACGCTGGGAGCATTTATCTTCCTTGGAGTCACAGGAACACTCATCTACTCAGCGATTTTCCATCGAGCAGAGCAATATGATACCAGCGATGGCCCCCCGATTGAAGGAAATATCCCACTAGAAATTGTCTGGACTGCAATTCCTGTATTGCTAGTGTTTTGGATTGCCACCTATAGCTACCAAATCTACGAGCAAATGGGGATTCAAGGCCCAATGGAAGCTATGCATATGCATATTCCAGTCTTGATGAAATCAGCATCTGCTGCACCAATTAACGGGGATGCCAGGATAGTTTCCGCCTCCCCGACTTTCTCAACTGTATCAACTGATGCCACATCAAATGTAATCCCATTTGAAGACATTGAAGTTAATGCCAAACAATGGGCTTGGGTTTTCCGCTATCCAAAAACAGGAATCACCAGCACCGAACTACATTTACCCGTCAATCATCGCATTCGTCTAGCTATGCAGTCCGAGGATGTTCTCCACGGCTTTTATATTCCGGCTTTCCGAGTCAAGCAAGACATTATTCCCAACCGCAACATTGACTTTGAATTCACTCCCATCCGTATTGGCAAATATCAATTGACTGATTCCGAATTTAGCGGTACTTACTTTGCAACCATGCGGGCAAATGTTGTTGTCGAGTCCTCTGAAGATTATAAGAAGTGGCTGCACCAAGCAGCAAATCGTAAACCATGTACTGCAAATAATCAAGCAGCTTCTGAATATGCCCAAGAATCAAAAGAATTAATCAAAGGCTGGGTTACGGTAGCACCCGCACAAGCCCCTGTAGTTAATTACAGCAATTAGTCGTAGAGACGCGATTAATCGCGTCTCCACAATGGTCATTAGTTTTGGAAAAATGACAAATTAAAAAGAATAAAGGATAAAAGACAATGACAAATATTTCCGTTGAAGACATTACAGGTGATGCACCTGAACAGGAACCGAGAGTAAACTGGAAGCAATACTTTAGCTTTAGCACAGACCACAAAGTTATCGGTATTCAGTATATTGTTACCGCTTTCATTCTCTTTTTAGTTGGTGGCATATTTGCAATGATTATTCGTGGGGAATTGATTACCCCAGAATCAGACCTCGTTGACCGTAGTGTCTATAATGCAATGTTCACCATGCACGGCACTGTGATGCTATTTGGATGGACATTCCCCATACTTACAGGTTTTGCTAACTATCTTGTACCTCTGATGATTGGGGCGCGAGATATGGCGTTTCCCAGACTAAATGCTGTTGCGTTCTGGATGATACCGATCGCTGCTATCTTATTGATGGGCAGTTTCTTTGTACCCGGTGGGCCAGCGCAAGCCGGTTGGTGGTCATATCCTCCCGTTAGCTTGCAAAACCCGACAGGAAACTTAATCAATGGTGAAGTTATCTGGCTTCTAGCAGTAGCAATATCAGGTGTTTCCTCAATTATGGGGGCGATTAACTTTGTCACTACGATTGTGAAGATGCGTGCACCTGGTATGACACCCTTCCGTACACCCATCTTTGTTTGGAATGTATTCAGTGCCCAGATTATCCAACTGTTTGGACTACCTGTTTTAACAGCAGGTGCAGTCATGCTTTTACTCGACTTAACAGTTGGAACTAGCTTTTTTGACCCCGCCAAGGGAGGCGACCCGGTTCTATTTCAGCACTTTTTCTGGTTCTACTCACACCCTGCTGTTTATGTAATCATTCTGCCGGTCTTTGGAGTCTTTTCAGAGATATTCCCTGTTTTTGCCCGTAAACCTCTGTTTGGCTATAAAATTGTCGCCATTTCATCTCTTCTGATCGCTGGAGTTAGCGGTATAGTCTGGGTACACCATTTATACGTCAGTGGTACTCCAGGCTGGATGCGGCTGTTTTTCATGCTGACAACAATGTTCGTTTCTGTCCCCACTGGCATTAAGGTGTTTGCCTGGACTGCAACGATTTGGGGTGGCAAGCTGCGATTTGATACACCAATGCTATTTGCCTTTGGTGCATTAATATTGTTTGTGTTTGCAGGTATCACTGGCATCACCCTTTCCTCTGTTCCCGTTGATGTCCATGTCAACAACACCTATTATGTAGTGGGTCACTTCCACTATGTTCTATATGGCACAGTCACGATGGGGATGTTTGCTGCTATTTACTTCTGGTTCCCCAAGATGACTGGACGTATGTATTACGAAGGCTTGGGCAAGTTGCACTTCTGGCTGGCATTCATTGGCACTAACCTCAACTTTTTTCCAATGCACCCATTAGGATTACAGGGAATGTTGCGTCGAGTTTCTTCTTATGCCCCAGAATATGAATTTTGGAATATTATCGCCAGTCTCGGCGGATTTTTGCTAGGTGTATCCACTTTGCCCTTCATTCTGAATATTATTGGTTCTTGGATACATGACAAGCAAGCACCGAAGAATCCTTGGCGAGCAATTGGACTGGAGTGGTTAGTTTCTTCACCACCTCCTGTCGAGAATTTTGAGGAAATTCCAGTTGTTATAAGTGAACCCTACGGCTACGGTAAATCTGAACCATTAGTGGCCGAGCATTAGAGAGCAGTCCAAATGTTTGATTTGATTTTTAAACGCATAGGCACTTCTCTACGAGATGCTACGTAAACGCCTTCCCGTAGGGTAGGAGCGCAGAGGTTCACACAGAGAGTTTGAGATCAGGTATTACGCGATCGCAAACTACTACTTTGCTCTCTTTTCTTTCTCTGTACCTCTGCGTGAGATAAATATATAGGAGTTTCAAGCAATGGACAGTTCCATAATTTCAGAAGAATCAGATCATCCCTCACACGAGCATACCCATGATGAAGAAGGCAGCAAGATGTTTGGCTTCATTGTCTTCTTGCTGTCAGAGACTTTCATTTTCCTCGGTTTTTTTACAGCATATATTGTCTATAAAACAGCAAATCCTGACTGGCTACCAGCTGGTGTTTCTGGACTGGAAGTTAGAGATCCGGCAATTAATACGGTAATTCTTGTTTCTAGTAGCTTTGTTATCTACTTGGCAGAACGCGCCCTTGCACGCCATGACTTGTTGAAATTTCGGCAGTTTCTAATGCTTTCGATCGCAATGGGATCTTACTTTTTAGTTGGACAAGCGATCGAGTGGAGCCATCTTTCTTTTGGCTTTACCACAGGTGTTTTTGGTGGAATGTTCTACTTACTGACAGGCTTCCACGGTTTGCACGTTCTTACTGGCATTTTGTTGCAGATACTTGTTTTTGGTCGCTCTTTCATTCCTGATAACTACGATACAGGTCATTTTGGTGTAAATGCCACTTCTATTTTCTGGCACTTTGTTGATGTCATCTGGATTGTTTTGTTTGTCCTGATTTATATCTGGCAATGACACTCTGTTGTTAGCCACTTATTGGGCTGCTGGTTGTGCAACACTCTTCATTTTGCTCTTGGAGAAACTTCAAACGCTAACTTGTGTTAATAAAAACTTGATCAAGTGCGATCGCTCCAGCATTAAATATTGAAGAAGAATACATTCGTCAGAATAGATTCGTCAGAATGCAATCAGTGGGGAATTCAGACCCGCCACTACGAAAGTTGACCACCAAATTTTCTTGTTTTGTGGGGGTCTTAAACGCCGTTTATTCATCCACCAGTCGCACAAAATACCCAAGTGAATTCTGGCGAATGGCACCTTTATTCTGTTTGATAAAACAGGAGCCGTTGCCAAACCATGAATAATCTCTAATAGCAGAGCATATAGCAATCCTAAATCATTCGTGAAAAATTAGATCCCCGACTTCTTTAAGAAGTCGGGGATCTGGACACTGCGAATTTTCACAAATCAGATAGGATTGCTATATCTACGAATCATATTAGCATTCGTCCGCGCACAATTGATTAAGTCATGAGTGCCAAGCACCTGAGAAATTGGTTGTATTGATTTGTTCCAAGTTGCTTAATTAATAACTTAATTAAAATACCAAAGGCGCATTAGATGCCCTTGGAATAATGAAATTACGAACCCTCTTAGGACATCCCAGGAGGGTTGTATTTTGCAACTAAACCAACAGACTTGAAGCAACTATACGATTTATGCTCGACAATGTAGTCTTGTACCTTAAAAGCCAATGCCAATCGTATTTAATGTCATAGATGCTGAGGATAAAGAGCATTACTTGAACTATGAAGAGATAGAGGAAACAAAAGTAGCTGATGAAGGATTACGCAACGAGGATTACCTCGATGCTCAATGCTTTTTCGTCCTCCTCAAAAATGGAGAGATACTCCTTCTCGAAATGGCTAGACAAAACCAAGTAAGTAAAAACTTTCTTTACCGCTTACTAATGCCAGGAGAATAGCCTCCTTTAATATCTAGGGCTGCCTGGATGCTGACAGTTGCTATTCTTAAATCCATCGTGGACACACGAACCTGTTGCGATCGCAGTCTTTGATCAACTGCGATCGCATTCTAGCAAGTATCTCTAAACTACGTCACAACGACTCAAACCAAGCGATCTAAAGCCATACCAGGACATTTGTTCTATGACGTCAAGTTCCTCTAAAGTAACGCCACACTGTGTAAAAACTCAGATGTCAACATCTTGTCAATAATCTTTATCATCATCATAATTGTCTGGAAAACAAGATAAATGGTTGATTTCCTACTCAATCTTGCTTATACTTCGCAATGTAAATTTTACTTGCGATGGTAAAGAATATTGGCACATAGATTGGTAGGAAAGTGGAATGATCAATCATCGGGGTGTGTGCAATGGGTGTTTGCTAAGTTTGGTAACGAGTGTTTGCGTCGGTTTTGGTAGTAACTTAGTCAAGCAAGAGCCAGCTCTTGCACAGTCCCTAGTGAATAAAGAAGCGATGCCTGCGGCGGGCTACGCCTACGCATCGGTAGTCAGAAAAACCTCTGTTCAATCTGCTTTAGTCACAAAATCGAAAGCGAAGCGGGAGCAAACACTCATATCAGAAGTTCGCCAACTCAATTCTATAGAACCTCCATTCAACAGCACATCATATGTATTGAAGGTCAACAGAGTAAAGAACTTTATCGCTCAACTAAGTCAACCGCAAACAGATGTAGTATCAGTTACAAACGTGAAGGTAAATAGCACTGATCAGGGGATAGAGTTAATTTTAGTTACGGCTAACTCCCAGAAATTGCAAGTTTCACCAAAGACAGAGGGTAACTCCTACATTGTAGATATTCCCAATGCTAAGTTACAGCTTGCCGGTGGGGAGAGTTTTCGACAAGCAAAGCCAGTAGCAGGTATTACTGAAGTAATAGTTACAAATACTGCTGACAACACCTTACGATTGACAATTGTGGGAAAGCAGGGTGCGCCACAGGTACAGTTATTTGATAGTCAGACTGAAGGTTTAGTGTTTAAGGTGAGTACGACAACTTCTACTGCACGGCAGCCAATAACTACGCCTGAAGACAACCAAGAGCCAATAGAACTAGTAGTAACTGGTACTCCAGACACAAGATATCAGGTTCCTGATGCGATTGTGGGGACTCGGACTAATAGGCGGATACAGGATATTCCTCAGTCGATTCAGGTGGTTCCCCGGCAGAGTTGGGAGGATCAAGGAGCCGTTAACGCTATTGATGCCTTAAGAAGCGTCGGTGTTATCCAGGCTTTCAATTCGCCGACCAATGGTGATGTCTTCACCATTAGGGGTTTTCAGACGAGCAACATCCTTCGCAACGGTCTTAAGGACTATACAGCAGGAGCTATATCAGGACAAACACAACTCGCCAACATTGAAAGGTTAGAGGTTCTGAGGGGGCCAGCCTCTGTCCTTTACGGTCAAGGCAATCCGGGTGGCACGATTAACTTTGTGACGAAGCAGCCGCTGAGTGAGCCTTACTTCGCTACCAGTATGACTTTTGGCAGTTATAATTTCTATCAACCAACTTTAGATATCTCTGGTCCTCTCAATTCTGACAAAACGCTCCTTTATCGTTTAAATGCTTCTTACATCAGCACAGAAAGTTTTGTTGACTTTTTTTACAATCAGCGCTATCTAATTGCACCCGCTCTGAGTTGGCAAATAAGTAAAAATACGAAGCTGAGTTTTGAAGGCGAGTTTCGAGACCAGCAGCAGTATCCCAGAACGGGGCTACCTGCTGTCGGAACTGTCTTGCCTAACCCAAATGGAGAGATTCCGCTCAGTCTTAACACATTAGATGAAGATGCCAGAAACAACCGTCGTTCCATTCTATTGGGCTATAACTTTGAACATCACTTTAGTGATAATTGGTCTTTGGTGAATGCTTTTCATGTTAGGTCTATAAGATATAGAACAGATAGTGCCAATTCTGGCTCTCTACAACTTGATGGTCGGACTCTAAATCGCACACAGCAAAACTATATAGGAGCGCCTGCTGCCGATGAAGAGTATGCTCTAGACAACCATGTGGTAGGCAAATTTAAAACTGGCAGCCTTCAGCATGAATTAGTTGCTGGCTTTGATTTGTACAGAGATATTAGTCAGTTCGATCAGACAATGCGGGTTATTGGTTCTATAGATGTGTTCAACCCCGTCTATGGTCAGCCTGTCGGTGGTCTTCGTTCTAGAATGAATCAAAAAACTAAAAATGATCAGCTCGGCTTTTATGTTCAAGATATAGTCACACTTACTAATAACGTTAACTTGGTTTTCGGCGGACGTGGAGATTTTGTTGATAATAAAGTTACCAACTTTTTAAATACAAGTGCCAATCAAAGTCAATCAGACTTTGCATTTAGTCCTCGTGTAGGTCTTGTCTATAAACCTATCCAACCCGTCTCACTCTATGCCAGCTACAGTGAATCCTTCTCCCAAAATGTTGGAACCACATTTGGGGGTAGTTTATTTCAACCCAGTACTGGCACTCAATACGAAGTGGGAGTCAAGGCTGATTTCTTCAGCGGCAGGCTATCTTCAACCTTTGCCTTGTATCAACTGACTTTATCCAATGTTTTGACGCCTGATCCTAACCCTAATCGTCCCACATTTAATATCCAAACGGGTGAACAACGGAGCCGAGGTATTGAACTCAATGTCACAGGGGAGATATTGCCAGGCTGGAATGTGATTGCCTCCTATGCTTACACGGATGGACAGGTGACAAAGGACGAACGATACATTGGCAATCGACTGGTGAACGTCCCTGAGAATAGCGCGAGTTTGTGGACGACTTACACCTTTGCCAAGGGGAATTTGCAAGGGTTAGGGTTTGGACTAGGTTTGTTCTATGTCGGCGAACGGCAGGGGGATCTGACAAACTCGTTCAGTGTACCCAGTTATTTACGCCTTGATGCTGCTGTCTACTATCGAATAAATCGCCTTAGCTTCGCGCTTAACCTCAAGAATCTGTCCGATGTTCAGTACTTCACCCCGCGAACTATTAACCTTGTTTATCCTGAAGACCCATTTATTGTGGAGGGAACAGTAAGTTGGGAGTTGTGACAGAGCACAATGTGGAATGACACGCTTGAAAAATTGATTATTTCCAAATTTTGATGTTTGATTTTATTGGCAAGGTAGTAGTTATATATAGCAATCCGATTTGATTTTTGAAAAAATCTAAGTATATGTAGGGTGTGTTATCGCGTAGCGTAACGCACCTGGAATCAGAGGTGGTGCGTTAGCCTTTGGCGTAACGCACCCTACGTATATTTCAAAAATCAAATATCAGTCCTATATCAGCCAATCGAGTTCTTGATGATTTATTTACTTACATTTTGCACCCACTAGAAGAAACCAGGAGTAAAGGAATAAAGCCTGCAAAAGCATAACCTCATTACTTTTGGCTTGATCGCACGAGTCTTTAGTTATCCGTGAGAAATTAAAATCAGCTTACTTTTGTCAATTACAGAACTTACGCAAAATTATGAAAAAACGAACCGCATTCGCGCAGCGTCTCGTTAGAGAAGGACGCAAAGGACACAAAGAAATAAGCTTTCAGAGAGTTATTGCGTAAGTCCTAAATTAGTAATTATGCTTAAAAGTTAGGAAAAGCAGAGATCCGAAGTTAACTCTTGTCACAAATCCATGAACACAAATATTTCTCACCCTGAAAAATACTACATTCGCATTTTCAGCTTAGGTATAGGTATCTTAGTGGTGTTGTTAGGTATTTTCGCCAGCATTTCTTACGGTGCAGCTGACATTCCCATTGCCAAAATACTTACTGCATTCACTAACTATGATGACTCTACCGAACACATAATTATCCGGTCGATGCGCCTACCGCGTACACTAATTGCAAGTATGGTCGGTGCTAGTTTGGCTATAGCTGGGGCATTAATGCAAGGACTGACTCAAAATCCCTTAGCCGCACCAGGAATCTTGGGGAGCAATGCAGGTGCAGCCTTAGCAGTGGTGACAGTGGTTTTTGGCTTGGGTACATCTTCACCAGCCCTGATTACCCTTGTAGCATTTCTCGGAGCCTTAATAGCAGCCTTAACTGTTTACTCCCTTGGTTCTCTTGGACAAGGAGGCTCAACACCATTGAATCTGACTATTGCTGGTGCAGCTTTAACTGCCTTACTATCTTCAATTACCACAGGCGTACTGATTTTAAGCGATCGCACTCTTGAAGAAATCCGCTTCTGGTTAGCAGGTTCTCTGGCTGGACGAGACTTCAATCTATTTCTAACTGTGTTGCCCTGGATGATAGTAGGATTATTAACAGCTTTTGCCTTGAGTAGACAAATCAACGTCCTCAGTTTAGGAGAATCGGTAGCCACAAGCTTAGGTCAGCAAACAGGTTGGATCAAGTTGGCAACAGCATCGAGCGTTGTAATATTGGCAGGGAGCGCTGTCGCATTAGCAGGGCCTATAGGCTTTGTCGGTCTGGTAGTTCCCCATCTAGCGCGGGGACTAATGGGTGTTGATTATCGTTGGGTATTGCCTTGTGCAGCTGTGTTTGGTGCAGGTTTACTAGTATGGGCAGATTTAGCAGCGCGTTGGTTAATTAGACCCCAAGAATTGCCTGTTGGCGTGATGACAGCCCTTTTGGGTGCGCCCTTTTTGTTGTATTTAGTGCGTTGGCGGGTGAACAGAGGATGACAACAATTCCAAATTCCAGATTCCAAATTCCAAATTCAATACTCGGCAATTTGCCTGTAACTAGAGTATTGTTACTATTGCTATTATTCACCGTCGCTGTCTTGGGGATCAGCCTCAGTTTGGGAGCTTATCCGGTGCCGCCAGCAGATATAGTGAAAGCTGTTCTTGGTTTACCAACTCAAGACTCAGAATCTGCCTTTGTTGTTGTTACCCTGCGTTTACCGAGAGTGTTAATCTCCTGGTTGGTAGGAGTCGGCTTGGGAACTGCGGGTGCAATTTTACAAGGATTGACACGTAATCCTTTAGCTGACCCTGGCATCGTTGGGGTAAATGCCGGTGCAGCCTTAGCGGCGGTGACTTTGATTGTATTATTTCCGGCAGTATCCACTATGTATTTGCCCCTAGCTGCCTTTGGTGGTGCTTTTGTTGTCGGCTGTCTGATCTACTTACTAGCTGGCACGGGAGAAAAATCACCTCTGCGTTTAGTTTTAGTAGGAGTAGCACTTGCAGCAATTATGGGAGCTTTCACGACATTAATGTTGACTTTCGGTCAAATCACCGACGTTACTAGAGCATTAGTCTGGTTGGCGGGTAGTGTGGCTGGTAAAAGTTGGGAGCAAGTCTGGCAACTGCTACCTTGGATAGTTATCTTCCTTCCCTTTGCTTTACTGCTGACACGAGAACTTGATACTTTGCAACTGGGTGATGCAATAGCTAAAGGACTCGGTAGCCGAGTCACATGGCAAAGAAGCAAATTATTATTAGTGAGTGTGGCGCTGGCTGGGTCAAGTGTGGCGATCGCCGGTACAATTGGCTTCGTTGGATTAATGGCTCCCCATTTGGCACGTAGACTTGTGGGGCCAATACATAAAAACTTACTGCCAGTTGCCGCCTTAATCGGAGGATTGTTGGTAGCAGCAGCAGATTTTTTGGGTAGGACTTTATTTTCTCCGATAGAATTGCCATGTGGTTTGCTAACTGCTGCCTTAGGAACGCCTTATTTTATCTATTTACTGTATCAAAGGCGGCAAACATGAGTAGGAAAGAAGAATCTGATGTCAGGTATTTTTACCAAGTGCAGGACTAAATAACCAACATTATTGGTAATATTATCGTAATATGATCTAAATATCTATCCTGAAAGGCGATCGCTAACTTTAGGGGAATATTTGGTTTCTGATGACCAGATTTTCACAAGATGCTCTGCTCAAGCATTTTGACTAGCTTGATCAATTGGATTTTGGTCATTCCCCTGCCAAGAATCATTCGTTGGATTCAAAAGCGTTCGTAACAAGGCACTACGCGGCAGTGTGATCTGCCATCATCAGCCGCTTTGCAGCTACGCACTTTCAGACCACTTATCCTTGCAATCAGAAAGTCTTATGGACAACACAGTCCTTGAAACCCAACATCTGAGTCTGGCTTACGATCGCAAACCCATCATATCCGGTCTTAACCTGTTAATTCCCACTGGACAAATTACTGCTCTAGTTGGCCCGAATGGCTGCGGTAAATCTACTCTACTGCAAGGTTTAGCCAGATTACTCAAACCTCATATTGGTGCTGTATATCTTAATGGTGCTGATATTTTTCGACAGTCAACGACCAAAGTTGCACAACAACTCGGTATTCTTCCTCAAGGGCCAGTTGCACCAGAAGGATTGACTGTGCGAGATTTGGTAGCACAAGGTCGTTATCCATATCAAAAAAGTTGGCTGCAATCTTGGACAACTGAAGATGAACGTCAAGTCCGCAAAGCACTAACAACTACAGACCTCAACGAATTAGCCCATAGAGCCGTAGATACACTTTCTGGCGGACAGAAGCAACGTGCTTGGATAGCCATGACTTTAGCGCAAGATACGCAGATTCTACTATTGGATGAACCGACAACTTTCTTAGATTTAGCTCATCAAGTGGAAGTACTAGAGTTGCTGTGGGATTTGAATCAACTTGAGGGGCGAACAATTGTCATGGTGTTGCACGATTTGAATCAGGCGTGTCGTTATGCTCATCAGCTAGTAGCTTTACGTGATGGCGCTGTTATGGCTCATGGAACTCCAGCAGATGTCATGACAGAAGAAATGGTGCAGGAGGTGTTTGGATTAGCTTGTCGAATTATACCAGACCCAGTAGTAGGAACTCCTTTGTGTTTACCTCTAAAAAAGAAATGATCACACGGGTTTTGAGGTAGAGCTATCTCCTAATTGCAATACAACCTCTTGCACAGTCAAGACGCGATCGCTCTACCATAATCTCTATCTTCTTCACTTTGTCAATATGCCTAAGTTCTGCTTTTTTCTGCTGCTCACGCTGTTGGTGATTTCTGCTTGCAGTTCCTTTAGTCGTCAATTACCGACCCGCAATATAGCCGTCGTTCCTTCAACTCAAACATCACCGCCCGTCCATGTAGTCAAACACGCAATGGGTCAGACTCAAGTTCCCGTCCATCCTCAACGAGTCGTCGTCATAGATCCGTGGCTAGTGGAAATACCTCTAGCTCTAGGAGTCAACTTAATAGGCGCTCCAGATCCAGCTAAAACTCTCCAAGGGCTAGGGTTAGAGGATAAGCACCCAGGCGTTGAAAACATTGGTGCGGTTCTGACACCGCCGAACATGGAGAAGGTTATAACTCTCAAGCCGGACTTGATCTTAGGTACGACGCGCAACCGGGATACTTACAGTTTATGGTCTCACATTGCACCCACCGTTTTGCTGAAGGTGCAAAGCAATGGAGACTGGAAACAACCGTTTATGCCAGCAGCAAAAGCTCTGGGGAAAACCGAGACAGCAAAACGTTTGATGGACGATTACAACATACGTTTAGGCGAATTCAAACAAAAGATGGGTTCCCGACTCAAAAAAACTTTAGTTTCCGTTGTGCGCCTCATCCCAGAGACGATTAACCCGTTAACCAAAGGTGCATTCTCTGGAGTAATTATAGAGGATGCTGGTCTAATGCGTCCTCCTTGGCAAAATCTGGATGCTAAAGCAACTAAAAAGAAAGCAGGCAACCCCGTTGGCTACAATATCTCTCCAGAAGTCCTTACCCAGATAGATGGTGATATCCTATTTATAGTGCGCTACGGCTTCAAAGACCCTGCACAGTCAAAGATAGCTGTCAATCAACTCATGGCAGAACCTCTGTGGTCAAAGCTTAATGTAGTTAGGCAACGTAAAGTTTATGTAGTTGATGATTTTTATTGGCTCACTGGTAGCTATCTATCAGCTAATCGAGTTATTAATGATTTATTTACTTATATTTTGCACCCACTGGAAGCAACTAATAATAAATGAATAAAGTGTGCAAAAGCGTAACATCATTTTTATTTATGGTTAATTTTCGAGTTGTCAGTCTCAACTCTACATGAGAAAAGGCAAACAGTATGTAATTATGTTTTTATTTATGCTTATTCCCATACTACTTTTATTTGCCAACATAATTATTCTTCATACCGCATTAAAATAACCTACTTCCAAAAATTGCCATAAATCAACTAGTGCAAGATATAAGATTAGCAACTAAAAACAAGTCGATTACCTCTATTAAATGATATTTAATCTAACTCTCAATAAGCAAACTCTGATTGAGCGCATTAGCCAACTTGCACGCGATAAGTTCGCCTCTCGCGCCGCTGGTTATGACCACAATGCTAGCTTCCCAAAAGAAGATTTTGAAGACCTTTTTCAAGCAGGTCTGAATGCACCTGTTGTGCCAACTGAATACGGTGGTCTAGGGTTAGGACATGATAGCGATATCTTTACCCTGTGGATGATGACTAAGGAACTGGCAAAAGTGGATTTATCCCTAGCCCGTTGCTGGGAAGGACATGCAAATGCCCAAGTTTTACTAGCGGCTATGGCTAATGAGTCTCAGAAAAAGTGCTGGTTTGAGGGTATTGTCCAACGTGGCGAGAAATGGGCGGCTTGGAGTGGAGAACCCCAGTCTCAGATTCCAGGTCAAAAAGCCAGCTTTGGCACAAGTGTTCAAGTGGTAGATGAGGGATATATCATTGATGGTACAAAGGTATTCGCGACCAGTGCCCCAGAAGCACAGTGGGCAATTCTCTTGGTGAATACAGCAGGGCCTGGGGGAGCGCGTCATCGTAATGGGCACCAACATCAGTGTTGTTACTAGCCTGCAACTTATCCGACCCCAGTATTAGCTTTGATGATAGTTGGTGGCAACCAATTGGGATGAGAGGTACAGTAAGTTACTTAGTTCGCTTTGAAGGTACTTTCATTCCCAAAGAAAATTTGATTGGCTATCCAGGACAGTATATTCAACAGGAGTGGCAGACGCGGTTTACACCTCTGTATGGTGCTGCTTTTCTCGGAGCTGCTGAAGGAGCCTACGATTATGCTTTAGCATACATCAACAAACAGGAAAAAGGACACGACCCCTACGTACAACACCGAATTGCTAAGGCAGCAATTAATATAGATACTATGCATTTATGGCTGCGGCAGGTAGCCACTCTTTGGGAAACAGGCCAGGTCTTAGGGGCAAAACAAGCAGGCAATCGCGCCCGTTACATAACTGAACAACTGGCTTTGGAAACGGTGAACGACTGCATACATGCTTGTGGATCTCGCTCCTTGATTAAACCGAGTCCCGTGGAGCGAATATTGCGAGATTTATCCTTTTACGTATTACACGATAATTGCGATCGCGTTTTGTCTTCAATTGGTCAGGAAATTCTGGGGCAATCCTTTGATCGTGCCTATTTCAACACCCACCCAACTCGCCAAGAAGACCTTACGGAGTAAAAGTTTTATAATATAAAATACACCATAAAGATTGAGGCAATTTGTGGTAAAAAATATCGGTCGTGTGATTCTGTCGCTTACAGGACTAGCCCTTTCAAGGTAACGCGGTTTAAAAGTTATTTATTGAACCACAGGGGCGCAGAGAACACAGAGAAAAGAGGAATTATTATCCAAAAATTTTACCCACCTTGAAAGGGCTAGTCTTAGCTTGACAAATAATTTCTCAAGCGACATCATGGTTAATTTTTTCATCCCAAGGAGCAGGTTTGCTGACTTGCTCCCACACAGGACTATACAGGGCTTTATACAATTCTCGTGCCAGTTCCACCAGCCCTATATAACCAGCGTAGGCATGATGGCGTTCATGGTTAACATCCAAAAAAGGAATTTGTGCTTTGAGTGCTGTATATTTATTGCCAGTTCCAGTAATCAGCACATCAGCTTTTGTATCCTTTAAAACTTGTAGTAATCCTTGCGGTGTTGCTTCGTGTAAAACAATGCCATCTTGACCAAGATATTGTTTAATTTTGGCTTTCTCCTCTTCTGTAGTCTTGGCGTTAGTGGTAGCAATCACTTCCATTCCCAAATCTTTAGCGGCTAAAATAATCGACCAAATTTTTACACCACCAGTACAAAGAATAATCCGCTTGCCTTTCAACTGGGCACGGTAGGGAGCTAGGGCAATATCTAGGGCTGCGTTTTCTTCTCTTATCAACGATTCTGTACGTTCTTGAAGATATTTATCCCCTAATGTTGCTGCAATATTTCGCAAGCAATGGTTTAAGTTTTCCACACCGAAGAAAGATTCTTCAATATAAGGAATTCCATAAAGTTCTTTCATTGTTTGCGCCATTGGCAGCACTACATTTGAGCAAATGACTACATTCAACTTGGCACGATGAGCATAGCAAACTTCTTTATAGCGAGCATCACCCGTAATTTTGGAGAGAACGCGTATACCCAATCTCTTGAATAGTGGTAAAACATTCCACAAATCACCAGCAACGTTGTACTCACCAACAATATTGATATCGAAAGGGGTAGTAAATTCTGGTTCTGCCGTTCCGATTACATATTTCAATAAAGTCTCATTACCGATGCGATTACCTAAATTTTTACTACCAAGAAATCCAGGCGAATTTATATAGACAACCGGAATATCAATTTTCTGTGCAGCCATTTTACAGACACTATCAATATCATCACCAATCAAAGCGGTAATACAAGTAGCGTAGACAAAAATAGCCGCAGGATTATAGCCTTGAGCAACATCGAGAATAGCTTTGTACAGTTTCTTTTCACCACCAAAAACGACATTATTCTCACCAAAATCAGTAGTAAAACCAGTTTGGTATAATTGAGAGCCTGATGAGAGGCTACCATGAGTCGCCCAAGGATTATGAGTACAAGCAACAGCACCATGTACTAAATGAACAACATCAGTAATAGCTCCCACAGAAACCATCGCTCCATCTAAAGGACAATTCCCTTGGTTTGCACCTGGTTGTGGTGGTTTTGTGCAAGTTAGTTTTTTCTTGTCACCCAATTTTTTTTGGTTATGTTTGCAAGCTGTTTCGTTGATTGTTACTTGAGTATTTTTCATGGCTTTCCTCGTACTGAAGATTAATACAAAAGAGTCAAGATTTAGGAGTTACAAGGCGCAATGTCCCTTGCCAAATTATTTGTTAGCTTTATTTATTAGCCTAAAATGTACTCTAGATAAGCAATAGCCGAAATCTTTAATCCGAGTAGCACGTATGTATCTCAACAAGTACAGTTTTTGCTACTAACAGCACGAACGCAAAGATGATCGTTTTTTAGCTTTAGGTTGAGACTAATTTGGCAAATGGTCATTTAATTTGTTAAGCGACACAATAAATATTCTTCGAGGCTTTGTATTCTTAGAATAAAAATTATTTGAGTTTCTTGACTTAAGAATCCTAACAAAAACTGTAATTAATAATAGTAAAAATCATAACAAATATGTGAATTTATATTGCAATATTAAGCATAAAAGCAGTTACAAATAGACAGTTCTGTCTAGATTTAAAGCTATAATTATTATACTAAAAGTTTTATTATTAGTAATGGTAATAGACAGACTATTCTAACTGTGTATGAGGAGATGAATAATTTAAATTCTCCGTTGATTATGGATGTTTTTTTTTGAAAAATCGGCGATAATTGCTCAAATAAAAACAACACAAAAAGTGCATTTATTGGTTTTTGAGACTCTCTATCTAATGACTAATTCTAACTACAAATACTGTTTTTAAAGTTATTTTGCCTTGTTCGGTGATAGTTTAACTACGTTTCATACCCCATTTTTGCACTGTTTTGATTTCAATTAATCGAAAAATATAATCGACAGCTAAACCCAAAATTGCAATTACCACTAATGCGGCAAATACGCGATCAGTTTGCAGAAAGTTGCGACTATTATTAATCTGCCATCCCAAACCGCTAGTAGCACCCCCCGAACTAAACACTAACTCAGATGCAATCACGGTGCGCCAACCAAAAGCCCAAGCAGTTCTCAAGCCTGTTAAGATGTGAGGCAATGCAGCAGGGAGCATAATTTCTCGAATCAGTCTGAAACCATCTAGACCCAGGTTTTTTCCTACCATAAGAACCGTTGGGTTGATGGTACTGAGTCCCATTTCTGTATTCAGGGCAATAGGCCAAGTTGTAGCATGGGCAGTAACTACGATCGAGGAAGGCTCTTGGCTCAATACCGTATGCCACGGCCTTATTAGTGAGCCACTTTTTATATTGCTCCTGTGAGACTTTTCGACTATCTATTACAGCTAGGAGCAAAAAACAAGGTCTTTATTGTTCTTTCGGATGTTGAATTTTGAGGCTAGAATACGCTATTCTTATACAGCCACAATGACTTCAGCCTTTTTTGATTCGAGCCACATTGTAAAAGTTTCCGCCGTTACCTCTGAAACTGTTAGGTCGAGTGCCATAATATAGTTTAATTTTGCGGAGCATTGTTTAGATACTCAAAAACTTGAACTATATATAATTGAACTTATTACAAAAACGGGAGTCAGGACTGCGATCGCAGTCCTGACTCCTTACCCTCTACAATGATTATTATTCCTCTTAGTCCGGCCGATAGTAAAACTCCCGACACAGAAAATTAGGTTGGCTGCCATCCTTGAACTTGTGAAACGCAGCAATAACCCACAAATCTTTGTTCATGTTCGCTGCCAACAAAGATTCCACTGAATCGTGATCGTATCTTGCACAGAAAGCCTTCTCATTAATATTATCTACAAACGGTGTCACCTCAGTTTCACCCCAATCTTTGAGGGACTCGGCACCATAAGCGTGCATAATAATTTGCTCATTATGCTTGGTTAGGGTAAATTTCTCGATCCATGTAGTCTTGGTGTTGGAGTTTATCCAGGTTCCTAAATAAGGCGTGAAATCAATCACGGTGTCTTTGGGCTGGTTTCCGTAAATTTCGTTTCGTTCCATCTTGAAATCTTCCTCTTCTTACTAGCGATGAAAAAACTCACGAGCAAAATGATCAGTTCGACCACTACTATCTACGTAGCGGGTATAGGACTGAATTACCAAGATTCCCAATTTTTGGTTTGCCACCAGATGTGTCTCAATGCCGTCTAGCTTGTAAAAAGCGTGGAATCCTCCTGCTATAAGTGAGTTTCCGACAGCGTAAGCCACTGCCTCAGTCTCACCCCAATCAATTGGTGAGGGTTCGTTGGCTCCATAACCCTGAAACACAAGGCGACCATCTTTTTCAGTCAGAACCACCCGCACCAAATAATTAGTATCCGATTTAGTATTGACCCAATTACCTACTAAAGGTGATAGTTCTATTGGCTCCTTGATACTAGGGCGTTGGTCAGCCTGCATATAGTGTGCGTATTGAGTTGTTTGTGTCATTAGCTAACTCTCTAACGAATAAATTGCACCATTCTAATAATAAATATAAACCACTTATTAACGTACATATAACTAAGATAATATTTTATTAATAAATTAATTATATCCTGATTTATAAAATAGCAAATTGTAGATAGAATTTATTTTTAAGGAGAAAATTTCATAAGTTTATAGCTGTATTTCCTCAATAATCTCCTTGCCTTAATCACTTGACTAAGAGCTATTTTATAATTGTCACAACCCAGATGATTGAAGTAGTTAGACAAAATTAATTATATAATTTTTTCCAAATTATCAAAGAAATTTTTCAACATATGCGATAAAAGTTTTCCAACTAGAGTAAGCATTTTATCAATACGTTTATATTTAATAGACTGCCACAAAATCTCAATCAAATTCAACTTTGGGGAATAGCAGGGCAGTTAAAGATGGTAATACCATTAAAGTTGTTGACTAAGCTGATGCCGATCCAATTCCAGAAACTCAGCGTTCCACTCTAGAGGTATGTCAAGGAACTTATTTCCGATTGTGATGCAACTGTCCAGAAATGGTGTTTCTACTCCAGTTAGGCGAGCTAAAACTTGTAGGGGAAAACAGCCATAAGGCAGATCCTCAACTAAATAGCGGTGATGAGGGTTACACAGCGTCGTATTGGAGTAGGCTCCAACCTGCTGCATATGTTCATAAAGCGATGATCCGGTGGTTCCATATGCGATTTGATAGTGGCTTTTGATATCAATTAAGTTGAGGACTCCCAGTGCTTCACCTACTGTCATACGATCGCGATCGAGGTGGTCAATTAGTCCAACAGTACGCGAACCAAGGTTATCATAGAGATTGTAATCCTCACCAGATTCCCATCTAGCTAATGAAACCAGAAGCAGGGGAAGGTGGATAATGTCATTAACTTTATTAAGATTAATTTCTAAAACCGAAGCAGCAGCCCATAAATTACTAAACACAGCTTGGTAAGCGCTCACAATTCGATTTGTCATACTTCGGTTCTGAGCCGCCACAAAGAATTTGTTGGTAAGTGTGCTAATCCTAATTTTATCCTCCGTATTACCGCGACTGACGAAAGGAGTATTGTTGACATCACCCACAGCAGGCAACTGTTCTTTAGCTATTCCCAGTCTCTGGAGTACCTTACAAAAAACCCGACCTGCAAAGCGACTAGCACAGAAAACCAGAACGTTCATTTGAGGATTGACATATTCAGCTAGAATCCTGGCGTAGGGTTCGATGTCTTGACCCCGACAACAGATCAGGACGTTGAGTGGAAGTTTACCACCATTTAGTGCAGCCAACTCATAAATGTTATTAGAACAAGCTGCAACTAAATAACTTCCGGGACAAACTGATCCAATTGAGTGAATGGTTTTTGTCTGGGCAACAATGGAAGAACGGCGAGAGAAAAGGTAAACAGTATGTCCTTGATTACTCAAATAGGCAGCTGTCGCTAAACCAATGTGTCCTTTACCTACAACTAGGTATTTAGTCTGTAGCATGTGCTCAGTAATCAATTTTTGAAATGCAATGCCTGTCTTGAAAATTTCAGATGCCTGCGGCGGCTTCCGCCGTTGGCGTAGCCCGCCGCTCCGACTTTTTGCTGTGGCAAGCGGAGCCATCACTAATAAAAATCTGATGGTTGACATATGGACACAGGTAGGTTGAACGAAAATATTTCGGCTTAAAATCCTTCATCATTCCGACAAAATCAGGACAAATTCTGTAGCTATAAATACACTTTTCATAAGAAAATACCAGGGAAACTTTTTATTATTTTAGCAATTATTTTGGCTAGGTGTATGATATGCTTGCTACGAAGGGATAAAAAATAGTAATAAACTAACAAAAAGTCTAGAAATTACTTGACTTCCCGCAAAAACAAAAATTTGGCAAGTATTATGACAAGATGTATATAAAATTACAAAAGCATTAACACGACTTCCAGCAGAAAAGGCACACACTATAGCAATCCGATTTTATTTGGTGAATCACTCATAGAGATAGGGAACGGTGAAGAAATAATAAAGGTGTACTGAGTTTTTTCAAAAATAAAATAGAAGTCCTATAGAAAACCTTGCTATTACTTAGGCAGTCAATCATGAAAAATTTCACCATCAGTTATGAAAATCGGCTTTCCCCTACACCCTTTTTCAAGTCAGATTAAATGAGATATGTCCGCTACGGCTTTTTCTAACGGAGAGATACAGCTTCATAAAACAGGATATGAATATTTGCAATAACCTGAAGGCAATTAGGAATCGTCTGGGGATGAGTCAGCAAGAGTTAGCTAATATAGCTGGCGTAACCCGTCAGACTATTGGTGCTGTGGAAACGGGACAATGTGCGCCTTCTGTTACTATTTCTTTGCGTTTAGCTAAGGCACTTGGTTGCCAAGTTGAGGACTTATTCTGGCTAACAGAGGAGGATTTACCGAAAATTGAGGCGATTCTTGCCGATTCGTCCCCTAACCTACAGCAATCACAAGTTATTGTAGCGCGGATTGGGGATCGATGGATAGCTTATCCCCTATTAGGCAGAGATGCTTTTTGCATCGAAATGATTCCATCTGATGGTGAAGTAGTTGCGGTGGACGGGTTAAGAGGCATAAACAAACTGCTGAACCCGGAGGGTGAGATAGTTGCAGTCAGCCACGCCATTGTCGGGAGTGGTGTTAGCGCAAGCGAATCGGTAGCGAGTCTTCTCCCAAGGGGAGATGCCAAAGGCGAACGAGCGTCCGTAGGAGCATCACCTGTAGGGGTGGACGGGTTCCCCAATATAAGCAAACTGCCATTACCGTCAGTGTTAGCAAAGAACGAGCTTCAGGTGGAGGGTGAAGCACAGAACCAGACAGGTACAAATAAAGTCCTGGTTCGGCTTCTGGATAATATGGACAAATTGCACAACACAGTTGTGATTGCTGGTTGTACACCTGTGCTTTCCCTCTTAGCAAGAGCAACTCAACGCTGGTATCCGCAACTGCGAGTTCATTATCGTTTGACTCATAGCAAGCCTGCATTGCGTAGTCTATGCCGAGGTGAAGTTCACATTGCAGGGATGCACTTATATGATCCCGAAACTGAGGAACATAACATTCCCTTTGTGCGAGAAGCTTTAGCTGGTAGGAGTGCAGTTTTAATTACCCTTGGAGTTTGGCAAGAGGGATTATTAGTCCCACCAGGAAACCCAATGGGAGTTAAAACAGTTTCCGACTTAGTAGAATTTGGAGCAACTGTTGTCACCCATGAAGTGGGTTCTGGCAATCGGATGCTTTTAGAACGGAAACTGCAAGAAGAAGGAGTGCCATTGGAGGCTATGAAAAGATTTGACCAAATCGCTCACAACCATCAAGATGTTGCTTTATCTGTAGCTTCAGGAATCGCTGATGCAGGTATCAGTACGGCATCTATAGCTGCTACCTTTGGTTTGGGATTTATTCCCCTTCATAGTGCGCGATACGATTTGGTGATTTTTAAGGAATATTTGCAAGAATCACCAGTACAGCAGTTTCTCAATATCTTAGGAAATCGGCTAGTGCGATCGCAATTACAAATTCTCGGTGGTTATGACATCAGTAAGACTGGGGAAGTTGTAGCAAATCTTTAATGATTTTGTGTAACAGCTTATTACTGTGTCAATGCGTAAATCATATATTTTTAGAGGTTCTATGATTCGGAGAATTTTCATTGCATGTTTGGCGTGTTGCTTGGTGATTCTGAGTGGTGAAGCTAGTGATATACTGGTCAAGCAAAAGCCAGCTATTGCACAGTCGTCAACTAATAAAAATGTGATTGTGGCGATGACAACCAGCATTGAGGACAGTGGGCTGTTAGATGATTTAGTTCCGGCGATTGAAAAGAAAACAGGATATACACTGAAAAAGGTTGCAGTCGGCACCGGACAAGCTTTGGCTCTGGCTCAAAAAGGTGAGGTTGACGCGCTATTTGTCAATTCACCTAAAGCCGAACGCAAAGTTTTGGCAGGTGGAGCAGTAATTAATCGACACTTGGTAATGCACAATGACTTTGTAATTGTTGGCCCAGATGCAGACAAGGCAAAGATCCGAGGGAAAAAGAATGCTGTAGAAGCATTCTCCCTGATTGCCAAAAATCAAGCATTGTTTGTATCGCGGGGTGATGACTCAGGTACTAACAAACTAGAAAAAGATTTATGGCAACAGGCAAAAGTCACACCATCAGGCAGTTGGTATCAGCAAACAGGTTCAGGAATGGCGCAAACTTTGCAAGTCGCTAATCAAAAACTAGGATATACCTTAGCAGATCGAGCAACCTATATATTTCAAAAGAAAAACCTGTCTTTGCCAATACTGGTGCAAGGAGATAAGAAACTGTTAAATCTGTACCATGTCATGGAAGTAAATTCTCAGAAATTCCCCAAAGTGAACAGTGCAGGAGCTAAAGCATTTATTAATTATGTCTTATCTCCTGAAGGACAGACACTGATTGCAGCCCACGGGAAAAAAGAGTTCAAACAACCGCTATTTTATGTTGATGCAGGTAAAACAGAGAAAGATTACGGCTTTTAGAAAAACTTGAGCATCAGATCGTTAAGGGTTGCTTGACTGCATATTTGAGTATTCTTTCCCAATTTTTTAAGAGATTTGTATTTGTAAGCTTACCCCGGTCTAAAGACACCGGGCTTTCAGTAGCCCTGAGCTATCGGTACTGAGTTCACAGCACAAATAACCCGAACCTCCAGGCAGGCTTACAGACTGCCCCAAAAGAGAAATCATTTTTGCACCATTCAAATCAGCGTCACCATGCCAAGAACAGTTACCACACTTGAAACGCTTATCCGACCTCAACCCAATGTACAAGCACTGGTGGCAGGTTTGGCTAGTGTAGGCTGGTGGCACTGCAACTACTTCCACTCCTTCCTTAATGCCCTTGTACTCAAGGAAGTACCGCAATTGATAAAACGACCAAGAATTAGAGCGTCTGCGCTCAACCTTGTTTCTAGGTTGCTGATTGGTGCGCTCCCTAATCCCTGTCAGGTTTTCAATAGCAACAATTGCTTTGGTGGATTTCGCTTGCTGAATAATTCGGTAGCTGATTTGATGGTTGAGCCATTGCTGAAATCTTCTCTCACGCCCCGACAGCCGTTGCAAAATCTGTCTCGCTCGACGGCGAGTAGATCTTGTGCCTTTCGACGCAATATGTTGGAGAGAAGTCCTTACCCTAGAGAACTTGTCTCTAACATCATTGATTTGTTTCCCGTCCCATTTGTCGCCGTTACTGGTTACGGCGATATCTCTACGCCCAAAATCCACACCAATAACGTTGTTTGGTTTAAGTGGTTGGGGTGCTTCATCTTTGATTTGAATATGAATGTAGTAAGAATTATTACGATGTTTACACAACTGCGCCGATGTCGGGGAACTACCTTTGAGCTTTCCTCTTTGGTAATTGCCGACATCAATCTTGATATGCTCCCTACTATCCAGCAAAGTCAGGCTAACACTCCAGTCTTTCTCCCTAAATGCAAAAATTCTAGCGTCGTAGTCGGCGCTAGTAGGCTTAAAGTCTTTGACTGGTTTACTTTGCTGCTTTGCTGTTTTGCGGTTCGCCCCTACTCTGGCACAAGCCCTAACAGCCAAATTAGCAGACAACCCAAACAACGAACGCAAGTCTTGATAGACCATGTTTTGAATGGTTGTCTTGCTTGTTATTTGAGGTTTAACTTGCTGATTGGCATAGTTGCAAGCATCCGCAAACGCCTTCAAAGTTGCCTCTATTTGGGCAACTTGTTCAGGAGTGTGGTTAAGCTTGCAAACTAGTGTCAGTACTTGTTCCATAAGATAAGTTATATCACAGGTGATGGCTATTTTTAAATAGCCGAGTCTTGTTTCCTCTGCGACCTAAAGGTGCGCGGCTTCCACATTCTTGCGAGGTTTTTAGGTGAATACAATCATCGAAGGGGCTGTGAAAGCTCTTGAGCTATTAACCAGTGGCGATAGTGACGTTTTCCAAGTCATGACGATGACATTGTTCGTATCTGGAATAGCTACAGCCATTAGCGTTTTACTGGGACTACCGTTAGGACTGTGGCTAGCATTAGTGGATTTCGTCGGCAAGCAGACTCTGACTAGTTTGATTAACTTTGGTATGGGATTACCGCCAGTTGTAGTTGGTTTATTTGTCAGTGTGTTTTTGTGGCGGTCTGGCCCGTTAGGAAATCTTGATTTGATGTACACGCCCACAGCGATGATTATAGCCGAAGCGATCATTGCTTTTCCAATTGTAGCTGGCTTCAGTTTTACAGCAATTATCAGTATTAATCCGAAACTACGCTGGCGACTGTTATCAATGGGGGCGACACAGTGGCAAGTCAACTGCTTGCTAATCAAGGAAGCACGGTTAGGGTTAATGGCTGCAATCATGGCTGGTTTTGGTCGCGTCATCTCGGAAGTTGGTGCATCGATGATGGTGGGCGGCAATATCAAAGGACAGACTAGAGTCCTGACTACAGCGATAGTTTTGGAAGTAGGGAAAGGAAATTATGATGTTGCAATGGCGATCGCATACATTCTTCTGATCATCACATACACTGTGATCGTATTGCTGACTATCCTACAGCATGACAGGAAAATTCTATGAGTACTAATGAGTATGTCCTAAAGATGCGGCAGGTGAGCGTCGATAGCAAAACACGTAAAAATATCCTGTCAATTGAAAATTTTGCAGTCCGTCCAGGGGAACTAATCGCTGTACTTGGCCCCAATGGCGCGGGTAAAAGCACTTTGTTAAGAACAATCAATCTTTTGCAACCTTACCGTGGTGAGATGCAATTATTTGGACTGGATGTTCGCAATACCAATAAAACATTGTTGCGTCGTCGTTCGGCTTTGGTATTTCAGGAAACATTACTACTGGATGACACTGTTTTTAATAATGTTGCCAAGGTATTAAAGTTTCGCGGAACACCAACACACAAGATTAAGCAAACGGTACATACTGCACTTGCAACTTTTGGCTGTGAACACCTGGCAAATCAGTCAGCTCGTTCTCTCTCTGGTGGTGAAGCAAAGCGGGTTTGTATTGCCTGCGGTTTAGTTGCTGATTCCGAATTACTGCTTTTGGATGAACCTTCTGCCTCTTTAGATGTGGGAATACGTCCCCAGATGATCGAGAAAATTAGACAATGGGCGCAAGCGAGGGGATCAGCAGTCATATTAGTCAGTCATAATTTTACAGATATATTGCATTTTGCTGATCGAGCGATCGCATTATTTGACGGATATATTGTACAGGATGATAAATTGGAAACCATCATCCGCCGACCAGCTAACGAGCAGTTGGCCAGACTGGTAGGGATAGATAATATTATTCCGTGTCGAGTAGAACGCAGTAACCGTGGAAGTTTTATCAAATTTGCAAACGGGATAGAGTTTTTATATCCTGGGGAAATCACCAAGCCAATTACTTCATGTTGTTTATCTGGCGATACTTTCAATCTTTACGATGTAAATTCTTCAATATTGCATAAACCTTGGTCAGTAATTATTGAAGGGCTAATAGAACGGGTTTTAAATGGTATTGGGATTTGTAGTATTTGGGTTAAGGTGGGAGAACAAACTTTAATCGCCAGAGTGCCTCGGAATCATATATCCGGCAATGTATATCCCCATCAAATGATTAAACTAGCATTTAATGCGGCAGATGCACATTTTGTTTAGAAAAAATTGCGTTGCTGAATTGAGATACAGAATTTAAAAATCAGCTATTCTCAACTCTTACTCTCTGTTACTCTAATAGACATCTCCGAAAAAGAATGTAGAGACGCGAAATTCCGCGTCTTTATAAGGGTTCTAGATAACGCATATTTAATTTCTGAAGATGTCTAATGTACTGAAACATCAAAGATTTGAGCGAAGCATTACTTAATTTTACTAGTATGGTTGATTTACAGGCTTAGTCGTAAGATGCAACTGCTTCTTCGTGGTGTCCCAAATTCACCTACAAAACCATTAAATAAGTATCTTTTCCTTCCACTGGCAAAACTCGCAATTTCTGATTTTGTAAATTGGGTTCTAATCCTAAATCTTCTAAAGGTATTAATCCCAATAACGGATCTGAACCTTCTGGTAATTCAATACAATTGAATGTCCCTTCTCTTCCCTCAACTGAAAGATTTAACATTTTAAAAACCCGAGCTTTTTGTACTCCTGTAGCTATTTTTACATCTACTTCTCCTTGCAGAGGCAATCCCAAATCAAGAATAATATTTTTAGGCAAGCACAGCCTTGTTGCACCTGTGTCAACTAAAACATCATGTAAAGTAATTGAGCGTATTTGTTGTGTGGGAATAAATCCTCTTTCTGCGAGAGTTTGGTCAATTTGGTTAGTAATAGTGATTGTGGTAGTTACTTTACCCATTTTTTCACTTTTGCTATTTGTCATATTATTTTGCTATTATTACCCCCCTTAATCCCCCGTTCATTGGTGGGAAACAGGAAATCCAGTTTCTTCCCTAATCCATCGGGGAGGATTAGGGTGGGGTAAAACTCAAATTTATCAAGCAACAGCCCCTTGTTTAGGCTGACGCACCGGACGTTTGCGATCGCTTCGACGAACGCCTCCTGCCATTTTGTACTCATCGCTATTCTTGCCATACTTTGCAGCTACACTGAGTAACATATGTTCTGTTAGTTCCAGCAGTATCTTCAGCTTTAGGTTTAACCATCTTATTAGCTATAAAAGGGTCTAAAAGTGCAGTAACTTCAAATAGAAGCAACCTAAATATTGATTTCAATGATTTAGAAAGTATCGGAATCATTCTTACTTCTTTCTCACTCTCACTGATAGGATACTTAATGTTTAATAATATAATGATCTGGTATATCAATGTACATAACTTAGTACCTAATTTCTTAAATAAAGGAATAATTATAGCTACCTTTATTGTATTAATGTGGTTAAGTAATGGTTGGTGTATACCTTTAATAGCAGCTAGTCTTCTATTAAACAAACTAATTAAATTAGCTGGGGCACCAAAAGAACTTAACTTAGGGGCATTGAGTATCCTACCAATGATGGCTCTATTTTAATCCTGCAATAAAAGATATCTAATATCGTTTGTGAATCTGAGATGCTCCCGCTACACTGCTTGCGGTTAGCGGGAGAGTTGTCACGATTAAAGAACTTCTTCAGCCAAAAGTAGCCCCTTAACTCGTTCATATTCATCTTCAAGAAGCCATTCTTGGGCAGCTTGATAATTAGAGTGAGTGACTATAAGTTTATAGTCAGATGCAGGGTTAAAAATACGACAAGTGCCATCTTGATCGCCAACTAACATGAGAATCTTAGGTGGAAAAAGAACTGGATCAACCCAGAGTTCTAGAAATTTCCAGGTTTTAGCTTGTTCTGCGAGGCCTGGTGCGTGGGATTGCATGATACTCACCTGTCGTCTTTACGATTTTGATCTCACCGTAGTAAAGTGGGATTTGGCTCCCATCTGCTTTAATTATGTAACCGATCGGCTCTGAAAAGTAGAGTCCATATCGTTCGTAATCGTCGTCTTCATCATCTATTCCAGTTCGCTCTCCCCCTCCAATAATAGCTTGTGTGACTCGTTCTAGGGTTTCGTAATCATTAAATACATGCGCTCTGCCTTCTCTGTGCAGCAGTCGTTGGACTTGAGAGCTATTAGGCAAATGGCGATCAATTAGGCTTAGTCGGGGATCTGGGGTGATATCTCGGTCAATTCCGCTCATGAGTTGGGCGATGTCTACGACGGGCTACGCCTACACACACTAGATCAAAATCGCTATTGTAAGTGATCGCTCGTCCTTATTACGAACATCACACGAATTCAGAGGTGTAGCGAATTCTCTAAATACTAGCGTCGGACGATGATAGTCATTGCCGAGAAATTGGAATAATATGCTCCACCTCAAACGGAAAATTGAAAACGACTTCAGGAGCTTGGCAGTACTCACAACGATGGTTGGCTGCGCTAACGCGATCGCAGTATAGTAGACATCTCCGAAAAAGAATGTAGAGACGCGAAATTTCGCGTCTCTACAACGGCATGAAAGTAAGAAAAACGAAGTGGCAGGTAGGGCGATCGCTCCTTTAAATATGGGCAGCTTTATTACGTAATAAATAATAATTTATCTTGTCAAAGTAGCAAAATACTCTAAAATTTTATACATGGCAGTGTTTATTTTACTAAAATCGTCATCCCGTGCAAGCATTTCTTCGGGTTTCTGAATATATTTACCTGTAACTAATTCAGAGGCGCAATTTTCAATAATTTGCCTAACGCTGTCTTGAGTTGATTCTAGGTGAAATTGTAAACCTAATACTCTATCTGCATAAATGAAAGCTTGATTTGCACATACTTCACTATAGGCTAGTTGTACAGCACCCCGTGGTAGGTCAAAAGTATCACCATGCCAATGAAACACAGTAAAAGACGCAGGGAATGATGCAAAAACAGGATAATTTTGTGCTTCTATTGTCACTTTAATCGGATACCAACCTATTTCTTTTTCCTGACCTTTGTAAACCTTGGAACCTAAAACATCAGCGATTATCTGCGAACCAAGACAAATGCCAATAACTATTTTATTTTTATTGATTGCTTCTTGAATAAAATGTTTTTCCCAAATCAACCAAGGATATTTATCATCCTCGTAAATATTCATCGGTCCACCCATTACTATCACCCAATCTAGGTCATCAACAGATGGTAAAGTATCACCGTTATAAAACTTGGTTGCAGAGAGAATATGATTTTTCTTTGTCAACCACTGTTCAATACTAGCAAGTCCTTCAAATGGCACATGTTGTAAGTAATGAATTCTCATCTCTGACTGCTCCGAACTTAGTTGCAGTGTGATTTTTTACATTAAATCATATAATAGACTTCATGTAGCACTGGATTTTGATGCAGTCTGGATTAAGATTGCCGCCACTTTTTTTGCCTGTGAAGCGGTTGACCAACTTCCTTCCATCATCGCAACCACGATCGCACCTTGCACAAGAAGAAGCAGTTGCCTGGCTAACTGTTCCGGTGATGAAACTTCTGCGGCTTGAGCCAGGCTCTTGATATAGTGGTAGATTGATTGTTGATGCTCTAATGCCACTCGATGTCCAGGATGGTCAGCATTGGCTAGTTCCACTGATGCATTAATGAATGCACAACCTCGGAAATCTGGGCCCTCAAACCATTCCCGTAACGCATCAAATATTGCCAATAGTTGTTGGGATGGATTAGAAGCTCGTTGCTCAATCGCTGTTTTGAGCCATTCACACCATTGTTCATCCTGTTGTCGCAGCCACGCTTCAATCAATGCATCCTTTGACTTAAAATTATTGTAGAGCGACATTTTAGCAACGCCAGATTCCGCAACGATTCTGTCAATACCGACGTTGCGAATTCCCTCTCGGTAAAATAAGCCTGATGCTGTACTTAGGATGCGATCGTGAACAGATTTACGGGTTGTTTTTGGTTTAGTCATTTAGATCACATCCTTAAATAATGTGTAAATCTTAAATACTTCGTCAATAATATTGACAAATATTTTCCCAATTTCACGATTTTTTAAACCTGATGCTTTACTCGCTTTTTGAAGTTAGGGTGTAAACGTGTCAAATATTTCATATTTTTTTAGGCTTTTACGTTTCCAAAACATAGCATTCCTATTTAATCAGTACTCACACAAGATATGTCCAAAAATATTATTCTTGCATAGCGATAATTCATGAATCACCGCTACTTTCGTTATGTTTTGCGTAAGTCCTGTTAATCTGTAAAAATCTCAAGGCTGAGATACCCGACTTCTCCAAGAAATCGGGTATCTTATTGTTCACTAACAAGAATTGGAAATTGAAAAACACCCTTAACCATGTTTTGATTTCTTTTAAAGACAGGGTATTTCATCCACATATATATTGAGTTGAGTTTGTTTTATCCAGTTGCTTGAATCGCAAACACAGTTATCGATTGCTTGTTCTATTCTTTCATTCGCCAAAACTTCGATTCTTCAATTCTTTGTAAGGATTTAAGAAAAAACTATCTGTAAAGAATAAAGGGTTTATCCCAAAAGAGATTGATGAACTGCAAGTAGACCAAAGTCCCCCCGAACTCTGGAACTACTACCGATCAACTACTTCCCCAATCCTCCAGAGACTTGTGGAGCAAGACCATCAGTTCATCAAATCATTGGTTAACTTATGGGATTTGACTTCTTCACTAGAGCGCAAGTGCTTGGAGATCCTTTGTGCTTTAGCGATTTAGATTCCCTATAAATAAAGAATATCATACATTTGGCCAATTTACTTGCGCTGAGAAATTAATTTACAAACAGTATTTGTGGTTACAATTAGTCATCAGCTAAAGAGCCTCAAAGCCGACAATTGCATTATTCTGTTGTTTAGATTTGAGAAAATACCTT
>NZ_JAQYWQ010000061.1 GCF_029379315.1 Nostoc sp. S13
ATTATTCATCCACCAGTCGTACAGAATTCATTCTGTATTCTGACTCCTGACTCCTGAATTCTGTTCGATAAATTGAAAGTTTAGAAACCACAGATAATCCAGGTTGGGAGGACTAGGATTACAATAGTCGAAAGAGAAGCGTATGAGATACTAGTTCTACCAGCCACAACAACGATTTCACCGTAACTTTTCTATTTCCGTTCCTGGTATTGGTGTTAAGCGTTTGCTTTATTAACTAAAGCAACACCAACCACAGTATAGAAAGTTTTATAAGCATTACTCGCACCGTCTGCAGTCGGTGAAAGCTGTGTAAAGTTGGATTGGGAGAAGCTACCGTTCCAAGTTCTCTTTGCTTAGACTTCCTCGAAAATAGAACCACCAGTAGTAACGGTTGGGTCATCGGTCTTGGTGTCGGAGTTATTTACTCCAGGAAATACTGACTACTCTTGTAATCATTTTGATTTATTTCATAGTCAGAACTAATCATTGATTTTATTTTTTAAAATTAACTTGTTTGCCAATCACCTCTTTTTGGGTTTAAGTTGTAGTTTTTACTAGTTTACCAATCTCATCAGTATATATTTGCCATTTTGGCAGATTTTTGCAAAAAATATCAAATTAATCACTCTTATATAAAACCTGCCATGCTATAAATTTTAAATTAGCGTAGCAGGCTCTCAGACACTCAATCAACTTTAGGACAGAATCTATTGATTCCAAATAGTTTTTAATTAAATCCACAGCGTTTCAAGGAAATATCTTCAGCGCTTTCGGGATTTAATTGCGATTTAATTGATTGATGATCGTTAATTTGCTGTGTCAATCTCTGATCTAAACTACCACCACGAATTTCTGTTTTTTGCTTTCCAACTACTTCCAGATAAGCTCTGTCTTTGATTTTGCTTAAGCAGCTTGATGATACATTACTATCAGATATTGAATCATTAGCATGTTTCAGCATTTTTATATTTTCACTTTGCTGTTGATTTGTCCTACTGGCTTTAGAGTTTTCTTTTAGCAATCGATTGTAGGTGCGATATGGAATGTAATGGAGAGGATTATAGCCAGCAAATCGCAGCATTAAAACACATGCCCAGGAATATTTTCCAGCAAGAATTGCTTCAACTACTTTGTCAAATTGTTGAGCCTTCACTGTCTTATCTAAGTTACTACTAATGCCAGCAATGTCTTGATTCATCATAGGTTTTAGTTATCTGGGATGAAGTAAACTAGTTCAGTTTCTACGATTGTTGGTGTTTCAATTGAGATTTACAAACTGCACTAGCCTTTTTGCAGCTGTTTAATCACTTGTGGAAAAATATCATCAATGGCAGTCAAAGGTAAAAATTTACCTTTTGTCTTGTCATATGACTGGTAGGACAAAAGTCTTGTGTGGCTCTTAGTAGATACAATTTTGTCTTATTAAATTTATTCAACTCCTAATTGAATAAATTCTATCTGTTCACCTGCTTGTATTTCTTACTACTGCTGAATTAAGCATTCTCCGGGAATTTTGCATATTGTTTTTGGCTAGTAGAGAAAATTTATTTATCTTTGAGCGTTAACAACGTTATTGCTATTTATACTATTTTTTGTCGTTAATGTCATCTACTAAATTAGCAGATTAATCAGTTAAATTTACTGAATATATTTCGATACGTACATGCGTATTGTGCAACTTTCAATTTTGTCCTTATTCCCTAATTAGTGAGGGGTAAGACCCCTCATACAATCTCAATTTAAACCCTTTATTATTGTCGAGTCGCTAGAAAATATTACCATTAACGATGAGGTAAAGCAACTTATAAAAATAGTAATATATAGAGATTTAGAAACCGCGAGCAGCCATAAGTATTGAAAAATTTTCAATTAGATAATGTTATCTATTAGCCTTGTATCTCTGATTCTACAAAGACTACAGCTTTAGCTTATCTATATGAAATGGGTGCATCCCAATTTTGCAAGAATATGTTTGTCATTGCGAACGCTCCACTACGTTGCGTACCCTGCGGGAACGCCAAAGGCGAACGCAATGGCAATTTATAGCCTGGGTTTGATATAACTTACACATTTGCCATGCTTCCAATGAAATCGCTGTAAACGGCTGATTAAATATTTATGAAATCAGCTAGGAATTCACAGATAGCCTAGTTTTAAAATAGAATTAGTGGTTAGTAGTAATATATATAGTTTTAATTATCATCAACTGAGTTAAGCAAAACACCCGTAACAGGATGCTTTCAACAGAAAAGATGTAGCAGGCTAAACCTCTACAACTTTAGAGAATTTAATAATAGAGACAAAGCTAGTTAACAAAGAGTATTGCTAAGTTGATTCAGCAACAACTTGGATGTATACTAATATCTAATAGATTTGTATAGGTGAGATTACAGATACAGTTGTAGTTGGGCTAATTCGTAATAAAAACCACCAATTGCCATGAGTTATTGATGAGTTCCTTACTTAACTAGGAAACTTCGGTCTAGAACAAGGATATAGTCACATGATGAAGGTAGTGCAAGCTTGATTAATCTCAGTTAAGTCCTGTTGAAATTGGCGTTACGACTCGATATCTAGCGCACTATTTGCTTCATCCAAAATCAGAATTGTTGGGTTCTTAATCAGTGCATGATGGCTTTGCCCGCCGCAGTCATCGCAATTTTTTGTCGTTCCATTGCATCGCGTTCTCTCACGAGGATGTTATACCCCAAAGGCAGTTCTTGGATAAAGTCGTCTGAGCCTAGTTTGGCAGATGCGTTCGCTTGTTCTAAAGTAAATCTGAGCTATATAGCAACATCTGCCCACGCATCACCAATAATTTTTCAGATTAGGTATACCCTGTAACCACTGTCTGAGGTCAGAAATGTTAATCTGAGCTAGAAAACACGCACTTACTGCGATCGCTCGATATGCTAAAGGTTGTTTGCAAAATAAGTGGTCTATCCTAAAAGTTTGGTTAACTGACAGCAACTGAGTTGAAACTTCTCGTCCAATAGTTGCGTTAAACGCAAGTAGTCGCACTCGACCCTCGCAAACTAAGTACACAAGATTGTTATTGTCTTCAGTTTACCCATCTGTACCGTCGATAGTTACCTCGTCGCCTAGTTCAAACTTACGGAAAACCCAAACTTGCCTAAATTCCGATTCTAGGTTTGTATCCCCTGCAACTATTCTCAAAAATTTGAGGATAGCCATTTTTGGAGTGGGAGACTGCTGGTTACTTATATATTTCACATCTCCCTGAACTCTTAATGACAAAGAGGAGTTCATGGTTTCATTTCAGTTTTTTGGGAAATACTAGCAAGATTTATGGCTAAAGCTAGTAATATTTGCATTTTTTGAAAGAGTAGTCTGGAATTCTCAATCCTTCAACTCTTACCATTACTGAAATTTTCCTTCGCTTCCGGAAACACTCAGAAAATAAAATCACAAATCTAGACTCTGCTTTCTCTAATGAAGGCAGGCTCAATTACGTGGAATACGACCGTTTGTTTTAAAGTTTGTAGGGTAGCACAGCTGTGCTACTCTACGTGTGTTGCATCAAAATGAGAACCGCTTTGATAGCCAATCAATTAATAACTAAGTAAATTCCCCAAATCGCCATTGCCCGTAAGTAAGTGCTAGCGCGGAAAGTACCAGCTGCGGTGATAGCTTCAGGTGTGCGAAATTGCAGACCATTGTCATAAATTTGCTGCACCACAGCTTGCGTCAACCTCAACGCTTCATCCTTCATTCCCATCTGCACAAGAAAAGCCGCTAGCCCAAAGTTTATCCCCGTCCAGACTTCCAAAGGATGAGTAGCTTTGGGATTTTCCGGTGAACCGTCAGGACGAACACCATTAGCAGCACCAAACTCACCATTACAGAATTTCAAAAAGCACGCATCATAAACAGTTTTCAGGGCAGAGAGGGCGCGATCGCTTGGTACAATATCAGGTAAGTCCAGCAGACGAGCATAAAACTGTCCACACAGTTGATCTGCCATTACCACATCGGAACCACTTCCACTATCGAGTCGATAATATTGCCCATTCCAAAGTTTTTCTTGGTAAATAGGAAGAGATTGTTCCAACCAACTTTCATAGGTGGATTTTTGAACCCTTAATTCCTCTGTGTTCTCTGCGCCTCTGCGGTTCGTTAGTAGAACTTCGCTAATTGCGATCGCAGCCTCCAGCGCCGCCAACCACAACCCACCACAATAGGCACTGACACCCTGCAACCGCCAATCATCAAAGGTTTGGTCAGGCGCACCAGAATTTTCGGGAATCCCATCCCCATCAAGGTCAAAAGTTTTCAAGTAGTCGAGAGTTTGAACGATCGCATTCCAACAATCTGCCAAAAATTCTACATCGTCAGCACCCGTGAGCAGAAAATCACGGTATACTTGCAAGACAAAATCACTACTTAAATCTTTCCACAAATTGCAGTCTTGATAGCTGGTGTAGTTGGTTTTCTCCCAAACGTGTTCATTCGGTGCACCTAAATCGTGGGGTGTTGCACCTGCGACTTTGCGAACTGCGATCGGACTTTCTGCCTTAATTGTCATGTAATAGCCGATTATTCGGGGTGTATCATCACCTTCAGGAATCGCTCGTGCAAATGCCCGCATCACCGACTTTTCTAGTTCTGGAAACAGCATCAGTAGGGCAAAAGAGCCATATAACCGCACATCGAGACTTTCATACCAACGGTAATCTAAGCACTCCAGCACCGCAAACTGACCGATGGGGTCAAGTTCCGATGCTGCACTCCAGAGAGTACCGCCGCTAGTGAGGTCGTAAAGCTCATTAAATAGAGCCATTTTAAACCAGTCGGGTAAATCTTCCCGGTCGAGAATCGGTTTTTGCCAACTTTGAATTTGCGATCGCCAGCTTTGGTATTCTTGTAGCGCAGTGGATGCGATCGCCCAAGCATTATTACCACTTTTACTAAAAAAGTCTGTATATCTGCGATAATAGTTAATCCCAGCCGCAAATTCTGTGATCGGCAAATCCCAAGCGACGACAAAGGGGATTTCGAGAGTTTCGCCTGGTTGGAGAGTGAAACGGAGTGCCATCGCAGCCCCTAATTGTGTATCCTCTATTGCTGTCGTATCTAGATAATTAGGCAAAGAACCATCTTTAGCAAAGCTTTGCCATATTTCCTCACCCGTTCCTTGAGGATTCCACCGGCTGTGGTGAAATATTTCCACTTGGGGATGCTTGAGCGTGGCAATACACCAAGTTCCATCACCTTCTTGCAATGGTTCATTACTGCCAATCTGACCGAAAACACAGCCAAACTGTTGTGTATTTTCAACTATCTGATTATAGTTTCCTTGACTTTCGCCCCAGCGCGGTTGGTATTCGTAAACCGGACTACCATCATCGCGCACCCGCACTTGGGGAGATTTAAGAGCGTTTGTAAACCAGCCCACCATATTTTGCCAAGTGAGCATGATGCTGAGAATAATCGGTGCATTTGTTGGATTGTGGGCATTCCAGAGGAATATGGCCACGGGATAGCTAGTTTCTTGGTAATTGCCTGCCCAAACGGGGGAAAACTGCTCACAAGTCAACTGTGCTTGAAAGACATTTTCATACACAAACCAGCTACGTGGATATAGAGCATGATAATTGCCCGTCCCCTTTATGCTGGGAAGTCTCGGATACCACTGCCAAGCTTTGAGAGTGCCATCATCAGGCGCTTCGGTAGATAAAGCGTAGGCTTGGGAAGATGTGCCATTAGACTCAAACACACTAAATTGACAAGCGGGAACGTTTTTAAAGGTATGCTCACCGCCGTCGATGTGCCACAGGTTAAAATCTCCGCGTGAAGAACGACCGATGCAACCTGCACCAAAGCCGCCTAAAGGCATACCATGCCAAGGGCCATCATCGATATTACTTGCATAGCGGACGGTATAAGGTTTCTCCCAGCCTAAGCCGATGGGACGGCTCCAAGTGCAAGAGGGAATTTCTGGAGAGAGTTGATTTGTCATCACCTGATGTTACAGCGTGCAGTTACGTCAATGAAGACTACCGCGATGCGTGATTTTTCTCAAGGCGCATAACGATGTAAGGGCACGGCAATCCCCATTAGCCCTAAACTTATCGAACAGAATAAAGGTGCCAGTCGTCAGAATACAGGAAAGGTATTCTGTACGACTGGTGGATGAATAATCGGCGTTTAAGACCCCCACCAAATTTTCTTGTTTTGTGGTCTTCAATCAGTCGCGGGTCTGAATCCCCGACTGATTGATTCTGACTCCTGAATTCTGACTTCTGAATTCTTCTTCAATCACGACAGATAAGCGATCGCTCTGAAAACTAAATATTGCACATTCACCACAAAATCACTTTTATTCTGGGAAGTACTCACTATTGAAAATATCTTCAGGAGTAAAAGGGCATTTCTCTGGAAAAATCTCAGGCGGTAAACCTGTTTTTTGAATTGCTTGTCTTCTGGCTTTAATATAAACTGCATCTAAGCAGTTAAGAAAATAGTTATAAAGTGTTTTTGAACGAAAAAAAAATTCTAGCTCATCACGGAAATTAGTTATTTCTATTTGCCAGCCTCGTTGACAATACTCTTTTTCAGTTTCCCAATAACGATAAAGTAAAAGATGAATTAATAATTGTTTTAAGTAACTTTCTACTTTTCGTCTTTGTTCAATTCCCAAAGCTTCAATTTCTTCTGATAAATGTTGCCAATCGATATTTTCAATATCTTTATTTTCTAATTGTTTAACTGTTGTTTCTACCCATAAATAATAATCTTTTTCGTAAAGGGTAGGTTCAACAGGTTTTAATATTTCTGTTGTCATAGCTAATCGCTGCGAAAATCAACTATCTAATTATAACAGAGGTAAGCGATCGCTCCATCGCACACTCAAAAGGGTTTAGCTCATTCACGATAGACGAGCGATCGCCTTAAGTTTCAGCCTGATCATCAATAACAACTCATGTGATTTTAGTGACTAAGGCGATACTTGCTCGGTATTTTTGCGAGTATGCTGCTTGCTATGCTTATTTATGCTCATTTTTTCTAATTATTAAAAAAATGAGCGAATCGGGAATGATAACTGACAATAAAGTGTGAACTTTGCCAGAATGAGTACGTCAATATTGTTGTTAGCCAAGAAAGCAAATTTAAAGGAGTCGGACTCTGAAAGGCTTTGAATTCAAAGGTGTTGAAAAACTTATTGGGCCAATAGCTGCGCTTCTCGGCTTTGTGTATTTGTTGCAATGGTATACTGGAGACTTGCGATCGCCTTCCGATCCCATCTTTGAAGATAAACAGCCGCCTTTGGTTATGAAACAGGGCGACCCCTATATCCGCGCTTTAATGCGAACCATCTCGGCGAGTGAGGCTAGTGGGAAGCGCCCTTATTCGCTGTTGTATGGTGGACAGCAAGTTAACGACCTTAGCCGACATCCTGAGATATGCGTCACAATTGTCACAGGCCCCAACACAGGTAATTGTTCCACTGCTGCTGGCAGATATCAAATTATCAACTTTACTTGGTATCGTTTAGCCCCCCGTTATCACCCAAAGCCAATGCAGATGATGTTTTGGACTGGTTATAGTTTTGAAGCAGAATATCAAGATGTAGTAGTTTACCGTTGGTTAAGTGATTCTAAAGTTTGGGGAATTGATATTTCTCAACAGTTGCGTCAGGGAAAGTTAAATGATGTTTTGCGGCTACTCTCTCCCACCTGGACAAGTTTAGGATATGGCATAGAAACTAATTCTGTTAGTAGCTCTTTGTCTAAGATTTATCAGAAAATGTTGCAAGAGGAGTTAACCGCAGCGAAGCAACTACCAAAAGTAAAATTAGCCCCAACTCCCCAGATTCAGCCATCAGGTAAGCAGCCGAAGAAGCAGTAAACTTATTTTACTGATTATTGAAAAACTCTCTGATATTTTGCACAAATTCTACAGTATTTTCAAAGTGAATGTTATGTGCAGTATTACTTATTACTTTTAGTTCTGCAACTTTACATATATTAGCTATTTCTATATTTATGGCTCTAAACTTTTGATCATTTTCACCAGCTAGTAAAAGTAAAGGCGTTGTATTATCTTTGAGTTTTGCCCATAAAGATGGTTGATTACCAGTCCCCATAAATTGGAGTGATTTTGTTAATTCTATCAGATGATTCTGCAAACGATTTTCTAGTAATCTTTCAAATTCTGGATGATTTTTGATAGAACCAAAAATTGGCTGACTATACCAATTTGATAGAAAAGCAGCAAAATCAGTTTGAATAATACTTCTGCTTAATTTTCTAGCTATCTGAGCATCACGTCTAACTCGTTCTAATCGATCTGCTTCTGTTGCTAAACCTGGGGAAGCTGATTCTAATACAACTTTAAGAAAACGTTCTGGGAAATGTATAGTTAGATATAAAGCCAATCTTCCGCCCATTGAATAACCAATTAAGTGGCATTTATCTATTTTTAATTCATCTAATAAATTAATTATTGCTTGAGCGGTGAGTTCTATTTTATAGTATTGATCACCTCCTAAAACCTGAGTTTTACCATGTCCTGGTAAGTCAAGTGTGAGAGAAGAAAAATCTTCACCTAGTAATTTTATGGCTTCATCAAATTCATTTATGTTTCCCATGAAGCCGTGCAATAAAAAAATTAGAGGTTTGTTTATATTGACCTTTAAATAATAGTTAAATTTATATTTTTTTATACTCATATTTATGAGGGTATATATTCCAAGTCTAATAGGCGATCGCTTTTTTAATCCTTGGCAAGCAAGATAGGTAATCCCATGCTTTGGAACTACCCAGACCATCTGCTATGACTGTGAGACACTTATATTAAGTTTGGCATAAAGAAGCCTCTGCCTGAATCAATACACCAAATCTGACATCTCTACAAAATGTCTTATCGTGCTAGTTAATTTTTTATTTATTTTTTTAATTCTTAAGGTAAAAATCGATCCAAAGCAGCTTTCAACTGTTTAATTTCAACATCAATATTACCTTCTTGTGCGGCTCTACCAATACACTCAGTTAAATGTTCATCCAAAACAATTCGCGCTACCCGATCTAATGCGCCGCGGACTGCGGCAATTTGCAGTAGAACATCAGGACAAGGGCTACTTTGCTGCACCATTGCCTTAATACCACGAACATGTCCTTCTATACGCGATAATCGATTGACAATTCGCCGTAAAGACTCTTCGCTATGGACATGAGCATGAGCCGAATCTCCAGTCCCATGAGTATGATCTATATGCTCGTGGTCTGTATCGTCATCGTGGGAATATTCTGCTTGTTGGGATGTTGGCAAGGATTTCTTACCTAATCGGTTTGATCCATTCATGGGTTATTAAAGGAGTTCTAGTATTAAGATCCTAGCTTAGTACTCGATCATGCAACGCAATAAATACGGCGGACGCTGACTCAGAGCAACTAAATTTATTTATGGTTACTGAGCTTGTCGAAGTATGGGGTTCAAAATTTTAACTTTTGAATGAGTGACTTTTGACTTCCCCGAAGGGGCTAACTTTACTACTGACGATTGGCTCTTTCTTGGGGAATAATCTCCGTTACTACCCTACCGCTAGAATTGCCACCTTTGACAACAATATTTTCTGTTTGCAAATTACCAAGGGCTGTTTCACCGGTAAAATTTAATGGTGGATCAACTTGCTGATAAAATATGTTTCCCTGAGCTTGAATTAACTTATTGTCTAAATACCAAGTTAATGTATTAGATTTCAAAGATTGGCGACGCTGACCAATGGCGTTGACGTTACCTGTTAAATAAACCGTTTTTTGCGGTATTTTCATTTCACCATGATTGGCAGTCACGGTAAGATTTTCGACACGGTGGAACATACGCACGGGAGAATTTGTAGTTACAATTTCTGTGTTCATGTTCCAAGTCATAAAGTTACTAGCTATTTCCACTGGTGGATCTAGTAATTCTAATTGAGCATTTTTTTGAATAATAGCAATTTTCGTTTTTAAGTTGACTTCAGCAGAATTTCCCTTGCCGCGATCGCTAATTTTATTATTTTTGTAGCGGTCAATTTGTATGGGGCGATCGCCAATTAGTTTTTCTTCTTTAATATTCCAGATCAAATGCTCAGTTCTGACTTGCATCTGGGGATCAGTGGAATTGGCTACTACCCCTCCAGAAAATTCCATGCGCTGTTCGCGGGTTTTAACTCGCGCTTCTTGGGCCACTGCTTCTAGTTGTTTATGAGTACCTTTAATCTGGTTGCGGACAATCAACAAATCTTCTTTAGGACGCCATTCTAATTCATTACCTCGCAACACAATTCCATTACTAGGATCTGTGGCAAATATCTTACCCTTAAGAAGCAACTGCTTTCCATCCTGTTCAATGTCTGCTACATCTGCCTTGATTTGGTAAACCACTTTGCCATCTTGGTATAGTTCACCATAAGGGCTTTCAGCCTGACCAATTTGTTTTTCTTTGGTGTATTTTGCCCGTGTCGCCTTGACTTTCCAAACCGGTCGTCCGACTTCATCTGCTTGTTCTAGGGTGACGTCAAAGAAAGTTAAATTGTTATCTTGGTCAGATGAAGCCGTAGTCTTTTCTTGAGAAGCTGGGGGGGATTTACCTCCGCACGCAACTAAACCAAATACCAAGAAAAAGGTCAAGGGTAAAACAAGGAAGGAAGGAGTGGAGGAGAAATTTGGAATTTTTCTCTTTCCCTCGCTCCCCTTTTTATGAAATTGATGCGCCATTATTCTTGGATTTCTAGGTGTCCATCACTAGTTCTAGGGTCTTCTAAAAAACCGATACCAGATAACGGTCGATATGGATAGCTTTGGCGAGGGGTTTTTTGAATATCCTCTTTGATGGCTTCTAAATCAATGTAGCGATCGCTTACATTAATTAAGCTGTCGCTGGTCATCGAACGTAAGCTCACTACTTCTACCCGCACGCCGCGATAGCTGACTGAATTTACCGCATATGCTAAATCTCCGTCACCGCTAACTAAAATTGCGGTATCATAAGAATCTACAAGTGCCATCATATCTACCGCTATTTCTACATCCAGGTTAGCTTTTTTAGAGCCATCTGGTAGCTGGACTAAATCCTTAGCAATGACTCGATAACCATTGCGACGCATCCACAGCAGAAACCCCTGTTGCTTTTCGTTTGTCCGATCTACCCCAGTGTAGAAAAAAGCCCGCAGTAGTCTAGAACCTCCAGTTAATCGACACAACAGCTTGGTGTAATCAATTTCGATCCCTAATTGCAATGCAGCGTAAAATAGATTTGAGCCATCAATAAAAATGGCAACCCTGCCCCGATTCTCCAAAACTTGTTCTGGCGTAAAGATTGAATCATTTTCTAAATTATTCAACATCATTGTGATACCTCAATTTTTATGCCTGTTATTTTTGATACAAATTACCAACTTTTAGATGCTAGTCACAGCGGCTTATGATAATGTTCCGGGGCTAATTAAGTTAAGCCCCGATAAATTTTTTGAGAGAATAACAAATTGAACAAAATCAGAGTTTGATAAGAGACTAATCGTTTTTCGGGGGTTCTATTTGCTTAAAAATCGGTTGGTGTGTACCCAACTGTTGTTTACTAGATAGTATCCCCCATGTTGAATGGGTGGCAAAAGGAGCGGTAACTGAACTTTGTATTTGATTGTTAAAGTTTATTCCAAAGCCCAGCTGCTGATAGATATCGCTACTGATGTTGGGAATAATTGGGGATAGCAGATAAGCTGCTAGTCTAACTGATTCTAGAACTGCGTAGAGAACTTTTTCCACCGACTCCTGCTGTCCCTGTTTATATAATGACCAAGGAGCTTGTTCATCAATAAACTTATTACCGGCTTGCGCCAGTGAAAGGATGGCCCCGCAGGCTTGACTGAAAGCTAGGTCTTCATAGGCTTGTTTTACCTGTTCCCCTAGACGTAAACCAATTGCTTTCAAAGGATTTTCGTCAGGAATTGCTTCATTGCCGATTGATGGGACATTATTCTCAGCACAGTATTTCTTCACCATACTCAAGGTGCGATTGAGCAAATTACCTAAATCATTTGCCAAATCTGCATTCAGAACATTAATGAATCTAACTTCATTAAAATCTCCATCCTTGCCAAATTCGATTTCCTTAAGGAAGTAATAACGAACGGCATCACTACCATAGCGCTGAACTAACGCTACTGGATCAAGGGTATTACCCAGACTTTTGCCCATCTTCTGACCATCTTTGGTCAAAAAGCCATGCCCAAATACTCGCCCTGGTAAGGGTAAGCCAGCTGACAACAGCATTGCCGGCCAGTAGACTGCATGGAAGCGGAGAATATCTTTACCAATTAGGTGCAAGTTAATTGGCCACCATGTTTTTAAAGCATTTGCTAAAGTCGGTTCTGCATCTGGTTCTAGTAATGCTGTGACATAACCTAGCAGTGCATCAAACCAGACATAAAGAGTGTGCTTGGGATCAACTGGTACAGGAAAACCCCAATCTAGATTCACCCGCGAAATAGAAAAGTCTTGCAACCCTTGATTTACAAAGCTTATGACTTCATTACGCCGACTTCCTGGCTGGATAAAATCTGGTTTAGACTGATAATATTCTTCCAGTTGAGTTTGATATTTAGATAAGCGGAAAAAGTAGTTTTGCTCGTCTCGCCACTCGACTTCTTTGTTAGTGTGAATGGGGCAATAGTGTCCTTCTAGCAGTTCTCGTTCTTCTTTGAATTCTTCACAAGATACGCAGTACCAGCCTTGTTGTTGTCCCTGGTAGATATCACCAGATTCCCATACTCGCTCAAAAAATTCTTTGACGATCGCTTCATGACGAGGTGCAGTAGTCCGACTAAAGCGATCGTATTGAATGTCTAGTAACTGCCACAAATTCACGAAGCTAGGGACAATTTCATCAGAAAACTCTTGTGGTGCTTTTCCTAAACTTTCTGCCGATCGCTGAATTTTTTGCCCATGCTCATCTGTACCTGTAATTAGTAATACCTGATGTCCCAGCAGCCTCTGAAATCGCGCGACTACATCTGCTGCGATCGTCGTATAAGCACTGCCTATATGGGGGACATCGTTGACATAATATAGCGGTGTTGTCAGTGCAAATGTCTTTTCTGTTTTATTCACTAAATTCATGCAAAATAAAAATTAACTTATTAAAACGTTTTACATCTTTGGTTTGGTCGGTAAAACTACAAAATTGTACAATATTATGTCCATTTTTTCCAATAATAACTTAATATTAGCAAATTTCTCAGCCCAATAATCCTTTTGGAATATGCATCAATTAAGCCCATTTTTCCCTAAAACATGCAAATTAACTAGTCATAGTTTTTTTTAATAGTTACTATTAGATGATGTTATTGTGATCAGGAATACATAATCCCAAACGCAGAAAATCTAGCTGCTTTTGTAGATCAGACATTTCTATCTTAAGACGGTGATGGCAATAGTAAAGAAATGTAAAAATTAATTTAAGATAAACTGCCATATTTACCGGAAAAATATATTGATTAGGTATGAGTCGAAATAGCCCCCTGGAGATTTCTCGCGCTTTGGTGGCGGCACTCTCAACGCAAATGTTTCGCTACTATGAGGATCGCATTCCCCAGGATGCCAGCGTGTTGGTAGTCAGCAATCACCGCAGCTTTATGGATGCACTGATTTTAATGGCGGCGTTATCGAGTCCGATTCGCTTTGCTTGCCATCACTACATGGGACAAGTGCCAATAATGCGGGAGATTGTCACCGGACAATTGGGGTGTTTCCCCTTAGAAGAAACTCAAAACCGCCAGCAAAGCTTTTTTTCGCAGTCACAGGCGCTATTACAGTCCAAGCAGATGGTGGGAGTATTTCCAGAAGGGACTGAACCAATGGTGAAATTTACTCAGCCAAACCAGGTGGGTGAATTTCAGCGAGGATTTGCCCATTTGGCATTGCGAGCGAATGTGCAGGATTTAGCTATTTTGCCGATCGCGATCGCCTCTTTAGAAGAGGTAAACACGAATGGCTTCCCTTTAAAGCTTTTGAGTGTATTTGACCCTTCAGAACCTTTATTTAATCAAGGTGGTTGGCATCCTTTGGTAATTTATCGGCGGGTTGCGGTGTTAATCGGTCGCCCTTATTGGATGACGCCCCAACATCAGAAAAAATATCACGGGAAACAGGCCAGAACTGTTGTGGCTGAACTGACGGAACACTGTCAGGGCGAAATTAGTAATTTACTGCGTCAAGGTTGCTATTAGAATCAAAAGCACTGAAGGTTTTATAAGTAACAATCAGCATTTCAAAATTTTTATACCATTGACTAATGACCAATGATTATCCCAGAAGTTGAGCTAAATCCTTGTTTCCTGACTCCTGAAAGAGTACAGCCAGAGTATCCTTTGTTGGTATATTTGCCAGGAATGGATGGAACTGGTCAACTATTGCGATCGCAAACTGCTGGATTAGAAACTGGCTTTGATGTCCGTTGTTTGGCGCTCCCTCGGAAAGACCTTAACACTTGGGATGTGCTAACTAAGAGTGTATTGGACTTGATCCACGCGGAATTAGAAAAAATCCCTCAGAGGCCAGTTTACCTGTGTGGTGAGTCCTTTGGTGGTTGCTTGGCAATGAAAGTGGCAATCCAAGCACCCCATTTATTTAGGCGAATTATTCTAATTAACCCAGCTTCCGCCTTTCATCTTCGCCCTTGGTTGAATTGGGCATCTCAACTTACTTACTTAGTGCCATCAGGGTTGTATGATGTTGGCGCACTGGGGTTGTTGCCGTTTCTAGCATCTTTGCCACGCATTTCTCCAAGCGATCGCCATGAACTGCTAAAAACTATGCGTTCTATACCGGCAGAAACCGTTCATTGGCGATTGTCTTTACTGCGAGAGTTTCATATTGACGAGAAACAGTTAGGTCGCTTAACTCAACCAGTTTTGTTGATTGCTGGTGCTAGCGATCGCCTTTTGCCTTCTGTAACTGAAGTGAACCGGATAGGAAATATCTTACCAAATAATAAGATTGTGGTGTTGCCCCATTGTGGACACGCTTGCTTGCTAGAGCAAAATATTAATCTCTATGAAATTCTTAAGGATAACGACTTTTTAGAAAGTAAAGCTGATATAGGTACGGGGCAAGAGGTGAAAGGATAAGCTGAAGGGCGATGCCTACGCATTTCTACAAGTGCAAATCGCCATCAAGCGAGTCAAAATTGCTAAACAGCGTAGTTTACCGCCGTAGGCATCGCTTCAGATTCTCCCATAACTGAAGTGCGATCGCACGGAAAGACCTTAACACTTGGAATGTGCTAACTAAAAGTGTATTGGACTTGAGCCACGCAATATTTTAACTTTTGCCTTGTTAGGTGAGAAGATAGGGTAAACGACATCTAATATCTCGTCAGCTTCAAATAATGCTTGCGTCCTCAAAAACCTTAACACATATTTTTGGAGACTCTCAAATGGTTGCTCTCAAAGAGTTCCTCAGCCATGAATTAGACAAATTGAATGAAGAACAACTCAAACAAGTTAGTGATTTTATTGCCTTCCTCAAATTCCGCAGCAGAAATGTTAGCTGGCAAATAGATAAAAATCAAATGGCTGCTCTTTACAGTGAATTTGCCCAGGAAGATCGTCAACTGGCTGAAGCAGGATTAGATGAATATGCAGAACTTCTTACACAAGAAGATTTGAAATGAGGGTTCAACGAGGTGAAGTATGGCTAGCCAATTTAGACCCTACCAAGGGTTCTGAACAAGCAGGCACAAGACCAGTTATTATCTTTCAAGATGATATCGTCGCCGAATTTTCTACCACTGTCATCACCATTCCTTTAACAACAAATTTACGTCGTGTGTCTTTGCCAACCTGTTTATTAATTCCAAGTGGTGAAGGTGGATTAGAACGAGATTCAGTTGCTCTTTGCCACCAATTGCGGGTAATTGATAAAACCAGATTGCAAAGAAAAGTTGGCGTTTTGACTCCAGAAATACTTACTATTTTAGAAGGGAAAGTGTTATTAACATTAGGTTATCAGTTGTAAAGTCCAAACCTCAGTCACCCTTTACACCTCTATAGTCAAACCCCAGAATAATTCCTATTTGCTCTGACGACTTGTACTTGTAGGGAGATGTCAAGCCACTCATATTTTCGCTACAAGTTTAAAGAGAGAGGCTTTACAAGATGGTGTCAAGCAATGGCAGACAAACCGCAAGAAATAAAGGTGAACAAATTAGTTAATTCACCCAGAGAAACTTCAGAAGTAAAAATTCAGGCTCAATCATCAGTGGAAAATGAACCGTCTATATTAGAGTCTTTTGTTGAAACTGTTGCTCAGACTGGCAAAGCAGTTTTAGATACAGCAGTAGAGGTGGGAGAAGCGACGGCGAAACAAACACACAAGTTAATTGAGCAAACAACTCAAACTAGCGGTCAGGTTGTGAATAGCCTTAGCGAAAATTGGCTGATTAGAAAACTATCTGGAGTGTTAAATCTCAATTGGCTAATTGGTGCTATTAACGTTGTTGATTTGGAAAAAGCAGAAGTTGCGGTAAATAAGCTCAAGCAAAAGTATCCCAATGAATCACCCAGCCAGATTGCTCACCGAATCATGGTGGAAAAAGCAACTCAAGCAGCCACAGTTGGACTCGCAACTAGTATTTTGCCAGGAATAGCAGTGGCATTGTTTGCAATTGATTTAACAGCAACAACAAAATTGCAGTCAGAAATGCTTTATCAAATTGCATCTGTCTACGGGCTAGATTTAAAAGATCCTGCCCGTAAAGGTGAAGTTTTGGCAATTTTTGGTTTGGCTTTGGGGGGAGAGCGTCTTTTGAAAGCTGCGGGATTAGGCTTGCTGCGAAATGTGCCTTTGGCGGGTGTAGCGATCGCAGCTAGTTCAAATGCAACGATGATCTATTCATTGGGGTATGCTGCTTGTCGATTTTACGAAGCGAAGCTGGATGAATCAACTTCCTTGGCATCGCCACAGACATTGGCAACATTAAAAGCCGAAAGTGACAAATATTTGGCAAGTGCGATCGCTCAAGAAGCCGTTATGGATCAAATTTTAGTACACATGATTCTCGCCAGTCATCCAGAGAAGACTTGGGAAGAAATTTTGCCAGAATTACAAGCTGTAAACCTTAATCCTACCTCCTTGGATGTCATTGCCCAAAATATCAAATCACCTAAGTCTTTAGATGTACTGCTCAATCAGCTAAATCGTGATTTTGCCATACCCTTGTTGACTCAGTGTTACAAAATTGCCCAGCTTGACAATCACACTACACCAATTGAGCAAGAAATAATAGAAGCGATCGCTAACAAATTTGACATTGATGTAAATGCAATTAAGACATAGGGCATGGGGCATTGGGATCTGAATTTTCACGGGATCGGCATAACCTCTCTCTTAAAAGGAGAGAGGCTTTGAGGCTTACTTCCCAACGCTAGTAGGAGAGCCAGTGCGTTGGGGAGGCAGTGCGTTGGACGGGTTTCCCGGCTTGTTCGCGTAGCGTCTCCCCTTGGGAGAAGCAACTGCCGTCGGCGGAGCCGACTTAAAGCACCTGGCGTAAGGGGCTGTTCTTGTTAGGTCTGTATTAAACTCAACTGAGAAGCGCTATATTGGCATCAGTAATTGAAATTTTTATCTAATTAGAGATTTTACTAAGTTTTAATTTTTTAAATATCTATTATTAATGGATATTAGCTTAATTTAGCTGATATTTTATTGACATAATTTTGACATTGTTAATAATATTTACTCATAATTTTACGTTCTGAATTTTATTGATTTATCGTAAATCAAAGGATTTAAGACTCCTTCCCTTCTGCCGTTCGTGAGAGGCTAACGCATACACGTAGCGGTTAGGCTCCGACTCCGTTCCCGCAGTTGGCACAAAGGGGAGGCAGTCCGTTAGGCGAGCAATGTCAGACTTGTACCCCTGCAATACAAACAAGCTACGCGCAGCGTCTTTGACAGGAGAAGGAATTGCCGTGGGGAAAATACGCAAGGCGCTGCTCTCAGTTACCCTGCGGGGCTACAGTCGGGGTTTAAATAAGAGTCTAAAACTCTCTTCTCTACGGACGCTGCACGAACAATTTTTAATGGGTAACTGTTTGTCATAGTACTGAAAGTAACTGTTTTTTTTTAGTTCCCATGTTACTTCTAGATCAACTGCTTCACTTGAAGTGAAACCATAAAAATGAATCTAAACTCGCAGACTTTTAGCTCAACCCGTAAACCTAAAAATTTTAATAATCCAGAGCATTTTATTGAGGGCTGGTATTGGGTAATACCCTCTCAAAATCTGCGGGTGGGTGAAGTAAAACCTGTCACGATTTTGGGTAGAGAATTAGTGATTTACCGTGGTAAAGACAGAAGAGTAGTTACCTTTGATGCCTACTGTCCACATATGGGCGCTCACCTTGCTGAAGGTAAAGTTGAGGGTAATGCACTACGTTGTTTTTTCCACCACTGGAAGTTTGATGCTGAAGGGATGTGTATTGATATCCCATGTTTAGATGCGCCGGTTTCCCTGAAGTTACAAACTTGGCCCACTGCTGAAAAGTATGGAATGATTTGGGTTTGGACTGGAGAAATACCACAACAACCTCTACCTTTTGTTCCAGAGTTAGAACAAAAGGAGTGTGATGTCACCATCTCTTCTCACTTCGTGATGAACTGTCACCCCAATGTGGTGATGATTAATGCGATTGATGCTCAACACCTCAATACAGTTCACAAACTGCCAATAGAAGTTATTTTTGAAAGACAGGAACTGAACGAGAATGCTATTATCTTCAGTAACACTACACCCATCAAAGACAATTCGTTTTTGATTAAGCTCATCCGTCTTTTCTACAAAAATGCCATAACTTACAGTATTTGCTATTGGTACGGTAGCATTGGCATTGTGACACTTGGCCCCGATTTCTTCCATGTCCACACGATGTTTGCAGTTCGCCTTCACGAAGGGGGAAAAACTGAAGGTCAAATCCTGTTGATTACTAAAAAACGTAAAGGAATTTTTGGTTGGTTATGCAATCGAGTTGTGCTATGGCTGACTAATATTGCAGGTAAATACTTTCTCATGGGTGACATCAAGATTGTCCAAACAATTAAGTTTGATTTGAAAACTCCCATCAAAGCAGATCAGTCAATCATGCAGTTTATTAACCATGTTGAAAAACAGCAATCCCGAATGTGGGGGACTTGGCAAGAAGCGCGATCGCGCGATATGGAGAGTAAGCCCAAGCGTGAGAGATGGCAAGATACAATGAGTAATGATTAGTATCATGTCTATATGACCAGAATTCCGTCAGATTACTTGGTCAATTAAACGCAGACTAAATCATACCATTGTCAACAATTTTTGCAAGAAATAAATCGCCTGTAGGGGCGTACATCTGTACGCCCCTACAAATGTATGTTTAGCAGGTATTTTGTGAAATGGTATAACAATTAATAAAAGTTAAAAGTTCAACGAAATTACTTTTAACTTTTAATTTATTTTTTACTGGGCTACCATATTAATAAAAAGAAGTGGCAAAGCCACTTCCTAATTCCCAGGTAGAACCTAAGTCATGAGTATAACGACTACAAAAAATTGAAATAGTATAAACAAATACCAATTAACTGGATATCTCTGTTTTAATAGTTGCCTGGGTTAGCAAATTCTGATTTACATCAGCCAAATAACTGTATATTTACATAAGTCTCATGATTGCAATGCAGACTCAATTTTATCGAGTTCATCGCTAAGATATGCCAGTTTTGCCTCTTGATCAAGAAGCTGCTGTTCTAATTGAAACTTGACTGCTGTAGCAGCCTCAATAGCTACAGCTTTCTTCATCTGCTTAAACTTCTGACTGCGGATGTCAAATTCTGCCTGAAGTGCGTCTAATTTTTGTTGCGATCGCCGTCGTTGTTCAGCAGTTAAACTAGTAGGAATTAGACTAGTTTCAATGGTTGCTGCTTCGGCAAAAATTTACTTCCACCAGCGTAATAACAAAGGGGAAAATTATCGCCCAAATCCAGCACTTTATTTACAAACGGGTGCTGTGGCCCTGATGCTCTTTTTGGCACTTGGTCAAACAAGTAAACTAAAATATCAAGAAGACGAAGAATGCGATCGCCTTTTATACTGTATAACTTGTGGAGAAGTGCGATCGCATCCCCTTTGAGCGAGCTAGTCTATTTTGATCCAAGATTGATACGCTTTAAAGCAGAGTCAGCATTCTGACGAACACCTGGGTCTGAATCTTTCAGTGCTTCAGTCAGAGTAGGGACAGCAGTCTTTGCTTGTGAACCTAAACTTCCTAAAGCTGAGGCAGCGGTTCGGCGAACATCTACACTAGGGTTTTTCAAGGCAGCTATGAGATTATCAACTGTTGCCCTATGCCAGAGAATTAAGTCATTTCCACTAGCACTGGCTAGTGTTTGAGCATCAGGGCTAAATGCTATGGAAAACATAGCATTTTGCAGATTTAGAGTTTGCAGTTCTTTACCATCAAGGCTCCAGATTTTAATAGTCTTATCCTGACTGGCTGAGGCAATAGTTTTGCCATCAGGATTAAAACTGATACTGGTGACTGCACTTTTATGCCCTTTAAGAGTTGTAATTAGTTTTCCGTCAATGTCCCAGAGCTTTACTGTTCTATCCTGACTGGCAGAAGCCAGTATCTTCTCATCAGGGCTGAAGACGACGCTGTTGACCCTATCGCTATGCCTTATGGCAGTTTGTAATTTCGGCTCTTTAAGATTCCACAATTTGATCGTGTTGTCACCACTGGCAGAAGCTAAAGTTTTGCCATCCGGGCTGAAGACGACGCTGTTGACCCTATCGCTATGCCCACTCAGAGAGGTAATTTCTTTGCCCGTGGCGACATCCCACAATTTGATCGTCTTATCATCACTGGCGGAAGCTAAAGTTTTGCCATCCGGGCTGAAGACGACGCTGTTGACCCTATCGCTATGCCCACTCAGAGAGGTAATTTCTTTGCCCGTGGCGACATCCCACAATTTGATCGTCTTATCATCACTGGCGGAAGCTAAAGTTTTGCCATCCGGGCTGAAGACGACGCTGTTGACCCTATCGCTATGCCCACTCAGAGAGGTAATTTCTTTGCCCGTGGCGACATCCCACAATTTGATCGTCTTATCATCACTGGCGGAAGCTAAAGTTTTGCCATCCGGGCTGAAGACGGCGCTGTTGACCCTATCGCTATGCCCTTTGAGGATAATACCTTGTATCCATAGAACAATATTTTCTTTTGTAATTTTTTGCTGTTGATTAAAAAAACTACTCGATATCTGCTGAAACTCTGTTGGATTAAGCTTTTGCCAAATAAAGATTCCTGTTCCCACAACAGCCACTGCTAAACTAACCCCAATCAACCAACGATGCCTTTTTGTTTTAAAAGAAACTTTAGGTATAAGTTTGGCTTTAAATTGGTCTGGGATCAACAATTTGACTCCAGCAACCTTAATTTCGTCTTTAGAATCCATAACTTGACTGAGGAGATTTTTTGCCTCGGTCACATTACCTCTGGCAAAGCTTTTCATCCCACTAACGTATACTAGCAGAGGTTCATAGCCTACTAAGGGTTCTGCAAGTGTTTGTACTAGCGAAGTGAGGCGTATCCATTCTGACCCATCTTCAATATTCAAGCTTGCCAAGTTAGAAGCAATTTCACGGGCTGCTTCATGAGGTTGAGCATAAGCTAAAGCTGTCCACTTTTGAGCTTGGGCAAAGTCACGAGTGTCAGTATTGGAGCTATTAAGCTGTTCTTGCATATAAGCAAGAAGAAAGTCTGAGAGTTCTAAAATTCTTTGCTGACCAAAGCACGGATTATTCTTCAATTCCTTCAAAAGCTCATTGCGGATTGCCCAATCTACCTCGTAGAGTTCGTAACCAACTTCATTACAAAGGTTAGACAGCAGCAGGTCTGCGACAGAAATCCAGGGAATATTCAGCATATCACTGTTAATATCTTGCTGGAAATTTGCCCACAAGCGATATAGCAAATCAGGAGTTAATGCTAATGGGAAAGCAGCATGGCAAGCTAAATAAAAATGGGCTTCGCCAAAGCGTTTACTAAATGACTCAATGCGCCGTTTTGCAATTCTATATTTAGCTTCATTTGAGGATACTGCTGTGCGAGTCATTTTACACCTTCTAAAAGTTCTACAAACTGCTATGACGACCTCGTAGAGCATTAATGGCACTATCTAAACCTTCGCGGGTTGCCTCAAACATGGGAACTAATCCGGCAATTTCTCCAGCAGTTGTACTCAGCCAACGCTTTTTCGGTATGGGATTCAACCATGCAACATAACGAACGTATTGTTTTAACTGTTTGAGAAATACCTTTGTCAACTCTATCCTCTCTGAATTCAGACCACCACGAGCAGCGCCAGCATCACTGAATATGAGTGCTACTACTCTATTCTGACGCAGGCGAACTAAAACATTCTCAATTGGCTCTGCTTGTTGATGCACTGGGTCATAGTAGAGATACCCAACTGGACAATTATGAAAATAGTAGATGCTAGATGCACCTAGTTGCCCACCCCGCGAGGCAGTGTGACCCAAACGAACTGACAGAGAATGAAAAGGAACCATAGATCCGTCTTGGTCGATTAGCAACAGCAGTTCTGTCCGATTCACCCGGACTGGTGACAACACAGGCTCCAGCATCATTCCGTAGCGTCCAATCTGGTTAACTGTTGCTTCTATATCCAATTCTGTAGCAATTCCCTCTTTAGTCAAACGGCGCAGGTATCGCCACATCTGCTTCATTTGCCTTTGAGTTACAGGCAAATAGTCCGTAGAGAAGAGAAAGCGATCGCCCAACACCTCTCCATTCCCACTAGTCACCTGACGTATCGCTTGGGCAACTTGTACTTCATCTTCAATATTACGAAACGATTCTGAAGCTAGCGTAGCAGTAGGTATGGGCTTAGATGGTTCTGTATGTAAGTGGTTATTTTGATCGCGACGCTTCATCAACAACCTTAGCAACCACAAACACCCTGAACTTACTGCCAAAATGAGCAACAAAATCAACCAAACTGGCCAATTTGTTTGACTTTTATTTTGAGTAATTTGTGCAGTCGGGGTCGGTGCAACTGGTTGCTGAACTGGTGAGGGTAATTCCTTTGGCACTGATGTTGGCAAAGATACTGTAGGGGAAGGTACACTCACTTGATTTTTTGAGCGTATAACCCATAGCGTTAACCCTACAGCTAAAACCAACACTCCCACTAAAGTTGCAAACCTAACAAGTTGAGTAACTTGACTTTGGTTTAAATCTGAAGCTTGAGTTTGGGGAACAGTCTCACTACCAATTAACTGTTCAAAGTGATAATCAAATATATATTTCTCTTCAACTGATTTAACCCAAAGTAACCGACACAATCGAGCTAAAGCACCTCTATCTGGAAGACCATAACCAGCTTGCAAAGCCTGCAACATCGACTGGTAATCATCCACACCCAGAGGTAATCCTGCCTGTCGCAGTCGAGTAAACAACTCCAGTAGGGGTAAATCATCCATTATTTTTCAACTTTAGATAACGGATGTGATCTTCCCAACTCTTTAACAACACACCAGGGTAAGGCAACTTACCATTCAGTTTTGCCAAAGCCTCATCTTCGGGGTAGCGACGCAAAGCCTTGAACCAGTCAATCAACTCACTAGTGCTGATTTTCTTGCTTGCTCCACTTTGGTTTTTTTTCATTTCTTCCCGCAGTTACCAAAAACGCTCTACAGCTTGGTTTATCAAAATCTCTGATACTTTCGGAAACAAAGCATTCATAATTTGGATTAGTCTTTCACGGCTAGGAAATTCTACATAATGGAATAAGCATCGACGTAAAAAAGCATCTGGCAAATCTTTTTCGTCATTACTGGTGATTAAAACAATGGGTGCTACCTTGGCTTCAATCTCCTGTCCCGTTTCCTCGACAATAAATCGTTTTTGATCCAGTTCCAGCAGCAAGTCGTTGGGAAAGTCAATGTCAGCTTTATCAATTTCATCAATCAGCACCACTGTACGTTGCTCACTCTGAAATGCCCGTCCCAAAGGCCCCCAATTTACATAAGTAGTCGGGTTATCAAGTCGCTGAATCTGTTCTGCTGTCAAGCGATTAGAAACGGCAAGCTGGGCATCCCGCAACCGTCCTACAGCATCGTAAGTATACAAGCCATCCCGCGCTCGACCGGTGGATTTGACATACCAGGCTTCTAACTTTAAACCCAGTTCGTAAGCGACAGCACTTGCAAGTAAAGTCTTACCGCATCCCGGTTCACCTTTCAGCAGTAAAGGACGTTCCAAGTAAATCGCCAAGTTTACCGCTTCTACCAGTTCAGGATTAGGCAAATAGGGATATAACAGCTGTCCGTTCGCCCCCCTTTCTCCTAAATGGGGCTGTACTTTACCTGTATATTCCAAGAGTTTTCCACCTACAGCCTTAACCATTTTTCCTCTTCGTCATACCAATTACAGCCAGACAGGTGACAAATTTCTTTCAACGCGGATTCTGGAATACCATTATCACTATTTTTTAGTATAATTTGTATCGTTTCATCTACTGCGTCTATCATATTAGTTGGCAGTTCATCCGCCTCATGCTCTAGCCAGTTAGTCAGTTCATACTCAGAAAATTCGGTAATTCTAGGTAGCTTGACAGGGTTATGGGGCTTCCATGTTGATTCGAGCTTTTCTACAAAAGGAATATTCCAACTACCTACGCAGCCATCATAATCTACTAGAAACATTAATAATTTGAATTGACTCGCTTGCGGGCTAGCTGTCTTAACTTTAGTCGCTAATAGTAACCAGAAATCTTGGATCAGTTCGTACAAAAAAGTTTCCGAAAGACAATCCACATCGTACAAAATTAGCAGAACATCCTGAGTTCGCCACCATTGATAAACTCGTTCGGCAATTTCAGGAATTGAGCTTTGCCTACCCAGACCAACTCTACCACCAAGTTCACGCCACAAAGCAGCACTGTCACTCCTCCGAGTAATGCGACTGAGTTCAATTCGCACAATCTTTCCCGTCATGATATCGGGGACATGCCGCACTAACCGATTCAACAACCAGCGTTGACCATAGTAAAGTGAACCGTGGATTAGAAAGGCTCCTACTGAATGAGTCTCAATAAATCTCCGAAATGCTCGCGTCTGCTCTCGATAGCCCAATTTCATCAAAGCACGATACACTCTTCCACTAGATAAAGCTCGTTCTAGAAGATAAAGGTGCTGATCCAATTCGTTTAGTTCAGCTTCAGTTTGTTCGATTTGCTTTTCTAATTGGAAGCGAATGAGAGTATCTGCTGCGATCGCATAATCGCGACGCAACATTTTTAGCTTCTCGGCTACCAGGTTATAATGCTCCTGTAATGCATGGCGTTTGTGCTGTAGATGCTGCTCGGAGGACATCCAGGTACTTTTTGAGTCAATAATCTTTACTCAAGACGACTAGCCAGATTATCGATCTAGCAATCTGGTTTACTGTGTTTAGTTTGAATAGCTGAAACATCATTGCGACACAAGATGTCACTTATATAATTTCTTCTGTCAGTAATTTACCAGTTTCAGACTTAGTATAAGAACGTCGTCTCCATAGTCTCTCTACGCCCTAGCAAGCAAACTGATGTTTAGCATACCACTACTCACTTGGGTTCAATACAACAATAATTTCTGCTAGCCTGATTCCCAAAGATTTCCAGTGGGGATTGCTGGAGGAAAAAGTAGCATCCCCAGACACCGCTTGGTAGTCATTAGGGAACTTTTCGTAAGCATTGGGAGCAGCATCTACTCGTAAAATCAGTTTGCCTTGATAGCGCGATAATTTACTACTATCCAACAAAATCGTGCCGCCGTAATCCCACGCCAATCCATAAAGTTTAAAATCACCTAACTTCTTGCGTAATTCGCTCAACGGGGTTCCCACTCCGATACCTTCGCGGGTTTTCCAAGCTGAACCCAAGTTACGCACATCTAAAGGTTTAGTACGAGTATTATCACTCCAAACTACCAAGAATGATCGCCCTTGATTTAGGTTTACCTGCGTAGCTGCAAAACTACCCATTCCTTCAGGCCCTGAAATGGTTTTATCAACGAGATGGGATGCACCAAACAACTTCACTAAATCTTGCTTGGTGGTTGTGCGTCTTATCGGCCCCACTCGTTCGCCAGGAACAATCAAGGTATCTGTTAATGGTTGCGATTTAGCAACAGTAGTTGGATGATTGATTTTCTGGGGTAGTGCAAAGGCTGGGTTTGCTGAATAATTTAGTAATAAAGCTAAAGTAGCTGTAGCCATGCCTTTGATTGATGAATTCATAGGTTCTATTATTGGGTAGCAGAATATGAGTGAGAAGTACTCATAATTTAACTACTACAATTTCCAAATTATAGATTCCCGATTTTCCAAAAATTTTATTTCATCGCTCTAGTTGCGTTTAAAATTGCCAGTAAAGCTACTCCAACATCAGCAAATACAGCTTCCCACATTGTCGCTATACCTAAAATACCCAACCCAATAAAGACAACTTTAATTGCTAAAGCAAACCCAATATTTTGCCAAACAATTTGCCTTGTTTTTCTGGCAATTTGTATTGCTTCTGCCACTTTTGATGGTGCATCTGTCATGATCACAATATCGGCAGTTTCTATCGCTGCATCTGAGCCTAATCCACCCATTGCCATGCCAACATCTGCTCTAGCAATCACTGGCGCATCATTAATACCATCTCCAACAAAGGCAACTTTACCGTGCTTGCCGGTGGTGCTGATTAATTTCTCAATGGCATTGACTTTTTCTTCAGGTAATAACTCTGCCTCATAGGTATCTATGCCAAGCTGTTGAGCAATCTGGGAAGCGATCGCTTGATTATCTCCTGTCAACATTACTGTTCTCTCTACACCCATTCGCTTGAGTGCTTGAATAGCAAGTCTGGCATCTTCTTTGAGTTCATCAGCAATGACAATATATCCAGCATAAATATTATCCACTGCTAGATGAATAACTGTTCCCTCTAACTGGCAATTATCATGAGTAATCTCCTCTCTATGTAATAGGCGAGCGCTTCCCGCTATCACTACCCTATTTTCAACCTTAGCTCTAATTCCATAACCGGCGATCTCTTCATAATCTCTCACCTCAAATTCATCGATTTTTCTACCATAAGCCTTGCGGATAGATTGAGCGATCGGATGATTTGAATGCGATTCTACTTTCGCAGCTAATTGCAGCAATTCTTGTTCATTCCAGCCATTTAATGGGACTATTTTTGCTACTTTGAATACTCCTTTAGTTAACGTTCCAGTTTTATCAAAAACAACTGTATTGACTGCATTTAAAGTATCTAAAAAAGTAGAACCTTTAACCAAAATACCACGTCTAGCTGCACCTCCCACACCTCCAAAATAACCTAATGGAATACTGATAACTAGTCCACACGGACAGGAGATAACTAATAAAATTAGGGCGCGATAAATCCATTCTGAAGAAGTTGCACCCGAAATTAATAAAGGAGGTAATAGTGCAACTGCTAGAGATGTAAAAACTACAATTGGTGTGTAATATCGGGCAAATTTAGTAATAAACTTTTCTGTCGGTGCTTTTTTACTTTTGGCATTTTGTACCAAGTCTAAAATCTTCGCAATGGAAGATTCATCAAAGAGTTTTGTTACTTTAATGTTGAGAACACCCATTTTATTGATCATCCCAGCCAAAACTGTCTCTCCCAGCCTCACAGTTCGAGGCACAGATTCTCCAGTTAATGCAGATGTATCAACTTGTGAATTCCCATCTATTATTTCGCCATCTAAAGGAATCTTTTCTCCGGGTTTGACGACGATAATATCCCCAATCTTTACTGTTTCTGGCGATACTTTCTTCAGTTCTCCCTCTGTTTGAATATTGGCATAATCTGGGCGTACTTCCAATAAAGCTTTGATGGAACTACGGGAACGACTGACGGCAACATCTTGGAACAATTCCCCAATTTTGTAAAATAACATGACTCCGACAGCTTCGGGTAATTTATGAATTGCGATCGCCCCTAATGTCGCTACCGTCATCAAAAATGTTTCATCAAATACTCTCACTCTGAGTAGATTACGCCCAGCAGTTTTTAAAACACTCCATCCACTTAATAAATAGGCTGGGATGAAAAGCAGATATTCACCTATTGAATAGAATGTATTGTGTAATTGATTTTCAAAAATTACACCAGGCGCATATAAACTTAAAACCACTACCAAAGGCAATACCTCATTTTTCAGATTGAATTCTCCACCGTGATTGTGGTCATGGTTATGATTCTCATCAGAAGTATGATCATGGTTATGATTCTCATCATGATCATGTTCACAGTTGGAACACCCTGAGAATTCTGAATGTAATTTTTGCTTCATTTTCTCTGTTGAGGCTGGTAAGTTATCTGAATATATGAGCCTATTATCAAATGTAATAAAAAAAAGAAATTTTTACAAGTTTATAATTTAAGAACGAGAATCTATATCAATACAACAAAAATTAGGTTTATTGTTGAATCTTTCTACTAATATTTAGTCAATATCAAGATTTATAACCTTGTGAAGATAGCTATTTTTGTTAGTGTAAGTAAAGATTATGAGAGAATTATGAAAGATTGAGAGTGTAAATAAATGCCCTTTCCAGAAAAACCCATCAGGAAGCCCAGCCTACCTGAAGTTCACCGTAGCATTAAAATTCCTAACACCAAAAGCATCTGGCGCAAGATGCTGGCTTATGGAGGACCAGGATATCTCGTATCTGTAGGGTATATGGATCCTGGTAACTGGGCGACTGACTTAGCTGGCGGGGCTAAATTTGGTTATGCGTTGCTAACAGTGATTATGCTTTCCAACTTGATGGCGATTTTAATGCAATCGCTGTGTGTGCGGTTGGGAGTAGCAACGGGGCGAGATTTAGCCCAGGCTTGTCGAGATCACTTCAGTCCGCGCGTCAACTTTGGGTTATGGGTACTTTGTGAGATAGCGATCGCAGCTTGTGACTTAGCGGAAGTTTTGGGAAGTGCGATCGCGCTGCAACTGCTTTTTGGCATTCCTTTGAGTTGGGGCGTATGTATAACAGCCCTAGATGTATTTGTATTGTTACTGTTACAAAACAAAGGCTTTCGCTATACAGAAGCTTTGGTAATCTTATTGGTAGCAACTGTAGGCATCTGCTTTGGAGCAGAAATCATTTTTTCACATCCTGATTTGGGCGGAGTTTTATTAGGATATGTTCCCAAAATAGAAATTGTGCAGAATCCAGAAATGCTCTACATTGCTATTGGAATTTTGGGGGCAACGGTGATGCCACACAACTTATATCTACACTCATCAATCGTGCAGACACGGGATTGGGAATCAACATCCAAAAAAAAATGGGAAGCTATTAAGTTTAGCACCATCGATTCTACAGTTGCTTTATGTTTCGCCTTGTTTATCAACTCAGCAATTTTGATTATTGCTGCTGCCACTTTTCATTTTTCTGGTTATCAGAATGTGGCAGAAATTCAAGATGCTTATAAATTGCTCTCTCCCTTATTGGGTGTGAATGCCGCTAGCGCAATTTTTTGCGTGGCATTACTTGCTTCTGGACAAAGTTCAACCCTTACCGCTACTTTAGCAGGGCAAATTGTCATGGAAGGCTTTTTGAATCTGCGTCTTAAACCTTGGTTACGTAGGTTATTTACGAGATTAATTGCGATTATCCCAGCATTAATTTCAATTATGCTTTTGGGAGAAAAGAGTACAGGCGGCTTACTAATTTTCAGTCAAGTTATTTTGAGTTTACAGCTATCATTTGCCGTAGTCCCGTTGGTGATGTTCACAAGTAATAAAGGCTTAATGGGTGAATTTGTCAATCCTTTGTGGTTGCAGATTTTATCGTGGTTAGTAGCGATTATTATCGGCAGTTTAAATGCTTGGCTATTATTGCAAACTGTTTCAAGCTGGCTGTTTACGATTCCTAGCTAGAATGTTTATCCACAGCCACCGCAAATACCGATCAACCGTCAGAATACTATAATTGGGCGATGCAAAAGCTTCAACAGGGTAATTTTAAGAAAGCGATGTCTGACTCGCTACCGCTACGCGTCAGTGAGATTTTAACCAGGTAAGTAGCTCAAGTTAATTAAACATAAAAGGCTCAGGATATAGAAGGCGACTTCTCGCAAAAAGTCGGGGTTCTGGGTATTATGTTTATTTATACCCATCTAATTTGGGATCAAACTGTGTAGATATGGAACTTTTTTGGGTAACAAGTGTCAACCTGACTATTCTTAGAGATAATTCACTTGAAGTTTGAAAGTGAATCGAATACCCTAAACTAGTAGACAATTTTCTCAAGGAATCTATGAACAAAAAAATTATCCTGAATTTGCTTTCCACTTCCTCAATTTTTGTATCGCTGATGTCTACGCTGGCAGTATTTCATCCTGCCCATGCTAGTAGTAGTATTACTCAGCGATTAATGCACACACAAGACGGTCGTACCTGTATCACTAACCCACATGGTGGAACAGATTTTGTCTGCATTCGAGATTCAGAGAGAAAGCAACCCTATACCTCATCTACACGCTCCTCAACCATTGTCACATCAGTATCAGATCAGAATATTGCCATGTTGAATTTTACTGACGAGGAAAGCGATGCTGCAATTAAGTTATTTAAATGTGACTGTCCATTGTGTATAAATTCTTTGCGTCAGTTGCGCGGTACTGGAAACTTGGTGTACTAAGATTGAACACGGCTGACAGCAAGTATAACTTCTGTTAGATAGACGCCATTAATCACGTCTAGAAGATATCCGAAACCAAAAAAGCATTTTTAACTACGTACCACTACTATTATTTAGCCTAATGTAAATTCATTCTTGGGGCGGTTTGTAGCAAGACTCCAAACGCCTCAAATTCATATTCACAAAGAGAACGCACAGACAGAAAAAGAAAAAGACACAAAGATGGACAGATGGTCTTACGCAAAGAAATAATCAATAGAGTATAATTTTCTTTCCTGTACCCTTTACCCCTTATCCCCAGAGGGGCCCCACCCTCCTCATTACCCAATTACGATTTTGCGCCATTGGGCGACATTTGTGGCAATATGGAAAGAAGTTGAAAAGCTCGCTGTTGCCATTGGGAACATCAAAGGGTGTTTTTCCTTGCCACGCCGAACTTTCGACAAGAGGAACAGGACTATTTTGTGCCTTCTCCCAACAGATTGATAAATTGAAGTCACCAAAGCAGATGGTCATGTTTATCAACCAGGCTCTACTCTCTGAATCTACGCTTCGCGGCTTCTGTTGTACCATTTCGCCTCACTACCACTAGCTTCATCTGCCCATTAGGAACTAGATCAAGGTCTTCGTAACCGCAGTTTTGTATTTTAAGCAAATATTCTGGCGAAAGAAAGTTATTATCGTCTGAATGTTTGGAATTCACTGCGAAAAGATATACATACTCCCACCTTGACTACACCTTGACTCTTAAATGAATCCAGAATACGCAGAAACTTACATAAACCATCCAACTTGGGGGTTACTCTACAAAATCTGTATGGTTGATGAGAACCAGGATTTGTTCACTACACTTTATGCCCAGCGCTTATTTTTTTTGGTTGCAAATGAGGTTAAAGGTGTTAAATTCCAGCCTATCGGACGTACTGAGGCTAGAATGATGTTGGAAAATCGCTTACGTACCCTGCGGCGCAGTGGACAACCTCAAGAGTACGATCAGCTTCAGAGTGTTTTCCAACGCACCTTCCAATGAGCAGTTCGATTTCCGAACGTATTGTTTCCATTCGCTCCTCACTCCCAACTTCAGTCCGATTGATTGCAGTTAGCAAGCAAGTTTCTGCCCAGGCCATTCGGTCTGCCTATGCCGCAGGAATTCGTGATTTTGGGGAGAGTCGTATCCAAGAAGCCGCCAGCAAACAAGCCGAGTTGCAAGACTTACCGGATATTACCTGGCACTTTATTGGACATTTGCAAAGCAATAAAGCCAAAAAAGCCATTGAACAATTCCCTTGGATTCACTCCGTCGATAATTTGAAGCTGGCACAGCGTTTAGATCAATTGGCGCAACAGCTAGGAGTGAGTCCCCAGGTTTGCCTGCAAGTGAAAATTCTCCCCGATCCCCACAAGTCTGGTTGGAGTGTACCAGAACTGTTGGCTGATTTACCCACACTCAATCAATACAAAAATTTACAAATTCAAGGTTTGATGACAATTCCGCCTTCAGGATTAAATGATTCCGAAATTTTAAGTGTGTTTAATCTCAATCGTGAACTGGCAAAAGAAATTCAGGAGCAAAACTGGTCGCAGATTAAAATGCAGCACCTGTCTATGGGTATGTCAGGCGACTACCAACTGGCAGTGCAAGCAGGCACAACGATGGTACGATTAGGAACCATATTATTTGGCGATCGCTCTTAAAGGATGTTTGTCAAGTCTAATTTATAACTCATCGGGCGACTAGAAGTCGCGGCTACATGAGACTTTAGCCACCTTACCTACGGGACGTGCAAGGGACGTGGATTAGCAAGCCCTTGATTTGGCATGGTTTCCACGGAGGTGGATAAGAGCTTGTGTAGTAGCGAATTATATTCGCCCAATACTTTTAAAAGATCGTTCTTAGCCTACTTGTGCATCAACCTTGTAGCTCAGTATTAATAGAAGCTGAGAATTTGATCACAAGAATTTTGTCATAGACTGGTGCAATTGGAAACAAAGGATATAGTATTGACAAGAGTAATCGCCAAGGGAAAATGGGGTATAAAGAACTTTCCTTCGGACAAACCTTAGGATATAATCTTGACTCCTTATGATGTTTAGGCGATGCACAGACCTTTCCAATAAGTGTCAGTTCATCGCCAAAACCCGTAGTATAGGCTACAAATAGCAATGGATTTGCTGAAGTATCCACCGATGTAGCGTAGTTTACGTCCGTAGATATCGCTTTTAGCTAAATCTAATCGTTAAGCCAAGTCAATGCAGGCTATTCGCATCAGGAGAGTACATACACAATGAACAATATCTTTTCCAAACTCAGAGACTTTGTGGGTCTAAATGAGCAAGTGGAATATGAGTATTACGAAGAAGAACCAGAAACAGATAATAATTACCAAAATCTGTATCAGCAAGAAAATCCCCAACCAGCACCACAAGAGGGCACAGCCGCTCAAAATCGGCGCTGGCGGGAACCAGTGCCTACAATGGGAGATGATATAGCAGCAGGTTCAAAGCCAATGGGGAATGTGATTGGTATGCCAGGAGCAATTAACGGAATTTCGGAAGTTTTAGTACTCGAACCACGCACCTTTGAAGAAATGCCTCAAGCAATTCAAGCGTTGCGAGAACGCAAGTCAGTGGTATTAAATCTGACAATCATGGACCCAGATCAAGCTCAACGAGCAGTAGATTTTGTTGCAGGTGGTACTTACGCACTAGATGGACATCAAGAGCGCATTGGTGAGAGCATCTTTTTGTTTACGCCAAGCTGTGTCCAAGTTAGCACTCAAGGTGGTGTTCTTCATGAAGTACCACAACCGCCAGCCCGTCCCTCTCGTCCTACAGGTTCTTCAAATCAAACCTGGGGCAACGAAACTAACCGAATGGCACAATAACAATTCCAAATTCCAAATTCCAAATTCCAAATTGTACTCTTACAGGGAAGCAAGCTACGTGCAGCGTCTCGTAGAGAAGAGAGTTTCAGTCGGGGTTTAAATCCCCGTCTGAAACTAAATCTAGGTGTAGACTTTAGCTTTAGCCTCTGCCTTTGGGAGAAGGGATCTTAAAGCCTTTGATTTACAATAAAGTTAAATTAGTTGTTAGTCCTTTGTCCTTTGTCATTTGTCCTGGGTTGTGATTTTTACAAGCCGTACACTCGTGACATCAGAGTCATAAGTTAGGCGCTCCATAAATGAAGTGGATTCGTGTGGTTACTGACTTGTACCGAACGCAGTCGAGGTAGCTTTGCCGAAGTGTTAAAATCAGTATAGCCGCCGTTGCTGCTAGGGAGGCTTTAAACGCCTGTGGAGAACTCATCTCTACTTGGATTGCTCCCAGCGGAGATCGTTGAAGCTTTCCATCGCATGACTAGAAGTCACGCGAACTTCAAAATAGTGACAAATGATAAAGGACGAATGACAAATGACAAATGATCAATGACTATAAAATTTGGTTTAATTGGTGGCGGGGTAATGGGAGAAGCGCTCTTATCCCGCCTTATTGCGCGTGGAATTTATCAATCATCAGAAGTGATAGTTAGCGAACCGCTATCTTCACGCCTAGATTTTTTAAAACAGCAGTACGATGTTGTTGTGACGACAGATAATAGCCAGGTTTTCACTCAAGCAAAAGAAGTTGTCTTTTTGGCAGTGAAACCGCAGGTGTTTAGCGCGATCGCTCAAGAATTAGCAGATATTGATATTCTTAATACAGAACACTCACCCCTGATCATTTCCATCTTGGCAGGTGTAACTTTAAGTCACCTAGAAGCTGCATTTGTGCAATTGCCAGTTATTAGAGCAATGCCCAATACACCAGCAACTGTAGGAGCGGGAATTACTGCGATTTGTTCAGGTGCATACACCAGCCCCAAGCACCACCAAATAGCACAGCAAGTTTTTTCTGCTGTGGGGGAAGTAGTGGAAGTGTCAGAAGGGTTGATGGATGCAGTTACAGGGCTATCTGGTAGTGGCCCGGCTTACGTGGCGCTCTTGGTAGAAGCACTTGCTGATGGCGGAGTAGCCGCAGGTTTACCTAGAGCAATTGCCAATCAACTAGCCTTGCAAACTGTACTGGGAACAGCGAAACTGTTGCAAGAAACCAAACTGCACCCAGCAGAACTTAAAGATCGTGTTACCAGTCCCGGCGGTACAACCATTGCCGGGATTGCCAAGCTAGAACAGGCAGGATTTCGTTCAGCTTTAATTGAAGCAGTTAAAGCTGCCACAGAGCGATCGCAAGAACTAGGAAAATAATAAAGAGTCATTAGTCATTTGCAAAGAACAAGTGACAAATGACAAATAACGAAGTTGACAAAAGACTCGTTAGTATAGTAAACAATCTGGTTGCAAATGTGATTGAGTGAATTATCCCGCACCGTCTCCAGAACTTGACTTAGGGTCTATATTTCCCTTTGAACTGGATCAGTTTCAAAAAGAAGCGATCGCGTCCCTAAACGCCGGACGCTCCGTAGTCGTATGTGCGCCCACAGGTTCGGGCAAAACATTAGTCGGGGAATACGCCATTTATCGCGCCCTAGTGCGAGGAAAACGTGTATTTTACACCACTCCCCTGAAGGCGCTGTCAAATCAAAAATTACGTGACTTTCGAGAAAAATTCGGCTTTGATCAAGTCGGACTGTTAACTGGAGATGCTTCCATTAACAGGGATGCACCGATTTTGGTGATGACCACCGAAATTTTCCGAAATATGCTCTATGGCACACCCATTGGGCAAATCGGCATCTCATTAGTAGACGTTGAAGCGGTGATACTTGATGAGTGCCACTACATGAACGATCGCCAACGTGGGACAGTTTGGGAAGAATCAATCATCTATTGTCCCCGGGAAGTTCAACTGGCAGCCCTCTCAGCAACGGTTGCTAACAGCGATCAACTCACCGACTGGCTAAATCGCGTTCACGGCCCAACAGACCTGATTTACTCCGATTTTCGTCCAGTTCCCTTGGAATTTCACTTTTGCAATCCCAAAGGGTTATTTCCCCTGCTAAATGATAGCAAAACCAAAATTAACCCCCGCCTTCAAAAAAAGAAGGGGAGAGGGGGAGAAAGGGAGAAGGGGAGAAGTGGAAGACCAGAGGCTCCTGGCATCATTTATACCTTGAGCCAGTTAGAGCAACGGGATATGCTACCAGCGATTTACTTTATCTTCAGCCGCCGGGGATGTGATAAAGCAGTAGCGGAAGTGGGTGATTTATGGCTGGTAAATAGTGAAGAGTCCCAAATCTTACGGGAACAGATTGACGACTTTTTAGCCCGGAATCCCGATGCCGGGCGTTCTGGACAAATTGCGCCCCTATACCGGGGAATTGCTGCCCACCACGCTGGAATTTTGCCTGCTTGGAAAGCACTGGTAGAAGAACTATTTCAGCAGGGGCTGATTAAAGTAGTATTCGCCACGGAGACCCTGGCGGCGGGAATTAATATGCCTGCCCGGACAACGGTAATTTCTACCCTTTCTAAACGTACCGACACTGGACACCGCCTGTTGAACGCTTCCGAATTTTTGCAAATGGCGGGACGAGCCGGCCGCCGGGGGATGGATAAACAAGGTCATGTGGTGACAGTCCAAACTCCCTTTGAAGGAGCCAAAGAAGCGGCGTATTTGGGAACATCCAAGCCAGACCCCCTAGTAAGCCAGTTTACGCCCAGTTATGGCATGGTACTCAACTTGCTGCAAACCCACACCCTAGAGCAAACCAGGGAACTGATAGAGCGCAGTTTTGGGCAGTACATGGCCACCTTGCATTTAAGACCAGAATACGATGAGATGGCTGAACTGCAAACACAATTAGCTCAACTTCATGAGCAAATCGTGGCAGTTGATGAAAATGAACTGGCTGTTTATGAGAAATTGCGACAACGCCTGAAAGTGGAACGCCAGATATTGAAAACCCTGCAAGAGCAAGCACTCTCAGACCGACAAGAAGAATTGGCGATGATGTTGGGCTTTGCAGTCTCAGGAACTCTGTTGAGTCTCAAGGGGAAAAATATCACAGTCTCTTCACCTGTAACGGCAGTGTTAGTGGGGAAATCGCCTGGTTCTGGTCAAGCTTCTTACTTGGTATGCTTGGGACATGATAATCGCTGGTATGTAGCAACAACAGGGGATGTAGTCGATTTGTATGCCGAACTCCCACGAGTTGAGGTGCCGCCTGATGTACTACCACCGCCAGAGATGCCTTTGAAACCAGGACAGTCACGCCGTGGCAATGAAGAAACATTTGCGATCGCCGGACGTATTCCCGATCCGATAGAATCTTTGCATCTGGCACCAGAAGTAGCAGAACAACTCAGTCGCCTTACCGCCGTCCAAGAGCAATTAGAAGCTCATCCCCTACATGAATCAGGCAATGCTGCAACGCTTTTCAAGCGCCGCGCCCGCTATGTCGAATTAGAAGCCGAACTTGAACAGTTACAAGGACAAGTAGAGCAACAGTCACAACGTCATTGGGAAGAATTTCTCAATTTAATCTCAATTTTGCAACACTTTGGTGCTTTGGATAACTTAGTGCCCACAGTATTAGGGCGAATCGCTGCCGCGATTCGAGGTGAGAATGAATTGTGGCTGGGTTTAGTATTCGCTAGTAGTGAATTGGGCCACTTAGATCCGCAGCATTTAGCAGCAGCAGCAGCAGCTTTGGTGATGGAAACGCCCCGTCCAGATAGCAAGGTTAACTTTGACCTCAGTAATGAAGTGGCAGAAGCCTTGAAAAAATTGCAGGGAATTCGCCGCCAAATGTTCCAACTACAACGGCGCTATAACGTAGCGTTGCCTATATGGTTGGAGTTTGAGTTAATTGCGATCGTGGAACAATGGGCGCTAGGAATGGAGTGGACAGAACTCTGCGAAAACACCACCTTAGATGAAGGCGATGTGGTGAGAATTTTACGGCGGACGTTGGATTTATTATCGCAAATACCCCACGTTCCCCATTTGCCAGACTCTTTCCAACGCAATGCCTATCGGGCGATGCAGTTGATTGATAGATTCCCTGTGAATGAGGTAGTTGAATGAACAGGAGACTCTTACGCGCTTACACGGAGGTATGGTACACGGAGACACGGGGAAATTACTTTGTGCGTCTTTTGTCTCGTATTGATTTGCTAACTTCTCCTGTAAATCATCGAGTCCACTCGCATTACTGATGGCTAGCCAAAGAATTTGTTGCGCGTGATCTAAAACGGCAAAACAATCTGGATCGTACCAAAAAGCTATGAGAAATGGTAGGGGATCAATTTTATTGCGGGGTAGCTATTCAATTTTGTCTGCTACATCCTAGCCAACCCAACCGCCAGTGAAGAGGAGATGGGGGAGCAGGAGAAGAAAATACTACCTCATCCACCTTTTAACATTTTCTCGGTGCAAAATTATACCTGAGTTCCTATAGCTAGCCGTATTCCCCAGAATAAGATTAAAGTTGCAATAGCAAGCCAGTCATGCCCTTTTAATCGTAAGTCATGCCATTGCACTCGATGCTCATTGGGACTGGTAAAACCCCGCACCATCATTGCATTTGCCATTTGATCAGATCGTAAGAGGAGATTTTCTAATAGTCTTTCTGCGACTGTGATCCAAACCTTGAATGCTCCTTTTAATCCCAGCTTTTTCCAATTAATTGCCCTTGTCATCACAGAGCGAAATAAGTTTTGCACTTCTTCTAAAACCAGGGGAATAAAGCGCAAGGACAAGGTTAAAGTCAAAGTAATTTCTGTGACAGGTAACTTAAAGCGTCGTAGAGGTTGCATTAAGCTTTCTATACCAGATGTGATTTCTTCTGGTGCGGTTGTCAGCAGATACAGGTTGGTGCTGTAAATCACGGTAAATATAAGTGTACTCAGGCGTACTGCTAAACTCAAGGAGTAGCGAGTCACTTTGACTGGCCCTTTGTTAAATAGCACGTAGCTGTATTTTTTTTGATCGCCTACTTCCTCTTGAACAAGATTATTGGACTTTGATGGCTGAGTTAATATTTGTTCATTAGCTGGCAGGCGTGACTGATAATCTACGCCCATTCCATCAGGACTGATGGCTGCGATCGCGAAGACAAAAAATGATAGCATTAATAGCCAACCCATTTGCTGCCGCCATACTCGTCGGGGAATTCTAGCAATCAAGGTGGCAATAATCAACAATACCACCAGCAGCACACGCCAAAAGTTATTGGCCAAAACATAGCTTGTTAAAAAGCTCATTAACCAAGCGAACTTGACTCGCGGATCGATTTTATGCAGCCAAGTTTGGGGTTGTTCTAAATAAAGTCCAAGTGGCAGCGATCGCAATAAATCCATTTTAGAGTTAGGAGTGAGGAGTAGAGACGCGATTAATCGCGTCTGTATAGGAGTTAGGAGTTTTGACCTTAACTCATAACTTTCACCTTGTACCGCTATCAAACTCAAGTCGATAGGGTTTTATCGTTAGCAATTTTGGCTTTAACTCATAACTCTTGTACAGACCCGATTAATCGCGTCTCTAACTTAATTTGACGCGAGTTGCTCTATTAACATTACCACTTTCGACATCACGGACTTTCTTACTGCGCCATAGTAAAATAATTGGCGTGCCTTTAAATCCTAGCTGTTGCCGAAATTGGCGTTCAATGTAGCGGCGGTAGTTGTCGTTGAAGCGTTTGGAATCATTCACAAATAGGGCGATCGTTGGTGGTTGGCTACTTACTTGTGTACCATAATAAATCTTCCCCTGACGCCCACCACGAGATGCTGGCGGTGAATGCCAACTGACGGCATCTGTTAAGACTTCGTTAATAACTGATGTGCTGACACGGCGTTTGTGTGATTCAGCCGCCGTTTTCACTAATTCTAGAATCTTTTCTACCCGTTGTCCTGACAAGGCACTGACAAAAATTGTTTCTGCCCATTCGGTAAAATGTAACCGTGATTGCAGAGTTTTTTCGTAGTCGTAGATTGTATAAGAGTCTTTTTCGACAGCATCCCACTTATTAACGACGATGATGCAAGCTCGACCTTCCTCGATAATCCGCCCAGCTAATTTTTGGTCTTGCTCAGTGACTCCATCTACGGCATCTAGTACTAATAAAACCACGTCAGCACGACGAATCGCTTTGAAAGCACGGTTAATACTAAAGAATTCTGTGCCGTATTCTATGTGTTTCTTTTTGCGAATACCGGCGGTGTCAATCAAACGGTAGGTTTGTCCGTCTCGTTCAATGACGGTATCAATAGCATCGCGGGTGGTGCCGGAAATTGGGCTGACAATAGCCCTTTCTTCCCCAACAAAAGAATTGAGTAAGCTCGATTTGCCCACATTCGGGCGTCCCACAATTGCTACTTTGATTTCATTCGTTTCTGGGATGTCTTCAATAGCAGGTATGTGATTAACTAACTCGTCAAGTAACTCTCCTGTGCCACTACCATGAATTGCGGAAATGGCGTAAGGTTCGCCCAATCCCAATTCCCAAAATTCGGCAGCTTGGATTAAGCCTTGTTCTGGGGATTCACATTTATTTACAGTTAGTAGCACTGGTAGGCGTTGTTGGCGCATCCATTCGGCGATTTCTAAATCTGCCGATGTGGGGCCTGTTTGACCATCTACTACAAAAATAGCCGCACATGCTTCTGCAAGGGCTGTCATTGCCTGTTGGCGAATCAGTGGTAAAAATTCGGTATCATCATTAAATACTAAACCACCAGTGTCTACAACTAAAAATTCGCGACCATTCCAGAAAGCTGGCAGATAAGTGCGATCGCGTGTCACTCCCGGTTCATCATGGACAATCGCCGTTTGTTCCCCGGCGAGTCGATTAACCAGGGTGGATTTGCCCACATTTGGGCGTCCGATAATTGCAACAATTGGCAGTGCCATAAAACCAGGGTAAGTGAGAGGTGTATTATATCACGTACTTACATTTTACTCACTTTAAACTTGAAGTTTTAATAATTTCCCAATCATTCTGAAGCGATCGCCAGCTTTGGGCAAAATAGCCATTATACCTTGATATGATCCAATACACCAACCGAGGGGTAGGTATGACTTAATTGAAGAAGAATACATTCGTCAGAATGCAATCAGTGGGGGATTCAGACCCGCCACTACGAAA
>NZ_JAQYWQ010000173.1 GCF_029379315.1 Nostoc sp. S13
AAACCTCTCCGTATTCTCTCTTAGTCTTGTTCAGAAATCAAATAGGAGTCCTATAGTGATATTTTATCACTTGGTAAATTTGTCAGTAATCTCCCTTCAGGAAGTAGAACTGTACTGGGAGAACTAACAGTCGATACATCCGGTATCGTTGGCTCTCAACCCTCTAGTTTTGGCATCTCAATTTCTCAGCCAGCAGGTTTGCCAAAAGGTTTTCAGATTCCGCTACTGACTGACCCCGTAGATACTGTATTTGGAATTTTGACGGGTCAGACTAATGATATTTTTTCTGGAATCAAGGTGTTCTAAGAATTCGCGATGCTAAAAATCGGTTATTTAATACAGTCGGTGATCTCATTGATGAAAGTGGAAATATTGTTCAGAAAGGGGCAAGTTTTTTTAAGATAGATGGTGGTGACGGCATTGATACAGTTAGCTACCGTCGCTCATTCAATAGCTCTAACATCGGCGTATCTGTTGACCTAGCAAATAACATCGCTTTTGATGGCATTGATGGACTCGACACCCTGAAGAACATCGAAAACGTCATCGGTTCCGCTTACGCCGATCGCCTCATCGGAGATAGCAACGCCAACACCATTCTCGGTGGCGATGGCAAGGACATCATCGAAGGCAAAGAAGGAAGCGATCGCCTGTTTGGTGAAAACGGCAATGATGAAATCTTTGGTGGCACTGGGGACGACTACCTCGTTGGTGGCACAGGCTCAGGCTGGCCTTCCGATATCCTCGACGGTGGCACTGGCAACGATACCGCCTCTTACATTACCGCGACATCTGGTGTTGCTGCTAGTTTGGCTGAAAACACTGGTTGGCAAGGAGATGCCACAGGCGATAAATTTATTTCGATTGAAAACCTTGAAGGTTCATCTTACAACGACTTCCTCATCGGCGATAATAGCAACAATATCCTCAGTGGTTTAGCAGGTAACGACACCCTCGAAGGTCGGGCTGGGGATGATACCTTGGATGGTGGTGCCGGAGAAGATACCCTCTGGGGTGGTGATGGTAACGACATCCTCCGAGGTAGTTCTGAAAAAGACACCTTGGTTAGCGACCTCGGTAACGATATCCTCGAAGGTGGTTTAGGAGATGATTCCCTCGATGCTGGTCTCGGTAACGACACCCTCACAGACATAGAAGGTAACAACACCTTTTATGCAGGCGAAGGTAATAACCTAGTTACCGCAGGTTCTGGCAATGATGTTATCTATGCAGGCTCCGGTCGTGACATTATCAACGCAGGTAATGGCAACAACCAAGTTTACGCCAGCGAAGGTCTAAATGATATCTTCACAGGCTTTGGAGATGACACCATTTATGCTGGCTCCAGTAACGATCTAATTGATGCAGGTAATGGTCGCAACCTAGTCTACGCCGCAGAAGGTAACAATCTCATTGGCACAGGTTCCGGCAAGGATATCGTTTATGCAGGTTCCGGCAGCGACTGGATATTTACAGGTACAGGGGATGATGTGATTTATGCCGCAGAAGGTAACAACTTAATTGCGGCAGGTGCTGGCGATAACACCATTTATAGTGGTAGCGGTAGCGATTTATTTGTTCTTGCTTCTGGCGCTGGATCGACGACGATTAACCAGTTCCAAAGTAATGATCGCCTTGGTCTCATCGGTGGTTTGAGCTTCGATCAACTGTTCAACCCCATCTAAATTTCTAGCTTCTAACTCCAGCAAGAACTGCCTTCTTCACCAGAAACTTTAGTTGTGGGTTTAGAGCCGCACTAGTATAAAAAGAATTATATCGACACTTTAGCGCTGCGACCTGATGCTTACTTCGTGGTGGTTTTTGATTGTCAATGCGAAGAAGCTGTAATTTGAAGTGATGGAGAGGCGATGTCTGACGACAAGCTGCTCTGCGTCTACGCATTTAGGTAATTAGGCGTAGCCCGTCGTAGACATCGCTTCTTGTTTCAATTAGCTTTCCGCTCTTTAAGCACTTGATCTAGCAAGTTTCTAGCAGGTTGTGCTTTAGCCAACGCTGCTTGATGGTCATTATAAGCACGAACAAGGCGAGAAAGACTGCTCACACCTGCCTTAAGTTGCTCAAGTTCTTCACCCGCAACCAGTTCCCCATCAAGCATCCGCCCGATCAACGGTTTGATGTCGCCCACTTCCTGCCGGACTTTTTGCAGCTTTTCTAGGTTACTGAGTAAGGTTTTGAGTGAGTTCAAGATGTCGTCAATATCCTGGACATCCTCTACTACTTCGGGCGAATCTTCAGGCAAATCTTCAATTGTCACTGTATCTTTGTCTGAAATTGTCGGCAATTCCTGTGCAGATGTTTCATTTTTAACCCCGTTTGACCGTGCCATCAAAGCTTCCTCAAGGAATTTCTCTTAGTGTATCGCTTACTTTTGGCAAAATTATTTATCTCATAACATTGCGATCGCACCAATGCCCAAAATCAATGTCAAGGAAAAGGTAGCCATTGGTAAGTGAGGAACATTATAAGCGATTTTCGCAGGGGTAGCAGTGTGGAGAGTATCAGGGGCGATCGCAGTCCACCACGCCCCCGATGAGAGCGAAGGAATATCTAACGCCTCTAGCCATAGTAGAATAGGAATACTAAAAAGCTTTTGTCAACTTCTCAATCAGAAAAACAATGAATTCACAAGATAAAAACTGGGAAAATTTATTTGGATATATCACGACAGAAGGTGGTGCTTGGCACGGAATATGGACAGTGTATTCTCTAGATAAAGAAGTTCTGAATTCATTTAAAGCTGTCAGAAAATTTCAAGCTAATCAAGAGAAAACATTGATTACTCAAACTAATAAATACAGCTACTCTGATGGAACGGAATCAGAAAAAACCTGGCAGATTGAAAAGCAAATTTGTAGTCAACCTGATGGAGTCATTTACCCAACATTTTTGTCTATGAGGGCAGTGTCCTTTGGTAAGGGTAAGAGTGCCTGGGTATCAAAAAAACTGGAAGCTGGAAAAAAATTTGTTACAGAGTTATTTTTCCGATATCAAGATTGGCGAACTAGTGTAGCGATTATCTATGCTGAAAGTGGCGATTTAGAGAGAATTACGATAGTTAGCGAGCATCTAAATAGCTTTGTCAATAGACCAGCCAAAGCCGAAATAGAAAACTTGTCTGGAAAGTGGAGCGGACAAAAAGAGTATATGAATAGTGATTTAGAAATATCGGCTTCAGCAGAAAATCAAGAGCTTGTCTTAGAGCCAATAGAACTAAAAAATAAGAAGATATCTTTGCCAGATGATATTACTGTGAATATACCTGAAAAGGTGAAGATTGGAGAAGAATTTGAGATAGTATCTGGGAAGCTGGTTACGAAAAACGAGTATAAAAGACTGACAGCTAAATATGATAATTCGGGAGCATTCGCCATGTTGATTTCCGAAGTTTTTAAGCTACAAGAACATTAATAATTCAAAATTCAAAATTAAAGACATTATCAGACTCTTATTTAAACCCCGACTGAAACTGATCAAAGGCGGAGTGGCTCCGACTCCGCACTACGTATAGACGTCCTTTAATTTATGATAAAACCAAGCAAGGATCAAGCCTCAACTTTCAAACTCAAAGGCTGATCTCCTTACTGCCCTATATTCAGCAATTTCGCCATAGTCAACCGTTGCAGTTTGCCCGTAGCACCACGAGGTAGTTGATCCAAAATGTGAACTTGCTTGGGAACTTTGAAGTCTGCCAGCATAGTTGAACAGTGGGCTAAAAGTTCTTTTTCGCCAGCTTCTGCCTTGAGGACAACAGCAGCATGGATATCTTCTCCTAAAGATTTGTGGGGGACGGCAAAGGCCAAGGCTTCGGCGACGGCGGGATGGCGCAGCAAAACATCATCTACTTCTAAAGGAGAAATTTTTTCCCCACCCCGGTTAATCAATTCTTTAATTCGTCCAGTCAAGCGGAGGTAGCCGTCTGCATCCAGTGTGCCCTGATCCCCTGTGCGGAACCAACCGTTTACAAAAGCTGTGGCGTTAGCTTGGGGGTTGTTTTCGTAGCCATCTATGACATTGGGTGCTTTTACCACCACCTCGCCCAAGCTTAAGAGAGATAATAGGTTGTCTTCGGAGTCCATAATCCCGACTTCTACACCGAAGCCATAACCAACAGTACCTGGTTTCCGAACTTTTGGCGGTAGGGGGTTGGTGGTCATTAAGTGAGATGCTTCAGTCATGCTATAAGATTCCACCACGGGAGCATTGAGAGTTGCCTCTAGCTGTTCAATAATAATCGGGGGCAAGGAAGCGCTACTAGAGCGAATGAAGCGAAAGCGGTTAGCTTTGACAATTTCTGTATTGCGGCTAGCGCGTGCCAAAATTGTCTGGTGCATGGTTGGGGCTGCGGAGTACCAGGTGGGTTTGTAGGTATCTACCAGTTTCCAAAACTCTAGGGCATTAAAACCATTAGACTTATCCGGAAATGAGAACTTTATTTGGCTGAAACCTAGCTCTGGAGAGGGTTTTAGAGGTTCCTGTTTTATATAAGCTAAAAAGCCAGCTATGTAAGGGTTTCAGCTATTTTGAGGTTTATTTGTGGATAAGTCTATTGGTACAAATTAGTGTGCCACCCGATGCCAGAGTTGCCAGCAAACAGCCCACCAATCCGTGAACGTGGAACAAGGGCATTAGGCAAAGTGTAGTGTCAGCTGCTGTGAGTGAGTATGCACCAATGATGTTGTTGGCTGAGGCAATTAAGTTGCGATGACGAATCGGCACACGCTTGGGACGACTGGTGGTGCCACTAGTGTGGAGAATCATCGCCAGATCATCGGCGTTGGGAGCTGCGGGATTTGAGGATTCTGCTGCTTGTGAGCCGGTTTTGATTAATTCAAAGCTTAATGTACCGTCAGTGTTTACCTTGGCATTAATCAGCATCATGTCGGGTGTGACGGCGGCAATGGCTGCTTCTGGCCCCTCAGACAACGTAATCAGTGCTTTTGCTTGGGTATCTTCGTAATAAAAGGCAAATTCTTCTTGCTTATATTTAGGATTTAAGGGTGCAGCAGTGCTACACAGGGCAGCAGCCAAAAAGGTAATAGCCATTGGTGAACCGTTAGTCATGGCAATGGCAACGCGTTCTCCCGGTTTCAATCCAAAGCTGTTGAGTTGGGATACCAGTCCAAGAACATTGTCGCGCAATTGCTTATAAGTTAGCGATCGCCCCCCAGGCGAAACTAAGGCTGGATGATTGTCTTCTCCTGCTAAAAGCTGAAATAAGTTCATTAAAAACCTCCAGTAAACCATATCCCCTTGTGGGGGTTGTTAGTAAAAGGGATTGGGCATTCAGAAAGAAACTCTTTCCTTGTTCCCCTTATGCCCAATGCCCAATGCCCAATGCCCCATGCCCAATGCCCAATGCCCAATGCCCAATGCCCAATTCAACCATTATTTGCTTTCTTTTGTAACTAAGTTGACGGCAAAAAACTAAAGCTAAAATTAAGTCAATAGTGTGTTTCTCGCTACTAGAAATCAGAAAAATCTTTTTCAGCAACTAAACCCCATCGAGAAAATATGGATCGTCGGAATTTTCTAAAGTATGTCACTTTAGCAGGATCTAGTTTTGCTTTAACTAGTTGTCTTCAAGGCAAAAATTCCAAATCGCCGGGTGAGGTGTCTCCCTCAGCGTCACCTGTGGCGGTAAATGAACCTCTGAAGGTGGGATTTGTTTATGTCGGCCCTGTGGGTGATTTTGGCTGGACTTATGCCCATGATTTAGGCCGCAGAGATATGGAAGCCAATCTTCAAGATAAGGTAAAAACTACTTTTGTTGAAAATGTCAATGAAGGTGCTGACGCCCAAAGGGTGATTCGCCAACTCGCATTAGATGGTAACAAGTTAATTTTTACAACTTCCTTCGAGTACATGAACCCAACAAGTAAAGTTGCCAAGGACTTTGGTGATATTGTCTTTGAACACTGTACAGGATACAAACGTACTGCCAATGTCGGCACTTATTTGGGACGTATTGAAGAACCGCGTTACTTAACCGGCATGATTGCTGGCAAGATGACAAAATCAAATGTAATTGGTTTTATTGGCGCATACCCAATTCCAGAAGTAATTCGGGGAATCAGTGCATTCACTCAAGGAGTGCGGGTAACAAATCCTGAAGCAAAAGTTAAGCTAGTTTGGGTACAAAGTTGGTACGATCCAGCTAAAGAAAGAGAAGCGGCTCAAGCTTTGGTCAATTTAGGTGCGGATATACTAACGCAGCATACCGACTCTGGTGCTGTAGTTCAATTGGCTGAGGAAAAAGGGATTTATGCTTTTGGCTACAACAGTGATATGAGTAAGTTTGGTCAAAAAGCCCATCTGACATCAGTTATTAATAAATGGGGCAAATTCTATACAGATACAGCCTTGGCTGTAATGACTAATACTTGGAAGTCTCAAGAGGTTTGGGATGGCATTGGTCAAGGAATGGTGGATATTTCGCCGATGAATGAGGCGATTCCCGTTGATGTGCAACAACTGGTGAATGCGAAGCGCGATGAGTTTATTCAGGGTACTGCACATCCTTTTGATGGCCCGGTGAAAGACCAAAAAGGGGTGGTGCGAGTGCCAACGGGTAAGGTATTAGATGATCGGGGACAACTGGCGATGGATTGGTATGTTGAGGGAATTGACCTTCAATTCCCAAAGGTAAATCATAGTACGCAATTCAAAATTCAAAATTAAGAAACAGAATTACAGTCAGCTTTCTGCCTGGTGATAGTCTGCTTAAGAAACAGAATTACAGTATACTTTTTGACTGGTGATGGTGTGCAGACTCAAAACGTAAGTAGATAGGTGTAAATAAATATAGATATAGATTATGATTGCCCGAAGGTTAGCGACCCCAGAGCGTCATTACAGATTACGAATTCCGCGCAGAGGTAGTATTATGTCAAAATAAAAATACCCGATACCTCAAGGTGAGCGATCGCTCCCAAAGCTAGATTAAAGGATTGACCTGAGCAATGGCAGACCAAACCAATCACAATCAAGCGGGAGAAGTAGCTCCCAGCACTGTTGACAAGCAAGCTCCCAGTGTAGCTGAAGAACAAGCTCCTAGTACAGACTCACCCGAAGCTACAGACATTCCTACTGCCAACGCGCCAGATCCTAAAGCCGCAAACCCCGAAGATAATCCTAATGCTGCTAAACCAGCTGCTGTACCACCCAAGCGAGAAAAACCGGCAGCCGCAGCTAAAGGCGCACGAGGCGAAAAACCCGCAGCCGCAGCAACAGGAGAAAACCCCGCAGCCGCAACAGGAGAAAAACCCGCAGCCTCAGCAACAGGCGAAAAACCCGCAGCCGCAGCTAAAGCCGCCAAAAAGGAAAAAGCCCCAGCTGTTGAAGATAAGCCATTTGTAGAGTTCATTGAGCAAGATTACTTACCAGCTTTACAAAAAGCGATCGCTCAACAAGGCGTGCAAAATTTGCAGGTGTCTTTTGCCAAGCAGAAGGTGCCAATCACTGGCTTTGAATCCGCCGAAGAATGCTGGCAAATTATCGGCAGTTGGTCGGAAATAGGTAAACGTCAGTTTAACCTGTATTTCCCCGAAGAAGATATTCAAGGGAAAAAGGGATTTTCCTGTAATGAAGGCAAAAAACCTAGCACTCTTGAGTCATTCTTAATCGATGAGCGCAGAATTACACTCGATTTGTTGGTATTTGGCTTAGTTCAGCGCTTAGACGGTCAAAAGTGGTTAGGTAGAAATTAGTTATTGGGCATGGGGCATGGGGCATTGGTTATTCTCCTTGTCTCCCTCATCTCCCTCATCTCCCGCACTCCCTTTAAAGTTCGTGGAAATAGTAGGTAACGGCTCCAGTATTGGGGTCGTTATCTATTTTCACATAACCTGATTTGTACATCTCCTTGAGAGTAGCTTCCACTTCAGCAAAGCTGGCTCCCGTAAACTTCACCCCTTGAGTGACAGTTAAAACACCACCCTTGCTTTCCGCCGCTTCGATCAGTTTAATCATGAGTTCGTTACCAGTTGGCCGGTAGACTTGAGAGGCAACCACTGCTTGATTCAACGGCACACCAAGGGGAGATACGCCCGCTTTTAATCTCAGGTTGCGTTCGTATTCGTCAACGATGTTGGGGATGAGAAGCAGATCCACGATCTGCCCTACATAAAACAAACCAAAAGTACACAGCCACAACAAACCCGTCCCTATCTTGCCATTGTACAAGCGGTGCAGCCCTCCCACCCCGAAAAATCCGGCTGTACACAAGATGTAAGAGATAAGAAGTCGGTCTTTCTGCTGCTGATTGTTTTCAAGATTCATCTTGTTTTCAACCCTTTAGATTTGCTCTTGTTGTCTAAGATAGTTTTTCCATACTGTTTTGTTTGATATCAGCATGGATAGCGAGAGTAATTAGAAGTTTTAAGTAATCGTGCCAGTCATAGATTGTTAATTTCAAGATGATCAACTTATGATCAGACCGCTTAATATATTGTAGCAACAACTACAGAAAATCACTGAGATACTAGTACAGCATGGCATAAATCCAGCTACCATCTCAATTAACCGTTCTCAGTTAAGTGAGGTACAATAACTCCACCCCCAACCCCCTAAGAGCGCATAAAGGTTTCCTAATGTGCGTAAGTAATAAGTAGTTAAAATAATACATGATGAGCAAAGAAACTCTGTGTCAGTTAAACAAACTTTGATCGGTATATAAAGCTCAAAGCTTTCGGAATGTGGGTTAAACAATACTTATGTACTATGAAATAGCGATGTCTACGACGGGCTACGCCTACGCATTGTGCTAGTTGCGTAAGTCGAATCTCCCATTTTAGATTCCGCAAACATTGAATCATTGTTGCAACTCTTAATGTTTTGCTTACTAATTTGTAACCGCCACCTTGGTAGACTAAACTTTATACAAATGGATTATTGTCGGCTGTTACGCCTTGCCAGAGCATTACCGTTGGCTTTTTGGTGAGGCAGTCGCTCAAAGGGGGTTTCCCCGATGAGGAGCTGCCGAACCCGAAGGGTGTACTCAACATAAAGACGAAAGAGCAATCAAGACATGGTAGATTCCCTTAAAAAACCAGGCTTTGAAGAAATCCGGCCAGGGATTAAAGTCCCAGCAAAAGAAACCCTGTTAACACCTCGGTTTTATACTACCGATTTTGATGAAATGGCGCGGATGGATATCTCCGTCAACGAAGATGAGTTAAGAGCCATTCTCGAAGAGTTCCGCACTGACTACAACCGCCATCACTTTGTTCGGGATGCCGAGTTTGAACAATCCTGGGATCATATTGATGGGGAAACTCGCCGATTGTTCGTTGAGTTTCTAGAACGTTCATGTACGGCAGAGTTTTCTGGCTTTTTGCTGTATAAAGAACTTGGTCGTCGCTTGAAAGGCAAAAGCCCCGTCTTGGCAGAGTGCTTTAACCTGATGTCACGGGATGAAGCGCGTCACGCTGGCTTTTTAAACAAAGCTATGTCGGACTTTAATCTGTCCCTAGATTTAGGGTTTTTGACTAAGAGCCGCAATTATACCTTCTTTAAGCCAAAATTCATCTTCTACGCCACTTATCTTTCTGAGAAAATTGGTTATTGGCGTTATATTACTATTTATCGCCATTTAGAAGCACATCCCGAAGACCGGATTTATCCAATCTTCCGATTCTTTGAGAACTGGTGTCAAGATGAAAACCGTCATGGTGATTTCTTTGATGCGATCATGAAATCCCAGCCGCAAATATTGAATGATTGGAAAGCACGGCTGTGGAGTCGGTTCTTCCTATTGTCGGTGTTTGCGACAATGTATCTTAATGACATCCAACGGAAGGACTTTTATGCCACCCTTGGACTGGATGCGCGAGAATACGACATCCATGTTATTCAGAAGACTAACGAAAATGCCGGTAGAGTGTTCCCTCTGATGCTAGATGTAGAGAATCCAGAATTTTATCAGCGCTTGGATACTTGTATAAGCAATAATGAGAAGCTGAGTGCGATCGCTAACTCCAACACTCCCAAATTCTTGCAATTCTTCCAGAAACTGCCGCTTTACATCTCCAATGGCTGGCAGTTATTACGACTGTACCTAATGAAGCCGATTGATACTTTTTCTGCTCAAGGGGCAGTTCGTTAAGTTATAACAGGTTTGCGAAAGCTTTAGTGGTTCTGCAATCAGCAGAACCAATTTTTTTGTCAAAAATCTTACCCTAAGGGGTACTACTCGTCAATAGGTCTAGGTAGTTAAGTTGTATATGTAGTTTAACTGCAAACAAACATATGACAGACCGCTCAAACAGAATTTGAATCATTAGACTTATCCGGAAATGAGAACTTTATTTGGCTGAAACCTAGCTCTGGAGA
>NZ_JAQYWQ010000174.1 GCF_029379315.1 Nostoc sp. S13
AAACCTCTCCGTATTCTCTCTTAGTCTTGTTCAGAAATCAAATAGGAGTCCTATATAATCGATTGATTTTTCTATTCAACATCTTTAATGCTGGTTTTCCGTTCCAAAATCTCTTTCAGCACCAAGGTTACTACTGCTAGCAACGCTAACAGTACAGCCGCAGAGAAAGCAGCTTCGGTTTCGTATTGTTTGTAAGCGTCTTCTACAAACAGTGGTAAACTCTGCGTTTGGTCAGCAATGTTGCCAGAGACCACCGAAACCGCCCCGAATTCACCCATTGCTCTGGCATTGGTCAAAATTAAACCGTAGAGTAAGCCCCAACGGATACTGGGCAGGGTGACGCGCAAAAATATCTGCCAATCTTTCGCACCTAGAGTTCTAGCAGCTTCTTCTTGATCCTTACCAAATTCCTCTAAAACAGGAATTACTTCGCGGGCGACAAAGGGCATACTCACAAACGCTGTGGCCAGTACCATACCTGGAAAAGCAAAGACAATCTTGATATCATGTGCCTGGAGCCAAGGGCCAAACCACCCATTCCGACCGTAGAGTAGCACAATCATCAATCCTGCGACTACGGGCGAAATCGAAAAGGGCAGGTCAATAATGCTCAAAACTATGGCGCGTCCAGGAAATTTATGACGAGCGATCGCCCAAGCTGCACATAACCCAAATACTGTATTCACAGGTAAAGCAATTAAAGCTAGCAATAGCGTCAGCCAAGCTGCATGGAGAAAGGCTGGCCGCGTCAGGTTCGATAGAAATGGCCCAACTCCTTTACTGAAAGCTTGGACAAAAACGTTGATTGCTGGGATGTATTGAACCAAAGCTAAATAAGCGATCGCTATACCAATTAAAACTATTGGCACCCAACTCTTGTGCTCTTTAGGCTTGGCTATTTCTGCATCAGACCCAGAAGATGAGTGAAAACTTGGCTTATCTACTGTCATATCGCCTTGCCCATGTTTGTAAGAAATTAATTGCTAATAACAGTACCAATGAAATTGATAGTAAAACTATGCCAATTACTGTTGCACCAGAATAGTCATACTGCTCTAAGCGCTGGAAAATCAGCACAGGTGCAATCAAATCTTGAAATGGCGTATTGGAAGAGATAATTACAGTTGAACCATATTCCCCAACTGCACGGGAGAAACCCAAGGCAACACCAGTTAAAATCGTCGGAAATAAAGGTGGCAAAATCACTTTCCAGAAAGTCTGCCATTGAGAAGCACCCAAACACCAAGCGGCTTCTTCAATTTCATGTTCCATTTCCTGAAGCACAGGTTGCACAGTTCTCACGATAAAAGGTAGTGAGATAAATATCATTGCCACCGCTACTCCCGTGCGGGTAAAAGACACCTTAATTCCCAGTGGTTCTAGTAGCGAACCTATCCAGCCATTATTGCTGTAAACTGTTGCCAGAGTTAGCCCTGCTACCGATGTTGGCAGCGCAAAGGGTAAATCCACTGTGGCATCAATCAAGCGTTTTAAAGGAAAGTTGTAGCGAACCAGAACCCAAGCAATCAGAGTCCCAAATACGCCATTGAGTAAGGCAGCAAATATTGCTGTAAAAAAAGTTACGTTGTAGGTAGCTAATGCGATATCACTGGTTGCGATCGCCCAAAATCTCGCCGGAGTTTCCGTACTTGCTTTCAGGAACATGGCAGCGATGGGGATAAATAACATCACCGTCAGGTATGTAATGGTGATTCGCCAAGTCCAGGGAACCCGCCCCAATTTCTTCCAGAATGGTGTATTGCGTTCCACTTCTACAGAGGGAGATATACTCGTCACGTCGCTTCGCTCCGAATTCAAAATCCAAAATTCAAAAAAGTTTTTTGTTAGTATTCGTAATTCGTAATTATTACCCCACAAATCTTCGCGCAGCGTGCCGAAAGCAAGTTAGTTGGTCTATCCTTCAATTACGAATTACGAATTACAAATTATTTTGACTAATTACTTTTTTTTGGCTTGAATCTGGTCAAAAATAGCTCCATCTGCGAAGAACTTCTTATTAATTCCATCCCAACCGCCGAAGTCTGCAACTGTACCCAAAGTTTTCACTTTAGGAAATTTATCTGCAACTTCTTTACTGAGAGTCAAAGTCTCATCCACCGGTCGGAATCCCAATTTTGCAAACTCCTGTTGAGCCTCTGGAGTATATAGATATTTGACAAAACCTTCAGCAACTTCACGAGTACCATGCTTATCGACATTTTTGTCTACCACGGCGATGGGATTGTCGATGGAGATATTGACATCAGGGATGATCGCAGTCAACTTTTCACCCTTTATTTCTGCCAAGATAATCTCATTTTCATAGTTAATTAGGGCATCACCTTGACCCTGCTTGAAAAAAGCATCAGTCGCTTCACGGGCATCTTTAGTCAGCAAGGGCACATTTTTGTACACTTTGGTAACAAACGCAGTCGCTTTAACATCATCTCCACCAGTTTTAATCACTGAATTCCAAAGAGCTAAGAAATTCCAGCGAGCAACTCCTGATGTTTTAGGATCAGCGGTAATTAGTTTTATACCGTCTTTAGATAAATCTTCCCAGGTCTTGATATTTTTAGGATTTCCTGGACGCGTGACTAATGCTGCCACTGATTTGGAAACAATACCATTGTTGGGAACTTCTTTCTCCCATCCTGGCTGAATCAATCCAGCCTTCTCAATCTTTGAGGTGTCTCCAGCTAGCGCCAAGTGGACAACATCTGCTTCCAAGCCATCGATAACGGCGCGAGTTTGGGAACCAGAACCGCCATAACTTTGCTTGAAAACGACAGTTTGGTTATGATCTTTCTTCCACTGTTGTACAAACTTGGGAATGATTGCTTCGTGAGCCGCTTTGGTAACTGCAAACGACACAAGAGTTAATTCAACATTATCTTTGTTTGCAGCAACAGGACTAGCAATAGGAGGTTGCGTGGAAGAATTACTCCCAGAATTACTCCCAGAATTACTCCCAGTTTCACCGGAGCAGGCGGCAAGCGCCACACTCAATACAGTACCTACCAGAAAGAGTGATACAAAGCTTTTGAGCGAATTCAGTCTGAACCGATATGTTCTATGTTCAGCGTAGACGCGAAGCAGCTTGTCGTAAGACATCGCTTGTAACCTTTTCAGTGGGCGTTGCCACAAATTCATTCTATTTTCTCCACTAAATCTACAGATAATTGATGGTAATACCGTTATATAGTGTTTATCATACTGGATGATTGCATGTATCTAGTTGCAAACACCAAAAAACATCACATTCTTTATCAAGAACATGGTGATTCTACCAGTTTTGTGAGGAATTACAAATGCTTTTATTTTCAACTATCAAATTGCGTAGGCGCAGCCCGCCTTCTCTACGAGACGCTTTGCGAACGGCATCGCAGCAGTTTTCCTTATCAAGCAACTTGCTAGGGAATTGGGCATTGGTTATTTCCCTCTGCTCTCATGCTCCAATGAAACATTAGTCAGATATTTTATACCAATTATTTCTAAAGCTGTAAAAAATCAGCCTTAGTAAGACTATAAGCTTAGGCAACTGGTTCTATAGAAGCTCACAAATAATCAATATTACATGTTTTAAGTACGAGTTTTATGAGTGGAAATAAAACTTTTTATACTAAAAAGTTGAATTTCGAGAATTAATCTGATAGTCTCTTTCTCAAGATAAACAACGGTAACTTGATCGGAGTACCGTTTTTAATCAAACAACTACACAACATCCAGCTTCCATGACACATCTGCAAGCCAAGAAGTTACAAGTTTCCCGACCAGCCAGACAGCGATTTCTGCAATTAAAGCCCGCCTCAACTAAAACCTCTGCGTTATTATTAGCAACTGGCTTGAGCTTAAGTGTCCTTATCCCTGCTTACGCTTGAAGATGAAACCTTTTATATAAGCTCATTTACAGGTATAAGAAGAAAATGTTTTTTCTTGCGGTTCTGTGGCGAGGAAGTAAGGCTTTGCTTTGCAGAGGGCATTCCTAGTCAGAGACTAGGAACGTGGCATGTGCCCCTAAATATCGAGTCTATTACCTGAAACAAATGTAAATTACTCAAGATGAAAAGTACGAAAAACAAAACCCATCTAGAAAGTATCTAAATGGGAAAAATCTAGTAACTACTTATTTTTAAGTGAATGCATATTTCCAGGGCAGCCCGTCCTGAAAAACTAATAACTCTCCCGGTTGGATTTGTGTCCAAACTTCATTGTCAGTCAGGGGTGTGGTAGCAATCACAGCAACGCGATCACGTTCAGTAGTCACTTCCCGAAAATCTACGGTCATGTCTTGGTCAATTAAATGGGCAGCTGCAAAGGGCGCTTGGCGAATAATGTAGCTGAGTTTGGTTGAGCAATAAGCAAACAAGTGTTTTCCATCGGATAACAAGTAATTAAATATACCTAACTTGGCAATTACATCACTAATTTTTTTCAACACAAGGTACAATTCTTTTATGTCATGCTTACCCTCAGGAAAGTGCGATCGCAATGTTTCTAGCATCATACAAAATGCTTTTTCACTATCGGTGTCACCTACGGCTTGATAAAAGCCCAAATTTTCCGGGTCAAAATTTGGCAAATTACCATTGTGGGCAAACACCCAATATTGACCCCACAATTCTCTGCGGAAAGGATGGCAGTTGTGTAGGGCAACTTCACCCTGAGTAGCTTTGCGGATATGGGCTATGACATGGGTTGAGTGGATGGGATAACTCCGCACAAACTCTGCTACCGGAGAAACAACAGAAGGTTGGGCATCTAAAAACATCCGACATCCCTTTCCTTCAAAGAAAGCAATGCCCCAACCATCGCGATGATCATCCGTTTTTCCTCCCCGTGCAGAAAACCCTTCAAAAGAAAAGCAAATATCCGTTGGAACATTGCAGTTCATTCCAAGCAATTGGCACATAATAACGTCATAGCAAATTTTTCAGCCATTAATAAGATTATTCATACCATTAGCGTACTATCTTAGAGCTTTTTGTAAATTAAAAGCGTATTTAACCTGACATTTTTCGTTCGTTAAAAAATACTATTGATGTACCAAGGGCATACATTCCATCTTTATACCAAAAGTTCTCATAACCGATAGTCCAACAACTTTAACTATAACTGACTTCCTGACTTTTCACGGTATCTGGAAAATCTCTCTTCTTTATCTCTCTCATAATAGGTCTTTTAGAGGCTTGAAGTTACTAACTATAAGATGCTCAAAAAGTGCTCAAAGCGTTTGTAATGAGTTATATCAAGTCCGGTTAATCACTTATAATTACCGCATCTGTGCAAAAATCCCAAAAGCCTCTTTCCCCCTGCTCCCTGCCCCCTGCCCCCTGCCCCCTGCGGTCTAAATGATAAGTCTTTAACCGGACACGATATTATCGGATAACCAATGTATAAGCACTTTAAATACAAAAAGACCAGCCTCCCACAGCTGGTCTAGAAAATCTTTTTTGCGTTGTCTTCTCAAGAGAGTTAAAACCCAATTGCGCGTTCTCAAAATGCAAGGGGTAACTTTTCTTAACAATATTGTAACAGTCAACACAGATTTTTCATGAATATTCATGAAAAAAAGATATAAATAAAGCTTAAAAGCCTCTATCTATCAGGATAATTCAGCAGATTGCAGGGGGAGCAGGGGGAGCAGGGGAGACAAGAAGAATAACCAATGCCCAATGCCCAATCGCCTCAATTTTGAATTTTGAATTTTGAATTTTGAATTGTTAATTGTGGTTTTCCCCAGAGGATGCTCTCCTGCTTGTAAATGGCAATTCCCGGTTTTGCTCCTTTGGGTTTGTAGACGTGTTTTGGCTGAGTGTAAACTACTGGCACTTGGTCACTCTGACGGGCGCGACTGTAATAGGCGGCAAGATTCGCTACAAATTGCAAATCAGCTTCTTCTGCAACAGCACCTGGTTCTAGACGTAGCAGCACATGGCTCCCTGGAATTTCTTGAGCGTGGAACCATAGGTCATAATCCCCTGCTACACGAAAGGTTAATTGGTCATTCTGGCGATTATTGCGACCGATTAATACTTCAAAGCCGCCAGGGGTAAGGTAACGATGAAAGTTAGTGCTGGGGGCTTCATTGGCGTTGCTCTTGCGGTATTCTGGATCTTCTAGATACTTTTGCCCAATCAACTCTTCGCGGATTTCTTCTAAAGCTCGCAAATCTTCTGCTGTTTGATAATTGTCTATCTGAACGATCGCAGCTTCTACTTGTTCTAAATACTCAATTTCTGTCTGCACTGACAATAGTAGCGGTTCCACAGCAGCACGAGCGCGTTTTAGCTTTTGGTGCTGTTTGTAAAGACTTTGGGCATTTTGGACAGCATTCTTATCTGGTTGGAGAGCGATCGCTACTGGCAAATTTGTATCAAAATCAGCAAGGATAATTTCCTTCATCCCCGGTTCCCAGTTTTGCAGGTGAGCCATCAATAAATCAGCTTTTTGTCGAGACTCATCAGCTTGATCTGATTGCTGCAAGCGCGTCTTAAAGGTTTGAGCTTTATTCCGTAATTTCGTCAGAATATTATTTAATTTCTGACTCAACTGATGGCGTAATTGAGAAAATAGCTGTTGATTGATCTGGTCAGTATAGTAGCGGTTGAGCAACTCCTGGATATCTTTGACGTTTTCAACTGCACCCCAACCCATTACGGTATAACCATCTTTTGTCCAAGCGGGTTGAAATTTACTGTCATCCAAGGCTTGCAGCCATTCTTGCCAACGCTCAAACAGCCGTTGCCAGTCGTCGGGGTTGAGGCTATCGGTGGATGTTTCTGGTGCGATATTTGCTTCTAACAGCATTAACTCCAGTAGTGCTGCACTCAAGCCACTATAACTTTTTAGCAATTGCCGCTTAATTGCTCCTGGCACTAAACTTACCCGTTCTTGCCAACGTTCTTGGGACTCGCTCAAACTGGGGACAGTTCCAGTCAGTTTCGGTGGTGTTTCATAAGGTTGTCCGGTTTGGATGGGACGGACACTAGATTGTTGCTGACTGACTTGATGGGCGGCGGTGATAATTATATTGCTGGCGTCGGTGAGAATGACGTTGCTATACTTGCCCATGATTTCTGCATAGACATGATAGAGGGCGCTTTCCCCAGGACGACGGGCAAATTGCAAATCAATAACACGCTCCCAAGGGGCGATCGCTTCAATAGCCACCAGTGCCAAACCACCCAGTTGGTGTATCAGTTGTTGGCTAAAGGTGAAGGTATCTGGCGATCGCGGTGGTGGATCACCGATACAAATATGTGTAGCTTGGGGATGCCAACAAATCTCTAGCCAATCTCGCTGTTTCAGGGTGCGTAACGCCATCGCAATAGTGTAGCGATCGCGCTGGTAAACCTGTTCTAAGCGTGATGGTAGCCAGTTAGCGCGGATTTCGCTACAAGCAGCTGTGAGAGTGGTAAAGTCAACTGGTTGCAAAGCGATTAGTTCTTAAGATTCAAATGGTAGCGATCGCTATGCTTTTATCTTAGTTTAGTCAAAGCATAGTAGACCTCAACTATCATAGCGGTTACTTGGTTTGGTCGTACCTGCGAATAAAAAAATGCAGAAATCTATCAGTGAACCAATAGTGGAAATCACTCACCCTAAAGAAATATTTAGAAGAAATGATTGAGTAATGGTGACTGAGGACTAGGAAAAGAAAATTATTGCTTACTTCCGAGTTACCCACTCACCATTATCTCTGTTACGCAAGAGAATTATTTAGCAACCAAAACTGGCTGTTTTACTGTTGACTGCACTAATTCGACTGTTGACTCCACTAGTTCTTTTGCTGTTGATTGCACTAATTCCGCTGTTGACTGCACTAGTTCTTTTGCTGTTGACGCTACTGGTTGTGGTTGCAACAGTTGGGTGTAAAGTTCACTCAGTTGATTTGCTACACCATCCCAGCTAAATTTATCTTCGACGCGCTTTCTACCGGCTTTACCCAATTCGTCTCGCCACTCTGGATTTAAAAGAATTCGGTCAATGGCAGACGCAAAGGCATCTACATCTTGTGGCGCTGCTAATAAACCAGTTTTTTCATCAACCACAGTAAACTGAAGTCCGCCGACATCACTAGCCACAACTGGTGTACCACTTGCCATCGCTTCGATCGCCACAAGTCCAAAGGGTTCATAGTGACTGGGAACAACGCAAACATCCGCAGCTGCGTAATAAGTTGGCAAAATATCTTGACTCAGACGACCAGCAAAAGTTGTAAAGTCACTCATCCCCAATTCATTGACGATTTGCTCAATGCGATCGCGTTCTATACCGTCGCTGTTACCTGGAGTACTACCACCACCAATAATTAGCCGGAGATTGTTGGAGTCGCGTAGCCCAGACTCGTTTACTGCACGCACCAAGGTTTCTATACCTTTGCGTGGGTCAAAACGTCCTACATATAATACAACTTTCGCTTCTTTCTCAATACCCAATTCATGTCTAGCTGCTTCTCGTGCAATCGAACCAAAGCGCTGAATATCTGTACCGCAGGGAATGATGTCGATATTGCCTTTAGTGGAAACTAGCGATCGCATATGTTCTTTTTCTTGCGGACTTGTCGCCACAATTCGCTCTGCTTTTTCCAACACCTCTTTTTCCACTGCTAATCGCTTCCTAGCAATCAGAGGAATATCTTCTTCTTCTATAGTGTTATACTTCACCACTCCTAATGAGTGGTAGGTGTGAACCTGTTTACTCTGTTGCTTTTTCTTTAAGTCCATCCCCACCCAACTAGAGAGCCAATAGTTAGTGTGAACTAACTCGTATGTAATATCATTTTCTTCTTGAAATTTGAGGAAATTATCCACAAATTCTGGCAGATATTCAAAAATTTCATCTCGTGGCACAAACTCAAGCGGGCCAGCTTTTAAACGAATAGTTTTACAATTGTCGCTATGTTTAACAATCGAGTCTTGCTCCAGACTCACTTTACGGGTAAACATATCAACTTGCCATCCTAGCTGCGCTAGTGCTTCACCCACGTGGCGCACATAAACATTTTGTCCCCCAGCTTCTTCTTTCCCTATTTCAATCGCCGGGTCTCCGTGGACGGAAATCAAGGCAATACGTTTTTCGGTGGTAGAGTTCATAGTTTGTGTGTTGCTGATTTTAACAAAGTTTTAGCCTGTTCCAAGTTCGTGTATAGCACACTTCCCTGAATTGTTTAGAAACTTTGATTAATATTGATTTTAATGTATTGTGTCTAATCTTTATTTACATCTTCTGCCAGAAGTATACTTTATTTGTATTAGATTTCTTTAGATATAAAAAATTGCTATGTATATATCTCATACTTTTGATAGATGAAAATTATATTTTTTCATTTACATTATGCAGAGATAGGAATCGTAAATTGCACAAATTTAGCCTTGCCACTAGGGAGCGAATTCTCTTCGCCGAATACTTTTCAAACATCCTCTTAATGACCGAAAACGAAAAGGGTACAAGCCCCTCTTTTACAAAGTTATGATGCCTGGGGCGGGCTGCGCCAACGGATAGCGCAGCGTTAGCGAGTCCGCGAGTGTCGGAAACCTCCGCTCAGACTTTGCGCTAAATTGATTTATGGGGATTATTAATTTTGAATTTTGAATTTTGAATTTTGAATTTTGAATTTTGAATTTTGAATTCCCCGTTCGCGTAGCGTCTCCAAGAGTTGGGGTTGACTCAGTACTCTCTCCAGCGACTGACTCATTCTAAACTTTTGAATTTGGAATTGCTGTTTGTTGTTGATCAGAGAACAGCGATCGCATTCATCTATTTAACACCTTGCTGACTAAAAGCGATCGCACCATATCTGACAAATTCTAGGCTGCGGGCGATCGCTGCTACACTAATAAACTATAAATAGTTGCGGTATTTCTGGGTATGACTTCACCTTACTGGAGACAACGACTCGCATCACCGTCACCTCAGAGCCTTTTGTTCTGTCTCCCCATCATGCCCAAAAATTTCTGCAACCGTCGCAGGTTATCTCGCGTTTTCCTGTTTCTTTTTACTTGTTTACTGACTGTTGTCTTTTCACTTAATTGGGTAAACGCTGAAGAAGAACCAAAGCCAAAGCCAGAATTATGGCAGATTCAGGGTATTATGGCAGCCCTTAATGATGACTATCCCAAGGTGAAGACGTTGGCTTTGGATAAATTAGGTAAGTATAAACTGAAAAATTTAAAATCTTTAGAGAAGGAACTAGGAGATATTGCAAAAATTGCTGCCAATCTCCTCAAAAATAAAAGCGTTGAGGCTGAAGTTCGTTACAGTGCGGCATCAGCTTTGGGGAATTTGGGAACAGCAGCCACACCCTACGTCAAAGACATCGCTGACATCCTCAAAGATAAAAGCGTT
>NZ_JAQYWQ010000175.1 GCF_029379315.1 Nostoc sp. S13
GACATACAACGGGAAGAGTATCTCTATCTTATATTTAATTAAGTTGACCTACTTAGTAAATAAGCGCTCTCTTAATTCTTGTATATTATTAATCATTTCAACATCTTGAACTTTCTGGATGATGAATAATCTCTATCTTAATTATTAATTATCTGGCTAGTACAAAGCGGCAAAAATAAAGCTACCATCCTTTGTAGATCAATTTTGAAGATACCCAACAATGAAATTCAGCGAAATCCTCCGTCAATTTGGTGAAGCAGCCACCAATCATAGCCTGACTAGCAACCCAGACCATGACCCAGAAATTACTGGGGTAGCAGCTATTGATGAAGCTACTATCGGTACTCTCAGCTACGTAGAAGGTGCAAAGTTTGGGTCTTTTATCGGCAAGACCAATGCTAGTGCTTTAATTTTGCCCAAGGATGAAAAATTACAGTTGCTTGCACACCAAAGCGGTATTGTGTGGATAGCGACCTCAGATCCGCGACTGTTATTTGCCAAAACGATCGCACTTTTTTACCAACCATATCGCCCGATCCCAGAAATTCATCCCACTGCTGTGATTCACTCCAGCGCAAAAGTTGGTAGTGATGTTTATATTGGCCCCCATGCTGTGATTCAACAAGGGGTGGAAATTGGCAATGGCGCAATCATTCATCCGAATGTGGTGATTTATCCAGATGCCAAAATAGGCGATCGCACTACCTTACACGCCAACTGTACCATCCACGAACGCACCCGCATCGGTGCAGATTGCGTGATTCACAGTGGTGCTGTCATCGGTGCAGAAGGCTTTGGTTTTGTTCCTACCCGGACTGGTTGGTTCAAAATGCAACAATCTGGCTATACAGTCTTAGAAGATAGCGTAGAAATAGGCTGCAATACCGCCATTGACCGCCCAGCCGTCGGAGAAACCCGGATTGGTCGCAGTACAGTAATAGATAATTTAGTGCAAATAGGTCATGGTTGCCAAATCGGTGCAGGCTGTGCGATCGCCGGTCAGGCTGGGATGGCAGGCGCTGTCAAACTTGGTAATCGGGTAATCTTAGCTGGGCAAGTAGGAATTGCCAATCAAGCGAAAATTGGTGATGGGGCGATGGCATCGGCTCAAACTGGCATTTTACACGATGTTGCCCCAGGAGAAATTATCTCTGGAACTCCAGCCATTCCTCATAAACTATATCTTAAGGTATGTGCTGTTTATGGTCGCCTGCCAAATATGTATCAATCGCTAAAACAATTGCAACGTAAATTGAACAATAGCAATGATTAAGCTGCTGCTGTAATGCATTTAAATCCCCAACTTTTTAAAGAAGTCGGGGATCTTGGGCAGCAACTTTTTAAATATCTTTTAATATAGTTGTTAAATTATTAGTAGGTGTATGAATGAAGTTAATTAAAAGTCCGCTTCGCTACCCTGGTGGAAAATCTAAGGCAATTAATACAATAATTAGGTATCTGCCTTCTAATTTTTCAGAGTATAGAGAACCCTTTGTTGGCGGTGGTTCGATTTTCATTTACTTAAAACAAAATTTCCCAAAAATAGATATTTGGATTAATGATATTAATCAAGAATTATTTCTTTTTTGGAAGACTGCTCAATCTAGTTTAAAAGACTTAGTAAAAGAAGTACAACAAATTAAGTCCTCATCTTCTAATGGGAGAAGTTTATTTGAAAAAATGACAACAGTAGATGTAGAACAATTGTCAGATTTTGAACGAGCTGTTCGTTTTTTTATATTAAATAGGATAACTTTTTCGGGAACTGTAGAATCAGGTGGTTATTCTGAACAAGCTTTTTACAAGCGATTTACTGATTCTTCCATTGAAAGATTAGGAGAAATGAAAGATATCTTAAAAGATATTAAAATTACTAACTTAGATTATAGCAAAGTATTGAAAGCAGAAGGAAAAAATGTTTTAAACTTTTTAGATCCGCCCTATCTTAGCGTAACTAAATCTAAATTGTATGGAAAAAAAGGGGATTTACATTTGTCTTTTGACCATCATAGATTTGCAGATGAGATGAGAGAGTGTAAACATGATTGGCTTATTACTTATGATGATTGTATAAATATTAGAGAAAATTTTAAATCATTTTATTTGGTTGAGTGGGAATTACAATATGGTATGAATAACTACAAGCAAAAATCTGCATCCAAGGGGAAAGAATTAATTATTACTAATTATCCCCACAAGGAAGAAGATAATTTAGCTAAGGTAACGACCAATATAAACTATTCTAATTTCCAACAATTAAGTCTTTTTACTACATAGATAATATAACTTCCGGAACATCTATGTTGTCAGGTTTTGCATCAAATTTTACGTCTGGATTTTTTCTAATTATTGTGGCAGCATTATGTAATCGCATTTTGATTATCCAATTATTTGAAAATGTCAAAATTACATACTGATTTTCGCTTTCAGCTTTTACAGATGTTATTGAAGATAAATTTTCAAAGTTTTGAATAATAATTTGTTTTTTATTACTCATATAAATGAATTTATAATAATTAGTGTTTCCTATAAGGAATTTAAGAAGCAACTCAGCTTTATCTGAAGTTTGACAATGTATATTAATAAAACTAGATACTAATTTACATATTGGTTCGTAAAGCAATTCCAATTTGGTTGTATCATCTAATTTTTTAAATTCATTACATCCATCTATATTAAATATAAAATTATTTGTAATACTTTTATATTGATGCCTGAAAGTAATATCTTGTTCGCTATTTTTGTTATAACCGCATTGTCCCGCAGTCCGTGCAGGACGATGATGTTTAACAGCATTATGATGATGCTTAATAGACAGATTGATATTTTTTAGCTTTTTTAATTCAATTTGTATATCAGCTACAACTCCCTTCGTACCATGCCTATCAGTAAATCGGTCAATACTTATTTGATTATAATATTTTGATAAGGTAAATTCATTTTCAAGCCACTCATATATTTTTTCTGCACATCTAGAAAAGCTTATTTGCAAATCTTTCTTTAGCTCTCTATAGTGTAATTCATCTTTTTTTTGAATAGTTAATGCTGTTAAAGTAAGGTTGACTTGAGGTAAATGGTTTTGAAGAACTTGCACAATCACATACTCTAAAGCTCTTCCCTGCTGATTTGATAAATTGCTCATTTCAACCTGATAATCTTAACTTAGTTTAAATACTAAACTAACTTTTTTTGTGTAAAACTGCCATACGAGCAGTACAAATATCAGGCCATAAAGGAGTATTCTGCTCATCAAACCAACAAATATTAATTTCCCTGTCATTGCATAGATAGTCAGTTACCCAAGATATAGTAATTGGGTTTTCTGGTAAGACGAGACAAAGAGAAATATGTGGATCGTCAATAACACTTCGGTAACGGTAACGATACTCGTAGAGTTGACTTAATCCTTTGCGAATTTGTTCTAGTAAGCTATCACCACCACTTTTCATTTCAAAAATGAAAGATCCATCACCTGGAATCTTGGCAAAAAGGTCAATATGCTCATTTTCTTTTGGATTAGCACCAATATTACGAAGCCAAGATTCCATTTTGTCAATTAGCTCCTTATGTACTAAATTTCTTCTTTGTAGTTTTATTTTTGTAATCTCAGGATCAGCAATCTCTCTTCTTCGATCATAGGGATTAAGATTAGGAAGCTTCTCCGTTCGATCTCTAAAAGCATAAATTTCTGGTATGTGCTGAGGAATAGTAAGAGAAGTACCAGTAAGTAATGGTTCACTGGGCACTGTAGATTCAATAACTTTATCTTGCGTTAAAGCTTCAACAATATGAGAGTTAAGTATTTTGACTCCATCAAAATATCGCCCCCATTCACCACTAGCTATTACATCTTGAAGCTCATTTTCACTTGAACAATAGTCAAAGCCCTGGAATACATTATTTATATGAACTATTGCATTGATCTGCCTAATTAATTGATTTGTGTCTGCTTCGTTCACTCCTTCACGAAAGTGGATAGAGTTACGTGTTAAACTAAAAATTTCAGTATGTCTAAGTATATGAAACCTGTTTTCATATTTGATAGGATAACCAAGCTTTCCATCGCGAATATCCTGAAGTGTATTTGCAACAGTATCTATTAGACTTATCCACAAATAAACCTCAAAATAGCTGAAACCCTTACATAGCTGGCTTTTTAGCTTATATAAAACAGGAACCTCTAAAACCCTCTCCAGAGCTAGGTTTCAGCCAAATAAAGTTCTCATTTCCGGATAAGTCTATTGAAGGTAGCGCAACCTGGTTTACTTCAGAACAATTTACAAGACCAAAAATTTCATTAAAATAAATTGAGGCATTAAGTAAATCTACATTGCGAAGTTTAGCATCTGCTTTAAGAGCAATAACAATTGTTCTAACAGGAGAAAGATGAATTCCTTGGCTAATAAAACTTAATGTTCTATCACGTACATTAGTTTGTATCCGCAGGTGATTAGAATACCTACGATAGGCAGCACCCATTGCATTAGGGTATTGAAATAAAGGAAGTTGTAAACGAAGAAATGAAGCAACATCTGGCTCTTCTCTTATAAGAAACCGTTTTGCCGTCTCGCTAAGTTTCAAGAGCCATCCTCTAGGTGATTGCTCTAGAAAATAGATTCCGAGATAAGCTGGATATGCACTAATCTCATCACGAAATTTAGAAACATCTAGTCGCCCTCCTGAAGTGCGTGGTTTAGATGCTATGTCTTCTGCAAAATAAGAAGCTCTCGGACTAATTTTTTGTAAACGCTCCTCTAAAATTTTCCTATCGTAATTTAGTCCATCAAATTCGGAAAAAATAGCTGCTAATTCAGCAAGTTTTTCAGGCCATGTATCGCCACTTGAGTGAATTTTATGGCTAAAAAGGTCAGTAATCATAAATACAATATTGATTTAAAACTTTAAATAATCTAATTCAAGAATATCTATTAACTCTTCATAGGTCTTTTTTTGTTTAACCCCAAAAATATGCATTTTAATATGTTCAGCCAGTATTGCTGCAAACAAAGGTGGCACAGCATTTCCAACTTGCCTTATTACATGACGACCTTTTCCGTAAAACTCCCACCAATCGGGAAATGTTTGCATCCTTGCTGACTCTCGAGGAGTAACTTCGCGAGGAACAAAAGGATGTATATGTCCCTTGCCTCCGCCTTTATCAGAACCAACAATAATAGTGAAGCTAGGACGCTCAGGATGAAGCTTATTAATTCTTGTTTTGGTATCACGCTCACCAAAAACTAAACTTTTATATCTGTCAATAATTCGTTGGCTATGATTACGTCCAATATGATTAGCAATAGGAGAATCAACCCCAGTAACAGGTAAAAAACGAAGTGCTTCGCTAACAGTACGATAAGATTTTAGCGTAGCCAAAGTACTATTTCCATGAGTTATTTCCATCGGGGGAACATGCCGTCCATCTTTTGAACCAATAAAAAATATGCGCTCTCTAAACTGAGGAATACCATAATCTGCAAGTTGATAACTATGCGCCGAAACAGTATAAATACCACTTAATGTTAAAGATTGAATGATGTCTTTGTATAACTTACCTTCATGAATAGATTTCAGTCCTGCTACATTCTCAAAAATAAAAGCATCAGGTTGAATTTCCTGAATGATACGAAGATATTCCCAAACTAAATTTCCCCGAGGATCAGACAATCCTTGACGCTGCCCAAATACAGAAAAAGCCTGACAGGGAGGCCCCCCAATTACAATATTGATATGCGCTGCATCTAGTTTAGCTTCAGACAATAAGTCACTAGCTCTGAGCTTTCTAATATCAGCATTAATTGTCTTTGTATCCTTATAAAATTCATTTTTATCATTATTAATTTCCAATGTATTGCAACTGAAATTATCAATGTCACTAGCAAGACAAATTCTAAATCCAGATGCTGAAAAACCAAGGTCTAGTCCCCCGCCACCAGAAAATAAAGAAAGCGCGTTTAGCGTTTTTTTTGGTAATCTTTTCGATTGCCTATAAGTACAACTGTCTGTATCAAACTTAGTCATCTGTAGTTCAAGTGGTACACTCTCAAAATTCATAACATTCCTGATTAGTTCATTAAATTTTATGAAGATAAAGTTATTACTTCTGATAACAGAAGCTAATAACTTACCCAGATTGGGTTCTAGTGTTAGCGCAGTAGATAACCTCGAACAGTTGTCTGTGCATGATAAAGTTTACTCTATACTGCCGATTCATCGGCTATGAACTCTGATTATCTTTTTGGCTTACTGTTAATGACTTCGTGCCTTGCGGCAATAATGTCAACCAAATCAACATAAGCCCAAATATCGTAGGGGCTAGGCTGTACGGGGATGAGAACCAGATCGGCGGCTTTGACCGCAGTTGTACTGAACTTGGCAGACTAGAAGTCGCAGCTAAACAGACAAAACCCACGGAGGTGGGTTTGAAACTTTTAATTTTTCAAATGTTGAGGAGGGAGTGAGGGCAAAACGTCCAATGAACATTGTTGTACCCCTACCTTGTACTCCATAAACTAAAATCCTAATTTTTCCAACACTGGCTTTGTGGAAACAATGTGACGGTCTAAACCCAATTCTTTTGGACTAACCCCAAGTGCCAAAGCAATTAACTGAGGTAAATGCAACACTGGTAAACCTAGCTTCTGTTCAATCACCTTTTCTACCTCTGGCTGACGCGAATCTAAATTTAAGTGGCACAAAGGACAAGGCGTAACTATACAGTCAGCACCAGATGCCAAAGCGTCCTGAATATGCATCCCCGCCATTTTGAAAGATTGGGTAGTTGCATAACTAGAAAGCGGCCAACCACAACATTGTGTCCGCCCTCGGTAATAAATTGGTGTTGCACCTACAGATCGAAACATATTTTCCATCGCTTCCGGTTGGAAAGGGTCATCATAGGGCATAGATTTTTGGGCGCGGAGGAGATAACAGCCATAGAAAGCCGCACATTTTAATCCAGTTAACTTCCGGGTGACACGTTTGGTAATTTCCTCTAAACCGTAATCTGTTACTAAGGCGTAAAGAAGATGTTTAACCTCAGTAGTGCCGCGATAAGGCGAACAGCCTTCTTTATGCAGCAAGCCATTAACCTGTTCAATGTAGGCAGGGTTAGTTGTCTGGGATTCTTTCAGGTGTTCGTTGACGTGACCAATAACACCTTGACAAGTGCTGCAATGAGTAAGTAAGGGCAGATTTAATTCTTCTGCTAAAGCAATATTTCTGGCGTTGACTGTATCTTCTAGTAGTTGGGAATCTTCTTTAAATGTGCCAGAACCGCAGCAAGCAGCTTTTTTAAGTTCAACTAATTCAATGCCCAGTGCTTGGGTAAGCGCTTGAGTTGACTGGTAAAGTTCCCGACAAGCCCCTTGGGCAACACAACCGGGGAAGTAAGCGTATTTGAGTGTCTGAGATAGCATATAAGTATGTTTGGATTAGAGCGATCGCTCTAAAACAATAACTGTTTTATCATTACCTTGTTAGCACCGAAGTTGTGATGTTTAAGATTGGGCGACTTTTTAACCCTCTAGGTTCAAAGCTGCCGCTTCTACATATTCTGATTGCTAGCAAGGCTGTAAATACTGAACGAGACATTGTAAAAAATTTTAGCAATAATTGGAAAACCGAAGCATTTACACGGTATCGGCAATACCCTGTAAATGCTTCATTACCCAAGTGTTAAGAGAAAACTTCCCCCATTTTTTTTAGAAGAAAGGTTTTCTCACAGTAAAGCCCTTGGCAGTATGCGGGCGATCGCGCTTGACCGAAAAAATAGGATACAGAGCTACGCACTTCTAGGGCGGCTTTTTGATAAACTGCGAATGGAGTTAAAAATCCCCCTCTAGGCTCAAGACACGTTGAAACAGTTACGGTGAGAGCAGGCGTAGACAAAAGCAACTGGGCAATTGTCTAAAATTTATCCCAGAACCTCAAAGCAAGTCATTTTTTGCTTGTGTTCGTTAGTCGCGGGAGGGCATTCCGAGACTCAAAACGGACGTCGAGAGCTTGTAAGACCTCGGTAGAGGCTGTGCTTGTTGAAGCGTCAACCCCATTCAGCGACTACTTCCCGTTGGGGTGGTAGCGTGGTGAGAAATCATCGTTCCTTTAGGACGGTGAGGATGTCAAGATAAGATGTATATGCTCAAAACAATGTCTCCTCTAAATGAGCAGATTCTCGCAACTGGTTAAGGACTTTTATTATTTATGAGCCAAACGGAACTTTTTGAAAAGGTCAAGAAAATCGTCACCGAACAATTGAGTGTTGACGATCCTGCCAAAATCAAACCCGAGTCCAAGTTTATGGACGATCTAGGAGCAGATTCCTTAGATACTGTTGAGCTGGTGATGGCCTTGGAAGAAGAATTCGATATCGAAATTCCCGACGAAGCTGCCGAGCAGATTATATCGGTTCAAGACGCAGTAGATTACATCAATAACAAAGTTACGGCATCAGCTTAACTGGGGACTGGGGAAGGTGGGGCCCCCTCAGGGGATAAGGGGTAATGGGGATAGGGGAGATTTTTCTTCAGCACGTAGTCACCTAATGGTAACTTTAGGAACGTCGCGAAGGCTGACACTAATGCCAGTCGCTCTAAGTCGGTAAATCCGATGCTAGTGGCTCATAAAGGAAATCTTTAAAACCCTTCGGGTGACGCTCGTACCTCGCTGGCTCACCAGTACCTAGTCGCTAGTCTCGAATTTTTTGCCTGCTGCTTCTTGAAAAGTGACGCTTCTGCGTCGCTCTAAGCGAAGCCATGCCGAAGGCTTTACGCTGCACTAACAGATCGCCGGAAGCCGATGCCCCGACTTTTCGCTTTTTCGCCATTTTTAACTGAATCATGACAGATCATACACGTAAACGCGTTGTTGTAACTGGTGTTGGCGCGATTACACCTATAGGTAATACAGCAACAGAATATTGGAATGGATTATTGAGTGGACGCAATGGCATAGACTACATCACATTATTTGATGCGTCTCGCCATGATTGCCGCTTTGCTGGTGAAGTGAAAAACTTCGATCCACATGATTATTTGGACAGGAAAGAGGCCAAGCGCATGGATCGATTTGCCCAATTTGGGGTTGCGGCAGCAAAACAGGCTCTATCTAACGCGGAGTTAGTGATCAATGACCTGAATGCAGAACAGGTAGGTGTCATGATCGGTTCTGGCGTTGGTGGCATCAAGGTATTAGAAGACCAGCAAACTATCTACCTTAACCGTGGCCCCGATCGCTGTAGTCCATTCATGATCCCGATGATGATCGCCAATATGGCAGCAGGATTAACGGCTATTCACACGGGTGCTAAAGGGCCAAACTCCTGTCCTGTAACTGCCTGCGCTGCTGGTTCCAACGCCATCGGAGATGCTTTTCGTCTCATTCAAGGGGGATACGCCCAGGCGATGATTTGCGGGGGAACGGAGTCAGCTGTCACACCATTGTCAATAGCTGGGTTTGCCGCCTGCAAGGCACTCTCTTTTAGCAATGATCACCCGACTACAGCTTGCCGTCCCTTTGACCGCGATCGCAACGGATTTGTCTTGGGTGAAGGTTCAGGAATTTTAATTCTAGAAGAACTGCAACACGCCATCAGTCGCGGCGCTCACATTTATGCCGAAATGATCGGCTATGGTATGACCTGTGACGCCTACCATATTACCTCCCCTGTACCTGGTGGATTTGGAGCAGCTAGAGCGATAGAACTGGCCCTCAAGGATGCACGACTAACTCCCGAACAGATCAGCTACATTAATGCCCACGGCACTAGCACCCCAGCTAATGATTCAACTGAAACCTCAGCAATCAAAAAAGCTTTGGGAGAACATGCCTATAAGGTGGCAATTAGCTCTACCAAATCGATGACAGGTCATTTATTGGGTGGTTCTGGAGGTATTGAAGCAGTGGCAACAGTACTGGCGATCGCTAATGACCAAATTCCACCGACAATCAATCTGGAAAATCCCGATCCAGAGTGTGACTTAGATTACGTGCCTAACTCCAGCCGCGCTCAAAAAGTCGAAGTGGCAATATCCAATTCTTTTGGGTTTGGCGGTCATAATGTCACACTGGCCTTTAAGAAATACCTCTAAAAAAAGTCAGGAGGCAGGAGACAGAGGGAGATGAGGGAGATGAGGGGGATGAGGGAGATAAGGGAGATGAGGGGGATGAGGGGGATGAGGGAGACAAGGGGAATAACCAATGCCCAATGCCCAATGCCCAATGCCCAATGCCCAATGCCCAATGCCCAATG
>NZ_JAQYWQ010000062.1 GCF_029379315.1 Nostoc sp. S13
CCAATGCCCAATGCCCAATGCCCAATGCCCAATGCCCAATGCCCAATGCCCAATGACAAATGACAAATGACAAATGACAAATGAATAAAAAGTGGTTCCGAATTGGAATGGTGAGTGTATTTATTCTCTCAGTTGCCTTACGGTTTTGGGGGCTGGAGCGATTCAACACTCTGGTATTTGATGAAGTTTATTTTGCTAAATTCGGTAATAATTATCTCACGCATACGCCATTTTTTAATGCTCATCCGCCGCTAAGTCAATATATTATTGGTATCGGCATTTGGATTGGTAGTCACATTCCTTTTGGGCACGATACGGTAAATGGGCTGACAGGTTCAATGCGATCGCCTTGGACTTATCGTTGGTTAAATGCCCTCACAGGCTCATTTATCCCTTTAGTTGTTGCTGCGATCGCTTATCAATTGAGTTATCGCCGTATCTTTGCAATCCTTGCAGGTTTGTTCACGGCTTGTGATGGCATCTTTCTAGTTGAATCTCGCTATGCTTTAAGTAATATTTATATCGTTATCTTTGGTTTGTTAGGGCACTGGTTTTTATTATTGGCATTAGATAATCAAAATCGGCGGCGTTCTTTTTGGTTAGTTTTTGCTGGCATTACTTTTGGTGCGTCAGTCGGTACTAAGTGGAATGGTTTATGGTTCCTGTCAGGTGCTTATCTAATTTGGATAGCAGCTTGGGTAATTCATTTGATACATTCTTTTCCTAACTCCAAATTCTTTTTTACATCTCCCTTGTTGAAGGAGGCAGAAGGCAGAAGTCAGGAGTCAGAATTCAGGAGGCAGGAGGCAGAAGTTAATACTTATTCTCCCTCATCCCCCTCATCTCAGACACCGTTACAAAACTTGACTCAGCTAAACATTTTTCAGATGCTGTTTTATTTAGGAATTATCCCAGCTTTTATCTACAGCATCATCTGGATTCCCCACCTTCAACTAGATAAAACATATGGATTTATTGCAGTACATCAACAAATTTTGAAGTTTCACTTACATTTAGGTGGCAATAGTCCTAATGTCCACCCTTATTGTGCTGCCTGGTACAAATGGCCGTTGATGACTCGACCAATGGCATATTATTATCAAACAGCTGAAAGTATCACCGAACCTTTACCTGTGATGGGGCCACCTTTACCTGCTGGTGCTGGACAAGTTGTTTATGATGTCCATGCAATGGGAAATCCATTTTTGTGGTGGTTTGGTGTTGCTGCCATGTTGTTTTTAATCGGGATGCTGGTGTCACAAGTCGTGATTTTTTGGGTTAAGGAAAAGCGTTTTTCTACGAAAGCAACTCTAAGTGTTGATACTTGGATTGCCTTGTATTTAGTTATAAATTATGCTGCTAATTTATTACCTTGGGTGAAAGTGACAAGGTGCGTTTTTATCTACCACTATATGTGTGCAGTGGTGTTTATATTTTTAGCGATCGCTTGGTTTGTTGATCAGTGTCTTCGCAGTTATTATCAACAACTCCGGGCGGTAGGTGTCACTATTACTTTTATCATTCTGGTTGCTTTCATTTTCTGGATGCCCATTTATTTGGGTTTACCTCTCTCCCCTAACGGTTATAAGCTGCGAATGTGGTTTAACTCTTGGATTTAATTAAAGGGGCATTGTGCATTAGGTATGGGAAGAATAATCTTAGTACAACATTTTATTAACGGGACTTAAACATTTTTGGGGTATAAACAAGCCTCAAACCCATATAGGGCAAGGAAAATACACCAAAGACTCAAAAATGCTAGAAACTCAGATATGTAAAGAAACTAGGCAAATCGATGTCAAAGTCTCTGTATATATACATTTGATGCTTTTTTAGGGCTACTTTTTGTCTAAGTCCCATTAATTCGTAGTGCATTAAATTTAGCAAGACTCTGCGCTCCTTTGGGCTTCCTTTACGTAGCGTTCAGTAAGCCGCTTTGCGTCTACCTCTGCGTTGAAAAAAGCTACGATTTTACGCAAAGCAGTACTTAGCAATGTTATTAAGTATTCACTACCGGGCAGCATAGTTCGATACGCTGCTGTTATGCGTGGTCTATTCAATTGAAAACTGCTCTCAAAGGAATTTTCATCCGTGGTAACGGCGATTCTGCTATAACTTTTTTCTCTGTAAAAAAAAAATATCTTTACAAAAACTTTATTAAAATTCAGCGACTATTTTCGGAATTTATAAATAGGATTTGTAGCCTAGTTTTATACTACAAAAGTAATACGTAAAACCTTGTTGTTAAAAATATTACTTATTAAAATTAAATTTGTTGCATAAAATAAAAAAACAAAACGTAATAAGTATTACAGCTACAAGGAAAAATTAGCTTTTGTATATCTCTACTTAGATGACATAAGTGTCAAGGTATGCCTCATTTAGAAGACATTCGGATGTCTAAAAAACTAGTTAATTGTACGTGTATATCCGACTACCAAATGAAAAGTGAAATAAAATATACAAATATGACTAACAGTAAGTATTTAACATCATTTCAACGGAAATTACTGTTAGGAAGTTTGGAAAAAAGTTTACCTGAATCTTACCGACAGCGGATTGAAATCATGTTGTTGGCAGATGAGGGAAAAACTCAAAGGTCAATTTGTCAAATTTTGGGGTGTTGTCCAGCAACAGCACGGCATTGGATGCACATAGCCCGGACGGGGATGGCACACCAATGGCAAGATTGCCCCATTGGTCGCCCGAAAGCAATAAATGACCAGTATTTAGAACGTTTGAAAGAACTGCTTAGTAGTAGTCCCCGCGATCATGGCTATGTTTTTCGACGGTGGACAACAAACTGGCTGGGGAAACATCTGACAAAAGAATTTGGGATTGAGGTGAGCGATCGCCATATCAAGCGACTGCTCAAACAGATGGGGTTATCAACACGACCAAAACCCAGCAATGCTGAACAGGCTCAAGGTTGCAAAATTTTGATTACTGACCTTAAATCCACAACTATTCCCGATAATTCTGAATTGTTACCTATTAACTTTGCAAAATTTGGAAAAGATGTAGACATTCATGGCGCAAGATATATCCGCTCAGTTGGTTTCTCTGGAACAGTTCAACAATACTTTGGGTTATTCTCTTTCGACAGAGGAATTTCAACACTGTCTTCAACAAGTTAAATTTATTAACCCGAAAGTCGGCAAATTCTGGCAAGCAACCGATAACCAACCAGGAATTTATATTGCGATCGCTGGTAAGGTCAGGTTGCTCTCTAGCGCCGATGAGTTAATCGCTACTTTGGAGGCAGGTGACTCATTTGGGGAATTTACCTTGTTTAAGGAGGGTGACTTTAAAGTTTACGCTGCCAGGGCTTCACTCAACTTGCAACTGGGCTTTGTTCCGGGTGAAGTGTTGTGGCCATTGATGGCTAAATATCCCCAAATTCGGGAGCATTTATGGGCTAAGGCACTATCTCGTAATCCCCAAGAGGTGGACTCAGATAACCCCCCAGTAGTGGCATCTGACTCAAAACGGGTGCATAAAACGAAGGTTTTGTCAACCTCAGCAGTAGAGCCACGCCAGAAAAAGATTAGCAAAGCCTATTTTCCCAACTCCACGCAGCGAGTCGGGCATTTATTACAGCGTGTGATTCGGCGCTATCCGTTTTTTGCCCAACAGAGTGGATCGGATTGCGGTGCAGCTTGTTTAGTGATGGTGTCTCGCTATTGGGGGAAAAACTTTAGTGTAAATCGCCTGCGGGATATCGCCAATGTTGACCGCAATGGCTCGTCGTTGCGGGGGTTATCGGCGGCGGCAGAAAGCATTGGGTTTGCGACGCGACCTGTAAAAGCGAGTCTTGACCAATTGGTGAAGCAAAAATTGCCTGCGATCGCCCACTGGGAGGGAAAGCATTACATTGTTGTCTACGAAATTACTCCCAAACACGTTATTGTAGCCGACCCCGCGATCGGGCAACGCAGCCTCAGCCACGCCGAATTTAAAGCCAACTGGACTGGTTACACATTGCTGCTGCAACCGACAGCCATGCTAAAAGATACCAAAGAGACTTCTACTCCTTTTTGGCAATTCTTTGAATTGATCAAGCCTCACTCTTTAGTGATGCTGGAAGTGTTTGTCGCTTCCTTATTTATCCAGATTTTTGGACTTGTTACTCCCTTATTTACCCAGTTAATTTTAGACCGCGTAGTGGTGCAGCGTTCTGAACTAACCTTAACGGCCGTGGGGTTAGGGTTACTGATTTTTAGTTTATTCCGGGTGGCGATGACAGGGTTGCGGCAATATCTGTTAGACCATACAGCGAATAAGCTCGATTTAGCACTGATTGTGGGATTTATTCGCCATACCCTGCGGCTACCCTTGAGTTACTTTGAGTCCCGTTATGTAGGGGATATTATCTCTCGTGTACAGGAAAACCGCAAAATTCAACGCTTCCTCTCCGGTGAGGCGTTGTCCATTCTGCTGGATTTAGTCACTGTCTTTATCTATTTAGGATTGATGTTTTGGTACAGCTGGAAAATGGCATTACTGGTATTAGTGATTGTACCGCCTTTTTTCCTGCTAGCATTGATTGCCACACCTTTTTTACAAAAGATTTCTCGGGAAATCTTTAATGCTGTTGCCAATGAAAGTAGCTATCTGATTGAAGCCCTTTCTGGTGTGCGAACAGTTAAGTCCACAGCAGTGGAACAGACAGTGCGTTGGCATTGGGAAGAGTTATTAAGTAAGGAAGTAAAAACTAACTTTTCTGGGCAAGTTATCAGCAATCGGCTGCAAATATTCAGCAACACAATTGAAGCAGTGGTAACTACCGTCTTGCTGTGGTTTGGGGCGTACCAAGTGATTCACAACGAGTTAACCATTGGGCAACTGGTGGCATTTAATATGCTGCTGGGAAATATTATTACACCCTTTCAACGATTAACAGTTTTGTGGAATCAATTGCAAGAAGTGGTAATTGCCGTAGAACGCATTAATGATGTGTTGGATGCGGAACCAGAAGAGGATTTGCAGCATCAGGCGCGGCAATCTTTACCACCCATTCAAGGTAACATTCGCTTTGATAACGTGACATTTCGCTATCACCCTGAAAGCGATATTAATGTTTTAGAAAATCTCAGTTTTGAAATACATAGCGGGCAAATGGTAGCCCTGGTAGGGCGGAGTGGTTCAGGGAAAACCACGATTTCTAAGCTGGTTTTGGGATTATATCCCCCCACAGATGGCAAAGTCTTGATTGATGGGCATGATATTACCAGTCTTTCGTTGCGTTCTCTACGCGAGCAGGTTGGGGTAGTTGACCAAGATACCTTTTTGTTTGGCGGAACGATTCGGGAAAATATTAGCTTGGCACATCCTGGGGCCACTTTAGCAGAGATTATTGAAGCGGCGCGATTGGCGGGTGCTGATGAGTTTATTAAAAAGTTACCTATGGGTTATGAAACCCAGATTGGTGAAGGAGGGGGGATGTTATCTGGAGGACAGCGACAAAGAATTGCGATCGCGAAAGCGTTGTTAGGCAATCCCAAGTTGTTGGTTTTGGATGAAGCGACTTCCCATCTTGATGCAGAGTCAGAAAGGATTATTCAGACTAATTTAAACACAATTCTCAAAGGCAGAACCACCTTAGTAATCGCCCATCGTCTTTCAACTGTGCGTCATGCAGATTTGATTTTGGTGCTGGATCGCGGCGTGTTGATTGAGAGTGGGACTCACCAAGAGTTGATGGCGAAGCGGGGACATTATTTTTATCTCAATCATCAGCAGATGGATGTTGCAGGATGAAAGAAGAGGACAAAGAGGAAGCTTTTTTTGTCTACCCACTCCTAATACGGTTCGGATAAGACTTGATCCTCCCGCCTGCGGCGACCCCCTTTTTAAGGGAGTAATAAAAATAAAAAGTCCCCCTTTTTAAGGGGGGTTGGGGGATCTCCTCAAGCCAAACACATTAACCAAACCGTATTGTCCCCACTGCCAAAATCAAAAATTGATATCAGGAAAATCATGCCAAACACATTGAATGGAAAGATTCAAACCCAAATCTATGAAATAGAACAACGCAAAGAAATTTTCACGGAACAAACACCTGCTAGATCATCTGATGATTGGGCTGATGCAACCAAGGATTTACTTGATAGCTTGCCCCAAGTTTGGACAAGGGGATTACTGTATTTTTTGGTGGTGTTTGTGTCGATAATTTTACCTTGGGCGATGCTATCTAAAGTGGATGAAACGGGTACAGCAACAGGGCGACTTGAGCCAAAGGGAAAGACGGTTAGGCTGGATGCTGCTGTGGCGGGTACTGTTGCTGAAATTCGGGTAAAGGAAGGTGATTCAGTTAAAGTTGGGCAGACTTTGTTGGTATTGGAATCAGAGTTAGTTAAAGCGGACTTACGGCAGGCACAGGAGAAATTGGAGGGACAATTAAATCGACTTTCTCAGTTAAATTCATCTAAAAGTCAGTTAATTGTATCTTTGACAACTCAACAGCAACAAAATCAATCTCAACAGTTAGAAAAGCAGTCTCAAATTGATCAAGCACGAGAGAATATGAATACTCTAAGGAATTCATACGACTTACAAAAAGACGAAAAATTAGCTCAAGTCGATCAGGCACGGCAAACTCTTGAGCATAGTAAAACTGCTAATAAGTTAGTAAACAGTACTTTGGCGAGTACCGAGCGCGAAGTTGAACGCTATCGCAGTCTTTGGCAGTCAGGGGTTGTTCCAGAAATTAATGTTATCCAGAAGCAAGATATAGCTAAAGACAAGCAACAGTTATACGAACAAAATCAGTCAGATATTCAGCAGGCTAAACTACGTTTGGTAGAACAACAGAGTAGTTATGAGCGGACTATTCGGCAAGCAAATGCAGATATTGAGCAAGCACAGTTACGACTAAAAGAACAGGAAAGGAGTTATCAGACCTTAACTCGTTCCAGCAAGCTAGCTCTGCTAAAAATCGACGAACAACAGAAGGATTTGGAGACAGAAATTACTACGCTTCAGGCAGAAATTGCTCAAAGTAAGAGTCAGATTGTCTCGTTAAACTTTCAGTTAGGACAACGAGAATTAAGAGCCACCGTGAATGGTAGAGTGTTTCAGTTACCAATACAACAGGCTGGGTCTGTAGTGCAGCCTGGAACAATGATTGCGGAGATTGCACCGCAAGGTTCGCCTTTAATAATTCGAGCGCAAATGGCGACAACTGAGAGTGGTTCTTTACGAAGAGGATTGCCAGTTAAGCTAAAATTTGATGCTTATCCGTTTCAAGATTATGGCGTGCTAGAAGGAGAATTGTTAGAGATTTCTCCTACTACCATAGAGGTGGATACACCTAATGGAAAAGTGGCAGCTTATGAGTTGAAAATTGCCCTAAAACAAAATTGTATTCCCTCAGCTAATAAATGTATTTCTTTGCATCCTGGGGATACGGCAACAGCTGAGGTAATTGTGCGCCAGCGTCGAATTATTGATTTTCTACTTGACCCGTTTAAGAAGTTGCAGCAGGGAGGTGTGAAATTATAGAAAACCTAACCTCTTCCCTGTGCGTTCGCAAAGCGTGTCTGAATGACACGGAAATCGGCAATGTAGAGACGTTATATATAACGTTTCTATATCCAGGGAATAAGTCATTATCTCATTTTTAATTGTGTTAACCAAATTTAGGGGAAATATAATGCTACAAGCTATCACTATTACCAACGAAGATATTCTTCAACAAGTCAAACTATCCTGCAAAATGCCTGAGATAGTTGAGCAGATTGTTAGCCGCAAAGTGATTACATATACTGCTGAAGAAACTGGTATAAAAGTAGAGATAGAAGAATTACAAAAAGCAGCAGACTTATTCCGTTTAATGAATAAACTTACCAATGCTGAAGAAACATGGGCTTGGCTGGAAAAACATAGTTTGTCTTTAGATGATTTTGAAGAAATTGTTTACAGTGGTGTTATTTTTGGAAAGTTAAGCCAACATCTGTTCACAGATAAAATCGAATCATACTTCTTTGAAAATCAATTAGACTACGCTGGTGTGGTTATGTATGAGGTTGTTTTAGATGATGAAGACTTAGCGCTGGAACTTTTCTATTCTATTCAAGAAGGTGAAATGAGTTTTTATGATGTAGCTCACAAATATATACAGGATACTGAGTTACGGAGAAAAGGGGGATATTTGGGGATAGTGCGTCGCCAAGATTTAAAGCCGGAGATTTCTGCTGCTGTGTTTGCTGCTACACCGCCTCAAATCCTCAAACCAATAGTGACCTCTAAGGGATTACATCTAATTTTTGTGGAAGAAATTATCCAATCTGAATTGGATAATAAACTGCGTAATCAAATTATCACTGATTTGTTTTATGAGTGGATTAAACAACAAATTGAGCCAGTTAAATTAGAGAACTTGCTTTAAAAGCATAAATACATAATTTTTTGAGTTTACCTAAAAATCCCTCAAGTTAGTTGAGGGATTTACTATTATTTAAGCTCTATTTCTCAGGTATAAGTAAAGCCTTTTGTTTTCGTTACTATAAGTATGCTGGTGGATGAGAATGAACATGAATTATTACGACAGATGTTCCTCCTTTGATGCTGAGAGCATCATTTTCTGACAATTCTGTTAACTGATCCAAATAGCTTTCGGAATCAGAAAAAAATTTGCTTCCAGTCACGGACAGATTATCAATTTTGATTGTAGCCATTGCTGTGTCTCCTTTGGAGTTGTTTATAAGGTTTAAGCTAGAAGTAAAGCCTTTTGTTTTCGTTAGATTAAGGCTGGTGGACGATAAGTTGGTGGATGATAAATTGGTGGATGATAAACAGGGTGAACAATAATTGTTACGACATCTGTTCCTCCTTTGATGCTGAGAGCATCATTTTCTGACAATTCTGTTAACTGATCCAAATAGCTTTCGGAATCAGAAAAAAATTCGCTTCCAGTCACGGACAGATTATCAATTTTTATTGTAGCCATTGCTGTGTCTCCTTTGGAGTTGTTTATGAGGTTTAAGCAAGGATTAATTAATGTATTTATTAATCCTTATACTTACATTTTCCTATTTAAAAACTATTATGACAACTAGTTATAAAGAGTTTTTAATGACTTAAATATTTCATTATTTCCATATTAAAACATATCAAAAATCTCTTGTAAGAGTTGAGAATTGTGTTGTACTAGTGAGCTTAAGTTAGATGTCTGATTTTTTAAGGACATAATTGTTTTAATATTGGACTAGTAAAATTGATATATAAAATGTTGCTAAAAAAATCTAGCATTTCCTCCAGATTTACAAAATTCATCTATGTCAAAAGATATTCTAACAATCACTCGATATAGTTTTTGATAAAAGTACTTAATTTTTGTTTGCGTGACAACCGCAAACCTGTAATGAAAATACCAAAAGCTAACATACTTGCTGTATAACTAGGTTCAGGAACGGAAATACGAACAACCTCACCTTGTCCTGAAAGATAACCTTTGTTTGAAACATAGATGTCACCATCAGAACCAAGTGCTAAAGCAGTAGGGAACAATAACCCATCACTGGCGATAGTTTTGCGAGTACCATCAGGATCTACATAGATCAAAGCACCAGAAGGAATCGTGTTTCCAGAATTTAATGGACTAGAGGCAAATTCTAAAACATATAGTCCACCTTGTTTATCAAAAGCAAGATCAACTATTTGTGTAAAACCATCAGCGTAAACCACAGGCTTATTATTGGGGCCAATTTTAAAGATCCGCGCTGCGTTATTTGGATTAGGATACCCCGTGTATTCTCCTACATATAAAGCATTATCAGGGCCAGCTGCGATCGCAGTGGGAACTGATTGCATTCCAATAGTTTTACCTGTAGCTGGGTCGGTTACAGCCCGTTCAGGAAACACAGACATTGCCGCTAAATCACTCCCATCAGTTTTGACTTTGAAAAGGTCGTTTGCAGCTGCATCAACTATATAAGTTGTGTTTCCCTTAATCAGGAAAGAATAGGGGTTGCTATCAATACTATTTTGATAAGGATTATATAAATTTGAACCTGTATGATCGGGATTGTATAAACCTTCATAAGCCGCTAGATCAGCCAGCCTTGTCCACGAAGACCCACCGTTAAGCTGATCAATTTTAATGAGTTGTCCAAAGTCAGGAATTTTCAAAACATTATCGCGTTCCTCTGGAGTTGAACCCAAACCAACAACTACATAAGCCTTGCCAGCTGAATCAAATTGGATGTCATGAGGGCCAGTAGCATCAAAACTAACAGGTAATTGTGGAATGGATATTGCTAAGGATGGCAGACCTGTAACCACACGCTCTTGTGTGCCATTCTGAATCCGTGTCAGAGCACCGGTTGCGCCATAACACATCGTCAGTCCACTGCCTCCAGGTGCCGGAATGCAGGCTCCTGTACCTCCTGTACCTGCTTCCGTAACGTAGAGAGATCCGTCAGGAGCAAAGGTCAGCCCCCGTGGCCCATCAAGACCACTAGCTATAACACTTAAGCTTGCTGCATCTGAAGCTTCTCCAACTCCAAGAGTAATAAATGCTGCTCCTGTAGCAGCTATCAACAACTTTTTCAGCATTTTTTGAGTCTCCTTTGGAATGAAAATTTTAGAAATCTAGCATTGTATAAATATCTTCAGAGTTGGGATTAAGATATGAACGCTGCAATTCGATTCCCAAAGAAGAAAATTGCTCAACTATAGCCTTCATCCGCCCCTCAATTGAGTTATCCCCTTGATACCAAGCTTCCAGCAACCCATTTGCCACAATCTGACAGCGATTCATCCCAAAGCTTTCCTGAACACCAAACTTTTGGTCTGGTTCTTCTGCCAACCCTAACCCTGGTGCAAGTTGCATAGTGAATAGCGGCACCTCCGGCTGAAAATGCGATTGGTTTTCTGCATAGACAGCCTCAAGAATTTGTCGGACAGCTTCATAGTTGGCTTTTTCAAAATACATTACCCCTGAATCGTAACGCTTGTAGTCATCTGGGTTATACAGCACCTTAAAGTGGAAGAAAATGGAAATGGCATTCAGCCGCCGTGTCAAACTACCCATAACCGCCACTGCACCTTCAGGGCTGAAGTTAAAGTACACCCGTACCAGATTTTCATGACTTTGATGTACGACATTGCTAACTGCCATGTAAAAGCCATTTTGCACCAGATTTTTCGGCATCTGAATAGCCACAGAATCACCTACCACAGCTGCCACTTCAATAGGTTTAAGATGCTTATTCCGTTGAATATGCAGCCTCAAACCGCCTTTAGTCACAGCTAAACTGCCATCACTTTCTTCTCTCAAAACACACCAACCAGGGTCAAAGTAGCCATCTCCAAAATTACTTTCATGCAATCGCTTATAAAACCCCACATCTACCCCTAAAACAGTATTATTCTCCAAATCTAGGGGCAAACCATTTCCCTCTCCATCTAGTGCCAGCGCACTTTGCATAGAACCGTTGTAATAGATACCGTAAAGAAAAGTCCGCAATTGTAGACTCAGATATTTATGTTGCATCTCGGTTGGCATCTTCTGAAAACGTTCAACTGCCTCAGATGGTAATTCCAAAGGTTTGTAATCTGGATGGTGGATGGAGAAATCAGATTTTATCTGAATTTTCCGAACAATATCTTGCAGAACATCCAGTAATTGTCCAGTTAAACCACTCTCTAGCTGAGTTTGAGGAGAATTTAATAATTGCATAACTACTTTAGTAATAACCAAATGATTTAAACAGCAGAACTACTCAAGTGAGTTAATTCAACAGCAGCAGCACCAAAAATTGTTGGCATTGATTGTACAGGACGGCTTAATAACGTCTTAGCAACCTGAAGCATAACAATCCCCATATTGCCAAAAGATTTTTGATATTGAATCATCGCCTGAATTTGTTGAATCAAAGCAAAACCGGTAAATTGCACCACCCTCTGCAAGAAATCAGGGCGGTGTTCTAGAATTTCTGGAAAAGTGTTTAAATAAGCTTGGGTTAATGTCCTAATTGAAGGCTGAACTACTTCTAAAGGTGTTATTGCCAAGCGTAGAGACTCTTCAATACTCAAAGAATTACTGATTACCAAGCTACTTAGCCAGATTTGCACATAACTAGCAATCACTGTTCCCAAATCAAAAGCTGGGTCTCCCCAAGCGGAACGTTCCCAATCAATTAGCCGGACAATATTGTTACTGGAATCCTGCCAATCTTTGCACAAGAGAATATTATTTAGTTTCAAATCATTGTGGGTGAGACAAGAGAGCGTTACAGCATTACCCAATTGGGCGATCGCTTGCCCCAAGCTATCATAACGTTGATATAGAGCAAAAAACTTTAACCCATCGCTAGGAACTAGACCAAAAATTTCCGGTTCAACCCGTTCTAATCTCCGAACTAAATGTGATACTTGATCAGCCATTAAATTCTCTGGATTTTTAGAAAAGAATTCCTGATATTCTTGGCGGTTGAAAGTATCACGATGGATAGTCCCTAAAATATTACCAATTGCCGTAGCGATTTCTGTAGGAAAGTTATTTTCCTTGGTGTAGAAATCTATTAAATCCTGATAACTATCTAAATAGCTGAAGACAATAATGGAATTCTCGGCATCAAAATGCAGTACCTCTGGTAAAAATGAGCGGTAGTTGTCAAGGTTTGGAAATCGTTGTAACAACTCTTGAATTCGCCACTCACTTAAAAATTCACCAGCCGCTTTACCTTCCTGATTATGTCGTTCTTGCTTCACAAGTAGTTTGCGATCGCCTGACCAACTCAGTAATAAATTAAAGTTTTTAGCTGCAATTGGTTCTACTTGACTGGGTGGTTGGTCTGATTGATTACATAAACCATATACAACTAAATAATCGAAAACATTATGAGAATTCAATAATAATTCCATAAGCCTTTAATTGGTTATTTATCTCTTAATTGTAGATAAAAATGCAATGTTAATAATCGCATATTTTGCAGGATTAGGCTGATTTTCTGTTGAAGAAGAATTCAGAATACATTCGTCAGAATGCAATCAGTGGGGGATTCAGACCCGCCACTACGAAAGTTGACCACCAAATTTTCTTGTTTTGTGGGGGTCTTAAACGCCGTTTATTCATCCACCAGTCGCACAAAATACCCAAGCTGAATTCTGGCGACTGGCACCTTTATTCTGTTTGATAAATATTTAGCTCGCATTAGTATTAATACTATTAATTTGTCAAAATTCAATTGAATCTCGACAAATTAATAGACTGCGAACTGCTAAAATCTTGCCAGTTTAGCTTTTCAACATTCAGTTCATTGAGTTTGAGTTTTTTAATATGCGTTCGTGGAATATAGTAAAATGGCAGCAGCGACAAGAAGCCATAGCAATCCACCATGAGTCAAACTCATCTCTTCATCTGTGAGTTCATAGAGAATGCTTTCGGAAGGATTCAAGTCAGATATTGTAATTTTAGTCATCTTGTAATTTACTCCTTGGTAAAGTATTTTTTGAGAATTTAGCTTAAAAATGCCTCATCCCTATTGATATAATGGATGATTTACCCTATTATTGCAAGGTTTCTAGCAATAGATAATGTGCCAAAATTAATACATTTATGTCCGATTCAATTCTTGATCATCTTTGATAAATAGATAGATTACGAAAAACTTTTGAAGAAGAATACATTCGTCAGAATCAAGACGCTCTCTACGAGACGCTAAAAGCGAACGCGGACACGAGAAAGCGTGACGCTATCAGTCAGGGATTCAGACCCGCCACTGTCTTGTTGACCACCAAATTTTCTTGTTTTGTGGGGATCTTAAACCCGATTATTCATCCACCAGTCGTACAAAATACCTTTCCTGTATTCTGACTCCTGACTCCTGAATTCTGTTCGATAAAAAACTCAGCCCAATATTTATTTTGGGTTGAGATGCAATAAATCTTAAAAATGAATAATCTGGGAATATAATTATTTATTGCTTTTCAACACGTCTGCTTCTTTTTCAATGTGGTCTAGAGCTTTCTTCGCCCGGAAAATAATTCTCAAATAAGCTAGTTGGCTATTCCAAGGTGAACGAGGTAATAGGGTTGCTTGGGAGTCAGGAACAGTCGTATTTTCTGAAGCGAGAGAATCAGTAGAGATATTGTTCATAAGTAATGATATTTTACAGTTGTTAATTCTTGGAAATAACCAAAGATGGTGCTAGATTTGGTTCTTCTTCCCAACTTTCTGACCATTGAATGCGATCGCTAGTAAAGTGAAGCGGATCGTTTTCAGGCCAAGGGGCACTTATCGGTTCTTCAATTAGCCCAAACTCCCCATTGTCAAAGGGGTTTCCGTCCGCCCGACGCTGAAGAAAAACTCGCTCTCGAATACCGCCTTTTTCTTGAGTGAGGGCGCGATGATGACAATAAGGATTATTGCCTCTTTTATCAAAGAAAACGTGAGCAGTCCAACTGCAACCACCTCGACAGAGTTCGGCAAATTCACAAGTCTTGCAAAAACCCCATAAGTGTGATGTTCCTTTAGGAGTATCAGCTCCGAGATTAAACCGTAGTTCTTCGGTTTCTTCAATAATTCTTCGCAGTGAGTAGTCACGGATGTTGCCGCCAGTATATGCCGTGGTTGGCAGTGAGGGACAACCTTTGATAGCACCATCAGCTTCAATGCCTAAAGTAGATAATCCAGCAGTGCACCCCTGCCAAAAAGTCCAAGCATCTCCTCCTCCCCGCAGCATTCTTTCATAAGGGCCGTAGTAGCCAACATTGTTTCCTGGTTGTAGCTTCACCCCTTCTCGCTTTGCGCGTTGGGCAACACGAGCAATCATCGGATATACATCTAGTAGTTCATAAGGTTGCAGCAGAATTTCGCTATTATCTGCGGCATTCCCCATTGGTACAGTCATCTGAATTTGCCAAGCGAAGATGCCAGCGTCGCGCAGATGCTCGTAAATTTGCGGAAATTCTGGTGCGGAGAGACGATTGATTTGAGTATTGCAACCGAATGGTATACCAGCTTGTTTGAGATTGCTCATAGTCTTAAACGCCCATTGCCAGGAGCCTTGTCTACCACGGAGGCGATCGTGAGTTGCTTCTAAGCCATCAACTGAGACAGATACCACACTAATTCCAGCTTTCTTCATCCGGTGTGCTGTCTCCAGAGTGATCCCATAACCCCCAGTGGTCATACCACAGAGCATTCCAGAAGAAGTAATTGCTTGGGCAATCTCCAGCCAATCAGGACGCAGAAACGCTTCACCACCAATTATGGTTACTTCAGTGATTCCTACTTCTGCCATTTGTCTAACTAAATCAAGGGCTTCTGCTGTAGAAAGTTCGTTCGCCCTTACATGACCAGCACGAGAACCGCAGTGCTGGCAAGCTAGATTACACTTTAATGTAATTTCCCAAACTGCATAACTAATTCGGCGATAAGTCATTAAAATACCTCAATTAAATTATCTGGAAAGGGACGGATATATCTTCATCCATCCCAATAAATATCAGATGATGATTTAAATTTGTTCAGGAATAAACGGATTACTAAGAAACAATCCCATTCTCTAGCTGAACAACTCCATATAGTGGGTGAACAACTCCATATACTGGTTGTGGCCTATGTGATAGCCACCACTTAAAACATGATGACTGTGGGTTGTTTTTTCCAGTAAAGCCGCCAAAAACGGTTTCTAATTCTTTTTCATTTAAATCCCTGAGTTCACCCTCACTAGTAGTTGACTCCAATAATTGAGTCGTATATTCTTCAAACTCTTCTTGAGTGAAATCATAGCCAGCATCATTGACTATTCGGTTAGCCTCATCTTTACTTGGAATCTCTTGAAGTTGAGCGCGAAATGTTTCATCATTTGCCACTCTTACATAAAAGGCTTGAACATTTTCTATAGACATGATTTTCTCCTGAAATTATTTAACTACAGACCTAGCTTTCCTTAACCAAAAATCGGTGTTGCCACCTCAACTGCTAGCTCAGATGCGTTGTAGTTATCTGTAATAACTTGCGGACAACGCATACAAGCTGCCTTCCCTTCTTGTTGCCACCACCGACAATCTCGGCGTATGGAACAGGTTGGTAGTTCTTCTGCTACTACAGGGAACTTTTCTACAATTCGCATTGCTAGACGGCAATCTTGTCCATCAAAATGCTGACAACCTTTAGTAGCACAAGTTGCCGCCGTCCGAAAAATTTCGGCAGGTGTAATTGGACTAGCTTTTGCTATTAGTTCATCAGTGATAGGCAAGGGCTGCTTAAGATAAGCTACACGGGGTTCTGCAACTGTTCCACTGATGATTCCGAAAACCACACTATCCTCAGATTCTGGTCTAGCACTGGGGCAAAGTGTAGTTTTATCAACAGCAATATCTTTCATCAATTGAGCCTCCAGTGGAGAAAATCTTTATCAAGATAAGGTGTCAGTTTCAGCTACGAGTCCTATAGTAATAGGAGGAAACGGAAACTTACCAAGTATTGTGGGATCCAATGCTAATAGTCCACCTGCAACGCTTTTTGCTTCCTCGTCAGACATAGATAACAAAGCATTTTCTGAATCTAAAACTTCGTTACGACGTGTCAGAGCATTTTTGACAGCATCATCAATTAGATCGTTAATTTCAAGTTGACCGTTATACTTCCTTTCCATGTTGATTTTCCTCTAAAGATTGACATTTTTAGGCTTAAACACTAAGTCAAATTGCCTAATCATGTGCTTATTTTAAGAAAAAGGAAAGCGACTAACTTTATTGTTAAGATCATTAATTAGACATAAATAAAACTTTTATGTCACTAAAGAAATTTTTAAATATCCGATTTTTGAGTAGGGACATATATCAGTTAATCAAGCCATATACTCTTGCATACTGATGCAAGTTGAATATTTCGAGTAATTATGGCCATTAACTATAATAGTTATGTCCCAAAATTATTGCCAACTCGCAGGCAATGTCTAATGAAAATACACTCCAGATAAACTCCTAAGACATTATCTGATTTAAAAATCTCAATATGTCAAGTAAAATTTGGCGTTTATATTCCTAGATGCTCATACCGTTATTACCCTTTATTTACAACTTCTTGCTTGACAAATAAAGCCCGATAAACAGGTTCACCCTTTTTTTGCGTACCTATTTCCCGTTCTGTGGAGACTGGTAACGGATTTTCGGCTAACCATTCTTCTGTACCAACTCTTTGAAAAGCTGGATTTTCACTAAAGCGATCGCGCATTTCCACTGCAACAAATTCCATATCTGATTGCAGAAATACAACTCCACCAACCGCAAGATAATTAGCTAATTCTGCGACTAGTTCTGGTTGCACTACACGACGTTTAGCGTGGCGGGTTTTAAACCAAGGATCGGGGAATTGAATTGTAACGCGTTGTAAACTTCCTGGAGGGAGCGAAGATAAAAGCGATCGCAGTGAGTTATTCACATTGCAAAATAAGTAGTGCAGGTTTGTTAAAGCCAATTCAGAACGTAACTTATTTGCCTCCACCACCAGAGGTTCCCGAATTTCCAAGCCGAGGTAATTCCAGTTGGGTTCTATCTGGGACATATTCACCAAAAACTGTCCTTTAGCGCAGCCAATATCTAAATGTAGTAGTTGATTTGGCTTTGCATAAATTTTTTCCCAGTCAAGGGGACTTGCTGGTGTTTGATACTTTTTACCAAGTGGGTTAACATGCTGGCGGACTCGGACTGCTGCCAAAATTTGCTCTCCTTGACGTGAAAATATCCTCTGGTGTCACAAACGTTTGAAATTATACTCAATCAGGAAGCGATCGCGCCCTGTAGACTAAAGATGATTCAGTGAACTACCCACACTTCTCTTCTTTGTAAGTGTAGCTTCTGATTTTATCGACAACAGCCTTTCCACTTTAAGCTTTATTAGTCTTACGTCGCTATCGATACAGCAAGAATGGGGTTCCCTGGGTTGCGATCGCGCTTTTGCTCAAATTCCTAACCTCATTTATTAGCAAGCTGGTAATTTTAGTCAATATGATTACTCCAATTAACTTTGGTAGCTCGATTCTCTGTATACTTAATTTTGTTAATTAGCAGGATTATTATACCATCAATGTAGTAGCAGCATCAGTGTAATAGCATCTGATTACTTTCTAGTTTTCATGGGTTCTACGAGTGAAGTTGAACCTCGTATTTTGTTGTAGTCTTTTTCAGAAATAAAACTGGATTATGATATTTAATCCATAAGAATGCTCCTCCAAATTTCACAAAAGGAAAAATATGCCAGGAACTACATTCACAACAGCTCAAAACATTGGTATCCTTAAATCTTTTAACTACAAAGATGCTATAGCAAATGCAAGTCCACTAGATTACTACAAATTTTCCCTGACCAGCACCAATAATATTACTTTGCTTTTGAATGGAGTAACTCAAAACTATCTTTATGCCAAAATCTATTATGACAAAAATAATAATGGATTGATTGAGAGTGGAGAACAACTTGACTCTGAGATTGCTGGTTCCAGTCAGAATGCTCAACTTACTACAACATTAGGAGCCGGGAATTACTATGTTGAAATTTCTCAATACTACAACAACGTCACCAGCAACTATTCCCTACAATTAGCAGCTACATCTGCACCTGCTTCGATTGCCTCAAATCCTGGTAATACACTCGACACTGCTTATAATATTGGCAATCTAACTGGTAATAAAACTTTCACAGAATTTGTCGGGAGTGTAGACCCACTAGATTACTACAAATTTTCCCTGACCAGCACCAATAATATTACTTTGCTTTTGAATGGAGTAACTCAAAACTATCTCTATGCCAAAATCTATTACGACAAGAATAATAATGGATTGATTGAGACTGGAGATGAGCTTTACTCTGAGATTGCTGGTTCCGGTAGTAATGCTCAAATTACTAAAACATTAGGAGCCGGGAATTACTATGTTGGAATTTCCCAATACTACAACAACGTTAACAGCAACTATTCCCTACAATTAGCAGCTACGTCTGCACCTGCTTCGATTGCCTCAAATCCTGGTAATACACTTAACACTGCTTATAATATTGGCAATCTGACTGGTACTAAGAGTTTCACAGAATTTGTCGGGAGTGTAGACCCACTTGATTACTACAAATTTTCCCTGACCAGCACCAATAATATTACTTTGCTTTTGAATGGAGTAACTGACGACTATCTCTATGCCAAAATCTATTATGACAAGAATAATAATGGATTGATTGAGAGTGGAGAACAACTTGACTCTGAGATTGTTGGTTCCGGTGGGAATGCTCAAATTACTAAAACATTAGGAGCCGGGAATTACTATGTTGAAATTTCCCAATACAACAACAACGATAACAGCAACTATTCCCTACAGTTAGCCAACATTAGCATCCCAAGCAATCAAAATCAGCGTCTCACTGGTAATGCACTGAATAATACTCTGATTGGCGGTGCTGGAAATGACCAATTGCAAGGGGTAGCAGGAAATGACACCCTCCAGGGAGGTAATGGTAATGATATTCTCACTGGTGGAACTGGTGATGACTTCCTCTGGGGAGGACTCGGCGATGATATTCTCACTGGTGGAGCCGGGAAAGATAAATATCTGTTCCAAAATAATGGGGTTTTTAGCAGAAGTTTAGGTGTTGATTACATCACTGAGTTTGAAGCGGGACAAGACCAGATTGTGCTGAGTAAAACCACTTTCAACGCTGTTACTAATACTGTGGGACAGGCTTTAACTAACTTTGCAGTTGTCGCTAATGATCAATTAGTCAACGCTAATAATGGGCGTATTATTTTTAGTCGAAGTAGTGGCAGCCTATTCTATAACCAGGATGGCAATCTTCTAGGTACAGGAAGTGTGTTTGAGTTTGCTCGTTTAGGGAATCCTGATATTACTTTGAGTAGTAGCAATTTCAGTCTAATTGCCTAGTTTTTTAAATATTAAGCTGTTCTACATTTTAATAACTTTGCCAAAAACAAAGGTAGGTCTCAATAGATTTAAGTTAGTGATATTGGACTTCCAACCACCCTTAAAAAGGCAGGGCTGTTTCATTCGCTCAGGTAGGGATTTTGTCAAGAGTATGAGTCAGAAATTTGCTTGAGTTGGTAATCTAAAAACTACCACCTCAATGAGTAAATTTCAGTGCGATCACTATTTGATTGGACAATCAGATTTTTTAATCACTTGATTTTTTTGAGAATAACAGGATTACCAACTTTTAGAAAAGTCGGTAATCTTGGCATTTCGATTACTCTTTCGCAAATCCAATCAATCATCAGTTGGATCATCAATCATTTCCGGTACTAAAGCTGGGTTACTTTTACGTTCTTCTGGTGATTGCTCCCGAATAACATCGTCGATTCTAGCAGGATGTTTGATTTTGTCCAGTACCTCTGGACTTAGTTGCGATTCATCGCCTTCTGGATTCGACTTTTCAGCTTGATTAGGAACTGTTTCCTTATTCATCACTATTTCCCCAAACTTATACCTCAAGTTTAAGTTCTTTTAGGGTGAATACACACTATCTTGGGACTTAATTTCACACAGTGGTAGGTAAGAAAGGCGATCGCTCCCTCTAGATCAAAGATAGAGCAGTTTGTAAGTAAGTGAGGTACAAAATGCAAGACTCACGCATCAGATATACCTCCAGCATAGCTGCCTGCTGCCTCAAAACCCGTAACTTTGTACTTCATACAAAAAAACTGCTGCAATTCAGTGAACTACCCACACTTCTCTCCCTTGTAGGTGTGGTCATAATTATCGGGACGTTGGCGGGATAGATTTTTATAAGCATTTTTTGCGGGTGCGATCGCGCTTTTGCTCAAATTCCTAGCCTCATTTATTAGCAACTTGGTAATTTTAGTTAATTAAGTGAATCAGCGATAAAAAACAAAGCTACGACTTACGCATTGACAAAAAACACCAAATATAATTTATGGAAAAAACTCCATCTTTCGTAGGAGTTTAGCAATGCTAAACCCCTACAGCGCTTACCTAAAATTATGACGTGCTAAATGATTACTCCAATTAACTTTGGTATCTCGATTCTCTGTATACTTAATTTTGTTAATGAGTATAAATCCTACACCATCAATGTAGTAACAGCGTCAATGTAATAACAGTAGATCACTTTATAGTTTTCATGGGTTCGACCAGTAAAGTTGAAGCCCGTATTCTGTCCTAGTCTTTTTCAAAAATCAAAGTGCATTCCGATATTCAATCTATAAGAATCCTCGTCCAATTTTCACAAAAGGAACAATATGCCAGGAAGTACATTAGCGACTGCTCAAAACATTGGTATTCTCAAATCTTTTAAGTACAACGATTTTGTCGGGAATGTAGACTCAGTTGATTACTATAAGTTCTCCCTAACCAGCACAAGTAATATTGCTTTGCTTTTGAGTGGAGTGACTCAAAACTATGTCGATGCAGCTGTCTATTACGATAGCAACAATGATGGATTGATTGAGAGTGGAGAACAACTTTACTCTGATTATGCTGGTTCCAGTCGCAACGGTCAAATTACTGCAACTTTGGGAGCCGCAGGGAATTACTATGTTGGAATTACTCAAGACTCCAACAAGCTTTGTTTGGCGCACCTATTGGCGATGCAATGTTCGCCCTGGAGATTTTGCACTATCAGCATATTGTGGAATATTACGAAGCCTTAATGCCAGCCATTGTTTCGAGTTGCGCTAGTTATGTGGTGTTTGCAGCAATTACACACTTGGGAATTGCGCCCATTTGGCATTTTCCTCAGTATCACCTAGAAAATATTCATGATTTTGCGATCGCAATCATGTTTGGAATTATTGGGGCGGGGGCGGGATAGATTTTTATGGGCATTTTTCGGGGTTGCGATGCCATTTGGCAAGCCGTTTCACGTCTACCCATCTTTGCCCTGATTCCTGTCCCCATTTATGTACGCACAACACTAACAGGATTGGGACTTGGCACTTTAGCAGTTTTATTACCCCTCACACGTTATTTTGGACATGAAGAGTTAGATTCAGTCCTCACTACTAGGTTTGGTGCTGTTTTTCTCTTAACTCTAGGTGTTGGTAAAATGGCTGCCATTAGCATTACGGTAACAGGTGGCTGGCGCGGTGGATTCATCATTCCCCTGTTTTTCACTGGTGCTTGTATTGCTAAAGCAGTAGTAGTCTTAATTCCGGAACTTAATCCTGGCCTTGCCATGATTTGTACAATGGCGGCTGTCAATGCAGCCGTAACCCGCACACCTATAAGTACGACTTTGCTACTGTCAAAACTGACTAACTTGAGTCCCTTTACGCCAATCCTTTTTGCCAGTTTGATTGGATTTTTTCTTGCCCCTAAAGTTCCTTTGATTGCATCTCAACTTAAATCCCAGAGAGAAGCTACTGAATTAAACAGCTAAAGTAGCTACTGCCAAAAATAAAGGTAAGTTTAACTTTTACCAAAACAGCCTAAGAGGTTGTTTGAAAAGTAGTTGGCTGTGATTTTAAGCACTTATTGATCCCCCCTAACCCCCCTTTTTAAGGGCGGAACCGGAATCAAAGTCCCCCTTTTTAAGGGGAGCCACTGCGTTGGGGAGGCAGTGCGTTGGACGGGTTTCCCGGCTTGTTCGCGTAGCGTCTCCCCTTGGGAGAAGCAACTGCCGTCGGCGAGCCACTCTTGTTGCACGTGGCGTAGATTTAGCAGGATCGAGAACGTTTTGATACCTACAATAAGACTTTTCAAACAACCTCTAAGACAAAACTGTGCTTGAGTGTTAAGCAAAATGTAAAACCTTTATTGTCTAAAACTTTGAAGGAACTCTTGCTTAAGCGCAAAATAGTTAGTAATTTCTGCGTGATTAAGCGGTGTAACTTTTGTTTCTGCTCGGATTGGCTGTAATAAAGCATTTAGGCTGCAATGTGAACTACTAGCCTTTCTATATACGCAATGGTCACTCATACCAGGTATCCGAAAGTAGTCACCTATTTGTAGTTGTTGGAAAGTCATCAGATCCTCAGAATTTTTAGTAAATTACGGTTATAAAAGTAAAAGCTTACAAAGCTAATTTAGATTGCCATCTTAAATTTATCCGATCATATTTTAGGTTAAGTAAATTTGCACTCAGTAAGCTTTTAGTTTATTGCTATTGTTAACTTGCTAAGACCTTTTTGATTGTGATTTATTATACTATTTATTTGCTAGATATTTAGGTTAGCGATCCAGGCAAAATAAGGCAATATATGCTAGGATTGTATCAAATTATAGCAATTATTCAAGAGCAATTTAGAATAATTTTGCGCTTTATTGAGTAAAAAAGCTAAAATCTACGATTTTTGGAGATTTTTAGGTTATGACAACCTCACAGGAGAGGATTATCCCGATAGACTTGCGAACCGAAATGTCGCAGTCTTATCTGGAATACGCCATGAGCGTGATAGTGGGTCGGGCGTTGCCAGATGCCAGGGATGGTCTAAAACCTGTGCATCGTCGCATTCTCTACGCAATGCACGAGCTAGGTCTACTCCACGATCGCCCGTTTAAGAAATGTGCCCGTGTGGTGGGGGAAGTGCTGGGTAAATATCACCCCCACGGCGACACGGCAGTGTATGACGCCTTGGTGCGGATGGCACAGGATTTTTCGATGCGATCGCCCCTAGTTAACGGGCATGGTAACTTTGGTTCGGTAGACAACGATCCGCCAGCCGCAATGCGATACACCGAATGCCGCTTGCAAGCTTTAACTAGTGCTGGTCTACTCCACGACATCGAATTAGAAACTGTAGACTTTGCCGATAACTTCGACGGTTCTCAGCAAGAACCCACAGTTTTACCAGCACGGATTCCACAGTTATTGCTCAACGGTTCCTCTGGAATTGCCGTGGGCATGGCCACCAATATCCCCCCCCACAACTTGGGAGAATTGATTGATGCTTTGGTGGCTGTAATCCACAATCCAGAAATCACCGATCTGGAATTAATGCAGTATGTCCAAGGCCCAGACTTTCCGACTGGGGCGCAGATTTTGGGGACATCTGGCATTCGAGAAGCTTACACCACTGGGCGTGGTTCTATTACCATGCGTGGTGTAGCTAACATTGAAACGGTTGAACAGCGCGGACGCCCAGATAGAGAAGCAATTATCATCACCGAATTGCCCTATCAAACTAATAAAGCGGCGCTAATTGAAAAAATCGCCGAAATGGTGAATGAAAAGCGTCTAGAGGGCATCGCAGATATCCGGGATGAAAGCGATCGCGACGGGATGCGAGTTGTGATCGAACTCAAGCGTGATGCTTATCCCCGCGTCGTTCTGAACAACCTCTACAAGCAAACGCCACTGCAAGCCAACTTTGGGGCGAATATGCTGGCGTTGGTGAATAGCGAACCCCAAGTACTCACCCTCAAGCAATTCTTAAGCGTCTTCTTGGATTTCCGGATCGAATCCATTGCCAGGCGCACCCGCTACGAACTGCGGAAAGCCGAGGAACGCGACCATCTCCTGCAAGGATTATTAATTGCCCTGTCCCAGTTAGATCCAATTATCGTTTTGATTCGTCATGCTCCAGATGCTCCCACAGCTAAAGGCGAACTGATCACAACTTACGGACTCTCGGAAGTGCAAGCAGATGCGATTTTGCAGATGCAATTGCGGCGCTTGACTGCCTTAGAAGCAGACAAAATTCGTCTGGAACACGAGGAACTACAAGCTAAAATTACTGACTTGCAAGATATTTTGGCACGGCGGGAGAGAGTGCTAGAAATCATTGAAACCGAAGTCGCGCAACTAAAAACTAGCTTTGCTACACCCCGCCGCACGGTGATTTTACCAGGGGAAGGGGAATTAGATGACCGTGACCTAATTGCCAATGAAAAAGCGATCATTCTGGTTACAGAGCAAGGTTACATCAAACGGATGCCAGTCAACACCTTTGAGGCGCAAAGCCGTGCTACCAGAGGTAAAGCCGCAGCTAAAGTAAAAGATGATGACACCGTTGAGCATTTCTTGACTTGCTGCGATCATGACAGTATTTTATTCTTTAGCGAGCGTGGTGTCGTTTACTGCCTGAGAGCATATCAAATTCCAGTTAGTTCGCGTACCAGTCGCGGCACACCAATTGTGCAAATGCTACCCATTCCCAAAGAGGAAAAAATCACCTCGATTGTACCCGTTGACGAGTTTACCAACGAAGAATATTTGGTCATGCTCACCAAAGGCGGCAATATTAAGAAAACCGAATTGGCAGCGTTTAGCCACATTCGTGCTAATGGCTTGATTGCCATTTCCTTAGAAGAAGGCGACCAACTCCGCTGGGTGCGACGTGCTAAACCAGAAGACAGCGTAATCATTGGTTCTCGTAACGGGATGGCGATTAACTTCCGGTGCAACCACGAACAACTGCGTCCTTTAAGTAGGGCGACTCGTGGGGTGAAAGCGATGAAACTCAAAAATAAAGATGAACTGGTGGGTATGGATATTCTGCCCGCAGCAATTCTTGAAACTTTGGATATAGTTACAGAAGCCGAAATTGAAGATATCGAAACAATCGAAACAGAAGATATCGAAATTGTCGAAATTAATGAAGAGTCCGCAGAAGTGCCTAGCAATGGCATTGTTGGCCCTTGGGTGTTGGTAATTACAATGGCAGGATATGGTAAACGGGTACCAGTTGCTCAATTCCGGCTGCAAAACCGGGCTGGTCAGGGTTTAATGGCAACCAAGTTCAAAAACCGCAAAAACAAAGACAAGTTAGCAACCCTACGCATTGTCAACAACGATGACGATGAAATCATGATGGTGACAAATCGCGGTATTATCATCCGTCAAGCAGTGAATGCGATTTCTATCCAATCGCGATCGGCAACTGGAGTCAGAGTGCAGCGTTTAGATGAAGATGACGCGATTACCGGAGTGGCAATAGTTCCACCTGATGCTGTCGATGCAGAAGAAGCAGAGTAAAAAGCAGAGGGAGAGGTTAACCGCCTTACTCCCTTATTTAATTGCCAACGCTTGCGGCATTTTTATGGGGCTAACCGTCGCCCCTGTCGGCGCATGGTTCTTGGCTTGGATTGCTCTAGTTCCCTTATGGGTATTGGTTGTTAGTTCTAATTCAATCCAAAATCTAAGTAGCGCTGGAAGCGCACCAAAGGTGCGACCCAAAATCCCAAATGGCTTCGCCTGGGGTATCGGTTATCACGGTGTCGCCCTATTTTGGATTACGGGAATTCATCCCATGACTTGGTTGGGCGTTCCGTGGTTGCCGAGTTTGGCAATCACCCTTTTTTGTTGGGGATTTCTCAGCCTCTTAGGAGGGGTATTCGTTGCTATTTGGGCGGCTGTGATGGTTCGCCTAGCCGGACAAAAACCGTGGCTACGTATACTGATTGGTACAGCCGTCTGGTGCGGCTTAGAGAGTCTGTGGAGTGCCGGGCCTCTGTGGTGGAGTTCCCTGGCTTACACCCAAAGTCCGCATAATCTCGTGATTTTACACCTTGGTCAACTCTCTGGGCCTAATACTGTGACAGCTGCGATCGCAGCTGTCAATGGTTTAATTGCTGAAGGATGGATCAAGCGCCAGGACACCAAGATTTCCTTTGCGCCTTCGCGGTTGGTTAATAAATACTTTGCTATTGCCATAGGATTATTAATTAGCTTACACCTGATTGGTTTTATCTTATATAGCCGTCCGATCGCTCAACCCTCAGAAGCGGCTTTGAAAGTGGGGATTGTTCAGGGTAATATCCCGAACCGACTTTTACGAAGTTCGGAAGGGTTTCGTCGCGCTCAAGAAAATTACACCAGTGGGTATATAACTTTAGCAAATCAAGGTGTAGATGCAGTTCTCACCCCAGAAGGAGCCTTACCTATTTTCCAACGTAACTTGATGGCAACTGCCTTAGTCGCAGCCGTAAAGGAAAAAGGTGTAGTTGCTTGGATTGGGGCTTTTGGCGAACGGGGAGACAGCTATACAATTAGTTTGTTTACTTTTAACAGTAAAGGTGAAATTGTCAGCCGCTACGACAAAGCCAAACTAGTACCTCTAGGAGAATATATTCCTTTTGAAGGAATTTTAGGCAAAATAGTTCAGCGCTTGTCGCCTTTGGATGCACACCAAGTTCCGGGTTCAGCAAATCAGCTATTTGACACCCCTTTTGGTCGGGCGATCGCTAGTATATGTTATGAATCTGCTTTTGCTGAGCAATTTCGCCGTCAAGCTGCGGCGGGTGGGCAATTTATCCTCAGTTCTTCTAACGATGCCCATTACACTGCATCTATGCCATTCCAACATCATGCACAGGATATGATGCGGGCAATTGAAACTGATCGATGGTCAGCACGGGCAACTAATACGGGATATTCAGCCTTTGTAGATCCTCACGGTAAAACCTTGTGGATATCTGGATATAATACCTACGAAACTCATGCTGCAACAATTTATCGGCGACAGACAAAGACTTTATATGTGCGTTGGGGTGATTGGTTGACACCATTGTTGTTAGTATTCTCTGGAGGAGCTTGGCTGGTAATTCAACTTAAGGATACTAAAATAAACAAAAACCTCACCCTATCATGACTGACATCCCTCTCCTTACCCATTTGCCACAAGTTAAAAGTAAGTGAAATTTGTCAATACGTCTTTGAGTAGAAATAAATCAGCCTAAGAATGATAATCGTGTCGTGGGGAAGAGGCGAGCAACGCTCGCCTCTTCCCCATCAGTGACAAATTAAGATAATCTTACTTTTGTCAATTAGAAATTATGCTGAAAATTTGGAAAAAACTGAAGTATTAAATTAACTTTTGTACTTGATTTGGAGCGCGACAATGAATGATACGGATCAAGATTATGCGATTGCCTGCCTAAAAATTCTGTTTTCGACCCCAATTTTGGCAATAATTTAAGTATAATTGCTTATTGACAAATGGTATATGACCTTAATCTCTCACGAATGCCCGTTGGTCGAGTTGTCCCGGTTCTAAACGCTGTAAAACCTTAAAACCTTACCAACGGGTCAACTTCTATTTATGGTTTATATATAATAAATTCATCTCTTTGACAAAACTGATGCTTGAATACTCGGTGAGGAGTTGAAGAAATATTCTTCAGTCGTAGTACTATCGAGACAAAACTTTAACGCAATTTTTATACACTTACCCACAATCGGAGTCGTATGAATGGCTACATTTACCGTTACTAATACCAACAACAGTGGTGCAGGTTCACTGCGGCAAGAAATTCTAGATGCTAATGCCCTGACAGGAAAAAACATCATCAATTTCAGTGGACTGTTTAATGATGGACTCGCTCATACCATCAGTTTAACTAGCAGTGGTCTGAGTATCACAGATAACTTGACCATTCAAGGTACAAATCCGAACTTATTAACTGTTAAGGATGATAGCGCAACACGAGTTTTTGATATTGCTAGTGGTGCGACAGCTACGATTAACGGACTGACTATTACCAATAGCTACAAAGGCACGGGAGGTGGTGCTATCTCCAATGAAGGCGTTTTTACCTTGAACAATAGCATCATCACTGGCAATACTGCGGAAACCGGTAGCACCAATTACGGCTCTGGTGGCGGCGGTGGCATTTACAACGATGGCACACTTACAGTGAACTACAGTACTCTTAATAACAATACTGCGGAATCCGGTAGCTCCAGTGTTGCCAGTACCAATGGCGGCGGTGGCGCCATTTTCAACAATGGCACCCTTACGGTGAACCACAGTACTCTTAATAACAATACTGCGGAAGCCGGTAACTCCTCTGAGAACGGCGGTGGCGGCGGCATTTACAACGATGGCACACTTACGGTCAACTACAGTACTCTTAGTAATAATAAAACAGGTACCAATTCTGACTATTACAGTGGCGGCGGGATTCAGAGTGATTCTGTTGGACTTGTAGTGAACAACAGCAACATCACTGGCAACACTACGTCAGGCAGTGGCGGCGGGATTTCCTCTTCCTCTTTTGTAGTAAATAACAGCAACATCACTGGCAATACTGCGGCATACGGCGGCGGGATTGCGAGTGGCCAGTTTCTGAACGATGAGATTCTTAGAGTTAATTATAGCAACATCACTGGCAATTCGGCTACATTGGACGGCGGTGGCATTTATAACAGGGGTGAAACCCTATTGATAAGTAAGAGTACCATCACTGGCAATTCGGCTACATCGCACGGCGGCGGTATCGATGGTATCAATGGATATTTCTATGCAGTAGGTAGCCCCATTGGCGTTGTTTTCCACGACATGTTAATCTTAGGCAACATTAACGTGAGTAACAGTACCATTAGTGACAATCAGGCACACTTTGGTGCTGGCATCTACGACGATGGCAATCTAATAGTGGGTAACAGCACTATCAAGCACAATAAAGCTTTTGGGATCGAACTCAGTTCTAGTAATTACAAGTCTGGTGAAGGTGGCGGCATTTATCATAATTCTACTGACTATGCCAGCACTGCCACACTGGACTACAGCACCGTTGCTTGTAACTTTGACACTCCACAAGAGGATTCAACTAAGTTTATCAAGCTCGATAATCTTGTAGGTAAATTCATGAATAAAGGGTAAAGAAAGCTCGTCAGCTACAGCAGAGGCTAAATCAACTAACACAGCATAAAATAACCAAGTACCCCAAATTTGTAACTGAATACTGTTAAGAGAACCAGTCCATAAATAACTTAAACCTCAGAGACGTTTGACAGTATTAAAAGCATCTTCAATTCTCCATCTTCGTCGATATAAATCTGGCAATAAATCCTTAAAAACTTTCTCGAATAATTGAGCAGGAAATGTTAAAAATCGTTGGGATATTGCTTGTTGACTAACAGTCTTGGGACTACACCACAAAAAACCTTCTCTGGCTAACATTCTTGTCAGTTCTGTGACTCCCGCTACGTCTGGCCACAGTAAAGTTAGCACCGCAGCTACCATAAACGGTAAGTTGAGAATTCTGTCTCTTAAACTCAATTGACGATAGTAATTTTCTTGTGCGGCGATCGCTGAAGTGAGTAACGCTTCTAGCTACTGGGCAATTACCTCATCTTGCACCATTGGTCGTTGTGTCTTTTTTGCGTGATCTCGATTGGTCTTTCGGCTTTGGCTCACGGTTTTCTACAATCGCTCAATTACTTGTCTTAACTGAGTTTCACATGATTTTTTAGATTGGCAAATATTGCCTGAAGACTTGTCGATAATGATAATCAAATAAGGGGTTGGGGGAAGAGGCGAGCGTTGCTCGCCTCTTCCCCCACGACACGATTATCATTCTTAGGCTGATTTATTTCTACTCAAAGACGTATTGACAAATTTCACTTACTTTTAACTTGTGGCAAATGCTCCTTACCAAGCAGAGGGACTGGTTTTGCATAGCAAAACCAAGTGAGGTTCTTTTATTTCTGTAGAACCTCAGCGATCGCGTGAGAAATCGGTAAGCCAGGACAGCGTTCCAGCCAAAAGAACTCGCCAACTGGGTTGATCTCAAGGAATATATGACGACCATCTGGAGTCAAAATGATATCAATCGCCCCGTAGTTCAAACCAAATTCTACCATGAGTTTGAGCAGCTTCTCTTCCACATCTTGGGGTAAGCTGTATAACTCCCAAGCGTCAAGTAAAGCGATTCCCTGTCGCCGCCAGTCGTAACGTGCTTTATCCAAAGCCTGCGAATCAACTGCGGCTGTAAACACATTACTGCCTACAATAATTGTCCGCAGTTCCACAGCTTTGGGGATTTTCTCTTGAAACGTCATTGGGCAAAAACGCAGTCCATCAAGGTTGTCCAGATCCTCAGATGAAATTGGATTGGTAAACACAACTTTTTCTCGTCCTTGTTCATCGTAAATGGCGAAGGAAGAGAGCATCTTGGTAATCATACCCAGTTCGCACTCTTGGGCGAATTGCTTTACTGCCTGTGGGTTATTAGTCGTTAAGGTGCGTGGAGTATCTAGACCTATTTTCCTTGCTACTTGTAGTTGGAGTTGCTTATTTTCGGCTCGACGGATATTTGGCAGGGGGTCAAGATGAAACCCCTGAATACTGGCAATCATCCCCTGAATAGTGACGCGAGATTCCTGAATGGAGGCTTGTCGCATTTGCTTATCCATCGTAGTCGGAATCTTTGACCCAATGGCGATCCGCCGATACCAAACTGCGGACACTTCACTCAAATCTAGCTTCTGGTCATCTGCTGATAAAATTACTTGCTCAGTTGCACCGTAGTAAACATCTAGCTGCACTTCTGTAGGAAATCTGTCTGTATCAAAACGAAATGCTTTCCCTCCTTGAGCTTCAATTGCCTGAATGACTAGGGGAATACTTTCGTTGTCTTGGCTGTAGGTAATGATTAAAACAGTCATATTAACTGCTGAGTTTTAAATTTTTCTGGGACAAAGTTATTGCTGGGTACTTGTTGAGAGTAGGGCATCTGCGATCGCTTCCGCAATCGGATAGTCCAAATCTCTCTCCAGCATTCCCCACTCTCCTGTAGGGTTAACTTCCAAAAAAACGTATTCCCCTGATGGTGTTTGGATAAAGTCAAACGCTCCAAAAACCAGTTCAAATTTTTTCATAAAGGCATGGAGACAACGAATTATTTCATCAGGTAATTCATCGGGTTGCCACGCACAAGCCTCTTTTGTCGAACGTCGCCAGTCTTGGGTGGATGCTGAATAAGCTGATGCGTTTAATGCTCCGACAAAGAGTTTGCCATTTACATACACTACCCGTAGTTCTTGCCGTTTGGGGATTTGTTCTTGAAACACAACTGGACAATAGCGTAGTGTCTCGGCATCAACTAAATCTTCTTCTTTAACTGCGCTGGTGTACATAAAAAAAGAGGAGCCTTCCATACTGTAAGAAAGAGGTCTGAGGAGTTTAGCAACCATTTTTCCCTTTACTCGGTGGAAAAACTCTCGTGCTTCTTGAGGATTGTTGGTGACAAGAGTTTGAGGTATGACAAGACCAACTTCCGATGCAACCCGCAGTTGACGTAACTTGTTTTCAGCTGCGTTAATCCGTTGTAAATCATCCACCCACCTAGCTCCTCTGAGACTATCCCAAAAGCCATCTAAAGCGGCTAATGATTCTCCAGTGCAGGCTGCTTGAAATTTTGGAGCCAATTCTTTGCCCAACTCAGGTTGCCAAATACGCCGCATCCATACTGCTTGCACCTGTTCTGTATTCAACGAGCGATCGCCATATTCCAGCCGATGATTGCTCCCAAAGTTGCTAAAATTAGCCTGGAGTTGGACTGTCATCGGAAATTTATCGGTGTCTAGCCGAAATGGCTGTGCGCCTCGTTTTGACACGGCTTGGGCAACTCTATCTATAGTGAAGTAATCACCACTGTGGGTAATTAATAAAACTACATCACGCTCATGCTGCATAAAACATCTTGAATTTGTTCTTGCGTTTTCCCTACTACAAACTATTAACAGGGAAAACCGCTTAAAAAGCAAACATCAGTAAACCTTGAAGAATAATTCAGAAGTCAGAATTCACAAGTCAGAATTCAGGAGTCAGAATGCAATCAGTGGGGGATTCAGACCCGCCACTTTCTTGTTGACCACCAAATTTTCAATTTGGTGTGGGTCTTAAACCCGTTTATTCATCCACCAGTCGCACAAAATTCATTCTGAATTCTGGCGACTGACACCTTTATTCTGTTTGATAAACTTTTGAAAATGAGCGTGAAAATAGAGGTTTCAGTCATCGTGAATCAGCAAGCAAACACCATTGGTAATAGGGCGATAAGCCTGAGGCATGGCTAGCGCTTACCGCTTGAAGGTAACATAAGTAGGGGCATCGTCTCTTATGCTAGTTAACTGGCATTTTGAAGGTGATAATTATAAATGCCAGTAATAATTAAGTGACAGCGCAATGGAAAACGTTTTCTCCGATTGCGGTATCACTGGCTGAAAATCTGCAAAACCAACGGTGGAAGGGATTTAACCTGAGATTGAGGTAAGCGATCGCCTCTTCGCGAGTTAATTTTTAAGCGTTCCTTCTGTTGAGATATCGTCATCACAACAGAAGGAATTCAGCATGAATTAGAATCCGACTAGTGAATAGCGCAGCCTCAACTCTTGGAGAGGCTGCGTCAACGAGTCCGCGTACTTCTGCAAAGAAGCAAGCTACGCGCAGCATCTCTTGGAGAGCATCTGAATAAACGCTGCTCAACTTCCACCTAAGTCCTTATTTTCATCGGAAGTCTATTGCGTATACTTATACTTTAAATCACAGCTTCTTGGCGTTGACAATCAAAAACGACCATGTAGGAAGCATTTGGTATTTCCTGAGGGAGGTGCCGCATATAGCCATCAGCATCAGAACGGCTGCGGAAGCGAGCAATAATCTCCCGTTGCGTATTAGGAAGTAGACGAGCGATCGCCCAAGAATTGAGGCGTTCTTTATAGGCAATAGGCTGATTGTCTGATTTGGAATCTTTGTTATCCGTATTTTCTGGCATAATTATCTTATCCGTATGAAATTTCATGAAGAGCGTTAATTAGTTTCTAAGTAGGAATGCACTAACGCTTTTTTTTATGCTGCTGCCACCTTGTTATTCGATTATTTTTAGATTGTCAACACTTAGCGCTATATTTTAGACCAACTAAGTTGTAACTTTCGGCTAGCGATCAATCTCAAAGGCTTAATTTGCAATTGTTTCCAGGACACAACAATCCTCAAGCAGAAAGTTTGGCAATTATTAGGTTTGCATAATTTGTATGCCTACACGTAGGTAAAGTCCGTATCAGTGGTAAAATGAATATCTAATGTCTGAAAAATAATATCAAAAGCTCAAATAACGTGCGTAAGATTAATTGGCGCGGACAGGCTGTTAATTTTCTCTAGTGCGATGCCTACGGCGGGCTACACGCCTAAAGTAAAGCGATATTGCAGGCATTTACGTTTTTTATAGTTAGTTTAGAATAATTTAAGTTTAATAGTTTCTTTAGATACTAAAAAAGCAATTATTATCAGACTTTACTATAGTTTTAAGCAGAATACATAGTGCAAGTGTTTAATTAAAATGTCTTGACAAACTACCATAAAATAGTTAATACTTTTCCGTAAAATTATAGTTATGACAATGGAAACACCATTTGTAACATCAATAATTCAAAAAGTAGCAGAGGAAATAGGAGCAGTAGTTTTACTAGATCCAGAATGTACGTTTGTGGGACTAATTACCTTTAAAAACGGCAATAAAACCTTTTTTCGTACTGGCAGGTTTAGTATTAATTCTTCTGGTTCAGTAGCAATAGCTAAAGACAAAGGGGTTTCAAGCTTTTTTATGAATAAATTTGGCTATAAGGTTACTGAAGGAAAAACATTTTTTAGTGAAGAATTATGCGAAGAAATAGCTAATTATAGGAATATAGATGCAGGATTATATTATGCTAAAGAGTTGGGATTTCCCGTAATTGTCAAGCCGATTAATCTCAGTCAAGGAATATTTGTTACAAAGGTTCACAACAAGAGAGAATACTATCAAGCAGCCAAGAAAATCTTACAAAAAATATCAGGATTTATTGTTGAGCGATTCTATAGTGGCAATGACTATAGAATTGTAGTACTTGACGATGAAGTAGTTTCGGCATATCAAAGAATTCCCCTATTTATAATGGGAAATGGTCAATCTAATGTTTTAGAACTTATGCAACAGAAACAGGAAACTTTTATCAAAAATGGTAGAAAAGAAATTATAGATTTTGAAGATTACAGAATCAAAAAAAACTTGCGAAGACGGAAGCTAAATTTTAATAGTGTTATACCCAAGAATAATATAGTTTATCTTTTAGACAATGCAAATTTATCGACTGGAGGCGAGGCAATAGACTTTACTGAAAATATCCATTCTGATTTTAAAAAATTAGCAGTAAGTATTACAAGAGATATGGAATTGAGATTAGCAGGTGTGGATATTCTTACTAGTGATATAACATCACCAATAATAGATTATACAATTATTGAAGTGAATAGCGCTCCTAGCTTAACTCACTATGCATCATTTGGTGAAGTTCAGAGGAAGAGAGTAGAAAATTTATATCTGAAAGTTCTTAAAGCACTTGAAAACGAAAATAGCAGAGAAAAGCATTAATTTTGACGCTAGAGCGGAGCAGGAGTTGCTCCGCTCTAGCTATCTTTTCATCACTCCTTATATAGTAGGGATTCAAATTCACCTTGTAAGGCGGTTATATCCGCCAATCTTGTGACTAGTAAATTATCCTTACCAGCATCACTTAAACGTACTTTCCAATAACCAATACTGTCTGAGTTGTTCAACCAAAATTGAATCACGGTATCTACTACTTGATCCATATTCCAACCTAACTTTGCTGGAACTGATTCCACTGATTCTAGAAACGTATCTAGTGTACACCTATACATTCCTAAATATTCTACGCCTTGGTGGGGTGGTTTCTGCCCATTTTGCTGTTGATGATTAAAAAACTGTAAAAGTGGAGATACGCCTACAATATCAAAAGTGTATTTCATGCTAGTACTCCCAGTTTTAAATTACTTACAGGAAAGCTTGAGTTTTTTCTAATATAATACCTGACAAGTAACTCAAGCATCTAGAAAAAGTATAGTTTTGGTCTATATCATAGGCATGAAACCTCAGTCATAAGTTAGCACTAACAAGCCGAGAGTGCTAATTTTTTTTAATAGTTTGATTTATTATTAAATAGTTTAAGACATTAATTAAGTGGCGTATATATCTTTAAAATTCATATTTTTCCTTGCAGTTAATGTGACGAGTATTGTTAAAAATAATCAGGTAAAGTTCTACACTGTGAAGATAACTTGCTAGCTTGAAGTCATCAGTTAAAACAAGATAGTTTCCTTTAGATAAAGTAAAAATTATACTGTCAGCAAGTCCGAATTTGACAAGTTTTTTAGTATTAACAATAAGGATGAACAAGGGAAGCAATCAAATCTTTCATACTTGTTTAATTTTCATTGCTTCTACTTCGCCAGTTTCAGAATTTACCTTAAAAAGTTTATATTCTCGTTCATACAACACAGGGGTAGAAGCAAGAGAGGTAGCAATTAAGTCTTCCAATCGGCTTTTAGGAGGTTTTTTAGGAATATCAAACCCTAAAGTAATCAACCAGAAGCTTTTATCCTCAGAAAGTTCGACTTCTTCAAGTCTCAAATCTCCTAATGAAGAACCCATCATGTCTTGTATGGATTTTATGTATTCATAGGCAGCATTTACTGCTGTTTTGACATCAATCATAATCTTAGTTGTTCCATGAACTGATTTGTCCATTTAATACCTGATTATAAATCTTTTGTAAAAAACCTCTGACTTCTGTTGGTTTGCAGAGAATAATCACTTGCTGATTTGGTGTTAGTTGACTAAGCTTTTCGAGAATTCCAGGACGACGAGTAATTGGGTATGACCATATATATTTGAGAAATTCCCAGTTCAATCTTTCAGGACAATCTGATGCTATATCAGGTCTAGATTGTCCAGCATACATGAAGCGACGTTTAATCACTCGTGACAAACATAAAAGACGGGGAAAATCTAAAAAAACTACCGTATCTGCAACCGACAAACGAACGTCGAGAGTACTCCCATAGTTACCATCCATAATCCAAGATTCTCGTAGAGTTAGGTCTTGAATTATGCTCTGCCATTCAGCTTTTGGAGTCTCAACCCAGCCAGGATTCCAGTACCAAGCATCCAAGTGAATCACTTCTAAGCCTAAGATGGTTCCTAGTTCGCGGGCTAGGGTAGATTTCCCTGCACCCCCAGAACCAAAGATTAAGATTTTCTTCACGTTAAATTTGCATCTCCCTTTTCAAGCTAAAAAGGGTAAGCATTGCTCACCCAAATAACCGTCTTCAGAGGAACTCAATACGCCGCTACAATAGTACAACTACAAGGATTATTGCCCAAATATTGATATTATGACCACTGCTACGACTGTAAAAACTGAGTATGAAGCGATTATTGGTCTAGAAACCCATTGTCAGCTGAGTACCAATACCAAGATTTTCTCTAATAGCTCTACGGCATTCGGTGCTGACCCCAATACTAACATTGACCCGGTTTGTATGGGTTTACCTGGGGTCTTACCTGTACTCAATGAAAAAGTATTAGAATACGCCGTAAAAGCTGGTTTGGCACTGAATTGCCAAATTGCTAAATATAGCAAATTTGACCGAAAACAGTATTTTTATCCTGACTTACCCAAAAATTACCAAATTTCTCAATATGATCTACCGATCGCAGAACATGGTTGGCTAGAAATTGAGTTGGTAGATGCTGAAGGGAACCCCACTCGCAAACGCATTGGCATCACACGTCTGCACATGGAGGAAGATGCTGGAAAATTGGTACACGGCGGCAGTGAGCGCCTTTCGGGTTCTTCCTATTCTCTGGTAGACTACAATCGCGCAGGTATACCGTTAGTAGAAATTGTTTCGGAACCTGACCTACGTTCCGGACTAGAAGCTGCTGAATATGCCGAAGAATTGCGCCGGATTGTGCGATATCTCGGTGTGAGTGACGGCAATATGGAACAAGGATCTCTGCGGTGTGATGTCAACATTTCCGTGCGTCCTGTGGGACGAGAGCAGTTTGGCACCAAGGTAGAAATTAAAAACATGAACTCCTTCAACGCCATCCAACGGGCGATTGACTACGAAATTGAGCGCCAAATTGCCGCAATCGAAGCAGGCGCGAGCATTATCCAAGAAACTCGTCTGTGGGAAGAAGGCGCTCAACGCACAAGTAGTATGCGGGTGAAGGAAGGTTCTAGCGATTACCGCTACTTCCCCGAACCAGATTTAGCACCAATTGAGGTGTCAAATGCCCAATTAGAGCAATGGCGCAGCGAATTACCAGAACTACCAGCCCAAAAACGCCATCATTATGAAAGTGAGTTGGGGCTTTCGGCTTACGATGCGCGAGTGTTGACAGAAGATCGTCCAGTAGCCGAATATTTTGAAACTGCGATCGCATCTGGAGCAAATCCCAAAGCTGCTGCAAACTGGATTACTCAAGATATCGCAGCACACCTCAATAAGCAAAAACTCAGTATTACTGAAATCGCCCTGACTCCCACCAATTTAGCAGAGATTATCACTCGCATTGAAACGGGCAAAATTAGCAATGCTCAAGCTAAAGAAAAGTTGCCAGATTTGCTTAGTGGTATTTCTCCTGAGAAAGCCTTTGCTGGTCAAGAGTTAATCACCGATCCTAGTGTATTGGAACCGATCATTGATGAAGTCATAGCCGCCAATTCCAAAGAATTAGAAAAGTATCGCAACGGTAACACCAACCTCAAAGGCTTCTTTGTCGGACAAGTTTTGAAAAAGACAGGTAAACGTGCTGATCCTAAGCTGACTAACGAATTAGTGGAGAAAAAATTGGACGCCTAGTACCGCAATGCGGAAGTCAAAAGTCAAAAGTCAAAAGTCAAAAGTATTATGGAATGGGCTTTTTAGGGATTTTAAATGGTTGCTCTATTTACGCCATGATGTACTAGTAGTTTGTTAAGTCAACTTTGCTGAGTGAGGGAGATGAGGGAGATGACGGGAATAAGGAGATTAACCAATGCCCCATGCCCAATGCCCCATGCCCAATACCCCAAGTAAGTATTTTCCCGGTGTTATTCACAGAATCTTCACATAAAAACTGGTAACAACCCGCATACCTAAAATGATATGCTGTGGTAAGTAGATGCACCCTGATGATCTGGAGAGCTACCTAAGTGGCTCTCTTTTTTATTTTATTTTTGTGGTATTTACGGTTAGCTTCATAATATTATTAAAAATAATTTCAATAAATTAAGTATTAACCCTTAAAGCGTAAATTATAGAGTGTAGTAAGTAGATGCACCCAGATGATCTAGAGAGCGACCTAAGTGGCTCTCCTTTTTTGCTTTTGTCTTTCGTCATAAGAAAGGTAAAAACAATTATGCCAATCGCTAACTGGTGCATTATTATTACCATCAGCAAATAAACCCACAACAAAAGGGACTGGGGATTGGGAAGCAGGGGAAGTAGGGGGAAACTAATAACTCTTAACTCCTAACTCAGCACGGGCTAAACCCTAGCTATCCGCTAACAGTACTCAGCACTTTTCCAAAGTACAAATTGACCTATCCAACCTGATAGTTGTAAGGAAGAATAATGGCAGATTGGCAAAAAATAATCGGTGGCATCACAGCACCAAGGGGGTATCAGGCGGCGGGAATTACCGCAGGGTTGAAACCTTCGGGGTTGCCAGATTTAGCTTTGATATTCTCAGAGGTGGAAGCGATCGCAGCTGGTGTATTCACCACCAGCCAAGTTAAAGCTGCCTGCGTAGAATATTGTCGCCAACGCTTGCAAGCTAAACATAGCGCTCGTGCCATCCTCTGCAACGCCGGACAAGCAAATGCCGCTACAGGGACTCAAGGCTACCTTGATACCTTAGAATCTGCTATGGCAGTAGCCCAAGCATTGAACATCTCGTCTGAATCTGTGTTATTGGCTTCCACTGGCGTGATTGGTCAAAGAATTAAGATGGATGCTTTGCGAAGCGGAATTCCCAAGGTAGTAGCAGCACTCTCAGAAACAGGCTCAGATGCCGCCGCCGGAGCAATTATCACTACAGACTTGGTAACAAAATCCATTGCCCTAGAGACAACTATAGGCGATGCCTCCGGCGGGCTGCGCCAACGCCCGGTACGAATTGGCGGCATTGCCAAAGGTTCCGGCATGATTCACCCGAACATGGCAACCATGCTGGCATTTGTGACTTGTGATGCTGTGGTTTCGCCTCACCTTTGGCAGCAAATGTTAGCAAGGGCGGCTGATAGAAGCTTTAATTCCATTACCGTGGATGGTGATACCAGCACCAACGACAGCTTAATTGCCTTGGCAAACGGTCAATCTCGCACCCCAGCAATTATAGAATGGGGCGCAGAAGCAGAGAAATTAGAGGGGATGCTAACAGCAGTTTGCCAGCATTTAGCGAAAGCGATCGCTCGTGATGGTGAAGGCGCAACCTGTCTAATTGAAGTGGAAGTGACAGGGGCCCATGATGAACTCTCAGCTAGGCAAATAGCCAAAACCATCGCTGGTTCATCCTTAGTTAAATCTGCAATCTTTGGACATGATCCTAACTGGGGACGCATCGCCGCCGCCGCCGGACGAGCAGGTGTGCCCTTTGAGCAAGAAAACCTGCAAATTAAGCTAGGGAATTTTTTAATGTTAGAAAACGGGCAACCTCTGCAATTTGACCGTGCAGCAGCGAGTGCTTATTTGAAAAAAGTAGCTGTTGATTCTTCCCTACCCAAAGACTTCATTGCCACCAATAATAGTAATGATTTATCCTTTGATAGAAGCACTATCAAGGCTCAACGAGTAGATAATCCGGTGATCATTGCAGTCAGCGTTGGCACCGGTCATGGTGCAGGTAAAGCTTGGGGTTGCGATTTGAGCTACGACTACGTGAGAATTAACGCCGAGTACACAACATGAACTACTCCAACTTCTTTACAACTTGCTAGCCCTAAGTCCCTATTCAAGGAACTCAAATCCTCAACACCCTTCACCGAATTTTAGACTTTCCTGCGGAACGCTACGCGTAGCTTGCTTCTGTGTTGGCGGAGCGTCTCGTAGAGAAGGAGTACGGCGTGAGCGCTACTTCTCTTCTTAGGCTGCGCCAACGACAAAGCTCAGTACAAGTCAACCCCAACTATTGGAGACGCTACGCGAACGGGGAATTAAAAATTAAAAATTAAAAATTAATAATCCCCATAAATCAATTTAGCGCAAAGTCTGAGCGGAGGTTTCCGACGCTCGCGGACTCGCTCTCCGTGGCGCTATCCGTTGGCACAGCCCGCCGCAGGCATCAGAACTTTGTAAGAGAGGGGCTTGTAC
>NZ_JAQYWQ010000063.1 GCF_029379315.1 Nostoc sp. S13
TCAAACCCTCATTTCCTCGTACAGCCAGATGGCGATCGCTCCTCCCGTGCAAATCCTTGTAACTCTCTTCTGGTAAGCTTTCATGATTCGCGGATGAGTCTAAAGGGAGAGGCTAGCGCCAAGGGAAAAGACTCGCTAACTCAATTCGCTTTTTCTTTTCCTACAACTAAAGTTTGTAGTTGAATATTAATACTACGTGTTTTGTTTTATTTCATAATTCATATTAGGGATTTATATCCCGAATGAATAAATTATTCGATTGCATTCACAATTGCGAATTGCGAATTGCGTTAGCGGAGCGGGGCGAAGCCCATTGCGAATTGCGAATTGCGAATTGCGAATTGTTTAACCCCCTCGTACCCAAAATCAAGGATTCTTGTATGTATTTTTTAGCACAACAAGCGATTGGTGGTGATTTAGCCAGACAAGCATCTCAAACTTCTGCATCAATATCAGCAGGATTTGATGATTTGTGGAATAAAACTTTAGCTGGGGAACTGTACAACAGTATATGTACAGTCGGGGCATTATTTGCAGTTGCGACATTAACTTTTTTCATGATTGAGTGGACAAAGCAAATGATCAATGGTGATGAGCAACGAGCTTTCACTGATTTTATTTGGCCGTTGATTGTGGTGGTGTTGTTGTCAAATCATGGCAAAGTGCTAGGAAACTCGACGTTAGGGATTAGGAACTACATCAACAATGTAAATAATATGGTGTTGGTACAAACGGCTGATGGGCTAGATTTAAGAGTCGCATTTCAGAAAGCAGCAGGGGTATCAGTAGCTCGTAGTGCTATCGGATTAGCAATTGAAAGATGTCGGAGTTCTTCATTACAACCGAATGAAGCAATTGCTTGTCTACAACAGGCCAAAAAAGATTTAAGCCAGAAATATCCAGATGCTTTCGATCAAAATAGTGGCCCTTTTAAATGGCTTATGGATGGGATAGATAAAGTGGTTGACGCTCCGATTGATGCAATTAAAAATAACAGAAATCCACTTCAGATATTATTTTCTTCCATTAGTGGTTTTATTGGTTCCGGCGTAACTTCAACAATTTCATTGGTGATGTTGTCGATGAATGGCTCATATCAATGGGCAATTGAATTAACAATGTTAGTTACAGCATTCTTAGGGCCGCTTGCTGTTGGAGGTTCTTTGTTACCTTACGGAGCGAAATCAATTTACACTTGGCTGATTGGTTATTTCAGTATTGGCATAGGTAAACTCTCTTTTAACATGATCGTTGGTTTTGCTGGACAACTAATTTCTGATTCTCAAGCAGAGCAACCCATGTTCTTCCTGTTTACAATTGGCATTTGCGCTCCCTTCTTGGCTACGGGATTAGCCGCAGGTGGTGGTTTAGCACTGTTGCAACAAATTAATAAAGCCTCAGAAACTTATGGTGTGATTGCCGCAGAAGCTGGCATTGCAATAATCACTAGAGGTGTTAGTTTGGCGAAATTTATGAAATAAGAGATATGGTAAACACAAAAAACCGAAAATCAGAGCCATTACAACTGCTGCAATTTAATAAATCAGTCCCAACAAGAATTGGAATAATTTCATTAGTAGGATTTTCTTGTGCAGTACTTTCATTACTCTTGCAATTTCTCAACTATGGAGCAATCAGAGGATTAAGTAAAAAGCAATTAGCTTTAGTACAGTTAGATGATGGCAAAACTATTACTGCTAAATCAGTAGACGAAAATCAACGTTCGCCGGAAGTAATTAAGAAATTTGTTGGCGATACGTTCACTAGAATGTTTAGCTGGGATGGATTAGTGAAAATTTACAACGACAAGGGAGAACCAATCACCAAGCAAGACAAAGGAATAGATATTGACGCAGCAAGTGGAAAAAAGAAAGTTACAACTAAGGCTTATGAAGCTGCTTTTGCAATTAGTGAAAATCAGAACTTTCGAGCAGCCTTTTTACAAAAGCTGGCAGAACTCACTCCCAGCAGAATATTTGAAGGAAATATGCAAGCGTCTTTAATTCCTCGCTATATTGGAGAGCCGCGATTAATTAAAGATGGGGTATGGCAAGTAGATATCGTCGCAACTATTGTGACTTTTACAACTTCTGATAATACTGGACAAGGAATTACCTTCAATAAGACTGTGACTGTCGAAGCAGTGAATACGCCACAAGAAATTACTCATCTAACTGAACTTTCTCGGAAAATCTATGAAGCTCGGAGCGCTGGTTTAGAAATTACACAAATTAATGATTTAAAACCTTAATAATTATGTCACTAAAAAATGAACACCAGAATTTGACTATAGATCAAATCTTGAGATTTTCAGAGGATACAAATGATGGGCAAAGGAGAGAAAAGCCGAATCGGGAAGACTCCGAAGAATTTCCATTGATTACCAGGCACACTGTCAGTACTTCTCCTTGGTCAAGATTGGGGATAATCGCTATTCCTTTTGGCTTAGGGTTTTTAGTGATATTTTATTTTCTCAATAGCATTTTCAATCCTAGTAAAAGTCCAGAAGCGATAACTGCTAAAGCTGATAAAACATCCCCTGCTTTGGAGAAAGTTGATCAAACAGATGGTGATGTTTATGCCAAATTAGCCTTGAATAAACAAGAAGATGAATTGAATAAAATTAATCAGAGTAAGGAGGAAGTCAAAGTTAATAATAAACCTGTAAGTGTTACAGCTTCACCACCACCATCAACAGCTAGACCTGTTGCACAAACACAAAGTCCTAGCCCTAGACGAGATTACGTTCCGAGTAGAACTCAACTCCAGATTTCATCACCACCTCGTAATCAAATATTGCCAAGAATTAGTAATCCTGTTAGGACTGTTACGCCGAAAACAGAAACGCCAGTAGACGTGAACGCTGAATTTAATCGACTTCGCAGCTTAGGATCTTACGGAAAAATCGCTTATACACCTACTTCAAATAACCAGCAGATATCAAGAGAAACACCAAATACAACACGAATTCAAGTACAGCCACCCAATAGTGCTTATACAATACAGCAAACACGCCCTAACTTCTCTAACAGTACATCCACAGAAATTGAGAAAATTCGTCCTCGTTGGTTAGCCGATTCTAAATCTGATAAACAAATAGCAGATGGTAATTACTTGTCTCAAGAAGACCAAATTCTGCAACAGCGTAAAACTCGCTATTTAGTTGTTGGGGAATTCGCAAATGGTGTTTTAGTGACTTCAGTCGTCAAGCAGCAAAGCGAAAATCGCTTCCAACAACAGCAAAATCCAGATGATAGTAAACGCTATGTTGCTAGATTAACGGCTGATTTGCATGACAACTATGGAAATGTGGCAATTCATAAAGGCACTTTATTGGCCGTTGAACCCCTACAGGTTGATGGTGGCTCTTATGTAACTGTGCAAGTCACGAGCATTATCAAAGATAACACCGAGTACCTAATCAGTAGCGGTGCAATTTCTGTATTAGGAGAAGGCGGGAAACCATTGTTAGCTAACCCTGTCCAAGATCAGAAAAGGGGAATTGCAGGTGATGACTTGACTGTGGGATTAGTCAGTGGTTTGGGTCAAGTAGGAGCAATCCTGAATCAATCTGATTCGGGTACCAGTGTAGTTAATTCTGCTACTGGGACATTTAGCTCTAGCACGACTTCAAACAGCCAGCGCAATATTGGCGGGGCATTCTTACAAGGTGCTTTTGGCAAGCTTAGTGACATCATTGCTCGTCGTGCAGAAACTTCTAACCAAGAAATCACCGCTCGGACCAATGTTTGGTATATCCCACAAGGGACGAAGATTACCTTTTTGGTGAATCGTTCTCTGGAGTTGCCGTGAAGAAGTTAAAACTCGTGACAGCGTTCCACCTTGGGGTTGTCGCTTTTTTGGCAGTGTGTCTAGTTCCAGTCAAAACCTATGCTCAAAACACAGTCCGCACTATAAAGCAATCTCAGGTTACTGGTAGTACTGCCAAGCTGCAAAAAATTAACATTTGGAATGGTTCGGGTGTATCAATTTCATTTTATGAAGTCAAGGAGATAGTGAAGCGGGTCTGGATTGACGATCCCTCCCAAGTTCTGATTGACACTGATGGTTGTTTAGAGGGAATCGACCAGAACTGTCAAAACAGTAGTGCTGGACTACTTCACTTACGCCGGATCAAAAAGCTTCCGGTTCCAGGACTGCCGCAAACAAGTGCAACTTTGCTTACAGTGGTTACTCAAACCCAAGACGGTTCAAAGCACATTTACCACTTTCAAGTTACGCCATCTAATTCTCGTCCTGAATACAGTGAAGTGTCAATTATTGACGATCAGCTATCTTCATCTTCTCTAGTAACTCGACCGCGATTATCGCCCTTAGTACAAACTATCAACACTACCAAACAAATCAGAGCGGGGATGAGCCTAGCAATTACTAGTGGTTGGCTCTCTTCTAATGATGAACTTCACAATCGGATTGAGCAATTCTTGACTAATTTCCAAGGTGGTGAGCAAATGCCTACTGCTGCAACAAAAGCAGGTGTCTCACTTAAATTAATTAACAAATTAATAGAGCTTGGGCAAAAAAATAGGATGTAGATATGGAGAAAATATGAAATCATCAAAGCGTTTGCCTAAAATTACTTTTGATATGGTTCGCTATTTAATATTGTTTGGATTATTAGGAGGATTGTTTTTTCACAGTTTTTGGAAGTATGGAATTCTCAACCAAGTTACCCTGTTAATTCTGCCTAAAGCATCAGCACAAGTTCCATTTGTCAGTAGCAACAATGGCTTGATTCCAGACTGGTCAAAAATGAAGTTTCAAGACATGATTGTATCTGAATCTGGTCATGTGACTTACCCATCCGTGAGAGGTAATCAGACTAGAACTTGGCAAGCTGGACAAAGTATTGGCGACTTTATGGAGCTTGGGGATTTTGAAGATGCCAATCTGAATATTGAAAAGCTTAACCTCCGGGCGATATCTCAGGCATTAGCTATTAATTTAGATGGTTTAAAGCTTGACGATTTTGGAGTCATCAAAACTCAAACCCTTAGCGATTTAGTCAAAGCTATACCTGATTTAGCTAATCAATCAGCCAGGAGTGTAGCACCAATAGCTGACTTTTTTCGCCAAATGGGTATCAGCACTAATCAAACAATTGGTAATGTTGCTAATTATTACAACTTCGACAATATCCCTCTCGGCAATGAAATTGATTTATCTAAATACAAGCTGACATCGATTCCGGGAATTGAAAACTCATCATTTGATGAATTTGCTAATTGGCAAGATACTCTCATTTCAGACATCCCCGGATTGAAGGATTTATCTTGGAATAATTTTCCTAGTGTACCAGAGCCGGATCTTTCTTTTATTGGTCAAGTAGATTTGCCATTGGGAGATATAGAATCCAACCGGATTCGCAGCATAAGTGGCAGTTATCAAGAGGGTTTTAATGTCCCTTGCAAGTCCCATAATTGCGCCCACTTTGAAGCTTCAGGTCTTGGTCAGACCACTGGAGCGCAATGGATTTCGGGTCAAGTCCAGAAAGTTAAAGGGGGCTATGGAATTTTAGCTGTTGCTAATGGTGGTCTTGAGCCAACAGGTCGTCATCCCTTTGGTAAATCATTTAAACAAGTTGTTTGGGATATAGATGAATCAAGCGGTTCCGTTAACACTGCTATGTTTTTCCGTTTCTGCAAAAATATTCCTTTTGTTGGTCGCACTTGTACTCCCTATTTTATTGGTCCAGTGCCATTCATTACTTACCATGAAAAAGACCCAATTATTTTTGGTAGTCCTTCTGCTCTTCCTAATTAACTATTCTTAAGCTTTTACGTGATGAGCAATAATCTGACTACTTCTATAAACAATCAACCATTTCGATTTGAGCAGCTTCAAAATCCACATAGCAACATTGGCAAGTACACTCATCATTTATTTAAACCAAGTGGATTAGCAATTATAAGTATATTGGCTGCTTACATTTTGATGAGAATATGTTTCGGAGATGGCAGTAGTAAAAATAAGATTGCTACTAGCTATTGGGGAGGAAGAAAGGAGAGTAATACAGCGAAGAAAAAAGCATTGCAACAGATACAATCTCCCCGATGTGATAGTGTTGCTTTGTATATTGGTAGACATCAATTCAAAGGTGCAAAAAAACAAGTTGGTACCCCAGTAGTACCGATTTATGTTCCAGAAGTACAAAGGGGAACTGCTACCATTGGCGCACCCGGAAGTGGGAAAACTTTCAGTGCTATTAACCCCATGTTGTTTTCCGCAATTGACCAAGGTTTCCCTATTTTACTCTATGACTTTAAGTACCCATCTCAGGCGAAAATCGCTGCTTATGCTAAAGCTCTTGGCTACGATGTTCATATTTTTGCCCCTGGTTTTCCCGAATCAGAAGTTTGTAACCCATTGGACTTTTTAAGAGATTCTTCTGACGCTGAAAACGCTCGTCAAATTGCCACGGTCATCAATAAAAACTTCCGCATTCTGAATAATTCTAATGAAGATGGATTTTTTGGTCCCTCTGGGGATCAGTTAACCCAAGCTGTCTTGATGTTAACCAAAGAGTTTGGAGATAGAGCAGATGTCATGACCAGTGCTGCCATCTTGTCTAGTGAGCAGATGATTGCCCGGTTAATGTCTGCTAATCTCAACCCTTGGGTAAAGATTGCCTTTGGTCAGTTGTTCAGCTCCGCCGCAAGTGAGAAAACTGTTGCCGGGATTGTTGCCACAGCTAGTATCATGTTTACCCGCTTCATGGCCAAAAACACACTCGGTTGCTTTATTGGTAAAACGACTTTACCACTGTCAATCAAGGGTAAACAAATGATTATCTTTGGTTTAGATAGAGAGCGCCGCGATGCTGTTACACCCTTGATGACTAGCGTTCTCCACATGACCATCGCCCGAAATATTGCAAAAAAAAGGCAAGACCCTTTGATAGTTGCATTAGATGAACTGCCTTCTCTTTATTTACCTGATTTATTCAGATGGCTTAATGAATCCCGAAGTGAGGGTTTCTGCGGCATCCTCGGCTGGCAGAACATGGGGCAGTTGGAAAAGAATTATGGACGCGAAGTTGCTAAGACTATCCTTGGTGCTTGCAGTACAAAATTTATTTTCAACCCTGGGGAGAACGAGTCGGCCCAATTATTCTCCAGCTTCCTGGGGGATGAAGAAATTAGGTACAAGCATAAAAGCCGTTCTACTGGTGGTGGAAAGAGCAATAATACCATTAGCGATCAAGAGAAAACTAAAAAGCTCTTTGAGTCCGCCCAGTTTTTGAAACTTCCAGCCGGGAAGTGTGTTTTTATCAATCCTGCATACTCCAATAGAAAAGAGGGGTCTGTTCCTCAGTTAAAAAGCATCAACATTCCTCAATTTCTCCGCGATATCGATAGATATAACGAAAAAAAATGGAAGCCAGTTGTCAGTAGATTAGCTCGCAGAAGTACCCAAAGATATCCGACTCAGCACGACTTAGACTTGAGAGTGGATGATGTCAATAAGCGTTTCCCTTTACCTGTCAAACAAGACAATAATCCTAATAATAAAGTTTTAAGTGTTGGAGAAATCAAATCAATTCTAGACAAAGATACTCAGTTCCCAATTCCAAGGATAGCAAACAATGAGAATGATGATTAAGGAATATGCTCTCTCTGATTTTGAGATAATTAACCAATTAATGCAGACATTGACCATTAACTCCGGTAATCTTGTTAACATTCATGCTCCCACTTGGATAATTAATAGTTATCAGGTTTTAACTAAGCAAAGACCAAAATTAAAAAAGGTCGGAATTTATGTTCATATTACTTTGAAAAGTTTCCCGATTACTTTATCATTAGACGTTTCTGAACAAATTCTCAATGAATATATTCAAGGCATCGGCTGGGATGATTTACAATATGTCACTTTCCTGAAATTTCATCAAGACTCTTTAGAATTCCATCTTATTTTTAATCGGGTGATGGCATCGGGAGAAGTGATTGACTTAAATTGTCTCGGTGCTAAATCGCAGCAGTATGATATTTTACAGAAATCTTTAATAAATATTATTAAAACAGAAGCCAGGAGTCAGGATCGATGCTCTGAACTTTGACTTATTTTTTACTAAACAAACTTAAGAACTGAGGTGAAGTATGTTTGATGAACAGCATTTACAATTGGTTTCTAATTATGCTAAAAGCAGCGATTATTTTGCCAGAAATATTATTGCACCTTTAATAAAATATGTTTGCGCCCAAACCGTAGAACAATGGAATAACAGAGCAATAATTGAACTTGGAAAAGATACTTATGCTCTTAAACTTGATGGGGACGGAGGTTATTCTTGGGCAAAAGTAGATCCCAAAACCAATAACTTTGTACCTGTAGATCCAGAAGAAGCACAGAAAGTCGAAAAAATTGTAGAAGAATCCTTAGCAAATACAAACGCTCATCAACAGTCGCCAGCTTCTACAGAATCATTATCAACAAATACATCTCCAACCAACTCCCGGACAAACAATTCTTTAACTTCTGATGATTCTCGCTCCGAAATAGAGTTTTAACATGGATGAATTCGTTAATTCACGCCCAAATTATATCGAGCCTAAACACTGGCATGAACTGGTAGTTGATAGCGCCATTCATCCGATTATTGCCTCTGCCAATTTTAAGTCTTTATATTATGATTCCATAGAGCAATCCCATGAATCTTGGGAATACTTGATGTATAGTGACCAGATTGAACGTAAAAATGCTGGTCGCTTAGGTGATAAAACTCTACAAACTTACGCATATCTTGATTCTACTGATGGTTGGTGGTGTGATGCTGGAGTTGACCCCCGCACTTTCTGTGATTTACAACCTGGGGATAAACCAAAAGAGAAACTTTGGGGCTGTTACAAGCCTGATTCTCCTAGACCAGATCCTCAAAAACCTGGGAAATTTATCAAATATGAACATCCCTACAAAGCTGAACTTAGTATCTTCTTACTAGAAGTACCAAAAGAAATTGCTGAACTGATTTACTTCAAAGCTGGCGTTGATCCAAGCGCCAGCGATCGCCAATCAGGTTTCTGGTTTTCTGTGTGGAAACACAATATACCTGTAACCCTTGCTGAAGGGGCTAAGAAAGCAGCTAGTATTTTGACTCAAGGCGATGCTGCCATCGGCTTGCCAGGGGTTAATGCTGCATATCGCTCTAAAGATGACCAAGATAATCCAATTGAGAGCAAATTACGCTCAGAAATTGCGATGTTTGCGACTCCAGACAGAGAAATGAGAATCTGCTTTGACCATGATTCCAAAAGTAAAACTCAAGTCAACGTCGGCAAAGCTTTGATTAAAACTAGTCAACTTTTGGTCAATCATCGGGCTTTTGTCAAAATAATCACTTTACCCGGGCCAGAAAAAGGTGTTGACGATTTGATTGCCGCACAAGGGGCAGGCGTTTATGAAAAGCTCAAAGCCTTGGCGGTTTCTTTTGAAGATTGGCAGCAAAATAACCCTTTGCCTGACCTGCGACAATTTATTTTTCTCAAAAATGGACAAGAGTTAAAGCTTAAGAGTGGGGAGAGTGTGGTCGGGGTGGGGAGTGTGGGGAGAAGTGAGATTCTCCTCACACCTGTTACAACTCCTACACCTGCTACAACTTCCACACCTCCCACACTTACTACACTTACTACACTTACTACACTTACTACACTTACTACACTCCCCACACCTCCCCTACCTCCCCTACCTCCTCTATCTCCCCTGCCTCCCCTACTTCCTTTATCCCGTACTCGCCCTCTGTATGCTGCTATTATCAAATCCATACGAATACAACAGGCATTATTAACCCAACAAATAGAGGAAAAAATTGCGCCTCTTCCACAAACTAATTCCCAAACAAATAATCAAGTAATTATTCCCGAAGCCCCTCAATCTCAAGTTAGTTCGCCTTCAGAACAGAGCAGCACTCATAACTCACAAAACACGGAATCAATATCAGTCGATGAATTAGACGAATTAGATGAATTAGACCTATTGAAACGCCGTCGTCGCCAATCCGAAATTATTTCTGATACAACAGAAAGCGAAAACACTTTTGTAGAAACACCTTCTGTTACTAACAAAGATTTCTTGGAATCTAACAGCATACCTACTCGTAACAGTTGGGTCAATCTCAAACAGGTAACAGTTTATAAACAAACAATTCCTCGAAGGTTTTTAGAAGCCAAACAAAATCAAGACATTGCCTTTGCTGCTAAAGAGCTTGTGAAGAGTTATGGTGTTGAACAAGATGATGGCTCTACAGTTTATCGTGCCGATGCTTTTCTAATTAAAAAGAATAAATCTACTTATAGTATTCATCGTCGTCAAGCGACAAACTTAGATAATCCAATTATGGAGTTTGAAGCCTCACAATATCATATTAATATTACTCAAAAACCTTTAGATAACTTTTTACCTATAGAACGCCAGGAGTTTTTAACCGTTGCAGATACCTTAAAGCAAGCCAAAAAGCTACCTGAACTTGATGAAGACCTCAGGAAAATTGCTAACACCCTAAGCTCTCTTTCTCCTGATGGCACTCATAAAATCCTTGAAAGTTTTAAATCTTTAGAAGTCTTCAAAATACTTACAAGTACCTTAAAAACCTTTAATTCTCACGATTTAGAATTAGGTAATTATCGGATTACTTATACTTCTAATAATGAAAATAGTGGTGATGTCAAGCTTTTAAAAACTGAATATAACGGCACTACAAGAGTTGCTGTTCACTTAGAATTGAGCCGAACTGATGGACAAATGAAGCATCAAGTTCACTCTCTGGCTATTAACTCATTAGAAATTGACAAACTCAGGCTTCTGGCAACTAAACTCCAAATCCCAACAATTAATTCTGCTGCTAATGCTCATGCTACTCGTGATATCCCTTTGCCACGTAAAATCTTCAGGTCGTTGTTTGACAACATGACTGATTGGTTTTGACCCAAATTAGTCATCACATTCCAAGTTGTAAATGAAGCAAGCATCGCACCGGCTGCTGTCACTCCTCCTACCAGAGCGCAGATAGACCAAAAATGCATCCGAGAATTTCCTGTAGATAATCGCATCTCTTTTGGTGGCGAGGATGCAGATGATGCAGATGATGTCGATGATTGTTGTATCAGAAGAGGCATTTGTTCAGTTAAGACATCACGCACAGCATTACTGACTACAGTGTTGTTCACCGATTGGGCTGTTTTAGAAGTATTCGCCACTTTCTCTTCGACTGTTAGTACCCAAGCTTCAATCATTGCCTCCATTCGTGCTTGCAATGAAATCATTGTCTCTTCATATCTGCCAAGTGTTGCCATGACTTGAAACATCGGGTCATCTTCTGCTAACCCCAGTTGCTGCGCTGTTTCAACAATCCTCTGTTGTTCGGCTTCAGAATACCCCTGCAATATTTCTGATGTTCTCACCTGCTGATACTCCTAAATAAATACTTGCGATTTGATTATCTTTTACAGTTTCAAAGAAATTTTTTAGCCAGTGATAAATATATGAGCGATACAACACATATAGGGATTGCTCATGAAAACATTGTGAGTAAGGTTTGGCTAAATCCTCCATTGCTTGATAATGATCTCTGTGCAAGGCTGTTAATATAATTTCTGTGCCCCCAATCAATGGCAATTTTTGCTGGATTAATTGCTTATACTCTTTAAACCTCGTATCAAAATGTTGATTTTTGACTATGACATAATTAGCATTGTCCGTTGCAAAATCTAATAGCTGCAAGAAATATTCCATGCAATCACTTCTATGGTAAATTGGCTGTAAGAATGTTAGTTTCCAGTTGAGTTCAGCCAAAACAGTAAAAAAATCAGCCTCATATATGTAGTTACAGATTTCTTGAATATATTGTCCCGGCATATCTACAAAAAGCACATCTAATGAGTCATTGAGTAAATCGTCTAATACCAAATCTGGATTGTCTGTGAAAAAGTTTAAGCTTTCGATTGGCACTATTCCTGCATAAGCTTTGAACTTGTTACGGTTGTCATGGTTATAAATCTTAACAGCTTGATGTTGGCCAAGGAATAGTTCAATCAATAACTTGATAACTGTAGACTTTCCCACACGCGAGTCACCTACAGTCATAATTACACGTCTACAAACGGGGGACATTTTCTAATCCTAAAATGCTTTTTGCCAACCAAACTTGTTCCTGGAATTTGCTAATCCAAGTACTTACCCTACCTTTGACTGATGGCTTTTCTTTTTGCTCTATTCCTTGATTAAATGTCAAGCTATTTTTATCTAAATAATCATAAGCGTGTTCTATTAAATCTGGCATCGTTATTTCCAGAAAGGGAATCTCACTTTCTTTTAATAAATCCTTAATTGTTGTTACGTCTGAAGACTCTTTATATCTGACAAAGTTTGATGGCGACCCGAAGAACAAATTTTTTACTACGACATAATCTACTTGGTCTTGACAAAAATCATATAAAGTTATTAACTGCTTTACCGAATCCATTACTCGACTAATTACAACTACAATTGTTACTCGCATATCATATAATTCATCAACTGTAGACAAAAATTTCATTTGTTGTACAACATCTTTTAAGATTCTCATGGACTGTGGTGGTAATTCCAATAAGAATAAAGACTTTCCTCTTATAACTGCCCCTTCTGTGTCTAGACTATCCTCTATTAACTCTTTCAAATCATCTAGAAAAAGGTCTACATTCCCTTCTGTAAAAAAATCTAATTCTCTCACTAAACATTTATCCCCATAAAATCTGCTTAAATGAGAATTAGATATGTCCGCATCAAAAGCCAAAAATTCTTTTTTCATATCCAAATATGTTTGCGCTAATCCTCTAGCGAAAGTGCTTTTTCCTACTCCTCCTTTGTCTCCTGTCACTATCACTAATCTCCGACTCCAGTGTTTTTTATTGGTGACTGCGGTTTTTGTTTGTGGCAGGACTGTATTTCCTGCTTCTGTTTTTTCACCTGCGGTTACTGCTTCTGGCATCTGCTGTATATCTTCTGTACTTTCTGCTTCTGTTGTTTCATCTGTTACTAAGAGTAATTCTTCTACTCCATTAAGGATCTCTGCCTCATCGTTTAAAATATCTGTCATCTGATTTTCTCCTCTATTTCATGTTTAATCAGTTTCGGGGTTTAGCAAGAAAGGCATCTATGCTGAGGGCAGGAGGCAGAAGGAATACTGCCCTCTACCTTCTGCTGCGACCAAACGGGTCTTGGGTTTAAGCCCCACTCCAAAATCTCTGATTTGGTGTCCTGCAATCAGTGTAGGTCTGAAGTCTACACTGTATTGCAACCTTCTGCCTCCTGCCTCCTGCCTTCTTCACTCCAGTGCTAGCATCTCTGCTGAAAAGTAGTCTAATAGGTTTAAATACATTGGTTTTAAATCCTTGAAATTTTCAATTGATTTATTAACCATTGTTCCCAGAGCTTGCAATATTAATCCCTGTTCTAGTACCTGATTTAAATCCGACTCATTGAATTTATTTAAATGGTAATAAACTAACAAATCTAATGATTGAGCTATCAACAAATTTGCCGAACTTATCACCAAATCTTCATAAACATATTCATAACTGCTGACTGACCTTAGTACTGTCTTTAATACTTGAAAATATTTAGTTCTGAAGTTAATCCCATTTAAGTCAATAGTCGGAGGACAGTTAGCTGGCAATGGGAGCTTTTTAAAAAGAAACTTGAAATATAAATCAATACTATTTGATGACCAAGACTCACTATTTTGAAAATACAGATACTTAATCAAAGAATCTTTTTGAGAGTAATCTATTTCTTGAAATAAGTATTTGGGTTGCTCGACTGCAATCACCCTGACATCCTTTTTAAATACTGGCATCACATTTGTTCTTACCCATTGCATAAATTGCCTGACTACATTATGTTCTACTACACTTGTTCGTGATATTAATGAGTGAATCGATAGAGCGCTGAGTGTCGATACCAAACTCACTTGATTATTCTCCATCATCACTAATCGTTTCTGAACTTCAATTGATCTCACGAAATCATCATTTAAAATTGGAGCTACTATTTGCAATACATCCACTGCAAATAACTCTAGCCCTGTTGGTGTTGCTATCACTCTTACTACAGAACTTGATGGATGCTCAAATTCCCAATATCGCCAAACTTCTACCATTTCTCCACTAACTTTTTTGTTCTCCCTCCTCTTACTGCAAAAGCTAACTTTTTACCATAAGAAGATACCTTAAATACATCAAAATTCACTTTGCCAGAATGAGTGTAGCCCATGCTGAATTCTTACTTAGACACTATGGCATATTCCCCCACTTTAAAGGAATCGCTCGAAGTCTAAAAAAATATCGTACTTCTGGCTATTGCTTTTTGTTGACATCCTGTTATAGAATTAGCCCTTTTGCCTCAATCAAAATAAATTCATCGCAAAAGTTCAAGTTTTTTAATAGTTAATTGCTGATTTTAGCTTGCTATTTGAAATCGAATTATTATATATTGTCTAGAGTGATATCTAGCTCCCATTAATCTCAGAAATATATAAGATTAGTTTTCCAAATTGAGCTAAATTGAGCTTTTTTACTATCCGATTTTTTCGAGAATAAATAGTTATCAAAACAGAATTCAGAAGCGATGCCCTGAGCTTGTCCTAAGCGTAGTCGTTCGCGGTAGCGTCTCCCAAGGAGAAGGGCGCAGTCGAAGGGTCAGGAGTCAGAATTCAGAAAATAGGTATGAATTCTATACGAGTAGTGGATCTGAATTCCCCACGCTCTTTATTCTGACTCCTGTTAGCAGATAGCTATGGTTTGGCCCATTCAGAATAATTGAATTCTTCTTCAAATTAAGTGAGAATAATATGCTTTTCAAAACTTCACAAATCGCCATTACTTTAGCTTTGTTCGTCGGTGGCGGTATTATCTCTTGCCAGAGTAAAACGCCTGAGCAGATTGCTCTAGAAAAAGAGCAAGAATTGATTGCAGCAAAGGAGAAAGCAGAAGCAGCTGAAGTCAAAAAATTTGTTGACACTACTCCCGATCTGTATAGAGTTAATTGGAAAGTTTGTAGTGAAGGGTTTCTCGATCGAGACAACAACGGCTGTAAAGAAAGTCGAGATGTCCGATCTATTGGTTTTCCTGAAGCCGTCCTTGTTTGGGGCCCTGTTCAAGAGGTGAAGTTTGTCACTAAGCGTAATTTTAGTCCCAATATGCAAAGTGTTGGTTTGTTTGTCAAATCTAAAGGTTGCTTAAAATTGGGTAAACCCGAAGGAGGAGATCAGTTTTACAAAATACACGAATTTTCACTCAGACAAGGTTCTGCCCTTCCAAATCCCGACAGCGCTAAAATTGATAAACTTTCCCCTGAATATAAGACCAAAGCTATACGAGTAGCCATTAATAATGCCGAAAATGAAATTGCTTCTTTAAACAATTTCGGTGTTTCTTCCACTGGATTCATGCCGAGTGCTGCAAAACAACCTTGTCTCACCCTTGAAAAATGGAAAAACTTATAAATTCACAACTGCTTAAATAAGTAAAATTCCACGAGTGCAGTTCCTCACATAACACCAAGGGGGAATGCACTCGATTGCTTTTTGGGTAGCGCGATCCTCTTATAGCATGAATCGCTTTGACAACATGAAAAGCAGAGCGGAGCTTCAACTTACTCAAATACTTTACAATGGGTCTGAAACTGTCAATTCTTTTGCAATTCACTCGATGTCGTTTCATAACTATACGAGTGTCGCAAGGTATAATTAATTCCAAGTTTTATGAATAGCCTCTTTCCTTTATCACCTCCCCAAAAAGCAATCGAGTCATTATTAGCATTGCGAAATTACTACGCACCTCTTGTAGAAGAGTACGAAAAATTATATACCCTAGCCAAAGCAAATCTCACTCATGTAGAAGCTCTATTATCTAACTGGTCTTTGACTGAGGAGGTGGATAATGATAATGAAGAATTCACCTCTGAGAAAGGAAAAAATTTCTTCTTATTCTTGAGTGAGGAATCTATTAATCACGACGTTGAACCTATTACACATCTGGAGTTAGACAATTCACAGGATTATTCATCAACAGTCGCAACCCAGCCGTCAGACTCCACTCAACCAAACATATTTACACTTATACAAGCTTGGTCAAGTGAAGAATCTGATGCAGCTACAAACACTCCAGTACTGCTAGAGCCACCGATAGAAACATCAACTCAACACCGAGCGCAAGATGGAACCGAGACGGCCATGCTCCCTATTTTCCAATCGCTGTCTCGCCCGTCAGCTATTGAACAGGTTTTGGCAGAACACATTGGCACAATTGTTCACATCGATTTTATTGTCAAAATGCTTTATGGGGAGTTAGAGCCAGATGCCTTCAAGGTCATCAAAGGCAGAGTTCAATCATCCCTCACTCATGGCAAGGAAACTAACAAATGGTTCAGTGTCCCAAGAGAACCGGGATGTTATACTCTCTCTTTAACTTTGCTACCAAAACCGGAGACGAAAAATTCGTCCACCAGAGTCAAAGGCAAAAGTAAGAAACAAGTTTTGCCGCCCCAGCCCAAAGACATACCAATGCTCGAAGAATTTCAAGGTCAGTTTTTAATTGATGCACTAACAACTTTTCTAGAAAATAATTCGGGTAAAGTTTTTGGGGTTTCAGAAATTACCAACGGAATCTATGGCGAACTCACTGCGACTGAGATTAGAGAAGTGAAAAACAAGGTGTTGAATGAGTTATCACGGGGTCATCGCACAGGGCGATTCACTAGGGTTCCTAAGCAGATTGGTTTTTATACCTGGGACTTAGAGTTGCTCAACAAGTAGAAACGATTAATTATCGAACAGAATTCAGGAGTCAGGAGTCAGGAGTCAGGAGTCAGAATTCACTTGGGTATTCTGTTGAGTCGGTATTTAATGAATTAGGCGATCGCATCCAAGATAATCAAGTTCAGGGTATCCAGTCGTTGGAAATCTCCGTTGGGCAAGTGATAGCCTACCGCTTGATGATGGTTTTACCTATGTTGATAAAGCTACTTATTTATGCGGATATTTGAAGTAGCGTTAAAAGTAATTCCACGCATTGGTGATGAAAAGAAACGCCTGACTGAAGAAAAAGCGTTATTAGATTTGTGGTTGGCTATGGATGAAATCAAAGCAAAAGTGTCTTATGTGTAACCTGAGCTATCCTTAATTTATGGACAAATGAGTTTTAATTTAGAGATTGATGATTGAGGGCTGTTCACCGTCAACTAATAATTATAGGAGATAATCAAATATGAAGGTTAGAGGGATAAAACGTGGTCAAAATATTGAAATTCTAGAACAACTTAATAATATTCCAGATGGGACAGAGATAATCATAGACGTAGAATTTATTGCCAATCAAATTATAGAACCACAACCACCATTAACAAACGAGGAGAGACTAGCTAAACTCAATCAATTATTTGGGGTTTGGAAGAACCAACCGGAATTAGGAGAAATATTTACAGAGATTGACCAACAGCGCCATGCTTATCAAGGCAGAACCATAGACTCACTTGATAATCAGGATTTAGGCTAATGTATCTGCTAGATACCAATATTTGCATTGCACTGCTGAACGAAAATCCCCAAGCTGTTACTAAATTTAATCGCTTTTTCAGCCAATGCTATCTCTCTATCATTGTAGTTGCAGAACTATATAAAGGCGTTTATTGTTCTCAACAGGTGGCCAAAAATCTAGATATATTAGCACAGTTTACTGAATTACTACCAGTAGAACCATTTGGAATAGAAGCAGCTATCGAATTTGGCAAGATTCAAAGCGAACTCAGAAAAATTGGGAAACCAACCGGAGAATTTGATGCTTTGATTGCTGCTGTAACTCGTTCTCGTGACGATATTCTTGTTACTAACAATATCAAAGATTTTATCAATATTCCCAACTTAAAATTAGATAACTGGTTAGAAAGTTGAAAAGCCTGCGTGAATATTCTTGGAAAATTAGTTACACCAGCAACACCCACAACACCATCACTGATTTTTACATTCCTGCTTTAGAGTGCGCCATTCAATATGACCGTAAGGCAGGTTTTTTTAAAGCAGACCATGCACGTCGTAAAACTCCCCAAGACTGCAAAAAAACGCCCAATCGCTTGTTACAGTTAATACTAACTTGCTGGCTGATATAATCCCGTATTTTCGTTAAATTCCCACCCAATACCGGATCTATCTTTGCCCTTACACCATGCTACAAAAAGCGGTGGGGGAAGATTAATTCGCTCCTTGCGTACACTTTCAGGACTTACACCAAGTCTGTTGGCTAAACCTTCTTCAGTTAATGGTTGCATTCGGGGAGTATGCCCTTTGAATGATGAATTATTGTAGTACGATTTCTGTCCCCGCTTTTGTTGGTTGTTGAGATAGTCTTGAATTTTAACGATCGCCTCAGCCAACTGTGTCATTCGGGCATACATCTTCTCCACTTTTTGTTCTAAATTGGCGAGATTATCAATTACTGTGGTTTGGTTGCTATTAGATTCATTTGAAAACTCTGACTCCAGCTTATCAAGTCTTTCGCAAATAGCTCTTATCGTTTCATTGGTGGGACTGCTGTTAATATTTTTACTAACAACTAAGTACTTATCTACACTTGCCTTAATCTTTGAGTCTAGGCGTTCGTCTAAATCGTTACCACCTATTGCATCAATTTTATCTTGGGAATCGCCTAAGTAGAGATCGATAAATTCGAGCAGCGTGGCTGTTGCTGTTGTGCCTTTCGAGTTGCAACAGGCGATAAACTGCTCCCACTTCCTTTGATCGCAGTTGAAAGATGCCAGTTTTTTTTTGCGCCCTGTATTGCTCATGTTCACGTATCATCTAGGTAAACTGGGACTGTGAACGCTTATTAAATCGTGTAATTCATCATGATGAATTACCTTGATGCTATCATCGCCAAATGTGTCAGCGCATTCTTCAAGCGATGGCTTTTGTAAAGAGATGCTACTGCCAACGGCTACCATTGACGATTGCAAATAAATATAGACATCACCCCGTAGCAATTCCAGCATCAACCATCTTCGCCAGTCACTAAGTATTAAATATTCTCAGCGATTCCACTAGTTTCCGAAAATACCCATACTGCTCATCTCTATAATCGCTCGGTTCCATTTTTTGTAGCTCACAAAACTTTAAATAGTCAACCTGCTAGCTAAATTCAGCAATCGCCGTTGCAAATCTTTTTCTTAATTCCCCACACCATAGGTTCTTGGCAACTTTTGGTGATCTTGGTTGGGGTAAGGCATCTATGCTGACAGCAGAGGGCAGTAGGAAGAGGAAGTAAAAATTCCCACAATTGAAGCAATGCTTGGATTATAGAACATCTGCATCACTTGAAAGCCGTAAGCGATCGCAAGAGTGAAGTCACAAATCCCACGCCCGGATAAGAAAACGTTTTAAAACCTTCTGCCAACTGAGCCTCCTGCCTTCTGCCTTAAAGTGCGTAACCCCAGAAATAGCACCTCCCTCTACTACAAGAAAGCCCGTGTATAAACGGCAATACTCGGAGGAAATACCCGGCTCTAAATCCGCAATGAATAGTCAATAATAGTATTGCTTGTATCATCATTCTGGGTATTATGAGTGTACTATACGCAAAAAATGAGAATTTTTGCGTTGTGAAACAGTGAGTTGAAATGCACTCATTGAGCGACAATAAAAATCAGACACTATAAAACCAGACGAAACTACTATTGTGTCTGATTATTAAGGGAGTAATAAAAATGACGCTCTCTCTAGTCCACATAACAGCGCATAGAAAGGCGATTGCTTCCTTGCCAGTAGCACAGGCGGAGGCGAAGTTGATTGCGCTGTGGTTGGAGGGAAAAGCAGAATCATCTATCATCTCTTACCGACGATACATTAGGCGATTTCTGGAATTTTTGGACAAACCCCTCAAAAAAGTGACCTATGAAGACTTGGTAGAATACGCCACTGACTTTAGGGGCAATGCAGAAAACACAAAGCGGATATACATAGCTTGTGCTAAAAGCTTGATTAGTTTCGCTCATAAAATTGGATATCTCCCTTTTAATGTGGGTATGGCACTAAAACTGGGTGAATTGCCAGATGTAATCAACGAACGCTATCTTGATGAAGCTGATATTAAATTGTTGGTACGGGCAGCTAATAAGCATTTAACGTTGGCGAAAACTCCCAAACGACAGTACACAGCCCTACGTAATTTGTTAATTATCAAACTCTTGTATCAGGCAGGGTTACGGGCAAGTGAAATCTGTGAGTTAACTTGGGTAGATTTGACACCCCGCAGTGATAGTGGACAGGTGTACGTGAGAAAAGCCAAGGGGAGCAAAAATCGCACAATTCTCATTAAGCCGAAGCTGTGGGCGGAACTAATGGAGTTCAAAGGTCAAGCTTTATCTACAGACGCAGTGTTCCGAAGTCAAAAAGGGGGACATCTCGACCGTCAAAACTTGCACCCGATTGTCAAAGCAATTGCACAAGAAGCCGGATTAAGCGAACTGGTTTCTGCTCACTGGTTACGTCATGCCCACGGTTCTCACGCGATTGAGCGCGGGACTAATCCGGTACTGGTGAAAGAAACTTTGGGTCATGCCAATTTAGCCATCACCGATCGCTATCTCAAAGCTAGACCTAATGACAGTAGCGCTTTCAACTTGATGGATCTTTGACATTTTGCATGACTTCGTTCAAATACAGCACAAATTGAAACCAGTGGCATCAATTGCTTGCTACCGTCAACGAAACAAAAAACAGCTTTCAAATGCCAAAAAGATTTTTTCCCTAGCCAGCCTCCGACATCGGCAACACTTCAAGCGATAGCCATTCATAAAATTCAGGAACTTGAGATTCCACAAGTCGCAGTTCATCAAGAGCGATCGCTTCAAGTTCCAGCACCGTCTCCCACCGTAAATCCCCAGTCCATCGCTTGAGAATGCCTTTAATCGCGTCTACTCCCAAGGCTATACCAGAGCGAAGTATTTCCACGCAATGAAGTAGGGTAGTGCGATCGGTCGGAGGCGACTCAAATTCGGTAGTATCCTCCCCTCCTTTCTGGGGGTTCCCTATAGCATGAAGGGGAGGGATGGATACGGGCTGCTGATTCAAGTTTGCACTATACACAGCAGTGGTTTGGGTTGCATAATCAGTTCGATTTTCTTTTTGATTACGCTTTGCGACGCGATGAGCAATTACCTGGAGTGCAAAGTCCAGTTCCGACTTTGATAGTGAGTAAATTTTCACCTGTTGGCCCCGCTTACCCTGCTTGCGGCAGGTCAACTTTAACCCCAACTGCTCTACCATTGTTGCTAGCAACCAAATAGGCTTACAGTCACTGGGGATGGTAAACCCAAGAATTGCTTTGACGTGAGCAGCACAATTTTTGGCTATCGCTGTCATCTTAAGTAAGGTGGCATCCGAGGCGGTAACTTCATCACCCCTCACTAAACATTTAAGAATCTGATGCAGCCCCAGGTTAAATCTAGCAAGCCACCGTGCTGAGTAATTGCCCCAGTCGATGCACAAAGGTAGATTGTCGCGCTCGGTGCGGTCTTTTTGGGTGACAATTGTTGGTGGAGTAGGATAACTTTGCCCAGTTTTGGGGTCAACAATTGATTCTTCGGGTGGGGCTAAAATGGCCTCAAGTCCAGCAATTGCTCTAATTAAGCGACCACCTTTATCCATTTCTACGAGTGATTCGGTTACTTCGATGCCGTAAGAATCAAAAATGCGTTTTTTTTCGCATTCAAAAATTTCCCTTTGTGATAAGTAATCTTTGCTCTGACGGGCGCGATATTCAGAACTGGTAATATCATTCGCCTTGGCAACATGAGAATTGTGGGCGCTATCCATTGCATCTGCTGCAAATTTGAGGCTCTCTTGTGATTCATAATCCGAATCGCTACCCACACATATAAATGTATTGCCCATTTCGGTAAGAAGCTCACGCAAATCATCACGCAGATTATTGAGAGAATAATTGCGGTTAGCCAAAATTTGGCAGTAAGCCTCAAGCGCCCAGTCTTTCTCGGCTCCCCTTAAGCCTGTTTGACGGTCAATCCGCAAGAGAAAAGCAGTCACTTGATTGCTTTGGAGGAGCCGTTCTTTAATCTTGGTTGGATTTGTATCCTTGTAACCAAATGGGGGACGCTTTGCCACCCAAATATGAAAGGGGACTTTCGGGCGATAGCGGTAAAGCTGTTGGGCGCATTCGGTAGCAGTTTGACTGACAGCATGAAACACACCAAAGACTAAATCAAAATGATACTCGGAAATATCGACACCAGTACCGAGACTGGGAGAAGTGAACAAAGCATCGAAGTTTTTGACGGCGTTGGTGATATCTTTGATGAAAGCGACATTTTCATCACTTCCCGAATTATCGGAATGAATAGACCAAATCCGCCATTCTTGGGGTGTATGTGATTGGTCAGAATTCGCAGATTGTTCGCACTTAATAGTGAAGGACTTGTCGAGTTTTTTGATGAAACGCTTGGAGTCACTGGCAACCATGAGTTTCTCACCTTGCATCAAGGCGGCTGAAATCTGGGCAACTAGGGCGCTAGAATTACTGCCTTCATACCAATAGATAGTGCGTCCTCCATTGCGCCACTCGTTTTTGACGATGTAAGGAATTTCACCATGCGGTCGCATTGCAAGAAAGAAGTCCACTGTCAGGTCATCCATGTGGGCATCAGCGATGACGACCAGGGGCGCATTGTATACTATATATTCAAGGACTTCCAGAATTGCTGCCCGATGCTCCTTACACGTATTACTATGTAGTAGGTGTGTGAGATACTGGCAAGCTTCATCAATAAAGATGCAACCGTAGGTGAGAGACTGAGTATTGAGTTTATGCAAGCTGTCAATAGTAATACTAAGAGCTTGAGCCTGGGCTAACCCGGTGTAACCCAAGTTTGAATACATGGCAGTCTGCAAGCGTTCGGCAAGATTTTTCAACAAGTTAACGCGATGTCCATTGTTAAGGAACCGCGCGTCGGGGTTTTGGTCACGCCACCAACGCATGAGTTGAGTTTTGCCAGTACCCATGTCACTCCAGAGTACAACCAGTCCAATTTCAGGAAAACGGAAAGATTTTTTGGGATTTTGGGTACTGGGTTTGGGATTAAGGGAATCAGAATCTATTAATTCAACATTTTCCTTTTTCCCTTTATCTAAATCACAGTCCGTAGGTATAAGATTTGGACTGAATAATTTTTCAAGTGCAATATCATAAAGTGGTGGGACAGATGAACATTTTTCCTCGAGTTCAGGAATGCAGAGTGCTTGGGTCAAATATTTAATATTGACTGTGACATCAGGCTGGTACTTAGAAAGTCCCCATTTCTTAGCCCGATAGGAGCGCTGGTAATCTTTGAGTGATTTGGCATCGTCTATGATTGCAGTTAGTAAGGCATCAGCATCAACACTGCGACCAACCACGAAATCATCAACGCCTTTTTCTGGCCCTGGTAACAGCGCAACAACACATTCGCAACCAGCAGACTCAATTGCTTTTGCTGTGCGAACAGTAGCTTGAAAAACTGACCACCGGGTTTTAGCTTTCGTTTCGTGGTCAAATAGTATAATGAACTTGCGCCCCGCCTGAGCCATTGGTACTAAGTCAGGATGCAACCGTTCGTCAAAATCTTGTTTGCCCACGCGCCCGTTCCAAATTCCAGGGAGTGCGATCGCCACAAACCCTAACGAAAGCAAGCAAGCGGCTTTCTTCTCCCCTTCGCATAAGATAATCGGAATCTCTTTCTGTTGTTTTACCCACTCCCAGAAGGTAATTTGTATATCTTTGTGCTGAGAGTCGATTAAATTCAGTTTGTGCTGCTTTACCCATAACCAAAACATTAGGGGATTGAGATAGTCTTGTCTGCACAGTCCTAAAAGAGAACTACACTGCGCGTATGAGAGCGAATTCCGGAAGTTTGCAGCATAGAGAGCGTTTTTTCTTCGACTTTTAATATGCAGCTTGTGACCACGTTTTGCAAAAAGCACTTTTTGAATATCAGGGATGTTGTAGCGCCGTGCAACTAGATTCAAAATACAGTTGGGAATATCGAAGTAAGTAACTCGGTTAGCTGTCTTGGGGGGTGACTCGTACTTAACAGGTTTCTGTGATTGCCAATCAATTCGAGGGAAGTTGGGCTTAATGCGTCTCCACTCCATTGGGAGCCAATTATTCAATGGGTCAAGTGATTGAATCCAGGTTCCACCCAGTAATAGATGCTGATATTGCCTGATGTATGCATCGGTGACTCTGCCTGCATTTTTGCGTGGGATTTTGTCGGAGATGAACAGGTAGTCGTAAACTGATTCTCCTTCAATGTGGAAGAAGTTCCTCTCAATCAGTGCTGGATGAATGGCACTACCAACTGTCAGATCATGGTATTCAGCCGCCGTGAGATTGTTTGGGTAAACACATTGGTGTCGCTGATGCTCAACTGATACCTTGCGATCTGGTTTAGGCTCTTTGATCTCAAAGTTGCCACACTTAAAAGCATTTTTATTTGTATTCACATTCAATACCTTTATTGTTCCATGACAATGTGAGCGGCATAGGTGCAATGTCGCATTCATCAGTCATCAAGTATCCGCATCATCAGTTATCAGTTATTAGTTATCAGTCATTAAGTATCCGCATCAGCAGCGATAAGGACGGAGCATTTAAGTTGCATAAAAGCTCCTTCTGTACTGCGGGATCTGAACCCGTAGAGTTGTCCTTACTACAAGCAAATCAACCTGGAGGGGAGAAATGACGATTAGCTTAACTGTTAACTGTTAACTGTTAACTATTCACTGTTTTTTCGAGCTTGTGTGATTAAATCAGTCTCCTTGGTAGTAAGTTCTGCCCAGTAGTCTGCTTTTATCAGTTCGTATTTTTCAGCCACAGCCCAAAAGTCAAGCCATGTAAACTGAAGACGAGCAAGTACTTGCCTAATTTCCCTAATAGCCTGGGGTAATAGTTGTAATTGCTCTGTCCTTGTTGCAACAGCTGATTGTGTAGGACTAGTACCCAAAATGAGAGCCGCCGCCTCAAGAGCTTGGGTGTTGTTCATGGCAACGCTTAGGTTTTTCAGTGCCATGCCCATGAGCCGTAGACATTCAGTTGCATTTTCTTTGGGCGCTTCTTGAGCTAGCTCGCGTAGGTCAATGGTTTTCTCAAAAGCAAGTTTCACTTGCTTGTTCAACGCTTTAGTCGCTTGCTGGGTCATGGTATTTCCCCACTGCTGTTGAGGGCGTTCCTGTAAGGCGTGTTCTAGTTCCTGGATACGTTGGTGGAGTTGCTGATTCTCAGTTTCTAGCTTTCTCAACCCTTCCATTTCATCCAATCGCTGCTGCAACTGGATATTTTGCTCTTTCTGCTCCTTGTATAGATTTTGCAAGGATTGGATTTGCTCACTTACCTGGGCTTCGGCTCTAGCATTAACTTCTGCTTGTAGTCCAATTCTCAATTCCTGAGAGAGGCGCTCTAACTCAAGCTTGTGTTGCTCTTTGAGGGCTGCGATCGCTTCGGTGTATTCTTTAGGATATGTGCGCTCAGTCGAATCGGACACAATCGCGGCATCCAAATCAGTGTTGTTTATCAACAGCCTTTCACCATCAGGAAAAGTCACAATCTGCTGCGAATTATTCGGTGCGTCTGCACAAATCACTCCTGATTCTCCATAACGGGGATGTTCTGGTGATGAAATTGTGACTTTGACATTTTTGGGAACCAATGGTTCCTGATTTTTGGGAACCAATGGTTCTGAATGGAATGGCTTTTTTCCTCTTGGCATTGGAGCAACAATATTAGCCGCAGCTGCAAAATCTGATTCAGTTGGGTCTGGGTTTGATTCAAGAGCCAGTCTTATAGCAGCAATAAGTTTTTCTGGTTCTTTGGCTAACCTCAAAAGAGGACGGGCTTGGCGCTCATTTTTAATCTGTGACCCCAACTCCCCTGCGGCGACAATAACTTTTGATGCTCCTAAGAGTTGATTTATACGCCGATAGCCACCATATACATGCAATTCGCCTTGGCAATATTCTGAGAAATTTTTGTACCCAGCGATTGTGTACATCCGCTCGTCATGCATGATGCGAAAGAGTTCTACTGCTTGCAACTCAAATTGGTCAAGAGTAGCGAAGGTGTCTTTGATACTGCTGTTAAGTAAGTCGTAATCAACTGCTGATTTGGTTTCTCTATCAAGTGTCAGCATATTTCTCTCCTGTCATTATCATTAGGAGAGGTGTTTGAAACAAATTTTGATGTCACCCTAACCCCGACACCAAGGTGTATTGGGCATAAGTCATTTTTCACGATATTTTTCCCTGATAACTCGGTTTACAAGCTTCAGAGGGGGCTGTATCAGTTATCAGTTATCAGTCAACAGTTAACAGTTATCAAAGACTCTGACTGATAACTGGTAACTGGTAACTGTTATTCGCGCTGCTACTTTTTTTAGCTACAAAATTCTGAATGTTTATTAATTAAATTTAACATTTCACCCTGAAGAATTTAAACAGCCAAAAATATGCTACCAAAAAATAGCCGTTCTGGTGAAAACCCATGTATAATGGGGGAAGCAGCGCGGATTAAACTCAGTCGGACATTTTTGTTGGTAATCTTAGTAGCCAAACTTTAACCACCACTTATTTTGTTCCTTCGAGATCAACCCCTGCTCTGAAAATATGAAATTGTTTGACTTTAGGGCAAAGTGCTACTCCTTAGTGGCACTTTGTCCTTTAAATTTTGGTATTGACGTGGATTCACTTGCCTCTTCCTCTTTAACTAGGTATAAACCTGATCATACAGAACTTTTACTTGTTTGTGATCTCATTAAGTTTTGATCTTATGGTTAATTTTGGATGAAAAGTCGCTGAACAACCAAATATTTTCGTTAGTATATCAGCAAAATGTAAGATACGACTGACCCAGTGGGGACACCTCATGTTAACAAGAGCAGTATATTCTCAAGAGAGGCTAAACTAATCTCAATAACCTAAGCTTATTGATAAAGCTTTAGGCGTTGGCGTAGCCCGCCGCAGGCATCGTTTTGAGTTATGCAAACTGAACCAAGTGAGAAATACTGATTCTTTCGTTGATTCTTAATCTTGGTCGTGGTCAAGAATAATTTAGATACGTTTGCCCTAACGACTGACCCATTTGAGACTACTGACTTTACGGCAGGATTGTATGACTATGCGGGTTTTTCAGGTTCAACTTGTCTTACCAAATTTAATAAAATATGTATTTAACATGGCATATAGCAAAAAGTCTCAACTTTTTGTTATAGTTGAAATTGCCTGTAGCACCATAAATGCTGATCTTTAAGCAACACGTAAAGGAGTTTGTAAAAAGGTGGATGTTAAACAAGTTATCAAAGTGATAGATGACTTAGTGTTTGCAAAAGAAGGCAGGTGGCTAGAGAAGGCTGAAAAAATTGTAATTGAGGCTGCTTGGCTCGATTTAGATTATAAAGAGATAGCGGAGAACGTACCTTGTAACTTTGATTTTTTGCAGCGTCGTGTAGCACCTAAGTTGTGGGTGTTGTTGACAGGGATACTCGGTAACGGAGAAAAAGTTACAAAGAAACGGTTGCGTCGCATTTTAGAAGAACAAATGCTTGATCTTAGGTCAGCCATCTCGGATGAAGCATCTACTGGTCTCGCCGTTATTGGGGGACATCTGCCTAACGTATCTAAGTTTTACGGTCGGACGCCTGAGATGGCCATGTTAAAAGAATTGTTAACTCAGGAACGTTGTGTAGCACTTATAGGCCAGCCAGGAATCGGCAAAAGTGCTTTAATCGCTAAATTGATTGAAGTTATGCGTGTGGCGTCGATTGAATTTGATAGTTTTATTTGGAAGTCAGTTTCCTATAGTCCGTTACTTCCAGAGTTGCTTGCCGATCTCCTTAAGCTTCTGGCTGATTCAGAAAATCAGAAGCTAGACTTGCCCGAATCCACTCAAGATAGGGCTTTAATGTTTTTTAAACAACTCGAATTACGTCGCTACTTGGTGGTTTTAGATTCAACAGAAGCTTTATTACAGGGAGATAGGAATACTGATTCCAGCCCTTATGGTGATAAATATGCAGATTATGAAGGATTTTTTAGAAGCATAATAGAGAAACAACATCAAAGCTGTGTAGTATTAACTAGCCGTGAACCATTTATTGATATTAATCGCTTAGAACACAAGGGTCAGCCAGCTAGAAGTATGAAGGTTGAAGGATTAGTGGGAAAAGAATCGTTATTAATTCTCAAAAATAAAGGTTTAGCTGACGAGGATGAGTGGGGAGATTTAGTTGAAATTTATCGTGGAAATCCTTTATCTCTAGAAATGGTTTCTCAGAGAATTAAGAACTTTTTTGGTGGAAGTGTTAAAGAATTTTTGAGATATAAAACGACGTTAATTACAGATATATTTCAAGATAATTTGGACAGGATGTTTAAAGGAAATGGACGCTTGACTGATTTAGAAAAGGAGATTTTAACTTATTTGTCAGAAGAGCTAACTATCTTACCAGTTGATTCAATTTCCTTTAATCAATTGCTGAATCACTTAAGACAGAAACCAAATGAATATCTAATAACGACTACGGAAATAATCGAAGCTCTGGAGTCCTTAGATGAACGTTCTTTAATTGAACGAAAAGTTAGTGCTGAGAAAGAAATATTTTTGACTTTACAACCTCAAGTAAGAAAGTACATTTCTATATATACTTCTAAAGGATATCGTTATGGATTGAAAAATTCTAAATCAGCAGCTTAATCTATTATCATAACTTACAAAGGTGATTTATTGTATCAATCCTAAGTGTAAACAGAGGCAAAACCCCGATGATAGTGAAAAATGCCTTGATTGCGGGACGGAACTGCTGATTGAGCAGAGGTTTAGGTTAATTAAGCCATTACGCCCTTTAGACTTTCGTTACAATACAGAAATTTTTGAAGTAGTGGATGATCAAGGCATCCATAAGGTGATGAAGGTTTTGAAATCGCAGGAATCTAAAGAAATCGAGTTATTAGAACGAGAAACGCTGACGCTTCAATTGTTCGACCATCCAGGGATTCCTAGAGTGATAGACGATTTATTGACTGTTATTCCTGAAAAAAGTTACAGGACACTGCATTGCTTAGTTATGCAGAAATTTGAGGGACAGGACTTAGAAGAATGGGCGAAAGCTAATGGAAGAATCTCTCAAGCTTTGGCTCTGGATTGGCTTATACAACTAGTAAAAATTCTCGATGAAGTACATCGAAGTGGTTTTTTTCATAGAGATATTAAACCTTCTAATATTATTCTTCAACCTGATGGTCAGTTGGGTTTAATTGACTTTGGTGCAGTCCGACAAGTAACTCGTACTTATCTAACGAAAGTTAGCGGAAGTGGGGGAAATGATATGGGGCTTGGTCATCACGAAATTACAGCACTTGTAACGCCTGGCTTTACTCCCTTAGAACAAATTAACGGGCAAGCGTTACCGCAATCAGATTTCTATGCTTTAGGGCGAACATTAGCATATTTAGTAACTGGAACTCATGTAATTAATCTGCCAACCGACCCAAAAACAACAAGACTTATTTGGAGAAATAAAGCACGGCAGATTGAAAAACCCTTGGCTGACTTCTTAGATGAATTAATGTCTCCGGCTCCAGGGAAACGTCCACCATCTACACAAGTCATTTTACAGCGTCTGGAGGAATTACCGTTTAAGTTGAAGCTAAACCGAGCTTTTCAATCTAGTCTATTTAAATGGTTAGGAACCGGATTCCTTTTGTTCATACTTTTTAGTATTTGTCAAGGAAGTTATTTAGCTTTATCTAGTTACTATTTTTACAAAGCTGCGCGACAGGATGAGCCGAAAATAGCTAAAAAATATTATGAATTAGCGGCAAAATACAATTCTAAAGATGAGAAAACATATAATAATTTAGCAGTAGCTTGTCAGCAGATACAAGACTTCAAGTGTGCAAGCAAAAACTATGAAAAAGCTTTAAATTTAAGACCATTAGGTTGGGAAGTACACTATAATTTGGGAAATTTTTACGATGAACAAGATAAATACGACCTAGCAGAGCAGCAGTACAAATTAGCAATTCAATACAGCAAGAACCAAGCAATGAATGCTGTCAGCAATTTATCACGGTTGAAAAATAGACAAGGGAAATATTCAGAGTCTGCAACACTTGCAGTTGAAGGATTAAAAAACACTTCTTATCCTAAATGGCAAGCGGGGTTGTACAAAAATTTAGGCTGGGCGAGATTTAAGCAGCAGCGTTATGCAGAAGCAAAAGAATATTTACAAAAATCGGTTAAATTAGATCCTCAAAGAGTAGATGCTTATTGCTTGTTAGCACAGACACAAGAAGCATTAAGTGATTTAAAATATGCACAAGCGTACTGGGAGATTTGCTTAATGGAAAATAGTGTAAATTCATCTCTGCCAGAAGTGCAAGGATGGAGGCAAGAAATATTACAGAGGATTTTTCAGTAAAATTGACTAAAATCCTTGAATGTGGTGAAATTATTTGATTAGAGAATATCTGATAAATGTGATGCGGACTGTACTAAGATCAGTAAAGAGAACAAAAAAGTGTATCCCAATTCAAGTAGCAGCAATTGCGTCAATATTATTAATTTTAAATTTGGGCACATCAGGACAAACTCAACCGATAACAACGCCAAATTTACAATTTGGTGGATGTGAGCCAATTGCCAAAATCATCGAAGGCGATCGCCATTGGGCAAGCTTGAGCAAAGTTTGTAAGTCAGCTCAAATAAATCCAGAACCGGGGGGTACAGTTGAAGTTTTTTGCTATTTAAGGGGAAGTATTTTACAAGTTTCTGCTGGCACTATTGGCGCTCAATGCTTACCCTTTTCTGCGAGAGAAAGAAGTGGTTGTAGTCTACAAAATGAACACAATTGCATCAATATTAAAGGCCCAAATGACGATCCAGATGTGCCGAAATTAATTACCCCTTATGGAGTTACGAGTATCAATCCCCGTCCGATGTTATCCTGGGCTACGACACCGGGAGCTAGTAGTTACATAGTGCAAGTAGAGGGCATAGGAGTAAGTTGGTCGTTGTCAGTTCCAAATACGCAATTACCCTACCCGAAAGACCAGCCAGGATTGCAGGCGGGAAATGTTTATGATGTAAACATAATTGCCAAGCGAGGAGAAAAGTTCATAGCAGGTCAGAGCATCTTGCTGTTATTACCAGAAGACAGAGCGCAGCAGGTAGCGACAACAATCAAACGTCTTCAAACTCTCCAAGAGTCCCCAGATGAATTGGCGATCGATATGGATGCTGTATACAATGCACAAGGATTGATAGATGAGTCGATTGTGGTGTTATCTGCACGAACTAAAGTAAGTTCCCAAAACCCAGCTATTTATCGATTGTTAGGCGAACGCTACCTACAGGGGAATTCAGTATTTGCTGCTAGTAGTGCATACAAAAGTGCGATCGTGTTAGCCCAAAAAGTTAACAATCCCGACGAATTAGCCTTGGCAGAAGCTGGATCAAAAATTGCGGCTATAGCTCAAAGCCAGCTGCTACCAACAAGAATAAAACCCGCCCAATAGTACGGGTGAGAGTAGTTATTGCTGGATATCAGGCTTAATTGTGCTTGTCTTAATGCCTCAGCTTTAGTAAGACCATTTTTCAAGTTCTTATAAAACTCTCAGATGAGTTGGGCAGTAGATTCGTCATCTACCAACCAAAGAGTAGCTAAGGTACTCCGCGCTCCAGCTTGTGCAGCAATGCCAGCAATTCCCAAAGCTGAACGCCGATCTCCTTTAGCAGTCTCACAAGCACTTAAAACAAGTAAATCAATAGGAGATTGCTTATTTTTTAACAAAGATTTTAATTGTTGGACTTTAAGGAGTTCTTTCCAAGTTAAGAGAAAAGTGTTGTCAGGATCTGAGCTAAACTGAGCATGGGTACTCAGATGAACTATAGGAAATGAATCAGTTTCAAATTTTTCTCGGAAATTGTGATTAGTAAATTCATCATTAAGCAACACTGACACATAATTTATACTTTTTTTTATATTTTTCACCTCTTGATTGACTTGAGGAAGAGGTTGAAAACTTTCCGTGACTAAAGTTTTTTCGGAAAGAGTGACAGCTTCAGAGATGCCAGCAAATAAAACCTTGACTTGTTTTTGTTTTTCAAATTGAGCTTGTAATTGTTGTAAGCTGGATGCATTTGAAATAGCGTATGATTCAGTGAGATACTTGTTGCCATCATAGAGCATATCAAAAGGGATATTTTGAAAATAGCTGTCGAGAATAAAGACTAAATTTCCTGATTTTGGTAAATACTGTCTGATGGGGGCGATTAACAAATTATAAAGATTGTGAGCATAAGTAATATAATCGTAACTTTGAACTTTAACGAATTCTTGATTGTGAATAACCCTGAGAAAATTATCGATAGAATTACGAGCTAATTTGTTATCTATTTGATACTGATGAAACTGTTTGGAAGTCTGAACCACTACTTGAATTTGGTTTTCTAATTTTATAAAAAAAATAATGGGTGGAAAATTAAATAAGTCTTGGCTATTAGCAGGAGCAGAAAATGTAGTTAATCTTCCACATTGGAGAAAATTCTCTATTTCCGCAATTCTCAGCTTATCTTGAATGGCAACTGCTCGTTGAGAATTGGTTTCTTGAGAGAATAGGAACTCCATGTATTCTTGATATACAGGCTCAACTTTTTCTTTAAAATCAAACTGGAGATCCGGATTCATCGCTAGAATATTACCTCTAACTTGGTCAAGACTGTTAATAGCAGATGCGTATGCTTTATCAGTTTTTTGAGTTTGTTTGAGTTGTCGATATAAACGTCCTAATCTCCACTGCCACTGATAGGCAATGTCCCAAGCTTTTACTGATTGGGCTAATTCCATTGCTGGTTCTAAATATTTCTGAGATTCCAGTGGCTGTTCTAAGCAACTATAAATTTTACCAATAGTTCCTAAAGCATAAGATTTAGCGCGTGTATTGTTTAATTTTTCGGCAGTTTCAAGTGCTTGATGAGAAATAGATAGGGCAGTTAATAGTGGATTCTGTACTTGTGAAGAACTGAGTTTATTTAACTTAGCGTTTTGAGCAACTTGTATTAAACTCTCAGCCAAATTTAAACGAGCGTAGATAGAGTCAATGGCTGGGAAATTATCGAATTGATTATTGAGACTCAATAATTGTTGGAGTAATGGCTGAATTAATTGTTTTTGGTCGGAGAAAATTCCCTCTGTAAGATTTGTCCATTTCTCTAGTGGTAATTGATAGAAAAAAGAACTCCGTTTTCTTGCCATGTTCGCTTATCTGAATTGGTGTCAACGTTAATTAAAGGAAAGCCATAGTCCAAACGGGCATTGAAACGATTTCCTACTTGGTACTGTAAACCCAAGCCGATGGATGCTAAAGTCCCTGCTGAGTTTGGTGTTTCGACAGTATTATTATTCCAAGCAGTTCCCAAATCAAAGAAGGGAATAATAGAAAATTGCTGATTGGATTGTGTCCAAGCTGCTAGATGTAACTCGGTTGAAAATAAAAATGCATTGTCAGTTAAGAAAGTGGCTTCACGATAACCCCGTACTGAACCTGCACCTCCTGACGTAATTTGTTCGAGTGAGGCCAGAGGTCTATCAGCTAACTGAAGGTCTGCGATCGCAATGAATTGGGCAGCGATGCCCAATTTCCTGACCCACCCAGCTTGACCCCGCCAAGCAAAAAAACGACCATCAGGAGCAGAATTGTTGATAGTTGCACCAAAAGCACCAATGCCAAAACTAAATTGCGAACGCAGTGAGAAACTTCCTTGATTGCTACGGGAGAGCCATTCCTGCGAGAATCTAATCGCAGAAATGCGGGTTTTTCCATTAGAATCTGCCCCAGTATTTAAGGGGTAAGGTATATTCAACAAAGATGACTCACTTTCTAAACGACTTGCCGTGAGTTTTAAAGCAAATTCTTGCGTTGATGTGGCAGTGGCTTTGCTCTCTAGCGGCTGTCGAAAACTCAACTCATAGCCACGAGCATTAGACAAAATATCTAGAGAGTTAAAAGGATTTTCGATAATGTTGTCCGAAGAGTTGATGTATGAAAACTCGATTGTACTGTTTTGTGGATTGAGGGGGACAGAGTAACTAGTTGAGAAAGTATTGCTCCCGTCTGTATTTCGATAGCCAACACTTAACTTGTCACCGATACCAAGCAAATTAGCATCTTTGATCTCAAAGAGACGCTGAAAACTTCCGGTAGCAGGTGAACGAGAATTGTCTAGAGCAGTCTCAATCGTGAATGACTGACGTTCCGTAACTTTGACAGTCAAAATACTTCTGTCTACTGAAGAACCATTATCTAATTGTGCTGATATTGATTCGAGCAAAGGATCTTGTCGTAAGAGTCGCAAAGCCTCTAGTAGGTTTTTTTCATTGACTACTTCAACCGTGCTTGGTAATCGCTGACGAATGTAATTGTGCAATCGTCCGCCGCCAATAATCTCAATTTTATCGAGCTGCCCTTCTACAACTTGAATGGTAATTACTGCCCCATGAGGATTAATTCCTTGATTTTCTGCAATCGGCAAAAAAGCCCCAGAAGTGATGTAACCTTTATCCACATAGAATTTTGTAATTGCCTTAGCAACTTGGCGCAAATCATCAAATGTAATTTCTCTGACCAAATAAGAAGCAACTACCGCTTCTAGTTCTTGGGTTCTAATTACTGTATTACCTTTAAAGACAAAACTCGCCACTTTGATGATTTGCTGATTTGAAGGCGTATTTTCTCTTATTGGTGGTGCCGAAGGGTATGGTACTGTCGGGTCAAGTCTTTGAGGTAAAGGTCTAGGAACTTTCCAAGGTTCTTGTATAGTTCGGATTTGGCTTGAAGCTACTGTTTGTGAATGTACTGGATCAATTATCAGCAAGGGGATGAGAAATATAGTTGCTTTCGACAAATGATTTAAGCACTGGAAATTAGGCATAGATGAAGATTGTTATTCTCAAAGCAGCTTTGAGTGAATTTGATCGCTAAATCCCACAAAAGCAATTATTCTAGTGGCTTTTGTGGGATTTATTTAGGGACTTCCAAGGAATAAATTACTCAACAAAAATCAAGAGTCAAAATCTAAACAATAATGATAATCATTATGAGGGGGAAGAGGCGGTTGCCGTCGGCAACCGCCTCAAGCATCCATGAAAAACTTTGCACTCTGTAGGCAGATTCAGATGCATAATGAGAATTATTATTGATTTTTTTTAGTCTCAAGCTTTTATAAAAATTCACTAAATTTAGGTGGTTTCACAACAAATATCAATAAACCATTTACCTAAATTAGGGAATTTCTCATGTGTCGAATTGGTGAGACGCTCGATTTGTTGTTCGATGACAGACATCGCTTCTTTAGTCAGCTTCACTCCAGTCTCATAAGTTTGACTTACTAACTTAACGACAGGGTGTTTCCCTTTCCATGTCATATTTTGAGCAAAGTTTAAAGCTGTTTCAACTTCATCTAGAATACTGCCATTCCAAGATTTTTCTAAAATACCCCATGTTCGCTCAATCGGATTATATTTGCTGTGATATGGGGGATAGTAAGCTAAACGTATATTTAATTTATATTCATGAGCAAATTCTACTATACGTTTCATAAACTGGGTGCGTCGTGAATTATTTTCTCCACCATTATCTTGGTTAAAGATAAGTGTTTTGATATCTGGAAATCGCCAACTCTCACTTTTCCAAAAATCCGCTAACACATCAACAATAAAATCACTTGTCACTTTGGACTCTGTAAAGTATAAAAATAGTTCATCTAACTCTGGAAGAAAGATGCCATAAGGAGCTATGGTTGTTTTTGAATTATAATCATGGTCGTCAGTTTTAATGGTCAGTCGGTTTCTACCACCTCGATCAAAGGAGCCAATATTAATACGAGCTTTCGCATCAAGACTGAGACGTAAAACGCTCTTATCATCTGTAGCTGATTGATTGACTATTGCTAGCCGCTCAAAGATTGCGTCAGTTTCCGGGATTTTTTTTGAGGTAAAACTTTAGCTACCCGTTTCAGCCGATAACCTAAATAATTCAATTTGATGCGAATTGTTTCTTCGGTCGGTAACTGTTGATCATTATAACCGAATTTTTCAATTAATAGCTTTCTTACTTGGCTTGCAGTTAGGCGCGTATACAGTCTCTGGCTCTTAAAACTGGGGTCGGTTTGACTTTGGGAATCCACTAACTTTTTAATATCTTCTAACAGACTTGGTAAATGTTCCTCTGCCTTATAACGCCCCTTCGCGCTCATATTATCTACACAAGTAATCCCATTAGTTAATTCTTTAATCCCTTTACGAATAGTATTTCTATCCCACTCCAACTCCTCTTGAGCTAGTAGTTGTCCACCATAACCTAATCCGAGTACAGTTTGGGCTTGAAAACGCCGTCTTGCTGCACCCTTTAATTGAGTTGCTGTTTCTTTGAGAAGATTTTTCAATGAATCAGTTAATTGTATCAACACTCTTATACACCCAAAAATTTGAATCTAAGTTAAATTTACTACAACTAGGGGAGGGAAGGAGTAGCCAATGGCTGTTCCTTCCCTCCCCTTTTCAGAATGATTATCATTCTATTCGTTGCTGATTTTATTTTTTGGAAGTCTCCTATGTCGAAGTTCCCCTTCCAGGTATGCATGCCAAACCTCTGCTTAAGGAATGATTTTCATTACTCGCATTTTATCAAACGTCGCCAGCATATGATCGACGCTATCAAGATTCATTGCATGAAACCCGAAGCGCCGTGCTTTGTTGACATCGAAGAACGCATCATGCTCGTTCTTGAAAATAAAATCGCCAAACGGCCATTGCACCAGCTTGGCCAGCGTATGGGGCTGCAACCCATGCTTCTTCACCATGCTAGCCCATAGAGGTTCTTTATCAGCCATATATTCGGCCAGTGAGAAAGTAAGAGGTTCGGCAATTTCCACATTGAAATAGCCTGCAATTTTAGGCCAGGCTTCGCTAAAGCGGAACACGTCGCCATTGGTGATGTTGAAAATCTCACTTCCTGTTTTGTCATGAAGCGCTGCCCATTCCATGCCTTGCGCCAGAATGTCTGCGCCCGTGATGTTTACGACGGCGTTATAAGCCGCAAGGGTGCTTGGGAAGCGGAAGGCAACGCCCAGTTCCCTACAGAAGCTGGCATAGACGGCAATGATGGTTGCGAGGTTCATGGGATTGCCAACCGCGAAACCAATCACAATATCAGGACGCAATGCGGTAAAACTCCATGCCTTGCCTACCGATTTATTCCGCAAATAATCTTCCTGGTCGTAATAGAAATTGGGTGGGAAATGGCGTGGATCGTTTTCGCGCGCCGGGGTTTTATAGCGTCCGAGATGCGCTCCATAGGCTTTGCCGCCCTGAATGAAGCTAACATGCTTAAGCCCAGTGGCGATTGGCTCAAGCCCGTCGATCAAATTTTTCAGTAAGGCTAAATTGGCTGAGGTTTGCTCGGCTAGTGTCTTACGTTCAATATAGGCGGCGAAGAACACATGAGTTACGCCCTTGAGCGCAGTTTCATGTTTTGAAATTCCCGTGGGATCGGTGAGATCAAGCTGAATAACGTATGCGGTCGTTTCGTAATCCAGCGATGAGCGTGATGTGGCAATGACATCCCATCGATTCGAGTTTTCCAGATAATGAACGATATTGCCGCCGACGATGCCATTCCCGCCCACAACAAGTGCGGTGTTCTTGCTCATTTTGTAATCCTTTGTTCATAAGCGATAATGTGCTGCCATTGTTCACAAAGCCCGAGCTATAAAACCGCTCGCAGACTTTTTCACATTCACTCACAAGCAGCGCCAATTAGATGGCTGTTTTTATTATATATTTACCGTATCAAGTCAAGAGAACAACACTTCCAACACCCAAAAATTCCACTCAAAATTGAATTTACTACAAAAGGGGGGAAGGAGAAGCAGCCGACGGCTGCTTCTCCTTCCCCCCATCAGAATGATTATCATTCTTTTGTTTGGTGATTTTATTCCTTGGAAGTCCCTTATTCAAGGAATTGGGTTAATCAATTGTATACAGCGCTTCCTGCTGTTATGAAGTACAGTTTCTACCTCTCCACATTCCCTATTTTTCGACCCTTTCAGCACTAAACACGTACCTCACAATAGCGGAAACTGCTGTATATGTCAATCATGAGATTGGAAAGTTTTGGGTAGTTGATTATCGTATTTATGACCCAGACAGAGATGGAAAAACAAAGATAGTTCATGTGATAGAGATGCTGCAAAACCTTGTGTATCATAAGGCTTTACCATTTCAAGCTGTCTTGATGGACACTTGGTATGCAACAAATAAATTGATGTTATATATTGATAGTTTACTTGAGTTTGGACTAATTGGCATTTAGCAGCAATGAATAGAAAGCAAGAAAAAGTTACCTAACTTCTTTTAGAGGCTGAGTTAAGTTGAATCTTTGAAAAAGAAGCAGAAACTAAGCAGCAGTTAGATCAGCGTTCTTAAGTGATTCTTCGGTTTTAGGTTTTTTAGATGAGTGTTTTTTGACAGTGGGATAACGGGGACGTTGAGGTGGCTGATGCCCTTGGGCACGCCCAGGTGATTTACCGCGAGTTTTCGGGGGTTGAGCAGGAGTGCCAATAGTGGCTAAAATTAGAGGAAAGGCTTGTGCTACACGTCCTGGAGAGAGTTTATCCTGAGTCGATTGCCAGGGCAAGGGGGAATCAATACAGGCAACTCTTGCGAACCAGAGTTGCCAAGTTAGCAGGGGCTTTACTGTCACTCCATCGCTCTGCCGCCCGAGTAGAACTCAATTGAGGCTGTGTCCAATATAACCTCTGCTTGGCAAATCGATACCAATGCTCTAGAGCAAAGCGGCGTAGGTATTTTTGCCAGAGATTCTCTAATGGAGGCATTGTCTGACCCAACCAAGCTAGCCATAAGGGTTGGAACTTACGATTGCGTCCAACTGGTTGGATAACCTCGACGCGAATGATTTCCATTGCCCGGTTTGGGGATTGAAGAAAATGAAACCCACTCCAGCGCATTACTTTAACTCGACCAACTTGCGGGTCTTCAACTTCTAGAGTTTCAGTTACCTCTGGCCAAGTTTGGGGGTCATTGAGCTTAAATTTATGACCATGCTTACAAGGTGCGCCTCGTCCTTTGTAAGTACCGGGTGTACCCCATACACATCGGTTAGATGCTAAACGCAACAACAGGTCTGCGTTAATCTCCTCCGTGGCCTGGACAAATTTGGCAAAGACAAGTGCCTCGGTCATAAGCGGCAAGTGGTCTTTTTCCTAACTCACGGGTTACAAGTTTTAATTGGAATGCGGCTTTACTTGTGGGCGTTTCAAAGCTGGTTATCCGTTCATGTTTCAACGGCAATGCCCAACTCCCATCCGCCTCTGGTATCCAGGCTAATGTACTGTAACGAATGGCACTAAGAAAAGGGAAAATCGTTGAGGCAGCAGGGGTGCAGAGGAGCAGAGGAGCAGGGGAGAAAGAAGAAGTTTTAAGCTTGCGTTCGGATATTTATAAATTCCCCTCTGCGCCCCTGCACCCCTGCTCCTCTGCAATCCTTACGCTGTATACCCTTCAGCTTAACTTAGTGCCATTCTGTACTGTAACTTTGTCCGATCCTTATGCTTCCCCCTCTATTTCCATAAAAAGTTCTTTCTTTTAGTGTCTTCGCTTCTGGTCGTGCCCAAAAGCTATGATCTCCTGCTAGAAATGGCTGTTCATCTGTCGCTACCTCTTGTACCAGTAGCTTCATCAGCAACATTTTCGGTAGACGACTATCATGCAGTGCTGCATAAATACTTGACCATTGCCGCCGAAATACTGGGCTTTGTGACAAGCTTACAAATGATGGGATGCTCGGACTTGTCAATACTGCATCCATCAATTCAAATACTGCATCTTTGGCCTTCCCCAAACAATCATAGACAGCTTGGCGGAATTTTTCTAGTTGTGTCAGGATCATCGCGTCAATAAAGACGCGCATTAAGATAAAGATTAATGTTGCCACTGCTAGTTGTTGTAGACAAGCTAGCGATCGCGTTGCATCCGTTGAGAAAAATAAATCGCCCAGGAATGTTGATGGTGTAAACTGAAACCCAGTTGCCAAAGCCATTAATGCGACAGCAAGCACTCCAATAAATTTCCAATTCTTACTGTGGTGATTTGATTCAACAGGAGATTTGTCACGCCACACTTGGGCCAAAGCTCCCGGTATTGCCAAACCAACAATTAGAATCACACCGAAAAATATCAGGCTTGAACTGTTAATTGGTAATTGTTTTGCCAAGCCAAATGTCACAATCAGTGCAGCTGGAGCGATGATTGATAACGTCCTTGATAAGATAGCCGAGGGATAAAGATTACCGCCCCAGAGTACTGATAAAACTGGGGAAGTAAGGGCGGGTGGAACCATCCAAAAAAGCACCCACATAACTTTGTACAAATCTCCTGGATTTTGATACAAGATTCCAGAAAATATTAAAAGTAGCCCAACTACCCATCTCACCAACATCCAGGCATAGACTATAGGACTCCTATTTGATTTCTGAACAAGACTAAGAGAGAATACGGAGAGGTTT
>NZ_JAQYWQ010000176.1 GCF_029379315.1 Nostoc sp. S13
CCCAATGCCCAATGCCCAATGCCCAATGCCCAATGCCCAATGCCCAATGCCCAATCCCCAATACCCAATGCCCAATGCCCAATCCCCAATGCCCAATGCCCAATCCCCACTAAAACACCAAAGCAAATATTATGACACTTAAAGATAAAGTCCTCAAAGGTCACGATCGCCAGCTATGGCTTGCACCTATACTAGCCAAAGTAGGTTATGACACTGCGATCGGCAAACTTCTACGCTTAGTTTTTTATTACATGGATGCATCAATCATGCTCAACGCATGGCGGGACTTTCTCTACATCCGTAAGGATAATATTGGAGACAAGTATTTTGCAGTAGACCAAGCAATCATGCATTCCTCTCACACCCAGGTGAAAGAACTAATGCAAACCCAACCACAACTACGGGGAAATGATTTAGGTATCATCAGAATATTAGCTCCTAGTTACCTGCTCGATAATCCTCTGAGCTTGGGAACAAACGGGAATGAACACACAGGACTGCGTGCTGTGTTCTTGCAAGCCTTACCGGAACCGTCAGGGCAGATAGACTTTTTAGGGTATCTAGTTGAGCAAAGCCTGTTAGAGGCTGCTAAACAGAGCAAATTACATATCGGCAACGATTTGCCAAAGATCATGCTGTCGATTTTGCACCAACTGGTTTTTCAGATATCTTTATCTGAGAAAGAAATTACAGCATCAAGTAGTTACATTAAAGGTTTGCCTCTGGCATCCTTGCCAAATTTTATTAGCAAGTATCTGCTGGCAATATTAACAGCGCCAAAAATTCGGCATCGTCAGTATTTAACCAAGCGATATCAACAATCTGCCAAATGGGCATCTTACTTTGAAACAGGCGCTCAGTATCAGTTGAACGAACACCAAATCGCTAATAGCCTTTTCGATATGATTCATATTGCTGGTACTGCTGGCACAAGTGGGCTTTTGGGTTCTGTTATTGGTGTTTTATGCTTGGATAATGCCCTCAGAAATAATCTAATTTCAGAAGTCAATGCAGTTTGGAATGGCAAGGAAAGTTTAGACCCAAATGCTCTAGAACAGTCAACACTCCTCAATCAAGTGATTTTGGAAACCGCTCGTCTCTATCCACCTGTGCGATTTGTTAGCCAACTCACCACTGAAGCGGGTGAAGTTGAGATTGGAGAACAAAAATGTCCATTTCAAAAAGGTACTCGCCTGCTTGGCTCTATTTTGACAGCTAATCGAGATGCCAATAGATACCAAAATCCAGATGATTTTGATGTAACACGGAATTTTTCAGATATCTTATCTTGGAACGGCGAAGGGCATGAGCGAGCCTGTCCTGGTAGAACCTTATCAATTGGCTTTATCAAGATTTTCTGTTTACATCTGTTCAAGAACTATCAATGGGACTCAATTACAGAAGTCAAGTGGGATTTTGAAAAAGTTACTGCCGTTACTCCTAATAATTTAGTGCTACAAGGTTTTGCTCAACGACTGTGAGTAGTACGTGCTGAGTTATGAGTTGGTAATTATTATCAAAACAGAATTCTGACTCCTGAATTCTTATTAAATTTTTGAGTTTGTCTTAGTTACGAATTACACATTAGTATGACTGAATTAATCGAGAAAAAACAACTCAATAATATTGCAACCTGGATGGTTCCCATCAAACAAACAAACTTACCATCTGTCCTTAAGGGTGTGTTTTTTATGGATGGCAATCCACTGCCAGATACTTGCATCACTATGTACAATTTAGAATGGGATACACAGAACAGAACTTTGCTTTTACCAGTCTTTGCACCGTTGCAATGGACTTTTCATAACTCGATTGCTGGCTGGATATTACTACATTTAGTTCAATGGTTTGAGGTAATTTACAAAATTCAGTTTGAAGATGAAACTTTGCAGCAAGCTCAAATTATACCTATTTTACTGGGAATACCAATTTCAAAATCGATTGTAAATTTTACAATGTTCCTAGACAAAAATTCTCTCAATGGAGATATTTGGTACAGAAAGAATGTTTGGTTCGGTGGACTTTCTAGGGCTGGTGAGTATACTCTCCGTAGGGTTGTTGATGCAGATGGTCGTTATACTCCTGCTTTTAACAATATGCTTCCTAGAGTTCCAAATGAGTGTTTAGTCATTGCAACAAACTCAAAAGACAACGCATCTAATAATATTAGTAACAGTCAGTTTGTTAAGTAAAAAAGTGAAGCAATAATCATGACAAAAAAACTGTGTTTCTGTCCCCGATTTTGAGTAAAATACTAAGTAGTCTTGCTTATAATTAACCTAATTTGTAAAGGAAAATAGACATGACGAACTCTCCTGATAAGAAGAATCTGCCAGACACTCAACCATATCAAATTTACGAATTTAAAAAAAATAACCAGGAAAACATCTCTGGTTATTTCGTAGTTAGTACTGCCAAACTCAATGTTGATACAGAAGAAAATAATTCTAACGACTATTTATCAACAGTTGTTAATCAAAACTTTTTTAATATCAATAATGGACAAGCTGAATCTTCAGCCCAAAAGATGATTGAAAAAATTGCTGAAAGTTTGGAATCAAGTCCAGAACCAGAAATTATTATAAATATTCATGGATATAGTTCTACACCATCTGATACAGAGGTAGGCTGCAAAAAGATTTATGAATATGTCAATACACATATTCAGCAACCACCAAATAAATATATTTTTATAGGATATAGATGGCCTTCTGAAAATCCCATAAAAACAGACCAGTCTGGTTCTTTTGGGCAAAAGCTAATCAACGCACTGTATTCTTTACCAACTTTACTAGCGATCGATTTAGTTGTGGGACTAACAATTAGTATAGGGTCTGCCATAGTTTTGTTGTTCCTAAATATTTTAAGTAATAGCGCTGTCCACTTTTTCACAGTGTTGTTAATTTTATCTGGCATTGTATCTTCAATTATCTTTACATTAATCATTCTCAGAATATCTACTTATTTTCGTGATACTTATAGAGCGATTAATTATGGTGTAATAGACTTAGTTGAATTGATCAGACAGCTTGATTATACTGTAAACTTTCCCGCGAATAAACGCATTAAATTGTCATTTATTAGTCATAGCATGGGTTGTTTTGTAGTTACAGATGTAATTCGTATCCTCTCTGATATTTTTGACGTTAATTCGGTTAACAAAGAACCTAATTCAGATATTGGCAATGTATTTCGCTTAGGTAGACTTGTCTTAGTTGCACCTGATGTTCCTGTAGAAACTATCTTGCCAGGACGAGCTAATTTTCTTCGTTCTTCTTTACGTCGGTGTGAAGAAGCTTATATCTTTTGTAATGAGGGAGACTTAGCATTACGAATTACCTCCACTGCTGCAAATTACTTTAGTTTCCCCGCGCGAACTCGTATTAGTGGCTATAGGCTTGGTAATATCACAGTTAAGCATTTCAACGATAGAAATGATACAGTTGGTAACATACCCAAATATGGAGTTCTTAATTTACACGAACCAAACTATGAAAAAGATTACCCACTGGATAAACCTTATAACTATTTAGAAATTCGTTCTTCTAGTAGCGAACATAGAAGACTTGATGAGATAACTAAAATTTCCGAAAATGAGGTTCCGCCCGCAGATTTATTTACATATTTTGACTGTACAGATTATAAAGATGATCGGAGTAATCAGATAGGAATTGTTAGTTCTGCATTAGAAAAGCCAGCGATAAATTTTGGGGATTATATTTTACTAACTTTGGCATTTATTCGGAAGTCTATTGATAATAAAGATCCTCAAGGTGTTGATACCCACAGTGGCTATTTTCAAGGTGCTTTTAGTCAAAAAGCTATCTACGAATTAGCTTTTTTAGGATTTCAAGGATTTTTGAAATCTTTGTCAATTGAGGGAGATAAAGAAGCTCAAATTCGCGCTTTTTCTCAAAAATGCCAGGAAAAGCAAATTCAAGTCATTCTTGCACCGCAAATTTATCAACAAAAGACTCAAGATTAGACTGGACAACAATTGCACTCTCATAACGTGAGTTTGAGGAACCTCTCCCTGCCTTAAACTAAAGTTCAAGTCTGTCCCTCTCCGACTCGGAGAGGGACGGAATACCATGTTCTTTGACAGGCAGCCGTCGGCTTCTAATACCAATTCTCTAAAATCAGGCTACAGATGAGAGAATAAGACTCAATGAGATGAAGGATGAGCAATGTCAGGGGTATATCAATTAGAAATTCAAGAGACTCCAGAAGAACATCACAAGCTAAAGTAGAAGCATTTAAAAAAACCTTGCAAACAACTTAGCTATGCTGCATTGGTTTTGTTTGGCAGTTTTATGCACAACTAAAATGATTCGTTTTTGCTGTCAGGATGAAATTAGAATTGGATTGAAAACAATCACAGGTAGAAAAATCACTGCTGTGGGTGTTAAACCAGTTGGTGTAAATCAATGGCAGTTTAAGGCAACATATTTATATGGAATTATCGAACCACTGACTGGCGAGAGCTTTTTTTGGGAATTCTCACACTTCAATACTGACTGTTTTCAGATATTCCTCAATCTAGTTGCTCAACATTTTCCTGATTCAGTACTAATTATTCAACTCGATAATGGTGCCTTTCATAAAGCCCAAACGTCTTCAAATACCAAAATACCAGATAATATCATTTTATTATTTCAACCGGCACATTCTCCCGAATTAAATCCAATTGAGCAGGTTTGGCAATATATTAAGCGCCGACTTCGTTGGTTATTACCAAAAAACCTCAATGAATTACCTGCTGCTCTCTATGCTAAAATGGGGAAATTAACCAAACCAATTATTGCGTCTATTGCTGGCAGGCAATATATATTGGCGGCTCTATCTGTAGCCGGATTTTAGAGAATTAGTATTACTTGTGTACACTGGCTGCGAAAGGATAGTTATGTCAAGCACCATTACTGTACGCATAGACGATGCAAGCAAAGTACAACTTGATATACTGGCGCGAAGCACGAGGCGGACTAAAAGCTGGTTGGCTGCACAGGCGATTGAGGCTTACCTGAAGCGGGAAGCCGCTGAGATAGATAATTTAAAGTGCAGATATGGCTAAACATAGCCAAAATTCAACACTAGCTCTACAGTCAATAGTTGTTTCGTACTAAGTCTTCTAGGTATGTTGCTGTACTCGGAAAGTATTTTCCAGCAGCATTTGGTTGCCGAGCCAGTGACATCAAATGCAAAAATGTATCAGGGCCAATAGATTTGGTGGTCGCAGGTATTGATGAACAGCCCATCGGAAGTGCCTCAAAGACAATCCGCGATTTCAAACTAAGAGGCGCATCTAATAGTACTTGACACATCTCAGTCAATACTTGTGCTGGCACCTCAATAGATTCTCCAGTAGAACGTTCTGGATGCCCCTGAACAATCTTGAGCTTGTATCCGTCACGTGGTGATGCATCCTGTACGCCCACATAAAGTAATTCGATATAGCTTGAAACGGAGGGAATATCGTTAGCAGTGAGATGCTTTGGCATACACGTAACTGCAATGAATGCGATCGCAACACAGGTTACGATCACAATTCGACAGTTTGACCATGAAGTGAATCTGCTCAAGCTATACCTCGGCGAGACCAAAAGATACGCATCAGTAACAAAATCATTCCACTAATCACAGTAGAATAGATGTTAGACGGCTCCGGCACTATACGTGTGGTAACGAAACCACCGATTGTTGGATCAGAAAAGCCAACAATTGTCAACCTATAATTAGGAGATGGGTGAATACCTCTTTCATTGCTTAAAGCAGTACCGCTCTTGACTCCGGTCAACGTTCTACTTAGATCAGTCATTAACTTTGCTAGCACATTAACCGATGCTGTGTTACCCTCAAGCACATTGAAAGTATAACCCAAGCTGCCTAGTGATACTTGATCAGCACTTGCGATGGGATCGTCATTATTTAGGGTATTGGTAAGCGTAAATTTTGAAGATAATGCGAAATTTTTCTCAGAAATATTATCAAAATTAATCTGAGTGTTAAGGGTTACAGAATCAGCTGCCGTTCCAGAGGTGATAGTACCATTGTGGAACGTTAATGTCCCAAGCTTAAAAACTGTGTTTGGCTTTGTGTCAAACGATGTTCCAGCAAAGCTAAGTGAGCTGGGATCGCCGGCACCCCAAGAGAATGTTGATGTGCCAACACCAGAAACAACCGCGCTACTCGGTGATGGATCAGTAAAACTACCTGTAACTTCTCCAACAGTAGCTTTTTTCATCGTCCAGCCCCATGATACACCGTCATACACAGTAAGTACATTTGAAGCATTAGCTATGACGGGATAGAGCTTCGCATTCCATGTAAGTGGATTTTTCTTCGCTATGCTGCTTTGATCTCGTCTGGAGAAATCATAGAAATTAATCTGACTAGCTGGAAGACCTGATGTCAAGTTAGCCGCAGTACAAGAATAAAATGGCTGATTGGCAGCGTTGCCGCACTTCGGGTTAATAGCATTATCGAGATAGGGTGATGTCTTTCCTCCTAACGATAAATTGGTATCCAGCACCTGTACCCATTCAAGATATTGTTTAGGACTCGGTGCAGTACCGTTATCGAATAGTGCTGTGATTTTGGCACCACCACTTGATCCCTTAAAGCCTGCGTTGTACGAGTTAACTGTTAGTGTCCCACCAGTTCCCGTATTGGCTGTCCAACCTGCTGGAAGCAATGAAGTATTCAGTGAATTTGCTGACACGGTTCCTGATGGAACTAGACGCACGACCGCACTGCTATCAGGCGAAAGCGCAAAATCAGCCGCTCGTACACAGGAAGATGATAGTACTACGTTGAAAGTAATAAGACTTATACAAGTAGCTACATTAATATTTTTCATTTTCTATTTTTAAGCAATTTTCAATATTTAGATGCGTTTGCCCTAGACTTTCTAGTTTTCATGTAACCTCGGAAGTAAATTCTTTCTTGATTTTATCTATAGCTTTATTCATTTCTTTTGTATGAATCCAACCTACATAGCCTCCAAATATCATCTTGTTGTTGTAATCTGCTAAGAATATGTGTTTTACCTGTGCTGGATTTATGAAAATTTTAATTACCGTTTTATCTTTCAGTGTAAAAAAAGGTGTTGCTCTTTGAAAATCTCTACTATGAGCCATAGTCATACCAGGCACATTCACCAATATTTCAACAACTTCTTGGGCTGTTTGAGAAATACTAGAAGCAATTTCAGCTTCAGTATTCCATTCTTTTAAATAATCAATTGCTTTTTCAGATAAGCGGAAACCTTCTTCAAATGCTCCAAATGGATCTAACATTTAAGTTTCTCCTGTTCTAATGAGAGTGAGAATGGATTTAAAATGATTGTTGCATAACTTCTTATCAAAGCTCTTTCAAAAACTCATATAAAAACTCATATAAAAACTCAGCAGAGGAGAGTTTTTCAAGTTCCCAGATCAACCCATAAATCGCCACCAGATAAGCCTATATGCCTGCAATCTGCTGTAAATAGGCAAATAAATTTTGTTCACTGCCGAGAACAAGGGCTGCGCTCTGAAAGTTCGCCTACGACAAGCGATCGCCGACTAGAGTTTAAGGGTTCTGTTGAATCTATTTGCTCTCTAATCCTGGTCAAAACGGATGATTGCAGGCTGGTTGCAGTAATTCCAGGTTCTGCGTTTTGGGCATCGGTAGCCTGTATAGTTGGCCAGGGCGAACACATATTGTCAACAAGATAAGTTCATTATCAATAAAATTTTAAATAATCGCATTAAGTACAACTTATTGACTTACTATTAGGTTTTGATTATTACTGCTTTCTACTGAGATAAGAAAGAGGCGATCGCTAGAAATCTAATTCTTTGATTGACTACATGGGTTCAGCTTTTAGTCAATATGTTTTTGTAAAATTTAGATGCGTTCGCCCTGGGGAGCAGGGGGAGAGAAAGTCGTTTTCATGAGCGTGAAATTGGATAATTTATTTTCTGGAAGTCCCTGAATAAAACCATCTGCAAAAGTATTCAGCTAGTACTATAACTATGGGATTGTTTCAGAACGATCATAATTACACTGCTAGTAACTATGGCAAAAGCTGAAGGAATAAATGGTACCCATACCCCTATTATTAATAGCAAAACTGTACAAACTGCATATAAAATTATAACTGTGCCAATCAGAGCAGATGCTTGCGCTAATAGTAAATGAATGCGCCAATAAATTAAACTACCAGTTAAAGACCATCCACAAATCCAAAGAATATCACCCCAGAAAGGAAAAACCCAAAGAATAGTTCGTTGCTCTAAAACTGCATTCAGAATTTGGCTGACCATTTGTGCTTGGATAAACACTCCTGCTACTTCTTGATAAGGCTGTTGCATGGTACTGTAGGGGGTAGTCCAAGCATCGCTGTTACTATTGGCTGTAACTCCAATCAGAACGACTTTATCTTTGATTAAATCTGGGGTAATAGCATCACTTAATACATCCTCAAGAGAAACTTTTTGGAAATCAGCAGCACGATAATTTGCTAGTATTTGAATGCCACCTAAATCCACTTGTTGCTGATAGCCACCGCTACGACCTGGTTTTAAGCGTTTGAAGACTGTAGAGCCAAACTGTACATAATCGCTATCTTCACTAAATTTGTGTTCAATACCTTTGTAGTCAAATAAGAAACGAGCAGCTAGTTGAAGACTAAGAGAGTAGGGAGTAGCACAGAAAGAAGAAGGTTCTTGAGCCATCATCAAAATTTGACGACGGATGATGCCGTCTGGATCTGCGATCGCATCGGTAAAACCCTGACGATCTTGGGGAACACCTGATGGAGGTTTGATACCATGAGGATCGTGTTTGCTATCCTTGCCTTTGCAGACTGCAACAACATTATCCTGGCTCAGTTCAGTGGTGAGATCAAAAGAGTTTGATTGTTCAACAGGATCGGTGGAGTCTCGATAGATATCTACTCCAATAATCCTCGGTTGATACTGTTGTAATTTGTTGAGTAACTTAGCTAGGGAAATATCTGAGATTGATTTTGACCCTCGCCTTGGTTCTTGACTACGGGTTTGAATATCATTTTCAGTAACTTCTACAACTACTAAATTTGCATCTTGTTCTTCTGGCGATCGCAATCTTAACATCTGATCGAAGATTTGCAGTTCGGTTGTTTGAAAAACTCCTAAGTATCTCAAACCTAAAACTGAGGCAGCGACAATAGCAGTACTAAGCAATACATTCCATAGACTGTATTGACGGCGACTGTTGTTGAAACTGCCGCGCAATTCCTGCCAAGTTACAGGTACAACTGTCTGATTCTGGCAGACAACTGGTAGCCAACTAGCACAAGGAAAATTGTTTTCCAATCCCTGAAGCCTCTCTCTTGCTTCTCGCACTGCCAAATAAAATGACTTACCACCGGCAAAGGCAAACAGAAAGTGTTTCAAAAACTCCTGCGCGACTAAATCTGGTACTCCTTCACGCATCACAATGATTTGAGGGATATGCAAATCAGCTAAATTTCGTGCCAAGCCGATACCATCACAGGAATTAAAAATTGCCAGCTTCAGATTACGTGAGATTGAAGCTTGCAGGGCATTTTTGAGTTGAGGAATTGTTAAACTTTCAGTCTGATTGAGATAAATTTGACCAGTGCTGCCATCAGGTTGACTAGAACTATGTCCGGCAAAAAATAGAATATCCCAATCTTGATTCCATAGTTGCTCATTGAGTTCTCTGCGGGTTGGTTCCACAAGAAACTTAGTCTGGGCACTTTCCAACCCTTTTAATAAAGACTGGTCTTTGTTAACATCAATCCCATTGCTGTTTCCGAAAATGGCGAGAATCTTAACTTTTCCTGTAGGCGATCGCGGTAATATTAAGGGATGCTCATAGTTCTGGCTACTCAATGCCACTTCTGCGTTACGGTAATCTTCAAAAAAGTACCATAAATGCCAAGGAAGGCGATGAAGCAAAGTAACATTTGTCTCAATGATCACTCTGATTTCATCATCAGGGCTAAGTCGAGTCCGCAACTGCCGCTCAATATTCTGGAATGGCTGTGAATTTAACCACTTATTAATATATAGGACTCCTATTTGATTTCTGAACAAGACTAAGAGAGAATACGGAGAGGTTT
>NZ_JAQYWQ010000064.1 GCF_029379315.1 Nostoc sp. S13
GTCATTAGTCATTAGTCATTAGTCATTAGTCATTAGTCATTAGTCATTAGTCATTGGGCATTGGCCAAACAGGGCAATTCAATTTTGGATTTTGGATTGACGATAGCGCCACAAAGAGCGAGTCAGACGCTACGCGAACGCTATCGAACGTCTTTTGGATTAAATTTCAATTCTTTAATCCAAAATCTAAAATCTAAAATCTAAAATTCTTGCTCCCCGCCCCTCTCTCATTCTACGGGCAACGCGGATGAATGCCTCCTTGAGTACAAATGTACGCTAATTGCTTGGCATCTAAATTTTTGGCTTGAGAAAAATCAACCCCTTGGACTACGGCAGATACTGAGCCTAAATCTGGGGTTTGGACAAATTGATCTGCTGGATCTTGTTTGCTAGGGGCGAGAATTGCCCCCTTAAAATCTGCTCCGGCGACATTTGCCCCTCGTAAATCTGCCTGACTTAGGTCGGCATTTTGCAAATTAACGTTTTCCATCTGGGCAGAACGCAAAACAGCACCAGCTAGACGAGTGGCGCCCAGGTTAGCATTGCTGAGATTAGCACGATCCAAATAGGCTCCTGATAAATCTGCTCCTTGCCAATCAGTGTTAGTTAAGTTGGCAAAGGATAATTGCGTTCCTATAGCACTAACGCGACCTAAACGCGCGGCGTACAGATTGGCTTCGTTCAAGTTGGCATCGCCTAAATCTGCTCCAGTCAGGCTGGCTCTTTCCAAGACTGCGTTCCGCAGATCGGCTCCTACTAGTTGAGTGCTGTTGAGTTTAGCGTCAAATAAACGCGCGTTGGATAAGTTGGCTCTGTTGAGAGTGGCGCGGCTCAAATCGGTACGGTTCATCAAGACGCGACTGAGATTAGCATCAGTAAGATTAGCTTGCTGCAACTGAGCTTGGCTTAAATCAGCGATCGCATCGTCGTATGTATCCCAGCGTCCATCTTCACCCACACCCCGAAAGCGGCTACCTTTCAAACTAGCTTGGTTAAGATTTGCAGATTTTAACTTAACTCCTGATAAATCAACGTTGTCTAATACCAAGCTGAAGAAGGAACTTCCTGGAGTACCGCTTTGACCTAATTGGCTGCGACTAAGGTCAACGCCGTCGATTTTACCACTGTAAACAGAGAGAATCTTGTTGATCGTCGTCTGATTTCTTTGTAGCCGCCCTTGCCGTAATTCCCGCTCTTGGGTTGTAGTACTACCCACAGACTCCAGTTCACCCACCAAAAACTGATTCTTATTTTTTAATTCGGGGATGGCTTTGGGCCCGACAGTTGTTAAAGCTTGTTGAACCGTATCCAGGAGGCTAGGGTTGGTTTCGTTAACTAATAAATCCGCTAGAAATTTAATCGACTGTGGGTCATCAAGACTACCCATAGCCAGAATTGCACTTTGGCGTTGCTCATTAGTCGCCCCAGAGTTGGGACTGGCTTGTTTGACGAGTTCGAGAAACTGTTGGCTGTTGATTTGCTTAGTTGTTCGCTGGGATTGTTGAATTTGGATATAAACTTGAGTGCCGATTAAAGTTGCCAACACAGCAGTCATGCTCGTAAGCCCTACCCCAAACAAGGTAAGATTAGGATTTTGCTGTATCCGCCGCCACAGATTTGGCGATTGGTTGGTTTGAGATACTACTAATTCTTCATTTGCCTCCTGCCATTCTTCTGCTTCATGATTACCGTCAGCAGACTGAACTTGTTTGTTGCTAGCTAAGAGTCCATCTATTGTATAAGTGCCTGCAAGTTGATCATGGAGTGCGCGACGTCCCTGGCGCGACGGTAAGCCAATCCCTTCACCCACAATCATTAACAAAGACAAAAATGTGAATAATCCTAAATTCGGAAAAGCAAAGCTGTAGCGCCACAGCAGATAGGCGATGGAAATGGGTACAGTCCAACGCCCAACTCCTTCTCTAATCACAACTGCTGCCAATCCGGGCGCTGTCCCTTCCTCGTTAACAACCCGCAGTTTTAACCAACGTTTAGGAATTGTGCTACCAGTCTTAGCCAGTAAATACAATTGCCACCACGAGAGAGTTACAGGCGCTAATAAGGCGATTGTCCATAAAATATTAGTGGGCCATGCGACGTTAGGGATGCCATAGCTCACAGGCAGAGCCAGGGGTCTGGCGATCGCTCTTTGTGTTACTACCAGCACCGGGTTAAGCGGTACTCGGTTCAAATCGCTTCTAGAATTGGCATAGACACCAATGCCAAAGGGAATCAACCCACTAGTAACCACTAGTGTGATTTCAGCCGCCCAAGCTGCAAAACGCCTACTTGCTAGCAACAACGACTTGGCTTTTTCCGGTTCTTTTGACTGACCAGATTGATTAGTACTTCTCCTGACAATTGGTGTCGTCATCGCATAATTCCCTTCGATATTATTTCTACGCCGCGATCGGCACAATTAAAATAGACTAAGCTAATCGGCAAAAAGAAAAGCATGTTGAAATAGAATTTAAGGGTTATGAGAGTCAGGAGCCGTGTGTATTCTGGCTCCTGACTCTCACAACTCCGGGCAAAGTGGCAAGTAAGTGCATATCAACTTATTACTTACGTTGAAAGCTACTAGACACAAAAAATTTGTATCCAACATACACTAAGACTGCCAAAAGTGCCAGAGTAATTGCAGATGCAACTAGTTTAAACACTGCTTGCAGCATCGCCAAGCCCAATAGCACCGTCACAGCCGAAACTACTAGCTTTTTAGCCCCAGATAAGCTCTTGAACCAAATTTGAAATCGCTCCAGTTGCAAGTTCAAGTTGGCAAAAATAGACTGAGACGTTTGTTCTTGTGGTTGGGGAACCACCCCAGGTGGGGAATTAATCTCTGCTTGTAGCTGATCGAGGCGACGCTGTAAGTCTTTTTCTGGTTGAGGATTCATTAATCTTTTCTACCTCGGCTAAGTCACTTATTCAACAACAGATCAACCAAATTCTATTTTTGGTGGTTGTCTTAGTGATTTTAGCTAATCTCTGTATGTGCAAGAACTTTTTGGGCAGATAAAATTTATGATGATGATTTTTATATTACTGGCATGTTACGGTTTGAAATGCAGAATATACGGTGAAATATTTTGGTGTAAAAGTGCAACCAAACATCGATAATTTCTACGATTGATGGTTTCTAAACACATGAAATCTTCACAAACAATCCTGAACTCGATGGTATTAGGTTATACGGCAGCTTTTGGAACCAAGATGGATTGCTGTCGTCAATTAAATCACTACTGCATAACAATATTGCTCTAAAAAATCCTGGAGCATTAATTAAAATGAAGACGCTTAGGCTACTTGCAATTGTTCCCACAGCTTTGGCGATGAGTTTGGTTTTCACTGAGGCTAATTTGGCACAGCCACCAACAACCCAAATTAATCGGAATTTCCAACCAGATCCATTGATTTTGAAGGGAAAGTCTGGAGGAACTATCAAAAGTAATTGTGGCAATATTACCACTGAACCTAGTCAAGTTATCCAGGTTACAGAGTCACTACCTTATTTACGATTAACGGTAGAGGGACAAGGGAAGCCAACGCTGTTGATCGACGGGCCTGGGGGGCGCTTTTGTGTAATGCCAGATAGCTATTCTGGAGACAAGCCAGAACTGTCTGGTTACTGGCAGGCAGGAAAATACTCGCTGCATGTGGGCGAATTATCCCAACGAGAGTATAGCTACACCCTCTCAATCTCGCAAAAAAATAAATAGTCATTAGACATCTGGTGAAATTAAATATGCGTTATCTATAACCCTTGTAGAGACGTGAAATTTCGCGTCTCTACATTCTTTTTCGGAGATGTCTATTAGTCATTTGTCCTTTGCTAATAACTAATGACCAATGACTAATCTTCCAGTGATTGGGCTGGAACTTCGACAGCAGTGACATCAATTGTGCCTTCTGGTGTAAATCGCTGAAAATGACTATTTTGTACTAACAGTGATTCCCCACAGTTAGGACACTGCAACTGACTGTTATTTAAACCTGTAAATTCATATCTACAGACGGGACACTGATCAGCAACCAAGTTGCGTCGCAGCCACCAACGAAAGCCAAAAAAAGCCACAACGGGTGCCAACAACAACAACGCGAAAATAATTAGCAACGAATTAACCAACCAACCCAAGCCCAGTGATGCCAGTAACCAAATAACTGCCAGCAGGGTGAGCCAAGGGCGGAGATTTAAAAGATTCAATTGAAATGACTTAAAGCTCATTTTTTAAAATTCGTCCTGCTCTCCTTCTAGGATAGCGATTTTAGTCATTGGTCATTTGTCATTTGTCATTGGTAATTTGTCCTTTGGACTTGATTACTGAGGATAGAAGTATTTTTTGCAAGTGCTGTTGGAAGGCATCTATGCCAAATAGAGCGATCGCTTGTTCTCGCAGCCACTCTCCGTCACATCGCTGGTCATCCCCTTGAAGCATTTCTATACAAGCGGCTGCTACAGCATCAAAACTGCGATGTGGTACTCGCCATCCCAGTTTACCATCCTGCAAGGGGTCGGCAGAGCCATCATCGTCACCGGATAATACAGGCACTCCACAAGCCATCGCCTCCAGATAAACAATGCCAAAGCCTTCTTGCGAAGGCATAATATAGGCATCAGCAAGGCGGTAATGTTCTATTAATTCTTCTGTGGCAACGAAACCAGCAAAGACGACGCGATCGCTCACACCTAAATTTTTTGCTAGCTGCGCTAATCGCGGTTGGTCATCACCGCGACCAATTACCAAATATTTCACTTCTGGGAAAACCTGAGCGATTTGTGATAATGCCCGAATCGTGACATCTACACCCTTGTAAATATCCCCTGACCATAACCGCGCTACGGTCATTAACACTTTTGCACCACTTAAGCCATACTTCTGGACTAATTCTGGCTGCTTGGAACCAGGAGTAAATTTATCCCCATCAATTGCACAAGGCATCATTTGTACCATTTTGGGGTTTAGACCATTAGCAACACAAGCGCGATCGCGGCTATAGCGACTAATTGTCCAAATTTTATCTGCTGATGTCAGGGCGCGACGTTGTTGATTTTTGAGCGGTTCCCAGACTTCTTTTCCGTAAGTTAGCACGGTGTAAGGAATCCCCAAGGGCTGGCAAAGAGTTTGGATTAATACTGCTAACTTAATATGACCGCAGAAAACTTGCTGCGGACGCCTTTGCAACAGACACTTAAGTAAAGCTGCTGCCATTTGTAGTCTTCCTATTTGGGGAGACTGATTTTTAAAGTAATTAAATTTTAAGTTCTCGTCTTCAAACGGATTTGAGCTATCAGGACTATCTCGCAGCAAAAAGACTTCTGCCTTGTAGGGTTGGCTCAATCCCAGATAGGCGCGAAAAATATCTTTTATATATGATTGAATACCACCTTCGTGGGCAAAAATCTCTAAAAACACGAAGACATGGTTAGTTTTTTTGTTAACTTTATTACCTAACTTGAGGTTTTCTGTCACTGTAGTGATAAGCATATTAAATTATACTCGCAGTCAGGGCGCGATCGCACCGTTTTGTAACCGTTGTAAATCTGCTTTTACCAAAAAAGTATTCCTGTAATTAGGGTGTCTTGGTCATATGTCCCGTATTTCCTCTATCTCTTTAAGCACTAATTAAGCACTAAATGGCACTTTTTGGACAACAAAAAATAACACTCTCAACATTGCTAACAAATTTTAACAAGGGAGCTGGTATAACTCGAATGTTCTCTTTACTGTATTCATTAATTCTTTTTATACAAAAATATTCTTTGAGGCTTTACAAAAAAATCATAATAAATAAGCAATCTTACGTAAAAAATATATTACTCTAATCCAAATCATATTGAAAAAAGAGTACACTCTTATCAATCAAATAACTATATATTTGATTACAGACTCCTTCTGCTTTCAAGTGAGGAGCTCAACTTTGGGCAAAATATCTGTACCCTTACGGTGAAGCAAGCTACGCGTAGCGGCGACCATAAAAGAAGTTTTGTTTTTCGTACTCCGAAGTATAAGCAAGCTAAGTCCAGCCTCTGGTAGAGAAGACAGTGCCTCGCACGGTGCTGGTACTCTTTCCCTGGGCTTTGCCTGCGCTCAAAACCTAAAATTGGCGTCAGAAGTATTCTAACCTTCCTTTACCTTTGACTGTTTAACTTTTATTTTTGTGTTTCTACAGAGTATTTGACGATGAGCAGGCAATTTCTACCATCGGCACCACGTTCGTATACAACACGGTCAGCCAGCCGCCGCAGGAGAAACCATCCATACCCGCCTACTTGTAGAGTACCTGGGGCTGGTTCTGCGATCGCATCAGGATTGAAAGGTTTTCCATAATCCCAAATTCTAATCTCTAGTCGGTCAATCCAGAGATAAACGTTAATCTCAATGGTTGTTTCCGGGGGTAAAGCGTGATGAGCATGACGAACAGCGTTGGTAAAGCCTTCTGCTAATGCTAAATTCAGACGATCTAGTTGGGTTTTTGACCAGCCAAGTTGAGACAAATGTTGCAGACAAAATTGCTCAAACCATTCTTGCACCTGGTTTAGCAGACTGAGTTCGCTCTTAACCGTCAGATGATCCTGCTGCACTATGCTAAGAATTAACTGTGACTTGAATATAAATAAACCCAAGTTACTAGTTATTAAATTTTGCACTATTCGCAAAATTTCTCTGACATAGAAAAATCTAAATTGACATATTTTGTGTACCAAAATACAAAACATGAACGATTTTGGCATTTCGAGGGTTGTAACTAGCAACTTACGTTGAGTAAGTAAAAAATGTTTGTATTTGTTGACTTTTGATGATTTAAGATTTTGGAATAGCTTTTCAATCCAAAACTTAAAATCTAAGATCCAATCTGAACTATTGAATCAGAATTCAGAATTCAGAATTCAGAATGCTATCAATGGGGGATTTTGCGCCAAGTGCGGTCTTTTTTGATCCGTGAGAGGCTGATGCCTACCGTAAGATGCCCATACCCCTACTAGACAAGCAAGCTACGCGTAGGTCTCCTGTCTTGAGAAGGGCTGTAGGGAGAAGACCGCACTCGCTCCTCCTGAATTCTTTCCTGTGAAAATTGACGCCTGGTGATTTTTTTCAAAAGCACATCTGCATATGCTCTTGAAATTCACAGGCGTCAAAGTACTTTCTGGTGACTAATTTAGAATAGTCCCAAGGTCAAAGATTTATCCAATGGCAAAGCAGCACCAATACCCAGCCACAGGGTGACAAGGGTACCAAAAAGGAATACTGTAGTTGCAACTGGACGGCGGAAAGGGTTTTGGAATTTATTGACGTTCTCAATAAAGGGAATGAGAATCAGTCCGACTGGTACTGAACCCATTGCTAACACTCCTAAAAGCTTATTAGGAAGCGATCGCAAAATCTGGAAGACTGGATATAAGTACCACTCCGGCAAAATTTCCAATGGTGTGGCGAAAGGATTTGCTGGTTCACCGTTCATGGCGGGATCTAGCACAGCTAGAGCCACAATCGCAGCGAAGGAACCCATGATTACGATTGGAAATACGTAAAGTAGGTCATTAGGCCAAGCGGGTTCACCATAGTAGTTGTGACCCATGCCTTTAGCAAGTTTGGCTCTTAACTGAGGATCGTTCAGGTCAGGTTTTTTTTGTGTTGACATTTTGAAATATGCTCTCCTGCTTAAGTTAAATTAAAGCATTTGTGAAAGCTATCAGCTACTATGCAACCAGCAGGCGGCAAACAGCATTTGTCTATCTACGGTCAGCCGCCTGGAGGGTCTTTATAGCTTTAGGCTTCAGATACAAGTGTTTATTTTTTGGAACTTATGTACAATTAATTTTTTGTGTTTCATAAGTTTAAAATAAACAACTTCATCTGGGAACTGACAAATATTGCCTTTCGCTAATAGCTAAGATTACAAAGGACCGGAAATGCCTTGCTTGCGGATCATCAAGAAGTGAAACAGCATGAAGACTGCAATCAACCAAGGCAGAACAAAGGTGTGGGCGCTATAGTAACGAGTTAGTGTTGCTTGACCAACACTAGAACCGCCGCGTAGCAGGTCGGAGATCAGAACGCCAACCACCGGAATTGCTTCTGGTACGCCGCTAACGATTTTCACAGCCCAATAGCCAACTTGATCCCAAGGTAGGGAGTAGCCAGTGACTCCGAAGGAAACGGTAATCACAGCCAGGATGACACCACTTATCCAGGTTAATTCACGAGGCTTTTTGAAACCACCAGTCAGGTAAACCCGGAAGGTGTGCAAAATCATCATCAACACCATCATGCTGGCAGACCAGCGATGGATGGAGCGAATTAGCCAACCGAAGTTTACTTCAGTCATGATGTACTGCACTGAAGAGAAAGCTTCAGTTACTGTTGGCCTGTAGTAGAACGTCATGGCAAATCCAGTGGCAAACTGGATGAGAAAGCAAACCAGGGTAATTCCACCCAGGCAGTAAAAGATATTGACGTGGGGAGGGACGTACTTGCTAGTGACGTCTTCAGCGAGTGCCTGAATTTCTAGGCGTTCCTCAAACCAGTCGTAAACGTTGGCCATACAATCTCAAGTTCCTAAAAGTCGGTTGCGGTTGATAAATTCCGAAGTTCTGAATCGGCAGAAGCCTTGGCTCAGACTTCTCTCCCAATTAGCAATTTTGGGATTTTAGTAAGGGGGAGTTTTTTTACTTGTCAGCTTTGGGCGTGCTAAGAGACTTCAGAAACTTTACACTTTTTGACATACTCCCCAGAATCAGCTTGCCTAACGGCACGCGCAAGGGACGCTAAATTTGGGGGATTCTAGGCTCAAACAGCAATTGCAGGCATAGCCTGTCTGACATCGCCTAACCAAGTGTTTTCGTTGTCCCGACTGCACAAAGGCTGAATAAATTCAGCCTGTTTGCTTATATCCCCCGGTTAGAAACGGCGGGCTTTACGCATCACGCCCCGTAAAGACGGAATATATTGCGATCTCTTGACGTCCCTACACATAAAATGGTGGACACAAAGTAGATTTTATCCTTTGGTGAGTGGATACGATGCCTCAGTTGACTGAACAACTTGATGAGAAAAATGCACCACTTCTATAAAAAAAGTAACATAATCGAGAGATAGATTTCATCAACAACAGGGCAAGTGGGCATTATCTAGGCAATTTGGGTTGATGTGGAATTGATAATGGGGTTCATGAATAAACAAGTCTTTCGGGTTGGATTTTCATTGTTAATGGCGTTTTGGTTGGTGTTGGGTACGCTGACCCAGCCAGCGGTAGCTTTGACGACGGAACAAAAGCTGGTTTCGGAAGTTTGGCGAATTGTTAATCGCACTTATCTAGATGAGACGTTTAATCATCAAAACTGGGCGGCAGTCCGGCAAAAGGTTCTGGAGAAGCCTCTCACCGACTCAAATGCCAGTTATACGGCAATTGGGACGATGCTTAAGAGCCTCGATGATCCTTTTACCCGCTTTTTAGATCCGGAACATTACCGTAGCTTACAGGTTAATACTTCTGGAGAACTGACTGGGGTTGGATTGCAAATTGCCTTGAATCCTGAGACTGGAAAGTTGGAAGTAGTGGCTCCCATCGCTGGTTCACCAGCAGATAAAGCCGGAATTAGACCACGCGATCGCATTCTCAAAATTGAAGGCGTTTCCACAGAAAATCTCACCCTTGATGAAGCTGCGACCAGAATGCGCGGGCCGAGTGGCAGCCTTGTAACTCTGGTGATCGAACGAGACGGAAAGACAGAAACGGAAATTAGATTGACACGCGATCGCATTGCTCTTAACCCTGTGGTCTCAGAATTACGTGTTTCCACTGAGGGTAAACCAATTGGCTACCTTCGCCTGACTCAATTTAATGCCAACGCCTCAACGGAATTGGCACACGCTATTTCTAGTCTAGAAAAAAAAGGCGCTGCTGCCTACATTCTGGATTTACGAAATAATCCTGGGGGACTATTGCAATCAGGAATTGAAATCGCCCGTCTGTGGTTAGACTCTGGCACTGTCGTCTACACTGTTAACCGACAAGGCATTCAGGGTAGTTTTGAAGCCTTTGGGCCAGCCCTGACGAACAATCCTCTGGTGATTTTGGTAAATCAAGGAACAGCTAGTGCCAGTGAGATTCTCGCTGGGGCACTCCAAGATAATGGTCGTGCCCAACTGGTAGGCGAAACCACCTTTGGAAAGGGCTTAATTCAATCCTTATTTGAATTATCAGATGGTTCGGGCTTGGCAGTCACAATTGCTAAGTATGAAACTCCTCAACACCGGGATATTAATAAACTAGGTATTAAGCCGGATAAAGTGATTTCCCAAGAGCCAATTAACCGTGAACAGATTGGCACCGAAGCGGATCTGCAATATCAAGCAGCATTGGAACTTTTGGTTAAAAACTCAGTGATGGCGGGAAAGGCGTAAAGAGTTAGGAGTTAGGAGTTTGCCTTGTTCCCAGTCTCTGACTGGGAATCACCCTCAAAAGCAGAGTTTTCCAGCACACGCAACAGCTTTTGTGCTGAACTTGCTTTTTTTCAGTAACTATGAGATATTTTGTCTGAGATTGAAAATACTGTATTCCTATCGAATTACTGAAAATTCTTGCTAAGTAGCAGGGTGTATAAACTTATTGACATGAATTTAAGTTTTTTCAGAAAGCATCCACTATTGTTTGTGATCATAACTTTCTTTGGGCTTTTTTTCAGTAGTACAGTAGTTGCTGCCAACTTAAAATTATATTTCGCTGCTCAGAAGTCTGGGTCAGTACAATCAGCAAATCCTCAAGCTATTGCGATCGCAGATCAACAAGTACCTGTAGATAAATTACTAAAATTGATCCAGCAACGATTGCTAATTGCACATAATGTAGCCCGGTGGAAATGGAATCACAAACGTCCTATTGAGGATCTAAAGCGGGAACAAGAGTTACTATTAAAGGTTAGGCAACAAGCGACAACCCATAGTCTAGAACCTGATACAGTTGCAGCATTTTTTCAAGGACAAATAGAAGCAGGAAAACTCATCCAAACAGTTGATTTTCAAAACTGGCAAAAGCAAGGCATTAAATCTTTTCCTAACGTGCCAGACTTAAACCAGACATTGCGACCATCGTTAGATAAATTAAACACAGAATTTGTCTTTGCTTTAAAAGAACTGACTCCTGTTCTAGGTTGTCCGCAGATACGGCAATTAATTCAGTCACGTTCTCAGGTAATTATTCAGGGAGATGGTATTGATCAGCGAGTGCAGACCCTAGCAATTTCACCCCTGCTGCAATTTCAAAGCGCTTCTTGCAAAGTGGGTAACTTCCGTTGATCGGGTTAGCGACAGCTAATGCCAATTATGTATGAAGATGTGCCAAATTATCCATCCGATTGTACTGCCTGGGCTAACTGCTGCACAAAGGCTTGATGTTCGATAGAATTCACTCCTGCCTGCAATACGGTTAACACCTGTTGCATATCCCCCGCCAGCAAGGCAGATTGATCTAACCACAATCCTGGAAAGACTTGACTTTGAATCACACCTGCCGCATCGGGGTGCAGATTTATGTACTCTCCTGCTTCTAGGTAAAACCAATCGATGCGCTGCTCAAACACCTGCCACACAAAGTACTCCTGTATTCCATTCCGCCGATAAGCACGTTTTTTGTCACCCAGATCGATCGTGGCACTACTAGCGGCAATTTCTGCAACCAGTTCTGGCGCTCCCTCCACATAACCATCCTGGCTCAGGTGCGAGCGCCCACCCGCCTGGGTATCAATCAATAACACCGCGTCGCGTTGGGGTTCATTAGACTTATCCACAAATAAACCTCAAAATAGCTGAAACCCTTACATAGCTGGCTTTTTAGCTTATATAAAACAGGAACCTCTAAAACCCTCTCCAGAGCTAGGTTTCAGCCAAATAAAGTTCTCATTTCCGGATAAGTCTATTGTCCAAGTCAAGGCGAACTGTTGCGTTATCACCAACACGCACTCCTGGGGTGATTGCCTGATAAACTCCTAGCCAGGTTATTACTTTGGCATGAGCTTCGGCGTGTGGTTCAAAACGCAGCGGTGAAGCCATGTAGACAGTTCCTTCAATCAATTCGGCTTTTTTTAGCTTTGGCATGGCGCTGTAGCGCCGCTCAAATTCAAAGCAGGTCAGCCAATCGCCGTTTTCCAATGGGGGAACTGTCAAACGCCAAAGCGAGGAACGAGGCATAATTAGGGCAGCGACAATTTATTTTTATCGTACAATATATAACTGTGATTTTCTGGCTTATGCTGACAACGGTAGCTGAATCGCAAATTTTGTGCCTTTGCCAACTTCAGATTCGACGATGATTTGACCACCATGTTTTTCGACAATAATTTGCCGGGCGATCGCCAGTCCTAATCCTGTACCTTTACCGACAGCTTTAGTAGTAAATAAATGGTCAAATATCTTTTGTTTTACTGATTCACTCATCCCCTTACCATTATCAGCAATGGCAATTTTAACTAGATTATTTTCGACTGAGGTTGTAATTGTAATCCAGTTAGGATTGTCTTTAATTTCCTCAAAACTGCGTTCGTGATTAGATTCATCTAATGCATCAATAGCATTGGCGATAATATTCATAAATACCTGATTTAATTGACCAGGAAAACATTCGAATTGAGGTAAATTACCATAATTTGTGGTAACTTCAATAGCAGGACGTTGTTCATTCGCCTTCAGACGATGTTTCAAAATTAAAATTGTGCTATCAATGCCTTCGTGAATGTTAAATGGTACTTTGTAATCTCTATCAGTACGGGAGAAAGTGCGGAGACTAGTGCTGGTATTTTTGAGCCTGTCACACGCCATAGACATGGAATCAATCATTTTGGGCAAGTCTGATAAGCTATAGTCCAAGTCGATTTCTTCGGCGTGGTCAATGATTTCTTCACTTTTATTGGGTAAACTTGATTGATATAGTGCGAGATGTTCAACAATATCAGCAACAGTGGGTTTAGCTTGTTTCAGACTGGCAGCAATAAAACCAAGGGGATTATTCATTTCGTGAGCCACACCAGCAACTAAGTTGCCCAGTGCTGACATTTTTTCACTTTGGACAATTTGTAATTGGGCATTTTGCAGATCAGTTAACGCTTGTTGCAAATCAAGTGATTTTTGTTGCAAGGCAAGTTCAGCCAGTTTGCGTTCGTGAAGTGCAGCTTGCTGTTCGCTCATATCCAAGAATAATCCATCCCAAACTACTGAGCCATCGGCAAGGTGTTCGATTCGTGATTCTGCGTGAATCCACTTAATAATTCCTGATGGGGTGACAATTCGCCCTGACCAGTGCCAGGAAGATCGGGTTTGAATGGCATCAGTTGTGGACTTTCGATAACTTGCGATGTCGTCTGGATGCACACTATTTTCGAGAAACTCCAAATTGGACATAGCTTGCTCAGGGGTAATTTCGAGCAAGCTGTAACAGTCGGTACTGATGTAGTTCATCGATATTACCCCATCAGTACTCATGCGGTATTGATAAACTACACCAGGAACGTTGTCTACCAGGTGATGGAAGCGAGACTGTGCGGCGTTTAACTCATTCAGTGACTGCTCTAGCTGTTGAGAATACTCTAGCGATCGCTCATAAAGTTGGGCATTTTCCAAAGAAATTGCCGCTTGAGCGCAGAGTAAATTCAGCAGTTCCACACGATCATAGGTAAATGCTCCAGTAACAAGATTGTTTTCTAAGTACAACACACCCAGCAACTTACCTTGATGTAAAATCGGGCTGCACAAGATACTCTTGGGCTGCTGATGAATGATATACGGGTCATTAGCTAAGGTCGGATCAGCCGTTGCATCAAGCAGCACAGCAGTCTGCCTGTTGTGCTTCACTTTATAAATCAGTTTCAGGGGAATGTCCCGGCTGTCCTCAATCGGAAGGCGCTGCAACACAACTGGCTCCGAACCCTCAGTAATTGACCCTTTGATCAGCAGGCGTTCACCTTTGGTGTCGGATTGCGAATCGTCTCGCACGAGCATTAACACGCATTTATTAGCCCCCGCATTTTCGATGGCGATAGAAAGCAACGATGAAACCAGTTTTTCAAGTTCGATTTCGCCTGAGATAGTTTGAACAGTGGTAACGTTTCTTTAATGTGAGCTTTGCGGTGGAGGATAAACACTGCCTGCATCAGTAATACTTCAGGTTTAGCCGCTTTAGCATCGAATTTTGAGACGACATTCAATCCCAACTGACTAAACTGTACTGCTAAATCCACATCTTGCAAGATATTACAGATAATCATGCTATAGCAAGCATAGTTATAAGCTGAAGCAGAAACGTTTCCATACCGCAGGGATAATTTGACTGATAAGGAAGTCAGTAATGGGAACAAGACAGAGCCAGAGAGGTAAGCTGGTGAAATGATGCTGCTGGCAGCCTGGATAATTGCAAGTTTGTTCGCATCACTCATCACCGGAAGGTGAATAAAATCTGCAATTTCCCTGTCCCCAATCAGGTCGCTAATTTCTTGGATTGACTGTTGAATATCGGTTAGTGTGGGTGATTCGGTCATCGTTACACCCAACTGTTGCAGAAGCTGGATGCCGAGCGCAATGGCTTCGGTCAATTTAGCCTGAGAGGTCTTGGCTAAAATTCTAATGCAGTAAACATTGACCTTTTCCAGTAAAGAGTGTGCCTGGCTGATCACCGTCTCAATCAACTGTTCCATCGCCTCAAAGTCACCGCATAGCGAAGCCAATTCAGCTGCCTCGTCATGGAATGATAGAGTCATTTCATATTGCTGCTGCCAAGCTTTTTCTCCAAGTATTGATAATCCAGTACTGGCATATTCACGCCCTACTTGATAGGCGGTGGCACTTTTGGCTTTGCGACAGGCAATCAGATTGAGTAGGGCTAATTCTGATCGTTCTTTGGGTTGGTTAATTAAAGCAGTTCCATAATTTAATTGATTGACTATTTCAAAAATATGGTCAACTCTAGCTGCTGGGGAAATCTGTTGGAGTAGTAGTTGCCCTATTTGGTAATGAGTCGTCTGTTTTTGGTCGTCGGGAATCAGGGAGTAGGCGGCTTGTTGGACGCGATCGTGTAAAAATTTGTATGTAACAGTCTCTTGATTTTCCGGTGCACGTGCAAGACTATCTTGTCCGATATAAAACTTATAAACATCATCCTTCGGTAAAATCAATCTTTCTTGTAATGCTTTCCACAAATCAGCAGCCGTCTCCATTTGAGATTGCTCTGAAACCATTGCCAAAGTTACTAAATCAAACTGATTACCAATACAAGCAGCTAACTGCAATATGTGTTGAGTTGATTCAGGTAGTCTTCGTAATTGAAATGCCATAAAAGCAACAACGTCATCTGTAACAGCAAGACTTGTCACCTGTACAATGTCACATTGCCAACAGGCTAATTCAAAATCAAATTGAATCAGATGTTCTTGATGCAATGCTTTGAGAAACTGTATAGCGAAAAACGGATTCCCTTGAGTTTTTTGATAAACTAATTCAGAAAGAGGCGATGCGAAACTTTCTGGACATTTCAGGGTGTCAGCAACTAATTGATTCACTGTGACTTGACTCAGTGGTGCTAAAGTAATCGTATTAATTGTGAAGAGTGTTTTTTGAATATCGCTCAAAGTCAACATCAATGGATGTCCTGGGTTGACTTCGTTATCACGATACGCGCCAATTAACAAAAGATGATCTGTATCAGCAATCAATAGCTGCATTAACTTCAGCGATGCTGAATCTGCCCATTGCAAATCATCTAAAAACATCACTAATGGATGTTCTAAGCTGCTAAAGACTTGGGTAAATTTTTGGAATAATAAATTAAATCTATTTTGTGCAGATGTTCCTGATAATTCTATGGCGGGTGGTTGTTCACCAAGAATTATTGATAATTCCGGGATGACTTCAATAATTACTTGTCCATTTTCGCCAACTGCTGCTAATATTTTGTTTTTCCATTGCTGAATTTGAGTATCGCTTTCTGTTAACAATTGCTCCATTAGATCCCGGAATGCTTGCACAAATGCCGAAAAAGGAATATTCCGTTGAAATTGGTCATATTTTCCTTTGATAAAATAACCACGTTGCCGCACAATTGGTTTATGAACTTCGTTGACAACCGTAGTTTTACCAATTCCGGAAAAGCCAGCTACCAGCATCATTTCTGTTACACCTTTGCTGACTCGCTCAAATGCTTGGAGGAGTGTAGCGACTTCAGTTTCCCTTCCATAGAGTTTATCAGGAATAAGAAAGCGATCGCACACATTCCTAAGCGCAATTTCAAAGTTGTGAATTTCACCAGAAACTTGTAGCTGATGTAAACAATTTTCTAAATCAAACTTCACTCCTAACGCACTCTGATATCTGGATTCGGCATTTTTTGCCATCAATTTGATCACAATATCTGAAATCACCTGCGGAATTTCTTCCCTTTTCCCTAAAAGTGGTGGTTGTTTTGCAATATGAGAATATACCAACTCCATTGGATCGTTTGACGCAAAAGGTAACTTTCCTGTAAGTAACTCGTAGAATGTCACCCCTAAAGAATAAAAATCAGTTCGGTAGTCAATCCCGCGATTCATTCTTCCTGTTTGTTCTGGGGAAATATAAGCAAGTGTTCCTTCTAACACATTAGGATTAATTAGTGTTTGCGTTTCTCGTGGTAGTAAAGATGCAATACTAAAGTCAATTAATTTAACTTGTTTGGTTTCAGGATTAATTAAAATATTAGCGGGTTTAATATCTTTATGAATAATCCGCTCCCGGTAGAGTATATCTAAGGTATTGCACAGTGCGATCGCAATTCCTAAAAACTGTTGTAGAGACGCGATATATCGCGTCTGGTCAGAGGTGAAATAATTTTTGAGAGAAATCCCCCCAAAGTCTTCCATCACCAGCGCATAGCCATTTTGGTAGGCTTCTAGGCTATAGGTTTGGACGATTAGTGGTGAGTTGAGATTTTTGGCAATGGTGTACTGATTGCGAAACGACAAGAGTTCAGAGAAGCTGGGATAAGGATTTTTCAGCAGTTTAATCACTACTGGTAATAAGTCAGTCTCTCGATACCCTCGATAAACTAGGGTTCTGGAACCATTGTAGAGTTCTTCACTGATGCGATATCCGGGAATACTAACAAAAGTGCTAACCATATTGCTAAATCCTTAAGACTTCCAGATTTAGTATTCCCGGATATCTGAAGCTGTTTAACAACAAGAGCGAAAAATCATACCGGAATTTCAATGATAAATTCTGTACCCTTACCCAGAACTGAGTTAAAACTCAATTTTCCGCAGTGGGTTTCTTCAACTATTTGACGAGCGATCGCTAACCCCAACCCCGTCCCTTTACCGACAGATTTCGTAGTAAATAAATGGTTAAATATCTTTTGTTTTACCTCTTCAGTCATCCCCTTAGCATTGTCAGCGATCGTGATTTTTACCCCGGCATTTTCTAATGATGTTTTAATTATTATGCGGTGAGAATCAAGCTGATTTTCTTCAAAACTCCGATTTGTATTTGAGTCATCCAATGCATCAATAGCATTTGCTAAGATATTCATAAATACTTGATTTAATTGTCCAGGAAAACACTCAACTTGAGGGAAAGTGCTGTACTGAGTTATCACTTCAATAGCTGGACGTTGTTCATTCGCCTTGAGACGATGTTTCAAAATTAAAATTGTGCTATCAATGCCTTGGTGAATATTAAACGACACTTTACAATCTTTGTCGGCACGGGAGAAAGTTCGTAAACTGGTGCTGATATTTTTTAGACGATCGCACGCCATAGACATGGAATCAATCATCTTAGGCAAGTCTGATAAGCTATAATCTAGGTCGATTTCTTCAGCATGGTTTTTGATTTCATCACTGGCATTGGGCAGGCTTGATTGATAGAGTTTTAAGTGTTCAACAAGATCAGCAACAGTGGGTTGAGCAAGTTTTAGACTGGCAGCAATAAAACCAAGGGGATTATTCATTTCGTGAGCCACACCAGTAACTAAGTTACCTAGTGCTGACATTTTTTCATTTTGGACAATTTGTAATTGGGCGTTTTGCAGATTGTTCAACGCGTTTTCTAAGTCAAGTGATTTTTGCTGCAAGGCAAGTTCAGCTTTTTTGCGCTCGCTAATATCTCGCATGACAACGACTGCACCGAGTTTGTTGCCCGAAGAATCGAAGATTGCTTGTCCGCTTGCTAACAAAATTCTCCTAGAACCATGCTTCGGCGCAATTATCATTTCAGCATTTTCGACTATTTCCCCTTGTAAGGCCCGAAACAGAGGGATTTCTATGATTGACAGAGGTGTTTGACCATCAGGTTGATAGAGTGAGAAGTGTTCTGCCCATTCTTCTGCTGGTAATGATTCTACTGGTAAACCATGAAACTCACGAGTTGCGTTATTGAATAAGGTCAACTTGCCACTAGCATCACAAACAACAATCCCATCGGTAATATTGTGAATGATCGCATTAAAAAACTCTCGTTCTTTGGCTAGAGATGCTTCAGCCTGTTTTAATTGTGCTAGTGAAGCTTGCAAGACTTGTGATTTTTCCTGTTCTCTGGTATATAGTCGGGCGTTTTCTAAAGAAATTGCAGCTTGAGTACAAAGTAAGTTGAGCAGTTCGACGCGATCGCTCGTAAATGCTCCGGTTGCCACATTATTTTCCAGATACAATATACCAAGCAACTTACCCTGATGCAAAATCGGGCTGCACAAAATACTTTTGGGGTGCTGTTGCTGAATATACGGGTCATTGATTAATTGCGGATGCACTGTGGCATCAGTAATTACCGTAGATTTTAAACTGCGTTTAAGGGTATTAATTAAGCCAACTGGCACATCAACAGAGTCTTCAATTGGCTGGGGGTTGAGCAACATTGAGTAAAAATCGACGTGGGTAATTCCCTTGTTCTGTACAGATGTGACACCAAGGGAAAGCTGTCCTAGCGCCTGAATTAGTAAACGCCCTGACTGCCAAAGCATGAACACACACTTATCGGCTCCCGCATTTTCAATGACGATATGCAGCAATGCTGAAAGCAGTTTTTCGAGTTCGATTTCGCCTGAAAGGGTTTGAGAAGCTTTGAGAATGGCAGCTAAATCTAAAGCAACAGAGACGCTACTACTACTAGAAGTGGCGGAACTGGTGGAGGTGACACTCCCCAATGTGAAGAGAGTTTCGTTAGTTGAGAGGGGAGAACGGGTTTGCTCTAAGATGGGGGCGAGGAGTTGGGGATAGCGTCGTTCCAAGTCGGCGACTTTGGCTTTAGCGCCCCAACGAGCATAACCGTAGTAAGCTTGGATCATATATTCCCCAGCTATGCGCTCTTTGCCCCAGTCGAGGTAAAATTTAGCAGAGAGTTCGTTGGCAAGTGCTTCTTCTTGGATGTAATCGTTTTCTTCAGCAAGAACAATGGCGCGATCGTAAAGTTCGATCGCCTTGGCTTTTTCGCCTAGAACTCGACACCGTTCTGCGGCAACTAGCGCACAGCGGTGAGCCTGATTGCTGGGTGCATGAGATGCCCACTCCTGAAGTTTCTCCTGATGGGCAGAAACCTGATTTAGAATGGCTGCTTGCTCTGTCTGACTGGCAGTTGGATAAATCGCTAATTGCACTAGCGCATCGTAGAAGGAGAAGAGCGGAACATGGATGAGTCCTACGGCTGCACCCAAATACTGTTCTGTCAGACGGGCATTTGAGAGCGCTTGTTCATACCGATGGAACAAATAGGAAAGGAGCAGTTTATTGAAATAAAGTTGACACAGCGCCAGCAATTGATTGGCTTTGAGATGAAGCTGAATCATCTCATCCTCATCATAGTGTTTGCTACACAACCGATCTGGTTGAGCCGTCGGTTCCAGCAAATTAAGAATTGCTTGATAGTAAATACTTTGAATCTGAAGATAGCCATCCTGACGAAATTGCTGGATCACCTTGCGGTGTTCATCCATCGTCTGTTTGAGGGCAGAAAGTTCCTGCCCACTCAAATAAGCGGTGTAGCTGTAGCCCATGAGACTGAGGGCAGCATACTGTAGATCACCGGTTTCTAGTCCACTGGCATAAGCTTGCAGAAACCCTGCCAGCGTGTCTTTCGCGGGTTCTTGCCAATGTCTGAGGAAGGTGTTGAATCCAAAAATGGTTTTAGCAGCAAGCTTGAGGGCATTGATACGCTGTAACAGGTTCATCCCTAATTGCCCAAAGCGATAGCCCGCATCAATATCTTTTAACATGGCAACCAGCATCAACCCGTACTGGCCATAACCATAGGTTGACTCCGTTGCATTCCCGTATTGCACGGATAAATCGATTTGAACAAAGGTGAGCAAGGGTAACAGGTTTGGACTAACTTGATAAGCAGCAGAGATGATGTTTGATATAATAGTCATTGCCGCTTTTTGCTCCAGCGCGGTCATTTCGGGTAACTCCAACAAGGATTCAATCGATCTGTTGCTGAGGAGTGTTTGGGTGTGCTGAAGCGCCTGCTCGATGTCTACCTGGGTAGGTTGTTCTGGCAAATGCACCCCCAGTTGTTTTAGTATTTCTCGTGCTAACCGCAAAGCTTCTAGATGTTGATTTTGGGCGATGCAAGCCTGGATCTTAGCCTCATAGGTAGTGACCCGATCGAGCCAGGAATGGGCATGAGTCAGGATGGTTTCTGCTAACTGCTCCATCTGTTCAAAATTGGTGCTGAGGTAGGCTGCCTCTGTTGCACCTTCATAGAGGGCGAGAGAGAGGTTGTATTGATGTTGCCAGCGATCGCCTGGGAGCAGGTTAATGCCGGTGATCAAATAGGCGATCGCGGCACTGTAAGCCGTTGCTGATCTCGCTTTGCGTCCGGCAGCAAGATTCAACTGGGCGAGTTCATTCCGTTGGAATGGTTGGGTAATTAGAGATTGCCCGACATTGAGATGATTGACGATATCGAACAGTTTTTCACCCTGATCGTTGAGCAAAGTTTTCTGCAACAACAGTTGCCCAATTTTGAGATGGGTTGCCTGCTTTTGGTCGTCAGGAATCAAAGAGTAGGCAGCTTGTTGAACGCGATCGTGCAAGAACTTGTAACCACATCTGTCAACTTTTTGTGATCTTTGAACTGTGGCGGTTGATGCTTCAGCTTGATAAAATTTGTAGATTTCATTGGTGGGAATCACAAATCCTTCTTGTAATACTTTCCACAAATCCGTAGCGGTTTCTGTCTGTGACTTTTCATAGACGATCGCCAACGTCGCCAAATCAAACTGGTTGCCAATACAGGCTGCCAGTTTCAAAATATCTTGAGTGTTGGATGGCAATTTCTGAAGCTGTTGTGCCATAAATTCCACCACATCATCGGTGAGGGCAAGCAATCGCACTTGCCCTACATCACACTGCCAAAAACCTGCCTCCCAATCAAAGGTAATCAGCCCATCTTCATACAGTGCTTTCAGAAACTGAGTCGTGAAAAAGGGATTGCCTTTGGCTTTTTGATCAACCAACTCTGTCAACGGCAGTGCCCGTTCCGTTGTACAACTGAGCGAGTCGGCGATCAAATGATTCACATCTGCTTGACTCAAGGGAGCTAGGGTCAGAGTGTTGACGTGGGAGGATGCCTTTTGAATTTCATCTAGCGTTAACATGAGTGGATGAGCCGCAAACACCTCGTTATCGCGGTATGCGCCAATAATGAATAGATAACCCCGATTGCTTACCATCAACAGCTTCAGCAAATTGAGCGATGCCAAATCTGCCCACTGCAAGTCATCGAGAAACATCACCAAAGGATGCTCTACTGTAGTAAACACCTGAATGAACTTCTGGAACAGCAGATTGAAACGGTTCTGTGCCGCACTGCCCGATAATTCAGCCATTGCAGGCTGTTTGCCGATCATCTGCTCCAGTTCAGGAATCACCTCGATCAAAACTTGCCCGTTCTCTCCAACTGCCGCTAAAATCTGGCTCTGCCATTGTTCGAGTTGAGTATCACTTTCACTAAGCAACTGTCCCATCAAATCACGAAAGGCTTGCACAAAAGCAGACAGAGGGATGTTGCGGTTAAACTGGTCGTATTTCCCTTTGATGAAGTAACCGTTCCACCGCACAATCGGCTTATGCACTTCATTCACGACTGCGGTTTTGCCAATGCCAGAGAAACCTGCTACCAGCATCAGTTCACAGCCACCATTGGCAACATGACCAAATGCATCCAGTAACGTCCGCACTTCCGATTCCCGCCCGTAGAGTTTTTCGGGGATAATAAAGCGATCGCTGATATCACGCTGTCCCAATTCAAACCAGGTATGCTTGCCTGTTTCTCGCCACTGTTCTAGGCAGCTAACAAGGTCATGTTTAAGTCCCAGCGCACTCTGATAGCGGTCTTCGGCATTCTTCGCCATCAGTTTGCGGACAATCTCGCCCAGCATCAAAGGCAAATCGGGGTTGAAATCGCAGACAAAGGGTGGAAGCTTGGCAATGTGGCAATGCACCAACTCCATCGGCTCATGGGACTCAAAGGGCAGTTCTCCGCTCAATAGTTCAAAGAAAGTCACACCTAATGAATAGAAATCGCTGCGGTAGTCAATGCCCCGGTTCATCCGTCCGGTTTGCTCTGGGGAAAGATACGCTAGGGTTCCCTCCAGTCCGTTGAGGCTCTGGATCTCCTGAGTTTCTCGTGGTAAAAGTGAGGCAATACTGAAGTCAATCAGCTTAATTTGTTTCGTGTCCGGGTGAATCAAGATGTTGGCTGGCTTAATGTCTTTGTGAATGACGCGCTGTTGATGTAACGGGTGTAGCGTGTCTAGCAGTTGTAGGGCAATGGCAAGGAATTGCTCTAAAGTCAATGGTCGTCCTTGGGTAAAATCCCGCAAGGAAACACCACCAAAGTCTTCCATGACTAAGGCATAGCCGTTGCGATAGGCTTCTAAGCTGTAGGGCTTGATGATCCGGGGAATATCTAGATTTTTAGCGATCGCATATTGGTTGCGAAACTGGATTAATTCACTGAAGGTAGGGTATTCTCGTTTTAAGAGCTTGATCACAACTGCTAGGCGATCGCCTTCTCGAACTGCCCGATACACGAGTGTGCGAGAACCTGAATAAAGTTGCTCGATGATTTGGTAGCCAGCGATCGTTAAAGTTCCATCAACTTTTGCGCTCATAAACTTTTTTTGAGAATTCCTGTGTACTAAGGTTAGAATTCCCAGGACAATATCTTGATTAACAAACGTTACAAAACTTGCATTAGGGATTGATGGCAGCTTTCAAAGGTAGGTTTTTTGGAATCTCGTAAATAGTTGATAAAATTCTCAAGTGTTTAACATGGTTTGGTCGCTTCCAGATTTAAGCATTGGCTGAAATAAGCTAAACCACATCTAGTTTACATATCTAAAATTTATATAACTCTTGTGGGGTGGGCATCTTGTCCGCCCTAATTATGCAAGTTAAATGTGTAACTGCTTAGTCAAAAAATGACCAAATACAAAATACCTACTTTTGTCAGACTGGAATGGTGAAAGTAACTTATTTGAGCATCAAGTGAGCATTTTAGGGAAGGTAATCGGTAAAAAGGTTGGTACTGTGTAAAAATCGTTTACCTCTGAGAAAGCCTGTATTAGCTCCAGGACAAATATACTGAAGATTTTCTGGTGTAAAACGTTCTAATAAAAAGCGAAGACTGTTAATTTGTCTGGGCCAGTGAAAGGTTTTCGCTGTCCGTAATAGTACTGCTTGACCCTGCTGGTTAGGCACTAAATGGCGACCAGAAAACAATATACCTCCAAGTTCACTGTAGTAAAGGCAAGATGAGCCGGGAGAATGACCTGGTGTCCAAATCACTTGTATTGCGGCATCGAGAGTAAATTCCTGCCTAAAGGTAGTTACGGTTAAGCCTGGTAATAAATAAGCTTCTTGCTCTTGAATCAGCACCTCGCAACCAAAAATTTGCTGAATTTCAGCAGTTTTGCCAATAGCGCCTCGATGGGTGAGAAATAACCAACGCACGCCTCCATGCGATCCTAAAAAATCTTGATTTATTTGGTCTAGGGCAGGGCAATCTATGAGGATATTGCCTTCGTTTCTTACAATAAAATAAGAGGTTCCCCCTAATGTGTCCCGATTGGGTGGAAAGGCAAAAATGCTCTTTTGGGCGAAGTCCGATTGCAGAGAACCTCCGCTAGGAACTTCGTCAGGAAACACAGCCCGTGGTGGCTTAGTTGTATGACTTGGCACTTGTGGTAAAGGGCACATGATCAAAGAACCTAAACTGAGAAGTTGTGAACAATCTGGTTAAAGTGTAGAAATTCTGAAGAATTGAAACTTGAGCGTTAAGCAACACTGTTAACCGTTGTGAATAAAATTGGGGTTTGAGGTCTGCCTTGTAGTTAATGCTATGGTGCTGAAGCTACTGGTGGGGCGTTTTGTCCAAATTACTGAAGATAATATGGCATTTTGGTTTCTGTTTATCCTCCTACTAGGGCTAGCTACTTATCTAATGGTGCAGCACAGCGTCGCTCAGATCACTCGGACGCCAGTATGGTTGTTGTGGCTGGTTTTAATGACACCAGCATTTCTGTTGAGTGGATGGACGCTGATGTACGGGGCGAAACAACCTCCGCCGCCAGCGCTGATTATTTGGTCGTTATTTGTCTGCACACTGTTGTACTGGACGTTATTTCAATGGGGGCGTCAAGCGCCAAGAGATACACAAACCGAAGCCCAAGCTCAAGTTTCACAATCACAGCCGACTATCCAGCCTACCCCAGAACCAATACTGCGTCCCATTGAGCTAACGGAAGAAACCCAACTGCGAAATTGTTTTCCTTGGTCTGTATACTACGTTCAAAATATTGAATATAGACCACAAGCCGTGATTTGTCGTGGTCAGTTGCGAACTAAAGCCAGTAACGCCTACCAGCAGATTAAGACTAATATTGAAGCACAATTTGGCGATCGCTTCCTGCTAATTTTTCAAGAAGGTTTAAATGACAAACCTTTCTTTGTGCTGGTTCCCAACACTCAAGCTGCTAAAGAGAGAAATACACCACGACGCGACCAAGAACGGTTAACTCGACCAGGATTAGCACTTCTGCTGCTAGCAGCTACTTTGGTAACTACTACCTTGGTGGGAATGGAAAATGCTGGTGTTTCTCTTCCACCTATCTGGAAAATTGGCTCTTTGTTCAAGGTTCTATCTAACCCAGATGTCCTATTGAAAGGATTGCCCTATGCTTTAGGACTGATGACTATTTTGGGCATTCATGAACTTGGACATTATTTGACAGCTAAATTTTACAATATTCGCTCGACGTTGCCTTACTTTATTCCCGTGCCTTTCTTCTTGGGAACTTTTGGCGCATTTATTCAGATGCGTAGTCCTATTCCTAACCGCAAAGCTTTATTTGATATTAGTATCGCTGGGCCAATTGCAGGTTTTGTTGTTACCTTGCCATTACTAATATGGGGCTTGGCTCATTCTGACGTGGTTTCTCTGAATGAAAAAACTCGACTTTTAAATCTTGATGCCCTTAATCCCAAGTCTTCAATTTTACTGGCGCTACTCTCGAAGTTGGCCTTGGGGAGTCAGTTAACAGCAAAATCAGCCCTTGACTTACATCCACTTGCAGTAGCTGGTTTTCTGGGACTAGTTGTCACGGCGTTAAATTTAATGCCTGTGGGACAACTAGATGGAGGTCACATTGTCCATGCGATGTTTGGACAACGAATTGCAATGATAATTGGTCAAATTTCTCGGCTGTTGTTATTATTACTTTCTTTAGTTCGGGAAGAATTTTTGGTGTGGGCGATTATCTTATTATTTATGCCATTGGTTGATGAACCGGCGCTGAATGATGTTACGGAATTGGATAATGGACGTGATATTTGGGGATTACTGGCAATCGCTTTGTTGATTGTAATTGTTTTGCCACTACCGCAGGCGATCGCTAACTTTTTGCAAATTTAAACAGGATCAGCATAGAGATAGCAAAGTCTCTAAATTTTCTTTTTTTCCAACTATGAAATTAACCATTGGTTGGGATTTTTTCTTGAAATTATAAATAGTTTTAAACAATAGCCTTCTTTTAGGAGCAATTTTGAAACCTGCGATGGTTTCAAAGCAAAAACGTGCGCCAGTTTATGGCATTTTCAGCACTGGCTAGGGTTTAAAAGTATAGCTACCGCCACATCTTAGTTGTTGTTTTGCGTCAACCTTTTTAAGCTAGAAGCTGTTTCTTCTGGTTTTCCAGAGAGAGGAAAAATTAAAACACTCTTAATTGTGTCGTTATCTATTAATTCTTTTAAGCGGTGTAATTGTTGATCAGTAACCGCAATTCCAGCATAATTTTTAGCATAATTTAATTCTTCTTTGAAATTTGCCTTATTATAAGCTTGAATAAATACTCGATCGACGTTCCATTTTTGCCAATCAGCTGCGAAATATCGTTTAGCCCAGTAAGGGTTATGATGACAGATATCAAAAATAACTGAAGAGTTAGCTTGTTTCATTGCAGTTATCATTTGCTGTACAAAATTAGTTAATTTAGCCGTGCGATCAATTTTTCCAGGTAATTCAGCATAATAACCTAGATAATCATCCCATTGAACTGCATCAATCTTCGAATATTTTTGGACGAACTCTACTAAGATATTTCTAAATAAACTAGCAACCTCAGGAATCTCCACATCAAGGACATAATGATCAATTCCAACATAGGTTTTATCTACTCCGGGAACAATCCATTTACGAGAAATTGCTAAATCATAAATCGGACTGTTTTTGTCTATTTTAATACCTTTCTCGAAATAAGCGTGAACTTGCATTCCCTGTTTATGTGCTTCATCAATCAACCAATCTAACCATCGATCTTGAAACTGGTTTGGACAACTTTTATACCCTAGCGTTTGCTGCATAACATCGCTATTGTACATCGTACAACCATTACCCCAAACACCGTGAATAATCGTATTAATTCCTTGAGAGCGATAGTAACGAACTCTTTGGCGAATCGTTTGCTCATCAGCATTATTGGTGACTTGGTAGCGACTTAAATAAATTCCTCTAATTACTTTTTTCTCCCAAGGAGTTTGAGGTGTTATTGTTTGAACTGAAGCTTGCTTATTATTACGAGCCAGATTTGAAGTGGTTGATAAAGAGGGGGTAGAAGTTGAAGAAGTAGTTGGAATGGCAGTTGAAGAAACACTGGGAGTAGAATTCAAAATAGGAATAGTTATTTGTTGAATCTTAGATAAAAGATTGCTGATATCTAAATTTCCCTTTTGGCTGAACCACCAATAACCACCTCCTAAGATAGCTATGATTATAGAGATAGGAATATTTGAACATCCACATCCATTTGTCTTTTTATTTTGGCGCGACATAATAACATGATCATTGTCTGGCAATCTTAATCTATATATATATAGATTGCCACCATTTCACATCTATATTTTCTCGATATAAGCTCTAAAAAATTATCTGGCGACGGACTCAATTAGCCTAATCGACCAAACCAATTTTTCCTAATTTGCTACTGAGCTTCGCTATCAATAGCAAAACTTGGGGAGCATCTCAATGAGTGTAAAAAGCCTTGTAAGCTGTCGCGCATTCAATTTGCACAACTAGGGCGGGCAAGATGCCCACCCCACAAGAGATTCATTTTTTTGAGGATGGCAAATTAAAAGATTTTTAGCTTAAAACCTTCTACGAGACGCTGCGCGAACGCTCTAATTCAAAATTCAAAAAATGGATATAGAGCAATTAAATTTATTTATGGGATTATTAATTTTAAATTTATAATTTTTAATTACCCAAAGCGACTGACTAATTAGGGCGTACTCTAACTTAATCCTTGATAAAAAATATTAAACTTTATTCCCCCTAGAAACAGGGGGAATATATTGTATTAAAACTAATTCGATACTGAATTAGCTGCCTCCGAAGCCTTTGCGGCTGGTGGAAAGCCACCCATGCGAATCTCAGAAGTGAAGGAAGTGATACTAAGTCCACCAAAACTTTTGAGGAGATTTACCCGCATTCGCAAATTGGGGCTAGCAAACCACAGGCGCTCCTCAGAATTCATGGTTTCATCCTCTGTAATTAGAGTCAAAGCATCATCACTATCTATTTTATAGCGTCCGGGAACAGGAGTTTTATCGGCATCAACTATTTCTCGCAGTAACTTGCCTTGGGCGGGATTATCTGCATCAGGTACCGAAACTAACACAGTTGAACCACTATGTTTTGCTTGATCCTTTTCCATTGTGCCGTTCCAGGTAATTTTAGTAGCACAGGTGGCAGAACTAAGATTAATATTGTACTGTTGACACAGTTTGATCACTTCTGGATGATCTACTGCCAACGTCTCAATGATGATGTCTGATTTGCTATTTTCAGATTGGTTAAAAGCCAAATGTTGACTAGTACGATGAGAAAACCATTTACCAGCACTTAACTGAAAAAACTCTTCAATATTCATGAATGAAATTACCCTGCATCAAAATGCTAAAATTCCCACTTAATTATTATTAAAGGTCGCAGGAAACTTTAATATTAAGCTTGATTGCCTATTTCCTCAAGCTTCTTCAGACCAATCCTAGCTGCTTCAGCAACGTTGAAATGATTGTCTTTTTCCAAATATTTCAAAGCTGAGACACTCTTAGGAGTAGGAAGATTTCCCAAAGCTTCAGCCAAACGCTGCCTTACTAACCAATCATCGGATTGAGCGAAGCGGAGGATTTTATCGACAGATTCAATGTCTTGAATTTCTCCCAGTGCAGAGATTGCAGCTTGTTGCAACACTACTTCTTCGCTATCCAATGCCCGAAGAAGAATTTGACGCGCACGGGGGTCTTTAATGTTACCTAGAGAAACAGCTGCACTAAAGCGTACTAGCCAATCAGTATCTTCATAAAATGCCCGTGAAAGCACTTCAAAGGCTCTGGCATCACCCAAATATCCTAATGCACCGGCGGCATCAGCGCGTATACCATAATCGGGGTCATTTTCGAGAATTCTGACCAAAATTGAATAACATTCTGGCGTCGGCTTGATTCCAAGGGCAAATATTGCCATCGATCGCAGTTGCAAAGATTCGTCATCTAGTACCTTTTTAATCAAAGGGACTGCATCCTCAGCAGAAACATGACGCAGATTGGCAAGGGCTACCATGCGATCGCGTAAATTCGGACTTTCTAACTGAGTAGAAATTTCTTGTAAGCTTAGAGCTGCCATTTAGTTCAAAGCGTTTTCTTTACTTAATCTTAATTTACCCTATCGGTTCATCAGGCTGTCGCCATAGTGAAGTAGGAGTTTGGCGACTTGACAAAATGCCTCGACTATGATTTAAAAATAAACAAATGTTACTTCCGGCGAGATTGTGTATTCAACTCAGCAGTCAGATTTTACACTATGCTGGGCGTAACTTGCTTAAGAGCAGGATTAGGCTAACATGCCTTTAAAGCAATATTAAGAATATATTTGGCAATATTCTGCTATTTTTTAAACCGGACTATTTATAGAAGTCTTGTTCAAACTATATATTTAAACTAAGTTTGAGAACGGAGAGGGAGGGATTCGAACCCTCGTTAAGTTGCCCTAAACACACTTTCCAGGCGTGCGCCTTCAACCACTCGGCCACCTCTCCAGGTGCCACAAGTTACGATCATACTATAAAATCGCAGAAAATGCAAAGATAAAGAAAGATATTTTAGATTGAATCTGAAAGTCCCAATCCCAAAACGCAAATCAAGATGTCCCGTACATACACAATTAGAGTTCGCGATCGCGCCACTGGCAAAACATACACCCTACAAGTTCCAGAAGACCGCTATATCCTGCACACTGCCGAAAAACAAGGGGTGGAACTGCCCTTTTCCTGCCGCAACGGGGCTTGCACCACTTGTGCTGTAAGGGTGTTGTCGGGAGAAATTTACCAACCAGAGGCGATCGGATTGTCGCCAAATTTACGTCGGCAAGGTTATGCCTTGTTGTGTGTGAGTTACCCGCGTTCTGACTTGGAGGTAGAGACACAAGACGAAGATGAAGTCTACGAACTCCAGTTTGGACGCTATTTTGCTAGAGGGAGAGTTAAAGCGGGTTTACCATTAGATGAGGAATAAATATGCAACTATGTTGCTATTTCTCAGGATTTTTTGGTATTTCTCTTATAAACAATTCAAAATCACTGAAGTTCTCATGCCTGTGCGTCTTGTTAACTGGGTGCGAAAAATAGCTATTTTGGCTTGCTTATTGCTCTTAGTGAGTTGTCAAACTAAAAACCAACTGCCAAACAATGAAGCTGAGGTGAAAGTAGCGCGGGTAGTTAGTGGGCAAAGCTTGGAAGTGTTAGGCATGGCTGAACAACCAAATTTGATTTCCCAAGTGCGGTTAGTTGGTATTGATGCACCAGATTTGCGACAAAGGCCTTGGGGGGAAGCAGGAAAAGAACAGTTAGAGGATCTAATTGGTGGTGGAGAACAATCGGTAACGCTGGAGTTTGATTTAGAAGCAAAAGACAAAATCGGACGAACTCTAGCTTATGTGTGGAAAAATAAGGTGTTGTTGAATGAAGAATTGGTGAAACAAGGGAATGCAATGTTTGTTGGGCGATCGCCTAACCACAAATATGACCAGCGTTTAGAACGTGCCCAACAATGGGCTAGACTAATGCAGCAAGGAATCTGGAACCCAGAAAAACCCATGCGTCTGACTCCCGCGGAGTTTCGCCGCCAAAATCTTTAATTAGTGCTGAGGGGAAGAGTGGGGAAGATAGAATAACCAATGCCCAATGACAAATGACAAATGACAAATGACAAATGACAAATCTACAAATTTTTCTAGATGTTGCTACAGAAGCGGCCTTAGCTGCTGGGACGATTTTGCAAGGTTACTTGGGTAAGTTAGAAGACACAATTATTGAAAAAGGACGCCCTGGTGATTTAGTCACCGTTGCTGATAAAGCCGCAGAAGAGTTGATTTTAGAAATTTTGCGCCGCCACTTTCCTCAGCATTCTATCCTGGCTGAAGAATCAGGGAAATTAGGTAATCAAGAGAATGAATACCTCTGGGCAATAGATCCTCTAGATGGCACAACTAACTATGCTCATCAATACCCATTTTTTGCCGTTTCCATCGGGCTGTTAATTAATGGCGTTCCGCAAGTTGGTGTAATTTATGACCCATTTCACAACGAGCTATTCCGTGCTGCTGCTGGCTTGGGAGCAACGCGTAACCGTAGTCCCATCAAGGTTTCGGTAACATCTGAATTGAGTAAAAGCCTATTAGTGACAGGATTTGCCTACGATCGCCGCGAAACCTCTGATAACAACTACGCAGAATTTAATCACCTCACCCATCTTACCCAAGGAGTCAGACGTAGCGGTTCTGCATCGTTAGATTTGGCATATGTTGCCTGTGGACGTGTCGATGGTTACTGGGAACGGGGACTTTCTCCTTGGGATATTGCCGCCGGGATAATTTTGGTACAAGAAGCTGGGGGCAAAGTTACTGCCTATGATGGCAATTCTGTCAAAATTGAATCAGGTAGAATTCTCGCTACAAATAGTTATATTCACGACTCTCTCAGTAACGAACTTTCACAAGTTCCGCCACTGTCAGCGTGGGTGTGAGGGGAGTGGGGAGTGGGGAGTAGGGAGTGGGGGAGATGAAGTATTGATCAATGCCCAATGCCCAATGCCCAATGCCCAATGCCCAATGCCCAATGACTAATGACTAATCACTGATCAACCGAAGTAAACTAGAAAGAATCTTACTGCTCCCTTGGTGCAAGAGCTCTGTATGTCTTTCAAAATAGATCGTGGACTATTTAAATATGATTTCATAGATCATCACGCAATATTGTGCGTTCCAGTTGATGCGGATGTCAAAGAGATTCGCAAACGTTATCTCAAAATCACCCGCCGTCTGCATCCAGACAGTAATCTTACTGAAAGTGCGGCTCAAAAACAGCTAGGGAACGAATTGTTATCAAAGCTGGTTAACCCAGCTTACGAAAAACTGTCTGGCGATCGCACTCGCACGGAATATATTATAATTTTGTCGCAAATTGGCAAGCGCCTAGTACAAGAGTCTACTTCGGTAACTCTAAACACCGACTTGGCTAAACAGTTAGCTGATGCACCTAATCTCGATCATTTCTATAAAAGTGCGATCGCTAAACTAGCCCAAACCCAATATGATTCTTTAGAACAAGCGGTGCAAGTCATTGCCCAAGTTAGTGAGTTGAATTTAGTGTATTTAATGCGGAGTGCGGGCAAATCATCCACAGCGCCGCCGCCACATGCTCAACCCAAAGTTAACTCAGATACGCCTCAGCCAACAAATACAGCAAAAAATACACCACTAGCATCAGCACCAGCGCCACCAAAAGAAGACTCGATTGTAGAACAGTATGTTCGTCGCGCTCAATCTTTGATTGACAAAAACCAATTTGCTCAAGCCAAAGTAGAGTTGCAAGATGCCCTAAAGCTAGAACCTAAAAATAGTCGCTGTCATAGCTTAATTGCAATGGTGTATTTGAAGCAAAATCAGCTAAAAATGGCAAAAATCCACTTCGACAATGCTCTAAAATTAGATCCCAATGACGAAACGGCGTTGCAATGGAAACCTAAAATAGATAAAGCTTTAGGACAACAACATAGTGATCATAAGGTGACTTCATCCCCCAATAATAAAGATAAGCAACCAGATAAATCTGGTAGTGGCGGTTTGTTCGGTGGTTTGTTTGGTGGGAAGAAAAAATAATGGTGTATCAACCAGCAGCGGGAGCCAGGGATTTATTGCCCTTGGATGTGGAGAAAAAACGCTGGATTGAAGATAGGTTACAGCAAGTATTTCGCCGTTGGGGATATCACAGGATTATCACCTCGACTTTAGAGCGCATGGATACCCTGATGGCAGGGGAAGCAATCCAGCGTCAGATGGTGATTCAACTACAACAAAATGGCGAAGATGATGAATTAGGGCTACGTCCAGAATTAACAGCATCTATTGCTCGTACTGTTGTGACTCGAATGGCAGGCCTGCGTTATCCGCAACGGTTGTACTACAATGCCAATGTGTTTCGTCGTACTTGGGAAAGCAGGCATAATCGCCAGCAGGAGTTTTATCAAGCTGGGGTAGAGTTGTTAGGTGCTGGCGGATTGCTGGCGAATGCCGAAGTAGTGCTGTTAGTTGCAGATTGTTTGGCAGCACTGGGTTTGCAGGGATGGCATTTAATTTTAGGTGAGGCGGGAATTACCCGATCGCTCTTGAGTGCCTTTCCTGATAATTTACAAGATCAAGTTCGCAGTGCGATCGCTCATCTTGACCGCATTACTATAGATAATTTACCCCTAAGTGATAAACTTCGCGATCGCGCCAGAATCATCCTGGATCTGCGTGGCCCAAGTGCAGATGTGTTGCAAAAAGTCAGTAGTTTGGATTTAGATGAAGAACAACGAGAGGCAGTGAATAACCTCAAATCCTTAGTAGAATTACTAGAATCAGAGAAAAAACTTCCGTTAATCCTTGACCTCAGCCTCATTCAGACTATAGATTACTACACTGGTATTGTATTTGAAGTTGTCACAGATACCGAATCCCAAGCCAGAGTTTTAGGGCGCGGTGGTCGCTACGACCAGCTTTTGGGGCTATATCATCCTCAAGGAGAAAATATCCCCGGAATTGGTTTTGGACTCAATATCGAAGATTTATACCAAGTTCTGTTGTCTACTCAGCAATTACCACAGGTAACTCCCGCGAGTGACTGGTTGGTTGCACCAGAGACGGCTAATGCTAATGCCGCCGCCTTTGCTTACGCGCAAAAACTGAGAGATTCTACTGATTTGGTGCGGGTAGAAATTGATTTGGGGGGAAGGGATGCAGACGCTATTCGCCAATATGCACGCGATCGTAGTATAGCCCAAATTGCTTGGATCAAAGCTGATGGCTCACCAACCATTGAATCATTGCGTTAAGTGAGTTGGGGATTGGACAATTCAATTTTGGATTTTGGTGAAGCAGCGCGGTGAGCCAGCGCGTTGGGCGGGTTTCCCGACTTGAAGCGACTGGCGAACCCGTAAGGGTCTTGGGGGTTTCCCCCATGAGCGACTGCTGAACCCGTTCGCGTAGCGTCTCCCCTTGGGAGAAGGGATTGACGATAGCGCAGCGTTAGCGAGTCCGCGAGCGTCTTTTGGATTAAATTTCAATCTAAAATCCAAAATCTAAAATCTAAAATTTTTACTCCCCACTCCCTTTTACCTTTCCTGAGTTTGCTGTTTGATGTGTTCTAAAAACTCTTCAACTGTACCTGTTTTCCCCTGATTGCGAAGACGTATCGCCATTGTATGAATAGCATCTTCGTCGTCTCTATGACCCAAGATGTACTCTCTTAGGTCTTTCATAGTCATTTGTTCAAAATTCGGTTTCGGTTGACTCATAACTCACTTTTCCTTCTGGGCTAATTGATGCTTCTATCCCTTCACCAGCAATAATGATTAAGTTGCCTGTTCTAGTGTCGGTAGTTACTAAATATATAGGCGTGTACATTTTTGTTAATTGTTGACAAATTCTGTACATCACCGTTTTCTGCTCTGGCATCGGTTCCATTTCACCTGCTTGAGTGGATAAGTGCCAAATGTTAGCTCTTGGGCATCTATTAATAAAGTTTTGTAAATAATTTGAATTACCACAATCTCTAACTCCGATAACCTATCAGCCAAGTTAAGTAAACATAATTAATTACACAATGTCATTGCGAGCGAAGCGAAGCAATCCCAGCCCTTGCTATTGCTTCGCTCTGCTCGCAATGACTGTAAATATTTTTATTTATCTACTTATCTTTGCTAATTGTTATAACCCGCAGATTGCCAGCACTATGCTACAAGCACAACAACGAATAATGTCTCAAAACTGCTGACTTTTGACTTCTACGACAGTGCTAGGTAACAGAAACGTGAAAACCGCAATACTTTGTGCGAAATGACTTGTTTGTGAATTTTCACAACTTTCTGTAAACCTTATATGTTACATTTTACAAGTCTCGACGTGAGAAAAGATACTCCCTTCCCCACAGCAGCCCACCCTGTTTGTAGTACCGACGTACATTGTCTTCGTTAAACACTGGGTGATAGCTCGCTGGGTGTTTAGCTCTTACGTCGACACTTTCAACGTCGAGAAAATTAACACCAGCGGCAGGAAGGTGTCCTTCGGAGGCACTTGTGTCGAACGTCAAGTCTGAGTAGTATCTTAGCCATTCGATTTGTTTTTCGGTTTGTTGTTTTAATCCAAACCACTTGTCAACTACGACTGTTCTCCACTTCACCCAGCCAACGCGATCGCCAAACTTTTCATAGTCTTTTCCGACGCTTTCCCAAATGCGCTTTTGCACGCTAAACCCAAAACGCCCATTACTGTATTTTACCCACAGTTGGTCAATAGTGCGTAAGTCAGTGCAGGGAAAGTTTTTGCTGGAATCGATATCTAACCAACCTTCTTTTTCTCTACCAGTGGCTTTGAGCATAACTGCCAGAGTTTCTTGATCGGCTTCTTTCCACTCACTATCTCTGAGTAAATCGCGTAATCGCGTATAGTCTACACCCTTTTCAGAGAGTAGGTCATTACCTGTAGATTGCTGTTCTTGTCCCAGTCTCTCAGCTTCTTCTTGTTCTCTTTGTAGTTTGAGTCTCTGTGCTTGCTGTTGTCGCAACTTCTCGGCTTCTGCTTGTTCTTGCTGTTGTTGCAGTCTGTTTGCTTGCTGTTGTCGCAACTTTTCGGCTTCTGCTTGTTCTCTTTGTTGTTGGTGGAGTATTTCTGCTTGTTGCTTTTGGACTTCAGCTTCATTATCTATTAGGACTATATCCTCATCTTTAAGCTTTAAGTGTTGCTGCAATTTCTTCAAATCCGCTTTAGCTTTTTCCCCTAACGGATATCCTTGTTCATCTACTAACTTTGTAAAAATTTGCTTGTATTTATCCAGATTTTCCTTATATTTCCCATAAGGTTCTAATACTTTATCTCGAACTGTACGAGCTTCTTCATCAGTTAATCCTAGTCTTTCCTGTAAATCCTTCAATATTTCGGATTCCACAAAAGAAATCTCGCCATCAGCTGCGAATTCCTCAACCTTCTGGTGATACTCAGCTATAGCAGCTTCCTTTCTTGCCAGTGCTAGTTTTTGTTGACGTTCTACCTTGAGTTGTTGAGCAGCAGCCCTAATTCCCTGAGCGACATTTGTAAATGCCTCGTCTCGATTAGTCCAAGAGGTAACAGGTTCGGCATTCTTGGGCAAAAATTGCAGTTTAGCAAACGGTGTATCACTCCAATCAACCCTTCGCAGAATAACTGGGATGACAAGAGCTTTTCCTGTATTGTGACGTTTTATTGCTGTGGTGACTTCAACCTCCCAGCAATAATTTGAACAGATAAAGTCGGAACTGACGAGCAACAGAATAATATCGGCTGTGTTTAAATTGTCATTAATCTGGTGATCCCACTCCTCTCCTGGTAGTATCTTGCGATCGTGCCAGCTTGAAATCACACCCTGCCGTATCAAAGTACTCAGGTGATTAGCTAGTTCATCCCGTAAAGCTTCGTCTTTGTGAGAGTAGGAGAAGAAAAGCTGTAGCGATACCTCTGGCATTTTGCGTTTCAGGAGTAGGATAAATTACACTTGTAACAAATTATAGTATTTTTGCCTGAATTTCCCTAGAACCTAACGGCAATAGCTAAGACGGCTTGCTTAGTAGAGTTTTGCAAAAAAGCGTAGCGTTTTTAATGCAGGGGGATGCATTGGCATTGCGGGGGAACGTATTAACATAGTATCGGAATGCATTGGCATTGCAGAGGGACGCATTAACAATGCCAGCGACACATTAACATTGCAAAGTATTGCCAAATTTAATTCGTTACAAATTAATGAAATGCTGTACTTAGGGACTTCCAATTAAAAAAATACTCAACTATTTCTTGTGGGATGGGCGTCTCGCCATTGGTGTCAAGTTAACGTGAAAGCCTGTCTAGATAAGTCCTTCAGAGATTACCTCGTTTGCCTCGTTCCCAGTCTCTGACTATATGGTGACAACTTAAGAAAAAGGTAAGCTTGTCAATAGGTGCATCAAGAGAAACAACGATGGGAAATCCAAGAGTCGGAAACCCAGATCACAAGCGGGATAGAAATATGCCAGCGCCAGAAAACGAAGTAATCGCCGCGCGGATGGAGGAGCTATTAACACCACTGGTATACAATCAACTATCGTATTATCAGCAGTTGGGACTACGCGAGCGGATTCTGGGTTTACCTCTAATGGTGGCAGCAGTATTAACACTACTGTGGCGACAAGTACCATCGGTGCGTGAGTTACATCGGTTATTAAATCGAGAAGACAAGTTGATTGTGCTGCATCGGCTTGCGTATCGCAACAAGCATTGTCTAAGCGATTTTTAGAGTTTCTTTTCCTCGATATTTGAACAAGTAATGACCCAAATCTCTACAGCGAGACACTTTGGACTTATCTCCACACCCCACTTGACATTTTGGCGTAGGCGTAGCCCGTCGTAGACATCGCTTTAAGTTGTCACCAATAGGCAGAGCCTTGTAATGAGAAGGTAATGCACATTTGGTTATGTCTGTCAATGCATAAGTCCTAACTACCTAATTCTGACTCCTGACTCCTGACTTCTGAATTCTGTTTTAATAAACAAATTTACCGGAACATAAAGATTTTTTTCCAAAAAAATAAGAATGTTGTTTAAATAGATAGCTGCATCTCAAGCAGTAAATAGGTTTCAGCCATATCGCCTCCCCTATAACCCGCAACAAACCTTATTTTTTCTTAGCCAGTAGGTTTGAGAAAATCAGAAGCGATTTAATAATCAAGGACTTATAAGTAGATGGGCTGAATTAAATATAAAATCTCACTTCCATTCCTCTTCCGTTGCAGGGGAGAGGCTTTAATCCTACTCCCCTTCTCTGCCAATGGCACGCTGGGCGATGCAAAAGGCGGTAAACTACGCACCGAAGGGGGTAGTGGTAAAGTCTATCTTATATTTTTTACGCCCACTTACTTAGTTATTTGAGTTTAAAAGGGAGAACACAAGCATGAAATTAGCTTACTGGATGTATGCAGGCCCAGCCCACATCGGCACTCTGCGAATCGCTAGTTCTTTTAAAAATGTTCATGCGATCATGCACGCTCCCATTGGCGATGACTACTTTAATGTCATGCGCTCCATGCTATCGCGGGAGAGGGATTTCACTCCGGTGACAACTAGTGTCGTCGATCGCAACGTTTTGGCACGCGGTTCTCAAGAGAAGGTGGTAGATAACATCATCCGCAAGGATGCCGAGGAACACCCAGATTTAATTGTGTTAACTCCCACCTGTACCTCCAGCATTTTGCAAGAAGACCTGCACAATTTTGTTGAGCGATCGCAGTTGGAAGCGAAAGGAGATGTAATGCTGGCGGATGTGAACCACTACCGCTACAACGAACTGCAAGCCGCCGATCGCACTTTGGATCAAATCGTCCAATACTACATTGAAAAAGCCCGGAAGCGGGGCGAATTGCCAGAGGGCAAAACAGCAAAGCCCTCGGTTAACATTATCGGTACTACCACCCTTGGTTTCCACAATAATCACGACTGCACCGAACTGAAACGGTTGATGGCTGACTTGGGAATTGAGGTAAATACCTTAATTCCCGAAGGTGCTTCCGTGAACGACTTGAAGAAAATGCCCAAAGCCTGGTTTAACCTGGTGCCTTACCGTGAACTTGGTTTGACCACAGCCCGTTACCTGGAAGAACAATTTGGCACACCTTATATAGACATTACTCCAATGGGTGTAGTGGAAACTGCCCGTTGTATTCGCAAGATTCAGCAGGTAATTAACGCTCAAGGTGCAGAAGTTGACTACGAAAACTTCATCAATGAGCAAACCCTGCATGTCTCTCAGGCTGCTTGGTTCTCCCGTTCGATTGACTGTCAAAACCTGACTGGTAAAAAAGCTGTGGTCTTTGGTGACAACACCCACGCCGCCGCCATTACCAAAATTCTGACGCGAGAAATGGGGATTCATGTTGTTTGGGCTGGAACCTACTGTAAATATGATGCAGACTGGTTCCGTGAACAGGTTAGCGAGTATTGCGATGAAGTGCTAATTTCTGAAGATCATGGTGCAATTGGGGATGCGATCGCTCGTGTCGAACCCTCTGCTATTTTCGGTACGCAAATGGAACGCCATGTTGGTAAACGTTTGGATATTCCCTGCGGTGTAATTGCTGCACCCATCCACGTCCAAAACTTTCCCATTGGTTACAAACCATTTATGGGTTACGAAGGCACGAATCAGATTACAGATTTGATCTACAATTCCTTCACTTTGGGAATGGAAGATCACCTGTTAGAAATCTTCGGTGGTCACGATACCAAAGAAGTTATTACTAGGGGAATTTCTGCTGATTCTGATTTGAATTGGACAAAAGATGGTCAAGCGGAATTGAATAAAATTCCGGGATTTGTTCGCGGGAAAGTGAAGCGTAATACTGAGAAATTTGCCCGCGATCGCGGTTTCAAGGAAATCAATGCTGAAGTATTGTACGCCGCGAAGGAAGCTGTCGGGGCTTAATGAGAATTTAGTTATCAGCTAAAAAACTGATAGCTAGAATTCCATAGAAGAGTGTTTCTTTGAAAGAACACTCTTCTGCTTCTTATGAAATAAATTTTCTTCCACAAACTAATTTATTAAAAATGGTGTATTTATGAGCAACAATCAATTATCCAGCATATTGAGCGAAAAGAGACTGTACACCAGATTAGTTACTACACTAAAGATACTTCAGTTTTTCGGCTTTTTTATTGTAGTCATTTTTTTTATTGTAATATTTTCAATATTTGGTCGAGCTTTAAGTTTTTTTGGTGGAACTAATATATTTATTCTCTTACCTTTAATTTATGTGATTATTCCCTGTATTATTATATATATTCTGACAGCAGCTTTAATAGCAATTATTGACCTTTTAAGCAGGATAGAAAAAAATACCAGGTCTGAACAATAATGAGGAAAATCTACATTTAAAGGGTTTTGTTGAGGAAAACGTGCTGTTACAACGTCCCCAAACTGTAAAGAACGAACAGAATATAAATCTATTGGATCATCAATAAATTTGCCCGCGAGCGCGGTTTCAAAGAAATCAATGCTGAGGTATTGTGCGTCGCGAAGGAGTCGGTTGAAGCGTAGATTTGAAGGTTGATTAAGAAGATTAAGGGGTAAAGATTTGTTGAGGATCTTTACCCTCATTTTTATTAACTAAAAGGCTTGACAAGCAGCTTGAATCTGAAATATTATTAAATTAATTATATAAATTATTATTTAAAATAACCAAATTAAATATGAATCAAGATACAGCGGCATTACTTGCGGCGCTCCTTGATGCTGGCGTTAACCACAGTCCTGAGAAAATTGTGCGGATTGCCAAGCAAACTGATGGCAAAATCATATTTTTAGAAAAGGGAAATGCGGAAGCAGGACTGCAACATATAGGACTCCTATTTGATTTCTGAACAAGACTAAGAGAGAATACGGAGAGGTTT
>NZ_JAQYWQ010000177.1 GCF_029379315.1 Nostoc sp. S13
TTCTACTCCACCTTTTTATTATCTCATGCTATTTATATTAAGGATAAGTCTTTTGAATACATATCCAACTTTTTTGAGAATTCACTTGCTGAACTATCCAACCGAAATCCACAAGAAGTAGATACACATTTCAAGCGTATAGATGCAAATCATTTTTCGGCTATTGTCTACATTAGGGGAAACAAAGCTGCTGAATGTCGAATTTGGACAGGAGGAAGTAGCCGTCTTTTTACAAACGGGATTGCATATTCCTCAAATGCTTCAGGAAGTGACAATAGTATTAATGATTCTATGTCTATAGTTGATGATGGATACGCTCTTTTTCTGCAACCTTTGGCAATGGCTTTCTTTACAAGCCAACAGAATGTGAAGAAATTATTGTCTCAACAAGGAGCCGCTGAGTGCTTTTGGGATATCTTGCTAAGACCATTGCAACAAGACTCAACATGAGCGTTCTGTCATAGGGGTCAATCTGTAAAGTAAGAGACAGGTAAAAACTATGGGAATACAGCCTTCGAGAATGAGAAGAGATCCTATCCCAGAGCAATGATTGACTTTCTTGCAGGTAATCGAGAAAAAGCGATCGCATTTCTGCAATCAGAAGACGCTGATGCTCTTCGGAATGCTCACACCTTTAGGGTTATTAAAAATATACAAAAATAAAATACATTTTTAATAAGTAGAGACGCAATGATTGCGTCTCTACAAACTGCCTATTTAGCCTTTTTACGTGTAATTGCACCCAGCAAAAAGCATAATGTAAATTAAATTACTCCTGGGCCTTTACCGCGTTTGTCACCCTTTTCTGTCAACTTGCCTTCCTCGTCGTCCTGATTAATTTCTGCAAGTTCTTCAGCACGTTCTGCCTTTTCTTCTGCTGCTTGTTTACGTGCATCACCCGGTACTTCATAATACATTTCCGGTTCAATTGCATAGTTGTTAGACAAACCTTCTTTGTCCACGGTATAGCCGTCAGTGGTGCGTATACTTTCTGGATCGGTTTGGTCATCGGTAGATGCATCTGCCTCCCTTTCTTCTGTGGGGAGGGTTTTGTACTTATCTCCTTCCCTTTCCATTCGGGCAGCAGTTTCAGCTGGGATAATGCCGCGATCGTATGTATCGACTTCAGCTCGATCAGATGAATCTGTGTCTCTCTTAACTGCTTCGTTAGCCATAATTTATGTCCTAGTTAAAGAATGTATTGAATAATCTCAAAAACTAGATTAGGCTTTTTTTGATCTCCGAGCTACTATCTTGAGAAGTGACTTTATATTAAAAAGAATGTTATAATCTCTATCTTTTGATGTATTCAAAAGACTAATCTTAAGTCCGATTAAATACTTATAATTTAATAATTTACGTTCATTGGGTTAGCAAAATAGGCTGTTAGGAGCACAGTAATGCTCATGCGTGTCAACTTAACGTAAAACCCATGTTCCACAAGGATGTATCAGGGTTTCTGCGAAATGCTACGACATTATTGTGCCCCGACTGCCTTTTACATCCAAAATAGGATAGTTACAAAATTCCCGACTTTTTAGAGAAGTCGGGCATGTGAACTTTTAGATTGTATATATTTAATTAGCAAACGATACCGACTACTCTGGTGGGGCTAGTACTTTATCAAGCTAGCTTTGAGAGTTTGTAGTGAGTTAGCGCAAGAACAGGGAGTTTCGTCCATAAGCGACTAACTTTCGCATTGGGTAAGCACTTTAGTGCTTAGAAAATAAGGAATAAAGTCCTTCACAGTGTACTAGTTTAATGGTTGGGAAATTTATTCGCCTATAAATTGGTTTTTCAGTGATTGAATTTCATCGACTAAATCTTGTCGAGTTGAAGCCTTGAGTAGATAACGGAAAATAAACCAACTGGCGTAAGCAATTCCAACTAACTCAAAGAGTGGTGATAGTAGTGGAATATCATTGATTGCATTCAGTAGTGCTAATGCTACCTTAGCTGTAATAATCGCCGCTACGATTAAAGCAACGGTTGTTAGAGGCTGCTTATAGTCCTTAAAAAAGTTACTTAAGTATTTTGGAAATTGCTCCAAAAATTGAGTAATTTGTCTGCTAATTTGCTGCCATTGAGATTCAGTTTCACGTGCTGGTAATAACCTTGGCAAGTTTGTAGTATCTGTACCTTCAAGTGCTAGCTTATCTTGTGATAACGAGGCATTGATGGATTCTTGTTGCTGTTGTTCGGTTTCCATAGTTTTTATTTTCGGTGAGTACAAAGAGCTTGTATAACTCAACTGAGCATCAATAAATATAATTCTTAAGGTCGTCAGTTGCCAATTCTTAGTGGCCAGTAATTAAGTATAACTGACCACTAGGATTGAGCAGGAGCATCTGAATTTATTTGTGTCTACCTACTCACTTAGATTTATTGTTAGCTGCCTTATGGTTTTGGTGGGGCAACAGTTGCTTTAACAACTACAATTTTGACACCTTTAATTTGCTTAGATAAAGGTTCAATCTTAGCCAACTCCTTTTGATTATTGACAGTTCCTCCAACAGTTACAGTCCCATCGTCTGCCGCATCAACTGTTAGTTGAGCCTTGGGTATGTTAACCTCCAACTTGGAGCGAACTTCACTTGATAAATCACCTTTGGCTCGTTGTGTATCGCCACCAGTGGTATTATTACGCTGTTCGCGGGCGCGAATATCAGAATTAGCTTGTTTTCTGCGAACTTCACTTTGCGCGTCTTGTTGAGCAGCTTGTGTTGTTTTGGCGGTCGGTGTTTGCGGAGCGTCATTAGGATTATTCGGTGCAGATTCACTAGTTTTAGAAGCGTTATCACAAGCAGCAACACCAAAAACCAAAAGGCAGCTAATTAAAAAGGGGGTTAGCTTTTGCATATGTTTAATTCGGAATCGGAAAGTGAAATTTGTTGATGTTTACGGCAGAAGTGAGAAGCAAGTTTTTTTGTTCAGGAGCAAAGTTTTCAAATTATTGCTCCTGCAATTTTGGGGAATTAGTGTGAGTAAAAACTACCTTAGCTTAGAGTGTTTCATCACGACGGTCAACAATTACTACGGACGGCTCGTCTCTATCAGACCCTGTTGAGTAATTGGGGCGATCGCTATTAGTAACTGGTGTGTTGTGATCCGTTACTCTGTCCAAACCTGGGCGAACATCGCCTACATCAGTGGCATCATAGATAGCAAATTCTTCAATACCTCGACGTTTGAGAATAGCTTCAGCTTGGCGGATTTCAGCTTCCGTACCATCGATAATTACTAAGTAGTCGCCTTTTTTGAAGCGATCGCCATAAACTCGCGCCTTATCTTCAGGAATTCCCAAGCCAACGAGTCCGCCAACAATACCCCCAGCTGCTGCACCGATCGCACCCCCAGCTGCTGTTGTCGCCAAGGCTGTTGCGACTGCACCACCTGCAATCACAGGCCCGACTCCAGGAATCGCTAAAGTCCCAAGACCAACTAATAAGCCAGTCAAGCCCCCTAGAACACCGCCTGTAGCTGCTCCAGTTTTTACGCCATCGTCTGCTTTATTACCTCTATCGACGTTTCTATCTACATCTACACCAGCGATCCCTTGACCGTCTGTATCTTTGGCAATGATGGAGACTGTACTTAAGGGAAAACCCGCATCTCGTAATTCTGTAAGTGCTGCTTCTGCATCTCGCCGATGAGAAAATACCCCAATTGCGCGTCTAGCAGCACCACTATAAGCCGCGCTAGGAGTTGGAGTCAGATAATCAGTCCCAGTAGGAGTTGGAGTCACATAATCCGTGCTTGCATTTGTCGCATTTGGATTCTCGTAAATGCCAAACTCTTCTACACCCTGCTGACGTAGGATTGTTTCTGCTCTGAGGATTTCTGTATCTGTGCCATCGAGGATAACCAAATAATGTCCCCGCCTCACACGTTCGTCGTAAACTCTGGCTCGTTCTTCGGGAATTCCTAAACCAATCAATGCACCAAGCAAACTCCCAGCTACTGCACCAATACCTGCTCCAGCAAGAGTGGTAGCTAAGGTTGTTGCTGCGGCTCCAGCCAGCATGATTGGCCCGATTCCAGGAATTGCCAAAGTGCCAAGACCGACTAATAAGCCAGTCAATCCGCCCAAAGCACCGCCTGTAGCCGCTCCGACTTTAGCGCCTTCGTCAGATTTATCACCAACGCGATCGCGTACTTCAGCGCCAGCAATATCGTCTTTGTCTCCATCCTGCGTAATGACAGAGACTCTGTCCATGTCAAAGCCGACCTTTTTTAATTCATGCAAGGCATGTTCAACATCTCGACGATTAGAAAATACACCGACACCACGTTTATGTACACCTACAACCATTATCTTTTCTCCTCATCAAAAATCAATTTAATTATTCACTATATTTATAGCTCGTAATCACTCTTATTTATACATGTTTATGTTTATTTATCATCACTCGTTTGGAATAATTTTATCTCTATCATTAGATATAGGTGTTTAGATTAAAAGTAAGTTAACAAGAATTAATAAATAAAGATTAAAAAAATTATGTTTTAGAAAAATTAGATGTTAACTATTTTAGTTATGAAAGTTTTGTCTAAAATATGAGTTTTAAAGTTAACAAAGTTTCTGCAAAAAAATTATCTATTAGACGTAATCCTTAGTAGGAACAGACAGGTATATATTAGTTTAAACTTCAGGGTAAATCTGCTTGATTTTGAGAGTTTGTCCTCACCCAATTTTGTAAAGATAATCAGGGTAACTAGAGAACGCTTGCCAGCGCTAGCTTTTACCTTAGGTTAACACTAATAAACATTGTTCTCTACCGTGTGGCATTCTACCTTACGCGTTTGAAATCTGCCGTATCTGTGGATGCATTTTTAGAAAAATTATTTTTGTTCAGAAAATTTTATTTTAATTTTATTAGATTGTGATAATAATCACTAAATTTTACCTAAATTATTTTCTTTACTTAAAAAGTAATAAAAATCTTTATTATTTGTAAAATACGACTTTTGACAAACAAACTTATTACCTAAGAAAGTGTCAGCTTATCTAACTGATAACTAAATTGATCAGTAAGCCATTTCATAAATTGAGTGCAAGTGAGAAAATCCTATGTTTCAAGGTGTTTTAACTATTTGGGGATGGAACTGGCTGCCTTTTGGATTAGCGCCGATAACTTTAGCTCAGGAAGTACTAACTCCAGAAGAGGCATCAGTTCTTTTTTCTGGGCCTAAATTCTTGGTGGCATTGCTGGCTGGGGTTTTGATGGCATTTGCCTTTCAATTGTTATTCACAAACTTTTCAGTCGCTGTCGGAATTTCATCTTGGGAGATCGACTCAGATTCTGATGATGAAAGTTTGGGCAGTAAAATTCGTGAAGTTCAAGCCAAAGTAGGTTCTTGGGCGTTGATAACCGCTAGCATTGCATTATTTATTGCTTGTTTTTTAGCGGTGAAACTTAGCTTAATCGAAAGTGCATTTTTAGGAGCAATTATCGGTGTAGTCATCTGGTCTACCTATTTCTCACTGGTAATTTGGTTGGGTTCATCGGCAGTTGGTTCTTTAATTGGTTCTATCGCTAACACTGTCACTTCTGGTTTTCAAGCTCTGATCGGTACAGCAACTGCTGGTATCGGTGCTAATAGTGCGAAAAAACAGTTAGTTTCAACCGTTGAAAATATTACAGCCACAGTCCGGCGGGAATTAACTTCAGGTTTTGATCCTGAAGGTATTAAAAATACGCTCCAAAGTTCCTTAGGTTCTCTGCAATTACCAAAGCTGGATATCAAAGAAATTCGTAGTCAATTTGACCAGCTTATTAAAGATACAGATTTGCAATCTGTTGCTGATAGTGACCTATTGCAAAACATTAATCGCCAAACATTTGTTGATTTAATCAGCAGTCGCACAGACTTCTCTAAAGAAGATATCAATCGGATTGCTGACGAATTTGAAGGTGCTTGGCAACAAGGTTTGAATCGCCAAAATCCCACGGAACAAGTCATTAATTTGCTCAAGTCTGCAACTCCCGAAGAACTGAATTCAGATCAATTGGGTGAACGGCTGCAAAAACTGGTTACAGTTGGAGGTGGTAACGGCAATGGTGTGATTAAGCAAGCTATTCGATATGGCTTGAGCGCCGCTGCACCAGCAGTGCTGGATCGGTTAAACCTTTCCAATATAGATGTCAACAAAATTACAGCTCAGTTACAAAAGCTGAAAGAGAAAGTTCAAGATGTAGATGTTGATCAAATTACAGAACAACTCCAAAAGCTTAGTAAGCAAGCAACTGAGCAAGTAGGGGCAAAATTGCCGATATCACCCGAAAACACGATTAAGGCAGATGTAGAAGACTACATATTAAATTCCTTTTCTTGGCACTTTAACCGAATTACGCTAGTAGATGAATTTAAAGAAGTCATCTATGACGTAAATGCAGATCCGACAACTGTGAGACGGGAGTTGGAAGAACTCAATCAAGAATATTTCACTAACTTGCTGAAGCGCCGAGATGATATCAGTGAAGCCAGGGTGAAAGAAATTGCCGAACAACTGGAAAGTGATCGCCTGGAAGTTTTAGAAACTGTAAAACAGGCTCAAACGCAAGAAAAAGGGCAAGATTTCCGCAGCCGCATCGAAGATTATCTGCGTTCGACTGGGAAAGAAGAACTCAACCCTGAAGGTATTGAACGGGACTTTGGCAAGTTGCTGGAAGATCCAGAAGCTGGCTTTGAAGATTTAAGCGATCGCTTCGGGCAATTTGACCGCGACACTTTTGTACAATTGCTCCAACAGCGTCAAGATATCAGCGAAGAAGAAGCTAATAATATTGTTAGTCAACTCGAACGCAACCGCGATAATTTGTTGAATCGTGCTAGAGAATTGCAAGAACAAGCAAAAGCAAAAGCCGATGAACTGCGCCAAAGAGTTGAAGACTATCTGCGGAATACTAACAAAGAGGAACTCAATCCCGAAGCAATCAAACGGGAATTTAAAGTCTTACTAGATGATCCGCAAGCCGGAATTAGCCTTTTGACTTCGCGCTTATCGCAATTTGACCGCGATACATTGGTACAATTGCTCAGTCAACGTCAAGATTTGAGCGAAGAACAGGTAAACCAAACTCTCGATCAGCTCGAAGCAGTCCGAGATAATATTTTGCAAGTACCGCAGCAGGCGAAAGAACAGTACGAAAAAACTACAAAAGCGATCGCCGAATATCTCCGCAATACCAACCTAGAAGAACTTGATCCAGAAGGTATTAGGAGCGATTTGGAAAAATTACTCAATGATCCCAAAGCCGGAGCCTTAGCATTGCGCGATCGCTTATCTCAGGTTGATCGAGAAACCTTGGTTAAACTCGTGAGTCAGCGAGGAGACTTGAGCCAAGAGCAGGTGAATCAGATCATCGACCGCGCCCAAGATGCGATTGGTGATATTGTGAGAGCGCCACGACGTTTGGCCAAGCGTACTGCTCAACAAGCTTTAGATTTTGAAGCTAATCTCGAAGAATACCTGCGTAATACTAACAAAGAAGAACTTAACCCCGAAGGAATCAAACGCGATTTGCAATTGCTGCTGTCTTCTCCCCGCGCTGGTATTGGAAATTTAAGCGATCGCGCCTCGAAATTTGATCGTTCGACAATTGTGGCGCTCTTATCCCAACGCGAGGATATCTCAGAAGAGGAAGCTAACCGGATTGTGGATCAAATTGAGTCGGTTCGCACCTCCATTGTCGAACAATTCCAGCAGATTCAGCAAAAGGTGCAATCAGTGCTGGATGGAGTTTTTGCCAAAGTTCGCAACTATCTCAACTCGCTGGATCGTTCGGAACTCAACTATGAAGGAATTAAGCAAGACTTTGGGAAAGTGTTCGACGATCCCCAAGCTGGATTTGAAGCATTGCGCGATCGCCTCAGTCAATTTGATCGTGACACCCTAGTTGCTGTCATCAGTTCTCGTCAGGATATTTCTGAGGAGGATGCTAACCGGATCATTGAGCAAATAGAAGGGGCGCGGGATGGCGTATTGCAACGAGCCGAACGCATCCAGAAAGAAACCCAAAAACGCCTGAAAGCGATCCAAGAGCAAGCTAAAAAGCAAGCCGAAGAAAGCAAAAAAACCGTTGCAAGTGCTGCTTGGTGGATATTTGGCACAGCATTAACTTCCCTTGTTGCCAGTGCGATCGGTGGTGCGATCGCTGTCACTGGGATAACTCTACCTGGGTAAAATATCTCCGGGATCAGGAATTTTGAGAAAATACAAAGTGGTATTCAGTCTTTACAAAACAAATGAATACCACTTTTTTTTATAAATAAAACAAACTACCCCCCAAGGTACTATCACGACCTTATTATTCCGATATAGATTAAAAAACCCTATTTGAACAATGGTTTCAGATTTTACCCTGGTAAGAGTAAAAAATTATGGTTAATTATTCTTTCTTATAGATAGAAAAAAGTATGCTTTAGGGTAATATCATGGTCTTGTCATTCTGAATATAGTAAAAACGTCCAAAACCTATGCAATTCCGTAGGAGAAAATCTGCTTATTCCCTAGCAGCCTACTACTGGAACCAGTGAAGACATCAGGCACAACGATATAAGATGACTCTTGGCACAATCAATTTTGATGCCAACATCATCATACATCCAGTGCTTCTTAAGTCTTCTCAAGTCTTCAGACTTAACAAAACAGGATTCAGAAGTCAGTCGTCAGAATTATCCAATTGGATTCTGCATGACTGGTGAGCCAACGCGGTGAAGTAGTGTGGTTTATGCCTTGGCGCTAGCCTCTCCCCTTCTCCCAAAGGGAGAGGCTAGCGCCAAGGGAGAAGACCGTACTTTGGGCTGAATCCCCCACTATATTGATTCTGAATTGAGAATTCTGAATTCAACAGGTGTTGGCTGTTGAAATCAGGTCTGATTCAGTTATCTCTTCCCACTTGTTATGTCTCCACCTTATTTTCTCGGCGTTGCTTAATCTCAAGTATGAAATTCAAAAATTCAATGTTTGAAACTGTTTCCTGTGCGCCTTTGGAGGAAACCAAATTCATACTCTTAATCAGCAACGCCGTTTTCTGATGGGGAAGTGACGAGGTAATTTTTTACCCTCAATTTTTTACCCTCTAAATTCAGGAGAAGTTCATTAATGGCAATCTATAACGGTACGAATTCCAGTGACATTATCAACGCTCTTAGCACCAACGATATCCTGAACGGCAATGGCGGCAGCGATGTCCTGAACGGCAATGGCGGCAAGGATACCATTAACGGTGGTAGTGGCAGCGATGTCCTTAACGCCGGCAATGACAACGATAGCCTCATTGGCGGTAGTGGCGACGATGTCCTTAACGCCGGCAATGGCAACAATACCCTTATCGGTGGTGATGGCAGCGATGTCCTTAACGCCGGTAATGGCAGCGATATCCTTAATGGTGGTAATGGCGACGATGTCCTTAACGCTGGTGGTGGCAACGATACCCTTATCGGCGGTAGTGGCAGCGATGTCCTTAACGGTGATAGTGGCAACGATATCCTCACTGGCGGTAGTGGCGACAATGTCCTTAACGGTGGTAGTGGCAACGATATCCTGACTGGTAGTAGTGGCAAGGACACACTCAATGGCGGTAGTGGGGCTGATACTCTCACTGGAGGATCAGGTAATGATGTTTTCAAGTTCAACTCAGTTTCAGATAGTCTTCCTACTGGACGAGATGTGATCACTGACTTTGTTGGAAACGGTAACTCGTCAGGCGACCGAATCAGTGTATCTACCATCGATGCCAACTCCACTAAAGGGGGCAACCAAGCCTTCACTTTCATTGGGGCTGCCGCATTCTCCGCACCCGGTCAGATCCGTTATTCAGGAGGTATTCTCCAAGCGAACACTGATGCGAATTTGTCTGCTAACTTTGAGGTTCAGCTTGTAGGAGCACCACAACTAGTAGCAAGCGATATTATCCTTTAATTTAACAAAGTATGTTCAGTTTAATTCCCCTGCCTCTTGTGGCAGCAGGAATTGA
>NZ_JAQYWQ010000178.1 GCF_029379315.1 Nostoc sp. S13
CAGCTATGTAAGGGTTTCAGCTATTTTGAGGTTTATTTGTGGATAGGTCTAATAGTTTGAGAGAGTTTTTGCGTAACTCATCAGGATTTATGAGACTATTTGCCACCAACCGAAGGCTGGGCCGATAAAACGGATAGTTGCCCATCCCACAACCATCAGGCCAATGCCTATCCAGGCACCACGAGTAGTCCAGGTGACAAATAGTTCGGCTTGAGTTTTTGTGATGGGAAGCCAAGACAAGATCCGAGTTTCTTGACCGTATGTTTCCCCTAGTGTGCTTTTACGACGCTTTGCTTCACCCATAATCAGCAACTCAAATTTTACTTAGGTTCTAAATTTATCTTGCCAGGAATCATGGCTACAGAGAGGCGATGAATCGCATCACCTTCATAAGCTGATAATAATGCTTGCTTGTGAACGATCGCCCTTTGTTTGACAAAATTTAAATTGGGCAAGTGGGCATTGATCACTGAATTTTAGGTGGAATTTTCTTCATCAGTGTTAGAAAATAGACTGGGATCGAGATAGTTAATGCGTGCCAGAGGACTTAAAGCTGCGAGAATTTGAGCGCCGTAGCTGCGGTTAACTACGCGACTATCAAGCAAAGCCACGATCCCTTGACTTTCTCTGACTGGAGCGATCGCCCGTTGTAATTCATTCAAGGCAGATGGCAACAAATATAAACGAAACCAATCTTGATGCGATCGCTTATAACGAGCTACCCTACCAGCTACTAGGGGATTTTCCAAAGATGGTAGAGGTAAAGTAGCAATAATTAACAGTTGGGGTGCAGGCAAGACTCGTTGATGTTCTCGCCAAAATTCCCAACCACTAATCAAAATACCATTTTCATCTAAACAAGTTTTTTCTACTTGCACCCGCGAACCAAACTCTGAGGCCAGAATTGCCGCAACTTGAGATTTCAGTGGTACATCCCCGACTAAGACAACCGTTAATCCTGGTGCTGTAGCACTTAGACAAACCAGTGTGCGGACTTTGTGAATAAATGCCGCTTGAAATTCTGGCGTGTTCGGTAGGGGCAACTTATAGGGTACATACAGTTGAATTGCTTCCACTTGATCCGAAGAGAACTTCAGGCAAGTTAAATCGTCCAAACCCAGGCGCTGTTGGAAAAGAGGAGCCTCAGTTTCCGGTTCTATAGCGCTGCCAATTAAAACTACTGGTTGTCGCTGCCAAATGGGTGAGAGTATTTCGCCTAATTCCATTGGGGCGTAGTGCAAAGAAAATAAACCTTGTCGATGGGCAATAGTCGCCCAGAAGAGAGGAGGCGAGGCAGTGGGTTGCGCGGGTTCCCCGCGTTGTAGCAACTGCCGTGAGGCAGTGGGGGAAAGATTTTCATCAAGGGTTTGAAATTGTTCCCAGAATTGTTTCCAAGGTTCTGGCATTGCTTGTACTGACTCGAAAGCAGAATAGAGACGACTTAAAATTTCTATTTCTGGCTGGGAAATTAGGTAGCATTCATAGGGATTAGCAGGATGCTGAAAAAGTTCGTGTGCCAGTTGTATCCGTGCTTCATGAATTGCCTCAGCTTGCTTTGGGCAAGCCAGCATCAGTTGATCCCAATCATGGGGTTGAATATCTTGGGTAAGCTGAGTACGCACCCAATCTTCTAGATCATCTGCCCCATCAATAATTGTGGGGATGCCTTGGGGAAAGCGAGAGCCACCAGCCAATTGTCCTCTCAACCAAGCTTCTGGGGAGGTTAACAGTAGCCCTTGAAATTGGGCACCAGGCCAAGCGTCACCTGTCCTAATCGGTTTGTTGGCTGGTAGCCACTGCTGTAAACGGGGAATTTCTACCCGCAGCAGAAGTTGCTGCACTGCTTCTTGAGCAACAATAATTACAGGCCCATGCCACATCAGGGCTGATGCTACGAAACTGGTACGATACCGCCCTTGATAGCCACAAACCGCCCCGACTTGAATTAGGGCGCTACGTCCCAGGCGCAAGGCGCGTGCTACCAACCGTGCCATCGTCAAATGATGGGGCCAGGAAGGGAACCCCGCTTGCGATCGCAAAAAGTTATGTAGTGACAAATGAACTTCTGCCTCAATCACACGCTTTTAATCCCATACAAAGTGATTTTTACTTCCAATTGCCCCATTTCTATTATCTTGTTATTTGTCATTTGTCATTTGTCCTTTGCCATTGATCCAAAACTAATGACCAATGACCAATGACCAATCACCAATGATTAATCACCAATTACCCTAAATTATGCCAACTTACACAGGAATTTCCAGCGAAGCCTTCAGGCATCCACTAGATCGTCAAGCCGAGCAAGCCTTACGAAATTTACCGGGATTTGATTTAATCGCTCGTAAATTTGTGGAATTTATCTACGAACGCCCTCAATTAGTCTATCTAATGGGTAGCACCATCCAAGTTGGGCCGCGTCAATATTCCACTATTTACCAGATATTTCGGGAATGCGTCCGAGATTTGGACATTTACCCAGAACCGACACTCTTTGTCTCGCAAAATCCCCAAGCAAATAGCTATGCGCTGGGGCAAGAGAATCCTTACATAGTCATAAATACAGGGATACTAGACTTACTAGACGAAGCCGAGATTCGGGCGGTGTTAGCCCATGAACTGGGGCATATTAAATGTGGTCATACTATTTTAATTCAAATGGCGATGTGGGCGATGAATGCTGCTTCTGCCTTGGGAGAATTGACCTTCGGGATTGGCAATTTTGTCTCTCAGGGCTTGATTTACGCGTTTTTTGAGTGGCGGCGGAAAGCGGAGTTATCATCAGATCGCGCCGCACTACTAGTGATGGATGACTTGAATCCGGTGATGTCTTTGATGATGAAAGTCTCTGGCGGTAGTAACAAATATGCCAATGAATGTAGTTTACAAGAGTTTATCAAGCAGTCAGAAAATTATCAGGCATTGGATGAAGATGGACTGAATCAGGTGTATAAATTCTTGATGTACAGTGGCGCTCAGGGTATGATGTTGAGCCATCCCTTCCCTGTAGAACGCTTGCATTACTTACGGCAATGGGCAGTATCTGAAGAATATCAGCAAATTCGCCGTGGAAATTATCAGCGATCGCCTGCTTCAGGAGCAGTAAATGTTGCAGCAGAATCTGCCGTAAATGAAACAGAAACTTTACGCCGTCAAATTGAAGAATTACAACGGGAAATCGACAGATTGAGAAGGACTGAGTAGTTTTGAGTGCTGAGTGAAGTTATATGTAGTGCGTTTGATTTGCCTAATGCACTACATATATGTTGAGAGAAAGTCCCATCCGGCGTTATATGTCTAATAAGTACAATAGCGATCGCGCCCCTTTTCTTTGGCATTGTACAGGGCTTTATCGGCTAAAAGGATGAGTGTATCTGGTTTGATGTCACAAGTCGGTATGAGAGAAGTAATACCTAAACTAACGGTGACGATATCCTTGATATTAGACAGTGCATGGGGAATGGCCTGATCGTGAATTGCTTGTTGAATTCTTTGTGCTACTTTGATCGCTTCTACTAATTCAGTATTGGGGAGAAGTACCAAAAATTCTTCTCCTCCGTAACGTGCTACTAGATCACCAGGACGACGAACCATCTGTTGCACTATTTGCGCTATTCTAATTAGACAATGATCGCCTTCAAAATGACCATAGTAATCGTTGTAAAGTTTGAATTGATCAACGTCGAATAAAATCAGTGACAGAGGTTGTTGTTCTTGTGCAAGGCGTTTCCATTCTGCTTGCAGTCGTTGATCGAAGCAGCGACGGTTAGCCACCTGAGTCAAACCATCTAGATTTACCAGTTGTTCTAGTTTCTGATTTGCATATTCTACTTTTTCTTTAGCAATTACTAACTCTGCTGTTCTCTCTTGTACCCGTTGTTCCAAAGTTTCAAAAGATGTTTGTAACTGAAGTGCCATGTTGTTAAACGATTTTGCCAGTTGACCTATTTCGTCTTTTGAGCTAATTTTGGCGCGGATATCTAAGTTACCTTCGGTAAACTGGAAAACTATATTTGTAAGGTAAATTATTGGCATTGTTAGCAGTTGCCCAATAGCAAAAGCGATGATTGTCACGACTCCAGGGATAAGTGCAAATAGAAATATTGCGTCACGAATTTGCTTTTCTACAGGTGCTAGGGCAACAGCAAGGGGCTGTGCGAACAACACAGACCAAGGTTTAGATTTTAAACGAGCGATCGCAATCAGATTAACCTGATTACCTGTTCCTGACAAAGATGCAATTAAATACAACTGTTTTTTATTATCCAATGCTTGTTTAAGTTCTGACTCATTATTTACCAATTCTTTGATAGGATAACTAAGCAAATGCTCTTTCCTTTCTAGTTGAATTACAACATTGAAAGGCAGAGGTACAACTGATTTAAAAAGTAGTTTTGGTGCAATACTATGTGCCAGATAAATATTATTTTCATCTAAAAGAATAGCAAAAGATTTTGCCCCAGCCCGTTCATTTTGTCGAGTTACTAACTGCTGAACAACAGTAGCATTGTATGAAACACGCAATACACCCAATATATCTCCCTTGGCATTGCGAACCGGACTGCTAAAAAAGAGGGTAACAAGGTCAGGAATTATCGGCGATCGCTTCATGCTAGAAACAAAGGATAACCCAGTTTCCAGTGGTTTTTTAAAATAATCTTGAATTGATTCATCTTTGCTAATGTCCGGTGTATATGTATCCAATACATTTTTACCGTTTAAGTCGAGCAAAGCATAAGAGAAAATATTGACCATATCTTTGCGACTGAGACGGATTAATGTTTCTGTCGCTAATTGCATTTCGGGACTGTCATCTCGCTGTTTTGGAGTTAGGCTGAGGTAGCGTGCCAAGCCTGGTAAAATCGCCTCTACGCGCACGGCATTGAGATTTCCATCAATAAAAGCATCTATTCTATTAGTGGTTTCGTTAGCCGCCGCAGATAAGGCTTGTTGAGCGTTGCCAGTTAGTACTTTTTCAGTTGTCTGTTTGTTGATAAATGCCAATAACAGCAACGGAATCAAAGCAACAATGAGAAACGAGACAATCAACTTTGTACGGATGCCGCCCAAAAGAGAGTGCTGCATGGCTTTAAACTAGGAAGCAGGGTTCAAGAAGGAAGAATTAAACAAACTTTTTAGCTCAGGAATGCGCGTCACGTTTCCAGAGCGAATAAAAAAGTCTCCATATATCTTGGCAGTTTTGTAAATGGAATTAGGGTTCCTAGATTGAAATAATTTTTGATTTTCACCTAAATCAATTAGCTTTACTCCCTCCAAAGAAAGTGTATTGCTAGGAATTTTTAACGCTTTGCTGATGATAGCGTTTCCTTCCTGAACATTTGCTTTCCAATAAGTCGAGGCTTGCAGCCATCCTCGCACAAATCCACGAATGTCTTCGGGGCGATCGCGGATTGTATCACTACGAAAGATAATCATATCTAAAATCAAGCCAGGGGTTTGTTTACTGGTAAATAGGATATGTTCCCCTAGTTTAATAGCTTCAGAAAGATGGGGTTCCCAAGTGTGTCCGGCTTGAATAGCATTATTTTTTAAGCGTTGAGGAATTTCTAAAGCTTCTGATTTAACCAAGTTAACATCATCGCTGGTTAAGTTGGCAGTTTTCAACATCTCAGTCACGAAAACTTCGCTAAAACCGCCTAGATTTGTACCCAGTTTTTTCCCTTTTAAATCAGCGACGGTTTTAATTTGTGATTGGGCGACTACCGCATCTGCTCCTGTTGATTCATCTATAATGATCACACCTTGTATATCAGGATTTGTGGCACTCAAGATTATAAAACTTCCCAAGGAAGATGTAATCCCATCATATTTACCCGCGCTGAAATTTGCTTGTTCCAATTGGGTGTGTCGTTTATAAATTAGTTCCACATCTACCCCTTGGGCTTTGAAGAATCCTTTTTCTTGAGCAATGATGCCTGGATACTCGCCAACAAAAGATGCAAATTCAACTTTCAAGGGAGGGCGTTTCAATTCAGTCGGTGTCCAAGCATAACAAGCAAATAGCAAACAGGCAAAAATGAGAAAAATACTAAGGTATTTAAGTAGTTTAAACATAGAATATTTTCTCCTTAACCAAATTTTGAGAAATTGAAAACGCTATGGGAGCTATTCAATTAAGCTTTAATATATTCAAAAAGTCTACACCCCATATTTTGTCTCAGGTTGCAGCCACCGAAAAACTACCCCTCATTCATTTTATTTTTGTATTTGAGAGCTAAACTTAAGCCTAGTATGCCTAATAGAGCAAGAAAACCACTTGTCGAAGCGGATTTAGGAATAGACTCAGCAATAGGAAGTTCACGAATTATGAAGGAACCAGAAGAATTATTTTTTTTGGATTCCCTTAAAATAGATAATATTTTCTAGCTGAACTACCATCCTTTTGGGGGTAGGATAAATTCAATATTCAAAATTAAGACTTGAAAATTGGTTAATTATATCTCAGTATTAAATTAGATGTAGGCATTTTTGAATATGGCAATTCACTTGACAAAACGGCTTTCTGTGTTCGCTGCTATTCTAGCTCTTGTCCTTTTCATTTCGGGAATTGCCTTAGCTGCACCCGTTCAATTCCATACTACTTCTGGTGTCATTTTCACTCAAACTACCAAAACTACAAGCTACTCCACCTCGTCAAAGATTAACCTGACTCCCTTGCAAAGCCAACAACTCCAAGCTGTGCGTCAGAGAAGAAATAGGGAAATTGAGGCAGTTTTAAACATATCGCAACGTGCCCAACTTACTCACAATCTCCGGGCTGGTAATAATATCAATAAAGCCCTAGAAAAACTTAATTTGCAACCAGAACAGCAAGAATTGGTAAAAGCGATCGTGCAATTTACGAACTTGAAAATGAAAGCTGTTTCATCTAAGCATTCGCTAAAATTAGAGTCGAAATAAAGCTTTGACTTGTAGGGTAAAGTACTCAGCCTTTGTCATCTAAGATATCAATAATATTTTCTCTGATCGCTTTTTGGATAAAATGCGATCGCTTGATCGCACTTTTTCTTGTAGGTTAGGGCTTACGCAAAACTACACGCGCTTTAGGGCAATTCATCAATTACCCCTAAGAAGAAAATCAGGATTTCAGCTATTGTTTGCTTAAGTGCTGTAGGTATTTCATCGTTAACTCAGTACAAATGTCAATTTGATACTCCATCAACTAGCTGATTTATCGCGTAATTACTATTGACAAAACTAATTTTGCCTTAAAGTGTCATAAATAGACTTATCCACAAATAAACCTCAAAATAGCTGAAACCCTTACATAGCTGGCTTTTTAGCTTATATAAAACAGGAACCTCTAAAACCCTCTCCAGAGCTAGGTTTCAGCCAAATAAAGTTCTCATTTCCGGATAAGTCTAATGGTGTACCACTAAAATTTTCTAAATGACACAATATAACTAATGTATAAGTTCTGTGATCTATCTAGGGAATTTGGCTGAATCAGTGCTAATCATCCAGTATAGTTTTGCATGGGTTTATAGCAGCTACAAGGGTGCTACTTTCAACCTTGTTCGACATACCGTAATTCAGCACATCACAGACTCAAAAAATGAAATATCGGGGTTTTCACATTTCTCCAGCGAAAAATTTTCGCCTTCTTCCTAGCAGTCATCTTAGATATACTTTACGTGTGGGAGCCGGACTAACGGCAATGCTTGTTGTTTCTAGTGGGTCAATACTACTACCAGGTGAGGTTAATGCTGGTGCTACTCACCGAGCAGGTATTACCCCAACTCTCACAGCGCAAACTCCTGCAACAGCCGCAGTGATTTACGTTAATCCTGCAAGTGGTGCAGATAGTGCTGCTGCTGGTACAACGTCAAATGCACCCTACAAAAGTATCAGTTTTGCTCTCAGTCAAGCCCAACCAGGTGCAGTTATTCAATTAGCACCTGGGAACTATAACCAGCAAAGTGGCGAAAGCTTCCCCCTCCTGCTTAAACCTGGGGTGACACTGCGGGGTGATGAAGCTACTAAAGGTCAGGCGATATTGATTACAGGTGGAGGTTTCTACACTAGTCGCTCCTTTGCCAGACAGGATATTACCATCCTTGCCGACCAAGATACCACGATCGCTGGTGTCAGTGTTACCAACCCAAATAGCCGGGGTACGGGTGTCTGGGTGGAGTCAACTAATCCCATTATCAAAAACAGTACTTTTTCTAACAGTGTTAGAGAGGGCGTTTTTGTCACGGGTACAGGCAATCCCAAAATTGAAAGTAACCTGTTTGTGCAAAACAAAGGCAATGGGATTTCAATTACTAAAGCTGCCCAAGGAGAAATCCGCAATAACTTATTTCAGGATACTGGTTTTGGTTTAGCTATCGGTGGCACTTCCACACCCCTAATTGTGGAAAACCAAATTGTCGAAAACCAAGACGGTCTTTTTATCTCAGAGTCAGCGAAGCCCGTATTGCGTAAGAATGTTATTCAGAACAATAAGCGGGATGGAGTAGTAGCAACTGTTAATGCTTTACCCGACCTCGGCACCAACGAAAATCCTGGTGGCAATCTGATCCGCAATAACACTCGTTATGACGTGAACAACGCCACTAAAACCGGTAAAATTGTTGCTGTTGGCAACGATATTAATCAGAAAAAGATTTTTGGCTCAGTAGATTTTGTTGCCGCAACTGTTAACGTACCCCCTGGAGGGACTGTTGCCTTTAAAGATGTGCCAGCAAATTACTGGGCAAAAACTTACATCGAAGCTTTAGCCTCGCAAAATATTATTGCTGGCTTTCCTGATGGCAGCTTTAAACCAAATGAACCTGTAACCCGCGCTCAATTCGCCACTATTGTCACTAAAGCCCTAACACCATCAGCCAAACGCACAGCCATTAAGTTTAAGGATGTCGCAAGCAATTTCTGGGCTTATGCTGCAATTCAATCTGCTTACCAGAGTCAATTTGTTTCTGGTTATCCCGATGGCACTTTTAAGCCACAGCAGCAAATTCCCAGAGTCCAGGCGTTAGTCTCTTTAGCTAATGGTTTGGGCTTAACTGCGAATAATCAGAATGTCCTTTCCTTTTACACCGATGCTGCCCAGATTCCTAATTATGCGATCGTTCCTGTTGCTGCGGCAACTGCACGGCAACTAGTAATCAACTATCCGACAGCGAAACAACTCAATCCTAATCGTCAGGCGACTAGAGCCGAAGTTGCTGCCTTTGTTTACCAGGCACTTGTCAATGCTGGACGTGCTCAACCAATTCCTTCATCCTATTTGGTAACAGTTCAGTAAATGCCTAGTAACGCTGCACCTAATTCGTAATTCGTAATTACAAGGGTTTCAGACGTTTCAAAGGGGTGGTTTATTTCCGCCATGCTGTACTAGTTAACCAATTGGAAGCGCCAGACTAACAAATTATCAGTCTGACGCTTCCAATATTGTGAATTTTATTAATTTTAGGGTTTTTTAAACATAAAATTTAGGATCTTTATATTCGCTGACTTTTAACTTTTAACTTTTGACTTTTGACTTTTGACTTACCCAAAGGGGCTGACCCCGTTTCAACTATTTCTAGTTTTTCAGAAATTTTTGCTTTTTGGGATTTCCTAATAATTTTTTTTTATCAAACAGAATAAAGGTGCCAGTCGCCAGAATTCACTTGGGTATTTTGTGCGACTGGTGGATGAATAAACGGGTTTAATACCAATTTTTTATGAAGCTGCATATAATTCGATCCCCCCTAGCCCGCCTTAATAAGGAGGGAACCGGAAAATATCTATCAAAGTCCCCCTTAAAAAGGGGGATTTAGGGGGATCTAGATATGTGTAACTTCACATTAAATTGGTATAAGACCCCCACAAAACAAGAAAATTTGGTGGTCAACAAGAAAGTGGCGGGTCTGAATCCCCCACTGATTGCATTCTGACTCCTGAATTCTGACTT
>NZ_JAQYWQ010000179.1 GCF_029379315.1 Nostoc sp. S13
AAACCTCTCCGTATTCTCTCTTAGTCTTGTTCAGAAATCAAATAGGAGTCCTATATATATAGCAATGAGATAAGATTCAGTCATAAGACCAAAGAGGAAGTTTTATGGCTTATAGTGATTTCAAACTTATTGAAGTTCTTGATTCTTTTGGGTTAGTTATCCACGAGTCATCTGGACTATTTGCAAATGTACAGGACCAAGAATGTAGTGATTTATTATCTACTATCCTGAAGGAAAATGTTGATTTAGCAGTAGCGATAAGTTCAGAGAAAGCTCGGAGTGAAATGATAATCAGTCCAATTTTGTTAGAAATTAGACGCAAATTTAATTATGAAATAAGCTTTTTTTCTGGAGTTGATTTTACTGTTGATAGCCAACGAGGATTAAATGGCTTTTGTGATTTTATTTTGAGTCTTTCTTCCGAGCAGCTGCTTGTACGTAGTCCGGTGATTGTCCTAGTAGAAAGTAAAAATGAGAATTTACGGTCTGGTTTAGCGCAATGTATTGCCGAAATGGTAGCTGCTCAGTTATTTAACGAGAGAGGTGAAAATCAAATCAAAGCTATATATGGTGCTGTTACTATCGGTACGATATGGCAATTTCTCAAGCTTCAAGAAAATATAGTTTCGATTGATTTGAGTGAATATTATATCAAGGATATTAAGAAAATTTTAGGTATTTTGTATAGTGCGATCGCGCAAAGTAAGCCGTAAATTATTTATTAAATAGAAGAACTTTTTAAATAAATGCTGGCTTTGAGAAGAGACCATAAATGATTTTTAAAGTTGATTGATAAGTGCGATGTCTAACGACAAGCCACTACGCATCTATGCTTTTACGAATCTTCATGAATAACTATATTGACATCTAGCAACAGGTATGGCAATGTATATTTAACGACAGCAAAATAACCGCACTCTAAAGCGCAGGTTTTTGGTCTTGTCTCAGCAGCAGAATTCCTAGTTTCCTGCCGAGCTTCGTGTCATCCCTTCGGCTGAGTATTCAGTCCAATGTCAAGTCAACTGATTGACTAGACTTTCAACGGGAAGACAAGATGTTTGGATGAATGTTCAGGGGAAAGGATGACGCGAAACTTGGTAGGAACCCAGGAGTTCTACGGCTGAGACTTGAACCAAACAAAAGCGACGGTAGAAAGCTTTATTGCAGGATAGTACTTTTTGAGTATAAATTCCTCGTATAAAGTCCTGCTACTGCTAGATGTGTAATTTGTTGAAGCTGTCCAGTTCACCAAAGAATACTGGATACATTACAATGACACACGTTAATCAATTTCCCAAAAAACAAACAAGCCAGCAGAAAAATTTTAACGGTATTTTTGCCGATATTCAGAACGTCTCTTCAATTAAAGGAAAGGGTCATCTTTTGCTGGAATTTGCTCAATCTAAGGGGCGTATAGGCTGCAAAAATGTCTACTATAATTCAGACTACATAGACCAAGTTTCTATCAAAAATGAGCTAGAAAATCTTGGTATGAAGGGTGTTAATGTTTCTGATCATTCAGAGAATCGTGCAGATTATAGATTGATAAGTGACTGTATTAATTGGGTTGCCTTTAATGCTTCTGTTAATATAATTATCCTCGTGTTAGGAGATTGGGACTATGCTGGTTTAATTTGTATTTTAAAGGCTTTAGGTAAAAAAGTCATTGTCTTTGCTCAACGAGGTAGTGAGAATCCAAAGTTGATTAAACTAGTTGGTAATGAAAACTTCTACTTTGTAGATGAATTACCTCAGTTAGTTGGTAATAGCAATAAGACTCAACCTCAAAATACGGGTATTGTGTCTGAGATTAATTACAATGAGGTTATAGAATATTTAATTGAAGCTATCAACACTGCTTTAAGCCAAGGTAAGCCTACCGTATTTGGTCGCATCGATCAATTGATGCGTCAACGTTGTGCTAACTATCAAGGATGCTCATCTATTTCTACGGCTAATGGCAAGAAATTTAATAGTTTTAGCCAGTTTATTGATGTTGCTGTAAAAGATGGCAAAATCCGAAAGCAAAATCAGGAATTGTTTTTAGTTGAGTTAGACAAACTAGCTGCTTAAAAGAGCTTTTAAAAACCCAGTTGAGTAAAGGCTGGGTTTTACCAACACCGCTATTTGCGGTTTTTTCATGTCTGAAGACAATAGCACTCGTAAAGTTTCCCAACAGTCAATTTACGCAACAATCCACGAGATAAAATGCACAAAATTCTAATATTTCATAATGAAAAACTTCTGCGACAAGCACTTACTCACCGTTCTTATGTCCATGAAAACCCCGGAGAAGGCGAACACAATGAACGCTTAGAATTCCTCGGTGATGCTTTGCTGAATTTCTTAAGTGGCGAGTATCTATATAGTTGTCACCCAGAAATGGGAGAAGATGAATTAACGCGGCGGCGTTCGGCGCTGGTAGATGAAAAGCAATTGGCAAAGTTCGCCGAGGAGGTAGGTTTAGACTTTAGAATGCGGTTAGGAAAAGGCGCAATTCGAGATGGAGGCTACCAAAACCCTAATTTGCTCAGTAGCACCTTTGAAGCAGTCCTTGGTGCTTACTATTTGGATAATGATTCCAACATTGAAGCAGTTCGCGCAATTATAGAACCGTTGTTTGATTCTGTAGATCCTAAGCATATAGTTGTGTCTCGTTCTAATGTGGACTCAAAAAATCGCTTTCAAGAATGGGTACAACGCAACGTTACTCCAACTCCCCCCAAGTATTTCACAGAACAAATAGGAGGCCCTTCTCACGCGCCAGAGTTCGTAGCCAAAGTACTTGTGGTTGAAAAAATGTACGGCGAAGGTAAGGGACGCAATAAGAAAGATGCTGAGAAAGCTGCTGCTGAAGATGCGCTAGCTAAGTTGAAAAAACAAGGTTTGTTGTAGAGATGATTTTTTATCTCACGCCTTACCGCAGAAACCAAATCAGAACTAGTCTAAGAAAAGTTATTTCAATGAATGTACTTTGATATGCCTTTTCTCAAATCTTCATTTCTAAGGGCAAAATTACAGTGAAAGTAGAACCAACGCCCACCTCAGAGACTAGGTTAATTTGACCTTGCAATAGTTTCACCAAGCGGGAGACGATCGCTAACCCCAATCCTGTACTATCAGGAAGATAAGGACGATCGCTAGAACTTACGCGAAAGTAGGGTTCAAATATCTGGGCTTGGTTTTCGGGTGCAATGCCAATTCCAGTGTCAGAAACTGCGATCGCCCATCTCTGATTTTCCAACACCTGACACATTATAATAATAGTCCCCGACTGTGTATAACGAATTGCATTACTAATAAGATTTGTGACAATATGTTGGAATTGAAAATAATCTGTGATTAATTGTTTGGGAGCGTGATCGCAATCTACTACGATTTTTAAATTTTTCCCAGCAGCTAAAGGTTCCAACATTTCACATACATTATTAATTAATTCATGCACATCGGTAGGCACTAGTTTGAGTTTTATCTGCCCTGCATCATACCGCGAAAGTTCTAATACATTGTTAATCAGGCGCAGTAATTGTCTACCATTGCGTAGCACTCGCTCAATGTGTTCTAAATTGGCAGAAGTGTCTTTCACCTCAGTCTTTCGTCGTTCTTGGCGTAAAAACAAATCCGAGTAACCAATAATAGAAGTTAGAGGATGTTTCAATTCATGGGCTAGTTGGGAAATATACTCTTGATTAGTATCTATTAAGCGTGTGAGTTCTTCATTATGGAGCGTTAGTGATGACTGTAACTCCTGTAATTGTCGTAACCTCTCCTCAACATAACTCTTGAAACACCGAGCGATTGCTTCATCTACAATTGCGTCTATCAAACGCATGGAACGAATTATTTCTGACGGGGTTCCACGCAATAAATCTGTTTGTAGAGCATCAAATATTATTGTTCGCAGCAGATAATATTCTCTGGCGATTTCTGCTGGATCAAAGCCTTGTTCAGCTCGAATAGCTCCATGCTGGAAACTGGCAATAACTATCGACTGAATATTATTATCCTGGGATTTTGAAAGCACTGTCACCATAGCTTTCAACACATCAGGGATATGATTTTTGATCGCTGTGTAAGATAGGTCATCAGCACTTTCAATTAGTCTATCCTTGCGAACTGCTACAATCCATTTATCAAGGATGCTGTCCCTTTTTTCAGCCAGTAGTTGACTAAAATCCATTATGTTAAATTCAGCTAGGAGATAGATGAGTAAACTTCCATATGCAATTAGTTTAGCGAGTGTAGTGGTTTTATACCAGAATTAGCGATTTATTTAACCTACCAAAAGAAATAGATTTTATATGTTCGTTTGTTTGCTGGATTAATACCCGTATATGAGATTTAGGAAGTATAATATAATTTATCTTAATAAATGTTAATCAATAAGATAACAAACTTGATGATTGATTTAACTATTATTGTTTAGCTGTGTGTGCAATAAGTTCACTCACAATACAACTAAAATTATAAATTTTGTTAATTACCGAAAAGCAAGGAGACAGACTTGATTTTGGTATTGAAATAAACAATATTTATCAGAATACAGTTGGCTTTTACTGAGCATTGATGTTATATTGTCGATAATTAGTATCCATTAGAGTAAGTCAGCCTAATCCATCACATCACAGTACGTGACGTAGGAGCGGAGGAACCAAATTGTGGGGCGTATCTCAGAGAAAGTGAAAATTTGAGAGTGAGGAGTTAGAAGTTATTAATACTCAACTCATAACTCATAACTTTCTTCAGAAGGGCATCTCTCAGCCCTAGCCCGTCAGCTAACTTCGTAGGCATTGAGAGGAGACTGAAGAGACGGCATTTTTATAATGTTCCGATCTCATCGGTGTCCAAGGCTGGTACTGCTCAAATGTTTTGTACCTGCACTTAAATCTGTTGAGGTCGTAAATGATATTTCAACTAAATTTAGCTGCGATCGCAGCGATCGCAGGACAAGCCGTTTGGAAAAAGGCAAAACCTGTCATCCTTAGAGATGTCTTCATTCTACCTATATTGGGTTTCTTGGGAATAATTCTGCTGTGGTGGATTGTTGCACTTGCCAACCATGAATTGATGCCTACCCCACCAGAAGCGCTAATCGCTAATCTAGACTACATCTTAAATCCCTTCTATCAACGAGGCCCCGGCAACTTGGGAATTGGTTGGTTGTTGATAGCAAGTCTGCGCCGGGTATTACTAGGCTTTTTATTAGGTGCAGTAGTAGCTATTCCTCTGGGGTTTCTAATTGGCATGTCCAGATCAGCAATGTTAGCGCTCAATCCGATCATTCAAATTTTTAAACCCGTATCGCCCCTAGCTTGGTTGCCCATCGCTTTAGCAATTTTCAATTTAGCAGATCCTTCAGCCATTTTTGTAATCTTTATTACTTCTTTATGGCCAACAATTATTAATACCGCTTTAGGAGTTTGTAGCGTTCCCCAAGATTATTTAGATGTAGCACGAGTGCTGGAAATGCACCGTTGGCGACGAATTACAAAAATCATCTGGCCTGCAAGTTTGCCGTATATTTTTACAGGTTTACGAATTAGTTTAGGGATAGCTTGGCTAGTAATCGTCGCCGTAGAAATGCTGACAGGCGGTATTGGTATCGGCTTTTTTGTCTGGGATGAATGGAGTCGCTTAAACCTGAGTTCAGTGTTTTTAGCTGTGTTGATAATTGGCTTAACTGGGTTAATCCTAGATTACGCCGTGGGCAAAATCCAAGAATTAATAACTCGGCGTCCGAGAGCTTCTAACTAATTAAACTTTTTCGCATCAAAACACCAAGTACAGAATTTGATAAGTTCATAACGAAGCGAATTAAAATTGGCAAAACTCAGCGCGACGGCAGTCGCTACAACGGGGGTTCCCCCCGCAACGCGCTGCCTCCCCTCTGCGTTTAAAAAAGCTACGAATTTCGGAAATGCTGTACTAAGACGCTCATTAACTCAGCGCCTGTAGCGTGAATAATTAATCAGCAATGGAGCTACAAAAATGAGTGATTATAATTGGACTCGACGAGACTTTATCAAAGGAATAGGAGCAACCACAACGGGAATAGCGCTATCCTCCTGCGCGATTTCAGGAGATAGATCAGCCAAAGGATTGACTGAAGAAGCCTTAGCTATACAACCAGTAATTAGATCCCAAGACCTAGAAAAATCTGATCTCACTATTGGTTACGTTCCCGTTAATGATTGTGCGCCATTTGCGATCGCCTGGAAAAAAGGCTTCTTCCGCAAATATGGTTTGAACGTCACACTCAACCGCGAAGCCAGTTGGGCCACCTCCCGCGACGGTTTAATTTTTGGTCGCCTAGATGCTTCACCCGTAGTATCCGGTGCCGTCACCAACGCCAGAATTGGTGCCGAAGGCGCACGCCACGCCCCCTTGTGTGCAGCGATGACCATCCACCGCCACGGTAACGCCATGACCATGAACAAAGCCATGTGGGATTTTGGGCTGCGTCCGTGGTACGAGTATCAAGAAAAATATGGTGATGGTGCTTTGGAAGCCTTTGGGCGCGATTTTCGAGGCTACTTTGACCAGCAGCCGCCAGAACGCAAAGTTTGGGCAGTTGTTCTAAGTTCTGCTATTTACGAATACTTTGTCCGCTATATATCCGCCGCCGCAGGTGTTGATCCGCTTAAAGAATTTCGCATCATCATCGTTCCGCCGCCTCAAATGGTAACAAACGTGCGGATTGGTGCAATGCAAGCTTACATGGTTGCAGAACCCTGGAACACACGAGCAATAACAGGTAATGAAAACATCGGCTTTACCTTTGCACAAGGTAAAGAAGTCTGGTTGGGACACCCAGATCGACTGTTGGGGGTGATGCAATCTTTCATCGACAAATATCCTAAAACTTATCGTTCACTAGTCAAGGCGATGATTGAAGCTTGCCAGTATTGCAGCAAAGTAGAAAACCGCCAAGAAGTAGCCGAATTGATCACAGACCGTTCCTTTACAGGTGCTAGACCTAAAAAGAAAAATGCTCCAATCGCGAAGTTTACAAGTCCGGGAATTCTCGGCAATTACAACTATGGCGGCTTTGACGGCAAAGACCGTACCATCAAAGCCGCTGACACCACGATTTTCTTCGATATTCCTGACAACCTTCCCAAACAGCCAGGAGAACACTCCACATTTTTATGGAGATCGAGAAGTATCTGGTTGATGACGCAAGCAGCCCGGTGGGGACAAATTAAGGAATTCCCCAAAAATGCCGAGAAACTAGCAGAACTTGGTTGGAGAACAGATTTATATCGGGAGATAGCATCTGAAATGGGCATCAAGTGTCCCAAGGATGATTACAAGGTCGAACCACCAGAAGTATTTATAGATAAGAAAGGCTTCGACCCCAGCGATCCTGTGGGTTATCTAAATAGTTTTGCCATCAGGGCTAACGCTCCCACGAACTTTTTCATGTCTTAAATCCCAAGTTCAAATATTGACTGATGACTAAATTATTTCCGGAGCATTTGATGATGGAATATACCTCATTACCTATTAATACACAGACCGAAGTTCTGCCCCGCCCTGGATTTTTAGAAATTGAAAATTTAGTCAAGTCTTATCCGACACCTGATAAAGATAACTTTGTCGTTTTAGATGGAGTTAATCTTACGATTGGTGAAGATGAATATATTTCTGTAATTGGTCACTCAGGTTGTGGGAAATCAACTCTGCTAAAGATAGTAGCTGGTTTAGAAAAAGCCACTTCCGGCTCAGTTCGGCTAGATGGACAAGAAATTCGTCAGCCAGGACCCGAAAGGATGGTGGTATTTCAGAACTATTCGCTGTTACCTTGGTTAACAGTGCGAGAAAATATCCGTTTAGCCGTGGATGAAGTGTTAAAAAATGCTAAGAGATCCGAGAAAATCAGCATTGTAAATCAACACTTGGCAATGGTAAACTTGACGGCGGCAGCAGACAAATATCCTGATGAAATTTCTGGAGGTATGAAACAACGAGTAGGTATTGCCAGAGCTTTAGCAATTCAGCCCAAAATGTTGCTGATGGATGAACCTTTTGGGGCACTAGATGCACTAACTCGTGGCAAATTGGAGCGGCAAGTATTAGATATTTGGGAAAATCATCGGCAAGCAGTGATGATGATTACCCATGATGTAGATGAAGCAATTTATATGTCCGATCGCATCGTGTTGATGACCAATGGGCCAGCTGCTAGTATAGGGGAGATATTAGAAGTTCCTTTTGAGCGTCCACGCGATCGCGCTGCCATACGAAACTCAAAAGAATATTTTGAACTCCGCAACCACGCCCTAAATTTCCTTGATCGATATTTTGCTGAAGACGAGTAGATTAGATTATCATTTTTTTTAGTGGGTAGCCTAATTCAAATTCATGAAAGCTGAATTTGGAGCGGAGGAACCATATTGTGGGGCGTATCTCATAGAAAGTGAGGAGTTAAGAGTCAGGAGTTAGGAATTATTAATCTTTAACTCAGCACTCAGCACGGGCTAAACCCTAGCTATCCGCTAACAGCACTCAGCACTCCTAAGAGAGAGACACCTTCCAGTCTTAGCCCGTCAACTAACTCCGTAGGCAATGGAAGGAACCCCCAAAACTTTGGCTGTAATACAGTTATTATTGGGGTTTCCTTGACTTATTTCAGATTTGAGATTTTGCTTATCGTCACTCAATCTAAAATCCAAAATCGTTCGACGATTCCTCAGCCTTGTCGTTCGCGTAGCGTCCCGTAGGGAAGGACTGAGCATAGCCGAAGTCTAAAATCTAAAATTTGTCCCCCTGCTTCTCATTGCTAATTCATTTCATTAGGAGAAGTAAAGCTGTGCAAATTAAGCCAATGTTAGCACGTCTGCAAAGTGCCACAGGCCGAGATGACTTAATTGAACAAATGGTACTGCTGCCAGAACCAAAAGAACCTTTTTATAAAAAACCTGAAAGCTCAAAAGCAGTTAATTTAATTGTTGCCTATGACGCATCTCCTAACAGTCATACGGCACTAGATATTGCCTTTTGGATTGCCCATCAAACGCGTCTAGCCACTAATGCAGAAGTCACAGTTCAAGCCGTTTATGTGGTAGAAGACAATCAAAGCAGTCAGTATCCAAACATCTTGAGCTTTCCAGAACAACAGCCTTCATTGGAATGTCAAATCAGTCAAGTATCAAAGTCTGTCACACTGGTATTAACTCAACCCAAATTGCACACAGTGGTAACTCCCCTGCAACAAGCAGATATAATTCTCTGGCAAGCCCGAAGTTTAGCTGAAGAATGGCAGGGTTCCTTCAAATCTCATTTGCGGTTTGGCGGCATTTCCACAGAACTTAACAAAGTTGTTGAGTCAGAAGCTGCCGATATTTTGTTTCTAGGTTGTAACTCTATCAATCATCCGATGATTGAGGCACTAGGTTCTAATTTCCCCTGCGCCGTTTTGGGCATTCCTAGTTGTATTGAGCAATAATCGCTGTTCAGAATTTTAGTAATTTTTATCAAATTATAATCATACATAAGTCACCTATAACTAGCTGGCTTTTTTTGCTACTAAATAAATAAACTTTGGGAGCTAGGGTGTGGAAAACTGGCGAGCATTTGTAGTCGCCAATGCTGTACACCTTTCTTACGCGATCGCGGCTATCTTCATGAAGACTCTTCAAGATAACCAGACAGGGTAAGAGCATCTCAATCAGGCTTGACACAAGGAATCAGAAGAATCTAAAGT
>NZ_JAQYWQ010000065.1 GCF_029379315.1 Nostoc sp. S13
GGGTTAAATGTCTGGTTTGCAGCTTGCTGTAATGGTTCAACTCCTAAAGTTGGAGGTGATGCAAGTTGACCCAAGACATTATCATTATTCGTTGTTTCAATATTTGGTATTATCAAGTTAAATGTTTGGTTTGTAGCTTGCTGTAATGATTCAACTTCTGAAGTTGGAGTTAATCCTGTTTGCTCAGAAACATTATTCGTTGTTTCAATATTTGCTACAGTCGGGTTAAATGTCTGGTTTGCAGCTTGCTGTAATGGTTCAACTTCTAAAGTTGGAGGTGATGCTATTTGCTCAGAAACAGGTGCCGTTGTTTCAATATTTGGTATTGTCGAGTTAAATGTTTGGTTTGTAGCTTGTTGTAATGGTTCAACTTCTGAAGTTGTAGTTAATGCTGTTTGCTCAAAAATAGGTGTCGTTGGTTCAATATTTTGTACAGTCGGGTTAAACTGGTTTGAAGCTTGTTGTAATGGTACAACTTCTGAAGTTTGAAATGGTACTGTTTGCTCATAAATTGGTATCGTTGTTTCTAAATTCCGTGTGCTTGGGTCATTGTTTTGGTTTGAAGCTTGCTGTAATGGTACAACTTCATGTTTACCCTTTTTATTCGTCTTGGAGGATTTGGTTGTTTTTTGAGGTTGAGCTTTAGAATCTGATGTCGGTTTGGATTTTGTTTTTCTCTGAGATTTCGGTTGATTGTTTGCTTTTTTACCTAGAGGTATATCTAAATCACCTAAATTATTTGAACTTAATGTCTCCGCTAGTTCATTGTTATTAACACTGCTGTGATTGGGAACTAACAATGCCTCAGTACTATTAACACTGATGTCCTCGTTTTGATAATAGCTTTCTAGTTCGGGAAATAAATCAATATTTTCATCACTATCATTCGAGTAATTCAAATTTGCTAAAGAATCGGTATTTACAAATTTATTGTTTTGATGACGCGGCAATAAAAATTTTGATGTAGTTAGCGGTGTGTGATTAGCAATTGGATAAGTGGAATTACTGAGACTATGATTAGATTCTTGCCTCAAAGTTAATCTATTGGGTTGGGATAAAGATTCACTTAAGCCGAGTCTATTAACTTTACTTACCAATGGTTGAATATCCATATAGTTTTATTTTGGTATTACTTAGACTCAAAGAATCCTGATTTCATCCGTGTTGACTCGTTACCCCCACCTTTTTCTTTCCCAAATTGTAAACCTTCATAAGCTAAAGTTAATTCCTCAATTGCTGCTGCATTTCCGTCTGCTTGCAATGCAGGCGCCTTCCATCCAATAGGAACAGCACCAATAAGTGTCCAACTCATCATCGTTTCACCAGCTTGATTAAAAACCAAAATATTTACATTGCGTCGAGATGTTTTTCCCTGTTCATCAAAAACTTCACTTATCCAGTTCCAAAAACCTGGATGGTCAGTAACACCGCGCTTCAATGTCACGTCATTAAACTCAACATGTCCCAAATACACCCTTTGTTGGTCGTTAACACCTCCTTCTGGAATGACCTTTTTTTGAATTTGGGCGCCTAGTCCTGAACACTCAGTGAAAGACGCAGCGATGGAGCTTTCGATCTCGATATAAAACCGATTAGTTGTAACATAATTTAGTTCGTGAGTAACGTTGCTATTATTACTATCTGGCATCAAAACCACCTTTTTTGACCATAGTTATTTACTCTCTCTCGCTGATTACGAATATCTTCAAGTAAAAGTTCGTACACTCGCTGAGTGAGTGTAGCTAATAATAGTGAATCTTTTAGACACCTTTCGGCATCTGTAGATACTCTGCTTGGATTAGATATTGCTGAAATACCAACATATCCCGCTGTACCACCAACGTCTCCAAGGGGCGTATAAAAGACTTCTCTTTTCTCTAAGTCCATAATTTTTGCTGTTCACATCGAAGCACTAATATTTATAGTTCAAGTGCTATTAAATCTAGGCTAAAGGGACAGCTTCAAAATCAAAACTAGCCAAAGGTCGAACTTATACCGAATCAAAAATTTGCGATCGCAATCCACGTAAATATAATATCTGCTATCCAAAATATTTTATCAACTTTATAAGTAGGAAGTATGCAAAAATATTTATATAATTAATTGCGATCGCAGAGGTTGTACGTTGGCGAAGCCTGCCATTAGGGCTTAGGATTCACTTTACAGCAGACATTGTATGTATATTTATTGCACTACTATTTGTCGTATTTATAGCTATTAATTACATCACTACTACCGTAAAAGTAACTAGACCATCTTGACCAAGCTGTAAAGAATCACCGTTGACTATGCGGTAATATACACCGGAATTAAGAAGATTACCGTTTAAATAAATACCATTTGTACTGGTATCAAGAATCATATAAGCATTTTGTGACCAGTCCCAAAATATACGGCCATGGTGGCGAGAAACAACTCCTTCTTGGGGAATACCAGTTAGGTCAATTTCTGGTGGAGTTGGCATACTTTGACTTCTACGCCCGATTGAACCACCTTCGCCGGACAACTGAAACTCTCTGCCGGTATAGTGGACAAGTTTCAAAACTGGCAATCTTCGGGGAGGTACGGAGGGGGCAGGGTATGTTGGGTGTGAATATCCGCGCTCCTGGTTTTGTGCTACGTAAGGAGGAGGTTGATAACTTGGTTGTTCTGGTATTGCTTGTGGTTGAACTGATTGTGGGTTGGTTGGCTTACTTGGTGTAGGGGGAATTACATTACCTAAAGGAGTCGAACACCAAGGACACACCTTGGCATTGTTTGGCAAAGCACGATTAAAATATTCGCAGCTAGGATTAGGGCACCGATTTGCAGGCATAATTTCTTATATCATTAGGCACAGGTTGTAAAGGGACAAGACCTGACTTAGTAAGTAAACACTGACCTTGACGGGTTATTAGCATATTAGCAAAAGTAGAACCTCCTGACTGGCGAGTATTGTCTTTAGGATACACTACATACAGTGGATAACCCAAAGGATAATTTGCTGTTCCATTTGGCTGAAATCTTGTAGTATCAAAATCTGGTCTATCGCAGAAGTCATCTGAAGGTTCAAGTGGTCTTTTTGTAGTGTGATCTAAAAACGGTTGAATCTTTTCGTTATTATTGACTATTGCTAAGGGATAACCCGAACACTGGTTCCAAGTTTTACTAAAAATACTGAAACTTATAATACCAGTAGTCTGTCCGTTATTGTTTGCAGTACTAATCTGTCTTTGGGTAATATCTGTGCTCTGGGTTCGAGTTTTGGCAATTTCATCAAATAAAGCTATATCCTGTGGATTGTTTTTAAGAACTAGCTTTTTGAATTGCTGTATCGCTTCTAGTTCAGTCGGGACATAAGGCTCAATTTTAAGACTCTGAACATTTTTGTTAATTTGGCTCCAGTCATTAATTCTGCCTGTATATATGTCACGTAGTTGTTCAAGAGAGATTTTTCCATCCAATGCTTTATGGAGACTAAAGCCGTTCCGACTAAATGCGACAAACACCAGTAAACCATCATAAGCAACTTGCTTTGGATTCATATCAAGTGTAATGTTGTCGAATAAAGTCGTCATTGCAAAGTCTTTTGGAACTTTTTGCACTTCTTGCACTTCTTTTATCGGTTGACTAATTTTTGCTATATCGCTAGACTGAATTGGTTTATAGATAAATGTTGCTTTTGCATCTGGGTTTGGATTGGTTAATATCTCGTTTAATTTCATTGTGTTATCAGGCGTCTGTCCCAAAATATAACTCCAGGTTCCATTTTGTTCTCCTGTATAAACAAATTTACCTGAAGATACGTTATCTACTTTAGAGAAATTTTGTACAAGTCCTTGCCATTTTAAGTATTGATCTTCATCTAGTTTGGAAAGCTGCCAAAAGTAATACCATATGATGCCTCCCAGCAATAGAAAAGCCAGCACTCCCAGCCATAACCAATATTTTTGAGGAAAGCGCTTTTTCTGTTCTTGAGAGTCAGAAGATGGTTGGAAATTATTGCTTTCACCGGGTTTAGGAAGTCTTAGCAGTTCTTGACGCGCAATTTCTGTACTTCCATAAGGAGTATTCAGAGAAAGCAGACGATAGAGAAACTGTTTTAAATAATTATCATTATCCGGCCATGCTTGATGGTCTTTAGGGTCAAGGTGCGTTTGGCCAACCCACAACTGAAACGCGACTAACCCTAAAGATTCTAAATCTTGCATATGCGTTTTAGCTGCGGGTTGAAGAATGCTAGAAGGAATAAACAGATTTTCCCAGATAGCGACATCACATAGATATGCTAGAAATCTTTCTTTATTTTCAACTTTAATTAATACGCTATCTAAATTAATATTGCCATGCTCTAAACCTCGCTGTACATGATTCGAGGGGAAACGCAGCTTTTGGGTGTGTATAAATTCTAAAGTTTGTAGCACCTCACTCAATAACTCACGGACTTGACTCGGCGTCATTGCACCATTTTGCTTCAAATACTCTCTTAGTGTTTGGGATGGTTGTACGTCTTTAGTAATTAAATAACAGCGTTCTCCTTTTTCGGGACCAATAGCTTCCCAGGTTTGAATTAAGCGAAAGTTTTGAACTCGACCATCTGCTAAATCTATCCCCCCTATACGTCTAAAGGTTTCCTTACGTTGAAATGTCTCATCTTCGTTAAAAGTACGACTAGGTAATAAGTACTCTTTAATAATTACTGGCTGTTTGTCTTTTAGCTGTATACCCGAATATAAACGTCCAAACCCTCGTACACCGAGAAACTTTGTCACCTGATAGCTGCCTCTATACCCTTTAATTTCACTTTCATCGGGTAAAAGTGCCGGAAAACCACACTCAAAACAAAACTTAGCGCCTTTAACTTCCTGCAAAGTTTCTATTATGTTCTCGCAATCCAAGGGAGCATTGTAAGAACAGGGGTACTCTTTATAAAATAATTCAGTAGAAGACATAATATAATGTCAGTTAATTAATACTAAGCTTGAACCAGTCCTAATTTGATAGCAGCGACAATTGCCTGAGTCCTACTACTAACTCCCAATTTCTCAAAAATATTGGTCAGATGAGCTTTGACTGTGGCAACAGTCACATACAGATTTTTGGCGATTTCTTCGTTTGAGGTGCCTTGAGTCAACAATTGTAAAACTTCTTGTTCTCTTTGAGTTAAATGTAACTGCGAAGATGCTTTATAGACCGAACTCACATTTTCTTGAAAACATCGGAAAAAACCACTTGCCGCTTCCGGTGGCAAATAAATTTCTGACTTAAGTACCGTATTAATTGCATCACAAAGCTGATTTGCCACACGACTTTTAAAAACATAGCCAGCCGCGCCTTTTTGCATAGCTTGAAAAATCCACTTATCTTCTTGGTGGGCAGACAAAACCAAAATCTTACCATAGTAAGAAATGTCTTTCAACCGTTCCATAGCTGTCATTCCATCACTATTAACCAATTCCAAATCGAGCAAAATTAGATCGGGACTCTTTTGAACCGCTAATTTCACAACCTGCTCAACACAATCTGCTTCACCGATAACATTCAGAGGTAATGAAGCACTAGTACTATAAAAATTCAAGAGAGTTCGTAATCCTTGACGAAAACGTTCTTCATCATCTACTAGTAAAATCGAAATTTGTTTATTGTTCATAATCTTTTCATTTAGTGATGGTGCGGGTAAGGATGCCCACTTTACAAGAGTTTAATACAATGAGTAATCTTGTCGGATGGGCGCGATCGCGCCCGTCCTATTAATATTTCTTTTTAGTAGGTAAAATCAAACAAAACTGTGCCCCTCTTCCTGGTAAATTATCTGCCCAAAGATTTCCACAATGGTCTAATACGATTTTTTTAGCTATAGTTAGACCCAATCCTGTACCACCAGGGCGCAGCGAATAAAACGGATTGAAAATTTTTTGCATATCTAAGGGTGAAATTCCTTGCCCTTGGTCTGAAATTTTAATTAATATTTCTTCGTGAAAAGCCTGCCAACTAAAGGTAATCGCGCCGCAATTAGGGCTGAAGTGAATTGCATTACTAAGTAAATTATCAAAAACTTGCTTCATCTGTAACTTATCTAAAGGTAATGTAGCAGATGTATCAGGAATGCTAACTTTTAATTGTTTTTGATCAATTAACGGTTGAAAGTATTTTATACTTTCGTCTACTAAAGTTCTAAGGTCTTGAGGAATTATTTTTAAATTTGACTCTTGACCACAGGAAATTATATCGGTTAGATTGGTATCTAAATCATTCACGCTCTCGCAAATGACTGCTGCTTGCTCTTGCCAAGAATTATCTTGTAAGCCCAAAAATAAATTGTGTGCGTAAAGTTTTACTAAAGCGATATTATTCCGCAATTGATGACCGACTTTGTGAAGTAGATGTTCTAATATCTCAGTCTTAGACTTTTGTTGCAAATTTTCTGAGCATATATCTATATATTTACTGAGCATTTGGGCTGCATTTTTGACGTAATCCCGCGATTTTGCCGAAAGAGGTGCGTGAGTGATTACTTGAATATATTCTGGCTTTTGATTTTTATAGCCGATAGGACAGATGTAAGAAAAAGATTCTGGAAACTGAGTAAGTTTAAATTCATGTACGTTCCAAACATGGGGAAAATCAGTTAACCAAGCTTCCGACCGTAAATATGCTATCTCTCGTTGAGAAAAGCGAGGTTGATTATCTGCGTATTCAATTGTTTCTTGAAGTTTTTTTAGTAACTGCTCGTAGTAAACTATACGTACAAAAACAATCGACGAATGAAAGGTAAGTTGTTTTGCTTGTAGCCCAATAAAAGTTTCTGTAACAAGTGCGTGTGAATCATCGCAGTTACTTTTTTCTTTTTCAAGAGAGAAGCTGACGGTCATTGCTTTACTCACTTTTACATTAGATATTGGTTTCCCTGTTACTTTTAATTACTAAATAATTACGTCAGGTTACGCAGCAAATAGCAGTATTATTAATATTTGTTCATATTTCTTAATATTTCGTAAGTGTTTTAGAGTTTGGATGAAATCTCGACAAAAGTCTAATTACTACAAGAGTTTGCATTCATATAACCTAGATATATCTGAGAAATGTTAGTGGCAAGTATGGACATCATGCTTAGATGATTATTTTTATTATTCAAACCTTAGCAGGAATTCTGGCTGGAGGAACATCGCTTTCTAGTACGGAGCAAATTGAGTTTAGTCATCCGAGTAATCGTAAAGAAGAAGGTGGAGGACCGATTCTCAATTTGTACGTTTATGACATTCGTGAGAGTAAGCAAATCCAACATTCGGGAAGGCAAGTTGAACGCAAGCTGACACAAGCTTTGCAACCTGCTTCTGTGAATTGGTCTCCGACCTGGTTTGATGTTTCTATGCTACTAACGGCTTGGGATCGAACGGCTTTAGGTGAACATTATCTGCTTTCGCAAGCTTTAGGTCTACTACTGCGCCACCGTGCCCTCAAGGAAGAGTTTTTGGTTCCCGAATTGCGGGGTTATGGAAATTTGAATATGACGGTTGCTGTAGAACCGCAAATCGAAGCCGGGTCTTTGTGGAGTGCGCTAACTATCGCTTTACGTCCAGCTTTGTATTTGATGGTGACAGTTCCTGTGGAGCCGCAAGTATCTTTAGTGTCTTTAGTTTGGCAACGAACGATCGCACTGCAAAATAATTTTCAACCTGAACTTGAACTTGAAAATGGAAGTGTTCATCGAAATGGAAGTATTGAAAGTTTCACCAAGCGGGTAGTAGTCGCAGGTATAGTCAAAAATGCTGTTACCAATTTACCGATGAAGGAAGTAAAAGTTAAGGTGATCGGAATGGAAAAATCAGCTACTACCAATAAGGAGGGGTTGTTTTACTTTGAAGACCTTCGTAATGGTAACTACCTATTACAAATCAACAGTCCGGGATATTTGCCCCGTGAAGTCAATGCATTGGTAGATGGTTTAAGCTGTACCTTCAAAGAAATCTCGTTAAATCCCGCTTAGAGACGCAAAATTTTGCATAAAGACGCGATATATCGCGTCTTTACGAATTGTTGATTAAATTTTTATATTTGAGGTATTTTCATGGCAAGACTTGATTATTTTGCTCCCGGTGTCTATATCGAAGAAATAGACCGAGGTAGTCGTCCAATCGAAGGTGTTAGTACGGCAATTGCCGGATTTGTGGGCTTCACTGAAGATGTGCGTGGTGGGGCTGAATTGTTCAAGCCAATGCTTGTTACTAACTGGACACAGTTCTTAAACTATTTTTCCCGTCCCAATTCCGATGGTTTTACTGATTTCAATGCTTATTTGCCTTTTGCAGTTTATGGCTACTTTATGAATGGTGGTGGTCGCTGCTGGATTACTAGTATTGGTACTTCCTTACCCGGCGCCCCCAAACCACCAGATCCGGAACCAACTTCACTTCGGATTACTGGTCGAGGCAATCGTCCTTCGCTACGGTTTAGTATGCGTCCGGAACAACTTACAGCAGGCACTATTGTAATCTTGGTTAGCGATAGTGGGCCTCGTGCGTTACCAGAAGCAACAGAAGGGTCTGCCCCACCAAACACAGGCGAATACTTCAAGGTGCAAATTCGTCGAGCAGATGAAATTCTCGAAGAATACGACAACTTGACAATGAACCGCGAAGGCAATGCTCAATTTGCAACTTATGTAGTTGCGGCATTGCGAAATTCAATGTTTATAACCATCGAAGACATTTCTCAAACTGGACAACCTTTAGCGCGTCGTCCAGGAAATGGTCAATACGAACTTGCAGCACCAATAGTTGCCACGGCACCCGATAGTTTTTCCAGCGATATCGAGGGTGTACGCGACGACCGTACAGGGGTACGCGGACTATTTGAAATCGATGAAATCACAATGGTTGCTTGTCCTGACTTGATGCGTGCGTATCAATCAGGATTGATGAACTTAGACCAAGTTCATGGCATTATGGAATTGATGATTAGCATGTGCGAAGGTGCCAACACTGGAGATATTCCTAACCCACCCAACCGCATGGTAGTTCTTGATTCTCCTCCTGACTGTCCCAAACCGCAGCAGGTTGTAGAATGGTTGAACCGATTTAATCGCCGTTCAATGTTCGGTGCCCTTTATTATCCTTGGATTAAAGTCGCTAACCCACGCGATCGCGGCAACCCGATCAGCGTTCCTCCTTGTGGTCATGTTATGGGTGTTTGGGGTCGTACCGATGAAACTCGCGGAGTTTACAAGGCACCTGCTAATGAAGTACCTAGAGGTGTAATTGGTTTAGACTACGACACCAATTTTCGCGAACAAGAACTTTTAAACCCAATCGGTATAAATTGTATCCGTAGATTTCCGAATCGAGGCATTCGGATTTGGGGCGCCCGTACACTGGTTGAACCCGATAAAACCGAATGGCGTTATATCAGCGTTCGTAGATTGATTAGCTACATTGAAAAATCTTTAGAACTAGGTACTCAGTGGGTAGTATTCGAGCCAAACGACGAAGATTTATGGGCACGCGTGCGACGAACTGTCAGTAATTTCCTTGAAAGAATCTGGCGTGAAGGAGCATTATTTGGTGCTTCACCCGAACAAGCATTTTACGTGAAATGCGACGAAGAATTAAACCCACCAGAGACCAGAATTCTAGGTCGTTTATACATCGAAGTCGGTGTATGTCCCGTTAGACCAGCAGAATTCGTTATCCTCCGTATCAGCCAGTGGAACGGAATTGAAGATGAAGAATAACAAAATACTTCTTCTCTTTTTTTGCTCGCTTTCCGGTTCGTTTTCTAACTAACATTCTTAACTAATACAGGAGTTAAAAAAGTATGCCAGGAGAATTTCTTACTGCTTGTAAATTTTACTTTGAAGCAGACGGAATAACAGATAAATTTATCAAAGAGATTAGTGGCTTGGGCATAGAAAATACGCCTGCACAGGAAGTTCATGGATCATCGAGATCTGGAAAACTCATGCGCCAAGCAACACCTACCGTCGTAAAATTTACCAACGTCACACTAAAAGTAATCGCTACTGATGATATAGATCTTTATCAGTGGTATCAAAAGTGTAACGAAGACATGGGAGACCCACGACAGTGGACATCTAATCGTAAAGATGGTTCAGTAGCAGCTTACGACCAACAAGGTACTGAAAAAGCACGTTGGGAAATATTACGTTGTTATCCTTGTAAATATACAGGCCCCACCTTAACAGCATCTGGTGGTGATATGGCAAATGAAACTATCGAATTGGTTCACGAAGGGATTAAACGTATTAAGTAAGAAGGGGAAAGGGGAAAGAGGAAAGGGAAAAAGAAAATAGTGGTACAAGTAGGTCGACAAAATCCTGAGATTCTCACGGCACATCGTTTCTATTTAGGATTAGTGCTAGATGGGCAAAAAGATTCTGATGCTTACTTTTTAGAGTGTCAAGGTTTTACAAGAACACAGGATGTAATTGAAATTTGTGAAGTTACTTCCCAAAGTTCGGGAAGCGGACAATCTAAAGGTTTACCAGTCAGAACCAAAATTCCAGGCAATGTTAAGAGTGGTAATATTACTCTTCGTAGAGGTATGACTAACTCAGTAGATTTTTGGAACTGGTTTGACAAAGTTCAAACAGGTGGATGGGCAAAGCAGCGAAAAACAGTTTCTTTGTCGATTTACAATCAAGCAAGTATTGAGGTTGCCAGATTTGAATTGGAAGGTGCTTGGCCCACTCGTTACAAAATTGCCGATGTTAACGCCCGCAGCACAGAAATAGAAATTGAGGAAGTCGAAGTCGCTTTTGAGGAATTTAAACGGGTGAAATAATTGGAGGTTTATTACAGACTATGTTTCCTACAGAGTTTGAGATTACATTGCCAAAAGGGTACATAGACTCCGATGGCAACCTCCATCGTAAAGGTACGATGCGATTATCAACAGCGATAGACGAAATTTCTCCTTTACGTGACCCGCGTGTTAAAGCTAATCCAGCTTATGCCACGATTATTATTTTGGCGCGTGTAATTACTTGTTTAGGTGCCTTATCTGAAGTTACTCCTGCAATAGTAGAGAATTTCTTTAGCGAAGATTTAAATTACCTCCAAGATTTTTACCGTCAAATCAATGGCTTGGAACCTGCAACTCCCCCAGTTTTAGATTCCCAACCCCCGGTTTCAGATTCCCGATTTCTTGAAGAAGTCGGGAATGTAAAAACTCCACAAAATTAAGAACTTAAGACGTGATATATCGCGTCTCTACATTATTATTTATGCGTCGTAAGGAACTTTGTACTGAATTCAATTTTACGCTTCCTAGAGGATTAATTGACTCTCAAAAACGGGTGCATCGTCATGGTGTAATGCGTTTAGCTACTGCCAAAGATGAACTTTGGGTGCAGCAAGAACGTAAAGTTCAGGATAATCCAGCTTACGGCGCTTTAATTATGTTTTCGCGCGTTATCTCGCGCTTAGGTAGTTTAAACTCTGTGACTCCCGAACAACTCGAAGAGTTAGTATTGCGTGATATTTATTACCTTAGAGAATTTTATAATCGAATCAATCAGCAATCTAATACAGATATCCCAGCGCATTGCCCACATTGTGATACGCAATTTAACGTGAGGTTAGAGTTAGCGGGGGAGTCATGAGCTACCCCTCCGATACTTTATATGAGGAGGTAGCTTTTATTGCTTACCATTTTCACTGGTCGCAAGATGATATTTTAAACCTAGAACATATTACTCGTCAGCGATGGGTAATGGAAATAAATAAGATTAACCAGAAAATTAACTAGAACATCAATATGAAAGTAAAAGTTTCCACATCTCCAACACAAAGCGAATTCGAGGAAGTTGATTTAACTCTCACAACCAGACGAGGAGCGGAATGTTTTATTGGTCGTTCCCCAGATTCTGATTTAGTTCTCGATAGCACTGATGTTAGTCGGTTGCATGGTAAATTTTTTGCTCAAGGAGGAAATTATTATTTCTCCGACGTTGGTAGTCGGAATGGCTCAACAGTCAATGGCAAATTGGCTGAGAAAGACCACTCATATATGCTCAAAGATGGTGATATTATTCGCATAGGTGATTTTGTGCTGATGTTGGAAGATGAAATGCCCGACTCCCAGCAAGCCGAAACAGTGGTTAGAATCATTAATCCTTCGGTATTTTCTAACTGGCGTCAACAAAATGCCAGTGCTACACCCCAGGAAGCACAACTTACTAATAATGAATCAGTTGCACCTATTCCTATTGCCGAGGAAATTAGTCCTCATGAAGAAAGACTAGAAAAGCAAGAGATTATCAATAGGTCTGAACAAATTGAACAAGATTTTGAACCAACGTTTATTCAGCCAGATGATATTGCTACACCTGCTCGCGCTATCGAATCTACACCCGAAACCACAGAAACAAACGAAGTAGAAGACGATATTGCAAGTAATGTTCTTCATGAAACCGAGAATGTTGCTGAGTCAGAACATAATCAGGCACCTGATACTGCCGAATCTACTCTAGTTCAAGTCAGCGATGTTGACGATAATATTGCAAGTAATATTCTTCATGAAACCGAGAATGTTGCTGAGTCAGAACATAATCAGGCGCCTGATACTGCCGAATCTACAGTTGTTCAAGTCAGCGATGTTGACGATGATATTGCAAGTAATATTCTTCATGAAACCGAGAATGTTGCTGAGTCGGAATATAATCAAGCACCTGATACTGCCGAATCTACAGTTGTTCAAGCCAGTGATGTTGATGATGATATTGCAAGTAATATTCTTCATCAAACGGAGAATGTTGCTGAGTCGGAACATAATCAAGCACCTGATACTGCCGAATCTACTCTAGTTCAAGTCAGCGATATTGACGATGATATTGCAAGTAATATTCTTCATCAAACGGAGAATGTTGCTGAGTCGGAACATAATCAAGCACCTGATACTGCCGAATCTACTCTAGTTCAAGTCAGCGATATTGACGATGATATTGCAAGTAATATTCTTCATCAAACGGAGAATGTTCCTGAGTCGGAACATAATGAGATACCTGATACTGCCGAATCTCCCGTAGTTCAAGTTAGCGATATCAGCGAAGAGCATGACGTTACAGATAGTGCAGAACATCAGGAAGAAAGCGAAATTATAGAAGCAATAAACAGCGATAGTGAAAATGTTGATTTTGATACACCATCTCAACAAGTAAAAGAAGAATTATTGTCGGAAGCTCCTATTTTAGCCCCTGAACTACATAGTGAAGAGCTAATAGCTACAAGTCCAGAAATCGACGTGGAACTAGAAGAATTAGAAGAACCATCAATAGAGGTTGCTAAAATTCTCGAAGAAAAGCAGATAGTGATTGTCGGTCACGATAGCAAAAAATCGGAACTTATAGGATTAGTCTCTGAATACGAAGAATTTTTATCGTACTGCTTAACGAGAACATGGCAAACTTTCAGCGATGATTTGTACAAACAAACAGGTTTAAGCGTTACCCAAGAAATTCCTCCAGCCAATTCAGGAGGATATCAAGCAATTAACTCATTAGTTAACTCTGGAGAAATTATAGCAGTAATTTTTCTCAGAGACTTGATGATGGCACCTCAACCTGGTCAAGCAAGTGAAGAAGCACTATTGAGAATATGTAATATAAACAATGTTTTACTTGCAACGAATTTACCAACTGCAAAAGCTATTCTTTATTATCTCAAAAACTTGAAAGATTAGCGTAGTAAAGATTCTCGACAACTTTTACAAAGTCGGGAATCTAAACATCGAACATTTATAAAATTGTAATAAAAATGAATAGTAATAGTGACAATCTTATAAGTGCTAGTCTTTCAACGCAAAGCTTAACTTATCGACCAGATAAACCGGAGATTTCTTTTGAAGTCACTGTTAATAATGATAGCGATCGCTTTGCCAATTTTCAATTAGAAATTATTGCTGCTGGGGAAATCCGTAATCCTAATTACCGTTGGTATCGTCTCGAACCAGAAGTTGCTGCGGCTCAACCTCATGGTAGCAGCACCAAATTCCAAGTATTTATTTTTAATACACCAATTCCCGGATTCGTTGGTACAGTTAACCTGTCTGTAAAAATATTTTCTCCTCAGCTAGCACGAGAGCGTAGAGTCTTACTGCGTTTGGAAATTGAGGGAGACAATAAACCGAACCTGATTAGCGTCGAATTACCAATACGGATGTTTCAAGTATATCCTGGCAACGCTATAAATGTACCTGTACGAGTTAGAACTCAGGGACAAGTAGCGAGTAATGTGCTGTTGCGTCTTATAGGTATCGATGCTTCTTGGGTGACTAACAGTGTTGAACGTCGGTTTACCTTAAATACTGGTAGTCAAAAGGAAGTGAGTTTTAAATGTCAACTACCTTCTGTAGTTCAAGCACCTAGTTTAAATTATATTTTTACTGTTGAAGCTACGAGCAATAATAGTTACCCAGCTAATGCAGAAGGTAACTTGGAAGTACTGCCTGTTGGTTATATTAATTTTAGCACGCCACAAAACAACCAAAGAATTCCTTCTGGGCGCCCGTGGTTGCTGGACTGGAAGTCGAATAGTGCTTCCTATGAATTACTATTTAAAAATGTCAGTAATTTACGTCAAGAAATTAATGTGCAAATTCAGGGTAGAGATTGGCGAAAATGTACATTTAAGAAGTTTCCTGAAATCGCAAATGTGAATTTAGGAGAGACAGCAAAAGTTATTTTAGATGTTCAAACAAAACGTCCTTGGGTTGGAATCGGAAAAACTATCTTTCTAGAAGCAAAAGCAGAACTATCTGACCAAAGGTTAGGCGGTACAGACCCTGCCACCCAAGGTTTAGAATTAGAAGTTTTACCAATTATACCTCTATGGTTGCAGTTAGCTATTTTGGCATTGCTAGCAGCATTACTAGCTTTACTATTTAGACAAGAAGCAATTGCACATACAGCTTCCGTCAATTCAGTTCGCGTTATTGGTAGCGGTACTGGCTCATCTGTTGTTAGTGCTTCTAATGATTGTACATTGAGGTCTTGGAGAATCAGAACAGATTCTTTAGAAGCAGATGAAAATGTAACACTAAAATCAAAACCCAATGAGCAAAAATCCAAATGCGTTCAACCTCGAAAACCTAAAGGAGTATTAGCATTTGCCAACAATCCAATTCTAGTTGTCAGGTTCGTACCAGTCGAAAACAACAGTGTTGCAATTGGTTTAGAAAATGGAAGAATTGAGTTAAGAGATATAACCACTGGTGAAATAATTAGTACACTCCAAGACTCTCAAGAAGAAGGTGATAAAGTATTTGATTTAGGATTTACCAAAGACTCACTTAATTTATTCAGTGGTTCGGGCAAAGGCAAAGTAAGAGTATGGTCTAGAGGATTGATTACTAAAAAATTTCCGGAAAAACCGGTAGTCATCGACCTAGAAGAAGAGCAAAAACTAACACGTTTTCCAATCCGGGCATTAGCATTGAGTCCCGACGATAAAATGCTTATTGTTTCGGGCGAGTTTAACCGTTTTTTAATCTTATCTCTAAATCCAAACCAACCTAACAGACCATTTAAAAACATATCAGTCGAAAGACTGGAAAAAATAGATGGAAACGGAAGAGGTGGACAAGATGACTCTGTTCTCTCCTTAGCTTTTATTCCTGGCTCATCAGAAAAAATTCTGGCAACATCTGACTCGGCTGGATTAATTGCAATTTGGGATTTAACACAGTGCAAACCTCCAAGCAACAATAATCAACAGCAAATCAATGACTCTAATTGTAAACTCTTAGACCATTGGCAAGATGAGTCAAAAAAACCTATACGAACTTTAGCATTTAGTGAAGATGGTAAATTTCTAGTTAGTGGCGGAGATGACGGACGAGTAGTTGTATGGTATTTAACTTCCAGTTATCAACTCGACAAAACAAAATCACCAAAAGGCATAACTATTTTTCGAGGTTCTAAAAAAATTAGAAGTATTGACGTGAAAAGCAGTCAAGGAATTGTGATTAGTGGCAGTGAAGATTTTCAAGTCAGGCTACATCAGATTAAATAGATGTCTCGCGTCTCTAGAAAAATTTTAGGTGGCAAATTAGCACTTTATAGCAAGTACTTTAATAATATGTCTAATCCACTATCCGTTATTATCAATCCGCCTGGAATTCAATATGGGATGCCAGGAGATATTGTATCACTTTATGCTGTGGTGATTAATGAGGGCGACCAAAGTGCTGTTATCGACTTATTTTTTACTTTTGATGAGACATTTCAAAAAATCAGTGGCTGGTCTGCTTCTCCAAAAGCTAGTTTAGCAGTGGCACCGAAAGAAAGTAGCAGCGAAGTTACGTTTAATTTTGAAATCCCAGTTGATGCTTTAGCGGGTACTTATGATTATACTTTTGTCGTAGATTCTCCAGAACACTATCCGCAAGATACTCCAATAAACTTTCCTGGGCAACTCAAAGTTTTGCTCAAAGAACAAACTATTATCCGCGCTTTTGACCCAACTTTTTCGATTATACCTGCCACAAATCCAAATAAACTTATAACTTATAGACTTGACCAACCTTTACAAGTGGTGATAAAAGTCGAAAATCGCTCGAACCGTGTAGACAGATTTCGCTTGACGTGTCCAGATTTAGATGAAAATTGGTTTAAAATATCTTACCCTGCTAGTGGGTTCGAGGGAGTAGGCTTATTTGATGTTAATGCACTGGAACTTAACCCTAATTCTGAAGGTGAAATCTCTTTAGAATTTCGTCCTCCTATTGATACTCTCGCTGGTAGCTATTCTCCAACGATTCGCTTGCTTTCAGAAAATAATCCAGACTTAACACTGCTAGATTTAATATACATTAATTTACCGGCAAACTATCAGTTAGGTATAGAACTTAATACTACTTTAGGAAAAGTTAGCCGTAAAGATGGCATCTATGAATTAGTACTTAATAATCAAGGTAACTTGATACGGGAACTATTTTTTGATGCGAAAACAAGGGATGAAGAAGAACTTTGCACCTACAAATTTAACCCTACTGAATTAAAATTATTACCGAATATAACCGAAAAAGCAATTCTTCGAGTTAAACCACGCCCTTGGTGGCGCCGACCATTTTTCGGTCAATCTTTACCGATCAATTTTGAAGTTAATATTACAGATAAGCAAAGCTATCCTTTGGCTAACGCATCTCCTCAAGCCACTTTATTATGGAAAGCGCGTCCTTGGTGGCAATTTTTACTGTTAATTTTACTAGGGTTGGGGTTATTTACGGGTATTGCATATATGATTTGGAGACTTTTGCACCCAGACCCGTTAAGAATTGAAAGTTTTAGTAGTGATAACCCAAAAATAACTGAAGGTAATGAAGTTAACTTAAACTGGAAAATTGATAATTATAAGAGACTGAAAAATCTAGTAGTGATAACTAAGAAACCACCAAATAATGACCCTATATTCAATTATGATAACAATAGTATTAATCAGTTAATTAATAAAAATCAGAATAATCCTAATCCTCCCTGTAATGTAACCCAAGAAGAATTAATATGTAATCGCGTTCCCACTGGAATTAACGGAGCAGGTGAATACGTTTTTGAACTCAAAGCTTCTTATCTACAAAATCCACCTTTTTTTAACCGTATAATTGAAACCGATCCTAAAACGGCTGAAGTGGAAGTTGCAAAAAAAGAAATAGCAGAAGTAGTAGAATTAAAAGCAAATAAACGACAATATCAAAAAGGCGAAAAAGTAAATTTGAGGTGGAAAATTACACATCCAGAGTTAGTTTTTAAAGTTATAATTCATCTCAAAACTGCTGATAATTTAGAACCAATTCAGCCTGTAAACATCCAATTTCAAGATAAAGAAGGTAAAGTGATTAACGACCCTAAAACTCAGAATATTTGTCGACAAAATTCTCCAGATAGACAATTCTTTAAATGCAGTATTGATATTTCAGTCAATAAAATTGGACGTTTTATTCCCGAAATAATAGTTGAAACTTTTAAGGTATTCGATAGAAATAGTACTAAACAAGCTGACAGTAAAATTGAAATAGTAGCAAAACCTTTCAAGATTGCATTTTTCAAAATAAATGGCAAAGATAGCACCGACCAGGCAAATATAGTTTTGAATGAAGGAGAGAACGTTGCTTTAAGCTGGAACGTAGATGGAGAAAATATTCAAGTTAAACTCGACCCCTATGGAAATGTGAAACCTATTGACACAAAGTCATTTCTTAATATCAGTAACTTTCCCCAAAAAGTCGCGCTTCAAGTAACTGATGCATCTGGTAAACAGGAAGAAAGAGCATTTTTTATCACCGTTAAATCGAAACTCACTCCGAGGTCTAACTTAGTTACACCTGCTCCCTCACCTACACAAAATATCTTTAAACCTTTTCCTCGTTCTAACTTATCCCGTTAAGTCTCAAAAAGCTTGCTCCTAAAGGATTCTGGATAAACCACAGCATATACGGTACAGTGATTGAAATTAGATATTTAAATTATTTTTCTTGAGCAATCAAATAATGTTAAAAAAGCAAGAGGCGACAGGTTAAAAGGTATTGAAAATTTTCCTTTTCTTGGTGGACGCGTTGGCATTAAAAATTAACTAAAGCATTTTTTCTAAGAATTGCTTGGCCCTTTGGGACTGAGGATTTTGAAAAAACTTGTTGGGAGTAGTATCTTCTGCTAAAATCCCTCGATCGAGAAACATAATTCGACTAGCTACAACTCTAGCAAACCCCATTTCATGGGTAACTATCGCCATTGTTATCCCTGTTTGAGCTAAATCTTTTATCACTTGGAGCACATCTTTGACCATTTCTGGGTCTAAAGCAGAGGTGGGTTCATCAAATAGAATCATCTCTGGTGACATTGCCAAAGTGCGGGCTATAGCTACCCTTTGTTTCTGTCCCCCTGATAGTTTGGATGGAAAAACATCTGCTTTTTCCTCTAAGCCCACCTTTGTTAATAGCTCCATCCCTTTATTTTGGGCTAATTGCGGATCTACTCCTTTCACTTTGATCGGAGCATAGGTGACATTTTGCAATACTGTCATGTGAGGAAATAGATTAAAGTGTTGAAACACCATCACCAGCTGTTGACGAACCTTGGCAATGTTTACCTTGGGATGAGTGATTTCTTGCTCTTGAAAATAGATTCTACCTTTAGTGGGGCGTTCTAACAAGTTCATGCACCGCAGAAAGGTAGATTTACCCGAACCAGAAGGCCCAAGAATAGCAACAACTTCTCCCTGGTGAATCTCTGTAGAAATATCTTTGAGTACGTCGAGTTTGCCAAAAGATTTACACAAGAATTCTGTCCGAATTATGACTTTACTCACTTTGTCTTAACTTCCTTTCTAAAACGGATGCACTCCTAGTCAGACCCATAACTAAAATATAGTAGATGAACCCCGCAAACAGCAGAGGTTCAAAATAAATATACTTATTTGCACCAACAATTTGGGCACTGCGTAATATTTCCACTACACCAATTGTTGATACCAAAGCTGAGTCTTTCAACAATCCAATAGTTTCATTCACCAATGCAGGTAGAATGTTCTTCAATGCTTGGGGCAAAATTATGTCCCACATCATCAAGTGATAAGGAACACCCATAGACATCGCCGCCTCAGTTTGTCCTTTGTCTACTGCTTGAATTCCACCCCGGATGGTTTCTGACATATAAGCCCCAGAGTTGAGGGTAAAAGTTAGCACCCCTGCTTCTAAAGCCGAGATATCATAACCTGTCAACTGGGGTGTGGCATAGTAAACCAAAGCCAACTGTAACAGCAGGGGCGTGCCTCGAAATACGGAGGTGTAGGCGTTGGCAAGCCAGGTGAAAGGCTTGATGCCAGTGATTTTGCACAAAGAAAGAACTGTACCCCAAATTAACCCTAGAAATACTGACAAGAGCGTAAACAACAACGTCAAAGGGATGCCTTTGAGGATAAAAGGAATGTCTGGGATAATTCTGGTAAAGTCTAAATTTAGCTCGTTTTTAGCAGGAGGTTTAGAAGATGTAGCGGTTGCTCTTGTTTGCGAAAACCATTTAGTGACTAATTTTTCTAGTTCTTTTTTGGACTTCATTTGTTGCAGGACTTTATTAAAAGGTTTGACTAAGCCTGAACCTTTAGGAAAAGCGATCGCCGAGCCACTCACCTCGTCAGAGGGAATAACATTAAACTCTAAATCTGGGTTGGCTTGGGCGAATCCTCTAGCAACCGTGTCCTCAACAATTGCTGCATCTATTCGCCCCGACTTGATTTCCTGAATTACTTCTGGTACTCTATTAAGTTGTTTTAGCTGAATACCTGTAACTTTTTGGGCAATTTTTTTAGCATTTTGCTCTTGGATAGTCCCTAGTTGTACCCCAACTTTTTTAAAAGCTAGGTCTTTGGTCTGTTTGAGATTGCTATTTTTAGGAGCGACAATCGTATCTTTTGCTTGGTAATAAATAATTGAAAAATCAACATTTTTCTGACGTTCTGGGGTGGGAGTCATGCCAGCCATAACAAAGTCAGCCCGCTTCGCTTGCAGTGCCGGAATTAATCCATTAAAATCTGATTCTATTACCTGGAGTTTGAATCCTAATTCTTGAGCAAGAGTCTTGGCAATATCTACATCAAAGCCAACAATTTGCCTCTCTCCCTGCTTAGTATCATAAAACTCATAAGGTGGATAATCTGGGGAAGTAATCATCGTCAGTGTGTCTTTGCCTAAAGATGAAGCTGCTTTTAAAGAATGGCTATAACCTGTAATGATACTAATTAATGCCATTGTTACAAGCAGCATCGTTAATAACCATACTTTTCTTTGATTCATGAATTTGATAATTATTTAGTCGTGTAGATAGTTTTTAATTTTATTAAGATGATATCTAATATCATTAGCTGTAGAAACATTCTTTAATAATTTGGCGGTGTTCTCAATACTATCTCCACTACTGGCTGCTTTTATAAGATATAAAAAAATTTTTGGTTTACTGATAGAGGTCATCGTGCAGCTGTAACACAAGACTTGGTGTGAAAGGGATATAAGCGTAGCTAGTGTGAATGCTCGTCAGCAGCAATTTCTTGTTAAGAGCGATCGCTTGACTACCCATTAAATTACTTTTGCTGCCACTTTACCTAATGCTCCCTCCAAACAGCTGGTAAATTCTGATCAGCGATGCCTAGTTTGGGCTGTGACGCTTGAACACGAACAGTGTGTCGCAGACAAGACTCGCTGTTTGTGTTCGGTGACGCAACGGCAGTTCCAACCGAATATCAAATAACTTGAACAATTTTGATGGGGAAGTTAAGCTCACAACTTGTTCCAGATTAAATTTGTACAACTTATTTTTACATGATGCCTTAGCTCGCATTGTCGAAGATGGCACCGATGACGAATTACTAGCAAAAGGTGGTGCTTACTATAGTTCTGAAAAATGCAGGCGGGTGGATTTTTGCCTGTAGAAGCCGCTCACAGTGGCAAAGTATGAAGTTGACTGCCAAAAAGGAGGACAAGGAATTGCTAAGAGTCCATAGCGAAAATGAACTAGAATTAACTGCTGACGTGCTGGTAATTGGTGGTGGCCCTGCCGCCGCATGGGCAGCATGGGCAGCCGCATCCCAAGGTGTCAAAGTAATCATTGTATCTTTAGTTTTTCGCCACTCAAAAAGATTTTGGGCGGCGAAAACTTAGGCAAAGATAAAATTATTTTGACTTTTTACGGGGTGTAATGCGTAAACAGTAAACTCAGCGAGTTGCTCACGAAACTCGCTGAGTTTATTAGATATGTCAATTCTGTAACGCGACGCTATGCAGCAACAGGAGTAGCAAATCTAGCATATCGCTCTATGTAGAACTCCTTACTATTAGTGATCGCCACCACCGAATCACGTTGTTTTAAAGCCTTTTTCCACTGACGTAGACGAGTAAATTCCTCTGGTAGCGCCAAACCTCGATAGTGCTTCAGTGCTGACCAACGCTCAAACCAGGGATAAAAGGTAAAATCAACCAGACTGACGGATTCACCAAACCAGTAGGGCCCGTCTCCTAATGACTTCCCTAGACCTTCATTTTCGATAAATTCTAGATGTTTGTATAGTTCCTGTTTAGCTGCTTCTTGCTGTTGGATATCGGGACTACGCAAGAGAGCAGAAAAAGCTGGAACAAATCTAGTATTGGCAAAATCAATCCAGATGCGAGCCTGGGCTTTAGCAATGGCACTGCTAGGCAAAAGAGGCGGATTAGGAAATACCTCATTAAGATATTCGTTGATTATTGCCGATTCCCAAACTCGATGATTATTATGTGCGATCGCAGGTACTTTTCCATAAGGAGAAATATCTGTAAATCCCTCCGGCTTGTTGCTTAAATCAATCTCAATCAAATTAAAGTCGATACCTTTTTCTTGCAACACCAAGCGCGAACGGTGAGCATAAGGACAAACAAGCGCACTATATATCTTAATTTCAGCCATGTTAATATTCCTCTATGAATAGAATTGGTTTATTAGCAGAATTCCGAATCAAAATCCTCCTGCCTTTTTAAAGCCAAGGCACTTCTTCAGCTGCATAACGGAAGGCGCGGAAGACTGAATTTTGCTCCCCACCCGCCACTGCTGATTTCTCACCAAGATTTCGAGCCGCAAAGTGGGGGTTGATATATTCCCAAACAATCTCTTTTGTAACTGTCACCTCAAATATGCGGCCAAAAGCACCTTCTGTAATTAAAGTGTTGCCATTCGCTAGACGCTGTGCGCCTGATATATACGAACTGAAGAAATTTTGAGGTGGGTTGTCGGTGTACTCCCAAACTATTTCTTTAGTTTGACGGTTGACTTCAATTACACGAGAGAAATTTAGCGCCGTGTGACGGCGATGTGCGCCATTGTCAAAAATCAGTATATTGCCGTTAGCTAATTCGTTAGGAAAGTGCTGCTGTGCTAATACGTCATCTGCAAGTGTCCAGATAATCTCTCCTGTGTTGCGATCGATAATTACGACGGTAGAGATGTTACGAAAGCTCACTATAATATTGCCGTCAGCGAGTTCGCCTACAGTATTACCATGAGTCCATTCATGTCTTTGATCCTGGGGAGTGATGGTAAAAATATCTGGATTTAGATGTTCGTGGGCGTGCCAAGTCCAGACAATCTCACCAGCAGGAGTAACTTCGTAAAGCACATCAGCATAGATATCACCGTCTGCTTCTGTTCCCGGTACGCCGCCTTTGATCCGAGGAATCAAAGATTGAGGTATCTTTTCAATGGCTAATAAAATGGTATTGCCGTTACGTAGTCTGCGCCCATCGTGATGATGATCTGGATGTTTGTACTCCCAGATAATATTTCCCTTAGGATCTGCCTCTAAGACAACGCCACCTTTAAAAGCCGCCCACAAAGGAAAATGTGGCGGAATATCTAGTGTCTTACCATTATAAAAAAGGTTGCCGTTAGGTAAGAGATAACCATATAAACCTGGTGAATACGGCAGATTCCACTGATGTACCACTTCTCCTTCTAGATTCAGAAGATAGACTTCTCCGTTACCGGTAAGTGGAGTAAAAAGTGTATACCCTTTGAATACTTTGTCAGGATTATAAGCCCTTAAACCAGTACCCCGCCGACGAATACTATTTTGGTCAACTGGTGCTGTTGCGATCGTCATAATTCTAAGTAGCTATCATGAATTGTGTAGACTAATAACGTCTGAAAAACTGACTAGGAACTGTTTTTAACTCCTAAATTTAGATTGCTTTGTCGATTAATCGCGTCTCTATGGTGCTGGACTCGGATATTGACTATGAACTGCGTCCAATTCTGAGAGAATTTCTTTGTCGAGAACTACATTGATACTTTCTATATTCTCTTTGAGTTGTTCTAGTGTGGTAGCACCAATAATTGTACTAGCGACAAACCAACGACTTCGCACAAATGCGATCGCTAATTGTGCAGGACTTAGTTGATGGCGTTTGGCAATTTCTACATAAGCTGCTACTGCTTTGCTAACATTTGGTTTTAAATATCGTTGACCAAAGTTTTCAAACAAAGTAACTCTCGCTTTCTCTGGTTTACCGTTGAGGTATTTACCAGTTAAATAGCCAAATCCCAAAGGACTATAAGCTAGTAAAGGAACGTTTTCGTTATAAACTGCTTCTGCAAGTGCGCCATCAAAAACTCGATTGAGTAAATTGTAGGCATTTTGAATCGATACAACTTTGGGTAATCCTAATTGTTTAGCTGCGTGACTAAATTGTGCAACGCCCCAAGGAGTTTCATTACTTAAGCCGATATAGCGAATTTTACCTGCATTGATGACATCAGCAAAAACTTCTAGTTGTTCAGTGATCGGAACTATTTCCTTTACCTGAGAGGGGTCGAAAACTGTTTGCCCAAAACGAGGGACATAGCGATCGGGCCAATGGATTTGATATAAATCAATATAGTCCGTCTGTAATCTTTTCAGACTATCATCTACAGCTTGTTTGATATTGTCCCGGTCAATTGCTTCTGCTCCATTACGCAACCATTTAAAGCCTCGACCCGGGCCCGCAATTTTAGTAGCAATTATTAGTTGATCTCGCTGTTGATGTTTTAACCATTCTCCAATGAAAGTTTCAGTTAAGCCGTAGGTTTCAGCACTGGCTGGTACTGGGTACATCTCAGCCGCATCAATGAAGTTAATTCCCTGTTTAATCGCATAATCTAGCTGCTGATGGGCTTCTTCAATAGTATTTTGCTGCCCATATGTCATAGTACCAAGACAAATTTCGGAAACTTTTAGGTCACTATTACCTAGTTGGTTGTACAACATATTTTGTGATAATTTTATTATTGAATTGACAAGTTTTATTGAACAATTTGTATTGCTCAATAATTACTGCTTAGGCTGCAAACTCTTCTTATCTTAAGAAACAATGATAATTCTTTATATAATACTACGGTATATACATCAAATTACCTCTGTTTAAATAAAATTCAGGAACTAATGTTAACAAACATCTATTTTGATATTCTGTAAACTGCTGGGTATTGGTGCAGTAGAAGGAAATTCTCCTGCCCTCTTTACCCTACGCGCAGAGGTATTTTTTCTAGCAGTCTCTAAAAGTTCTTCCCAACTGGATACTGTGTTTTGAATAGACATTTTTTACCTCGCTTTACTAGGAATGCCGGAAAACACAAATAACTGTTGCTCTTTGGGTTGAGCTAAATTTTCACCAAGGTATCGATGAAGACCTACACCCATGTCTCCTGTAGCAGTGAACTTGAAGTTCACTTCCTCAAATTCAGATGCACCTAAAATTTTCCGCACATTTTCAGAGTAGGGAATACCGTTAGAGTGTCCGCGAGTCCAGATCACAAACGCACCTGGTTTACTCAGAAAACTCAAGTTATCCAGTAAGCGATTGAGTTCAGTTTCATCAGCAAGATTGCCAAAGACACCACATACAATCACAATATCTGCTGGTACTGCTTCTACGTAGTTAGTGGCAAGAGTTGCATCACCATTGATAAACTCAATTTGCTTGGCTAAACCCAAAGATTCTATAGTTGCTCGTCCATGTTCAACTAAATTTGAATTTATTTCCACAAGTCGTGCAGAAACATCCTTCGCACGGGGGTGATTTTCTAAGGTTCCTAATAAATCTCGTCCATCACCCGCGCAAACACTCACTATCTGAATAGCTCCCTCTGGTGAGTTATTCAAGCTATAAGCAATGTATTCCCGCACGATTTCTAGACGCTGTTGCAATTTTGGCTCGGTCTTGTAGAGTTCGTGCCATTCATACCAATCTTTTGGCATAAGGGGTAATTCCCATTTGATGCATACTGTGTTGTTATAAACTACGCTTAGTCTACCGAGTAACTGTAGTTTACAGATAAAGGCAGCGTATCATAAAAATTCATCTAAAATCAAGTTCGAATATTGCTGGATTGCTTTAGCCGTTGATCAGAGGGTCTGATGAGCAGCACTTATATGGCGAGGGTTTATTATAAAAAGCAACCACCTGCAAAAATAATTTGCGCTTCGCAAGCAAATTGGCAATTGATGTGATAATCTTTTTATATGGGGAATCAAACAGCGAAAGCAGAAAAAGTCTTCAAAGAGAAATAATATAAACTTAAAGACCACACTTTCGCCTTGGCAGATGCAATGTTTAAATCCGCTACGGCTTTTTGAAACTAACAGACAAAGCCAATGAAGCAGGATAGTGACCTCCGTAATAACTTGAAGTCGATTAGAACTCGCTTAGGCATGAGCCAACAAGATTTGGCTAACATCGCTAGTGTGACTCGTCAGACAATTAGTGGTGTAGAGTCGGGACAATATGCTCCCTCAGTAGCCATAACACTTCGCTTGGCTAAAGCGCTTGGCTGTCAAGTTGAGCATCTATTCTGGTTAGAGCGAGATTTACCTGAAATTGAAGCCTTTCTTGCCAAACCTGTTCCTAATGGTCAGCAACTGCGAGTTAGCATGGCTCGTGTGGGAGGACAATGGATAGCTTATCCCTTGATTGGTAAGGATGCTTTTCGTCAAGACATGATTCCGGCCGACGGTGAAGCCATTAGCCAAACAGGCACAAATAAAGTTCAAGTCAGGCTACTAGACGATAATCTTGACACACTTCACAACACGGTTGTGATTGCTGGTTGTGCGCCTGTAATTTCACTATGGGCAAGAGCCACCGAACGCTGGCATCCCCAATTGCGAGTCCAATATAACTTCGCTAATAGCATGGCTGCATTGCATAGTCTATGCCGAGGTGAGGCGCACATCGCTGGGATGCATCTGTATGATCCTGAGACTGGTGAGTATAATACTCCCTTTGTTCGAGATGCTCTGGCTGGGAGGGAAGCAGTTCTGATTACCCTTGGTGTCTGGGAGGAGGGACTTTTGTTGAAGTCAGGGAACCCAATGGGAATTAGAACAGTTACTGACTTAGTTGCAAGTGGAAGGACTATTGTCAACCGCGAAATAGGTTCTGGTAGTCGGATGCTTTTGGAACAAACACTCCAAAAAGAGCAGATACCGTTCGATGCTGTTCAGGGCTTTGACAATATACTCAAAAGTCACCAAGATGTTGCCCAAGCTGTAGTCGGAGGAGTTGCCGATGCTGGTATTAGTACGGCATCTATAGCTACCGCTTTTGGGCTGGGATTTATCCCTTTACATCAGTCACGATATGATTTGGTGATTCTCAAGGAATATTTAGAAGAAGCACCAGTACAGCAATTGCTCAGTACTTTGGGACATCGCATGGTTCACTCACAATTTGAAATTCTCGGCGGTTACGATATCAGTAAAATCGGGGAAGTTGTAGCGACTGTTTAGAGTGGATTGCAATGGTTGGTTGTGTGGTTTAGGGAAAACTTGGCGTCAATTTAAATTCCGGCTGCAACCACTGTTTAGGTATAAGCAACCTTCAGGGGATTACAACAACTGAAGGTTGTTGAATTCATAATTCGTAATACTCGCCTCCGGCGAGAACCAAGCTACGTAATTCGTAATTAAGGAATTCGGATTTAATCTGGATTTCCAGTTTGGAATCTGTAACTTTCTTTTTCGCAATTGGTATTACTACTGCCAGAGAAATGATTTGAATGAGCGGATGGTAATACTTTCAATATTCCTTGAGTGATGTCTTATCGCTCTAGCCATTTAGTCAGAAAAAAACAATGACTAATGGTCAACGAAAACTGACCAAAACTTGAATATGTTCTTTCTTCGGACTCTTTTTGCTGTAGAACGAGCACCTCCAATGACGTTCTACACATGGTCACTGTTGTAACTTGACAGCGCGAGTACCTCCGATAGGCACTTTGTGCCAACGCCTTATAAACCGACAGACCCACCAAACAAACAACTACAGGATCAATCATCATGTCCGACGGAAAAATTAGACAAATTGCTTTCTACGGTAAAGGCGGTATCGGTAAATCTACTACCTCCCAAAATACCCTGGCCTCTATGGCGGAAAAGGGTCAACGCATCTTGATTGTAGGTTGCGATCCTAAAGCTGACTCTACCCGATTGATTCTGCACTGTAAAGCCCAAACTACCGTGTTGCACTTAGCTGCTGAACGGGGTGCTGTGGAAGATATTGAACTCGAAGAAGTGGTAATCACTGGCTTCCGGGATATCAGATGCGTAGAATCAGGTGGGCCAGAACCTGGTGTAGGTTGCGCCGGTCGGGGTATTATCACCGCTATCAACTTCCTCGAAGAAAACGGCGCTTACTCAGATGTAGATTTCGTCTCCTACGACGTATTAGGCGACGTTGTGTGCGGTGGTTTCGCCATGCCAATTCGTGAAGGTAAAGCCCAAGAAATCTACATCGTTACCTCTGGTGAAATGATGGCGATGTTTGCAGCTAACAACATTGCTCGTGGCGTTCTCAAGTACGCTCACACTGGTGGTGTACGTTTGGGTGGACTGATTTGTAACAGTCGTCAAACTGACCGGGAAGACGAACTGATTAGCACCCTGGCAGCCAGATTGAATACCCACATGATTCACTTCGTCCCGCGTGACAATATCGTGCAACACGCTGAATTGCGCCGGATGACGGTGAACGAGTACGCACCTGACAGCAAGCAAGCTAATGAATACCGCACATTAGCGGACAAGATTATCAACAATACAAATCTTACAGTTCCTACACCCATCGAGATGGATGAGCTAGAAGATTTGTTGATTGAGTTCGGCATCCTTGAAAGTGAAGAAAATGCTGCAAAAATGATTAGCCAAGCAGACGCTGCTAAAAAGCTAGAAGACACTCAAGGCGAAGCACTAGAAGCACTGAAAAAAGGAAATGTAGAAATAGTTTCTGGTAGCGAGAAGAAGTAAAGTTCTTGTTCAGACTCCGATGCTAAATACAGAGTAAAGTCTGCCGGCCAGATACTCGCGTCCCTAGAGCTTTACGTAAATATCAGGTGGGCCAAAATAGCCCACCCTCTGACCAATCCTTGAAAATGGAGGTTATGGAATAGCTGATCTTAACTTTGTATGTTTGAACTTCACCGTGTTAACAGTAATCATCTAAAATGTACACGGCAACATTAATACTTTAATGGTCTAGTTCGTGTTTTTGTTTTCTCCTTCTCTAACCTAGTTGATGTTGATGTTTTAGGGAATGGCAAATTCTCTTGCTCATTCCCTTTTTTTCCATATTTTAGATACACAGTTAAGAAATAAAAATTATTTTCAGCCTTTGGGAATTCAGTTAATACCTAATAACTTCTACCTATTGTCATCAAACAAATGAACCCCACCCCAGGAAAAATCAACGATTCACTCAGTGACTCCAATTCTGAAGATGCCCGTCAGCAGCAGATACGGCATAAAAAAAAGTCCTCCACAGAATTACCCCAACCTGGAACTACTCAAGGGAGTTGCGCTTTTGATAGTGCAATGATTACCCTAGTACCAATCACCGATGTTGCTCATGTAGTTCACGGGCCAAGCGGCTGTGCTGCCAGTATTTGGGGAAGTTACAGTAGTCTCTCCTCTGGTTCGATGCTGTACAAAATACGCTTTACCAGCGACATAGATGAGAACGATATCATCTTTGGTGGAGCCAAAAAGCTGTACAAAGGCATTTTAGAATTAGAAAGACGCTACAAACCTGCGGCAGTATTTGTTTACTCCACTTGTATCACCGCCCTGATTGGGGATGACATAGAGGGAGTTTGCAAAGATGCCACCGAGAAAACAGGAATACCCACTATCCCTGTACATTGCCCTGGATTCATCGGGAACCAAAATTTGGGCAACCGTGTCGCTGCTGAAGCAATGCTTTCACACGTTATTGGAACAGCTGAACCAGATACTACTACACCCTATGACATCAACCTAATTGGTGAATACAACATCGCAGGTGCAATATGGAATGTTCTACCGTTATTGGATAAATTAGGTATCAGAGTTTTGGCAAAAATTACAGGCAATGCTGTCTACAAAGAAGTTTGCTATGCCCATCGTGCCAAACTTAACGTGCTCCTCTCCTCCAAAGCACTAATCAACATGGCAAAAGGGATGGAAAAACAATATAGCATTCCCTATATTGAAGAGTCTATTTATGGTGTAGAGCAAATCAATCAGTGTCTAAGGAGCATTGCCGCAAAATTGGCTAATCCTGATTTGCATGAACGTACAGAAAAGCTAATTGTAGAAGAAACTGCTGCTTTAGAAGAAAAACTCGCTGTTTATATCACCCGATTGGAAGGTAAACGCATTATCCTTTCTACTGGAAGTTTCAAAAGTTGGTTAATTATCTTTACGGCTAAGAAATTGGGGATGGAAGTTATTGCTATTACTACTAAGAATAATACTGAGGAGGATAGAACTAGAATCAAAAGTTTGCTGGGTCAAGATGGCATAATTCTAGAACAAAATAGTTCTGAAGAAATTCTACAGATAATTAACGAAAATCAAGCTGATATGTTAATTGCTGATAAATGCCATCAAGACACTTCTCTCACAGCTAAGATTCCATTCCTAGACATTAATCAAGAACGGAACCATCCCTATGCTGGCTATATGGGAATTTTAGAGATAGCACGAGAACTGTATGCCGCTTTTTACAACCCTGTGTGGGAACAAGTATGTCAGCCAGCCCCGTGGGAAGCAGGGGAAGTAGGAAATTCTCAACAGGAGGACATTTGATGGCAATTATTAGCGTTACGAGTACATCAGTTGCAGTTAATCCCCTGAAGCAAAGCCAAACTGTGGGTGCAGTTTTAGCCTTTTTGGGATTGAAGGGAATCATGCCTTTATTACACGGTTCTCAAGGCTGTACTGCTTTGACTAAGGCAGTATTAGTACAGCATTTCCGTCAGACGATTCCCCTTTCCAGTACAGCGATGACAGAAGTTGCAACCATTTTGGGTGGCGAGGAAAGAGTTGAACAAGCAATCCTGACTTTGGTGCAGAAATCCAAACCAGAAATTATCGGTCTTTGTAGCACTGGACTCGTGGAAACCAGAGGTGATGATATGGGGCGCTTTGTCAAAGAGATTCGCCACCGTCACCCAGAACTGGATTATTTACCAATTGTGCTTGTCTCTACACCGGATTTCAAAGGTACATTACAGGATGGCTTTGCTGGTGCAGTTGAGAGTATAGTCAGGGAAATTCCCCAAAAAAGCTCCAACCAAAATATTTATCCCACACAAATCACTATTTTGGCGAGTTCTGCCTTCACACCAGGGGATATACAGGAAATCAAAGAGATTGTCACCTCTTTTGGACTCGTACCTATTGTTATACCTGACCTGTCTGGCTCACTAAATAGTCATATAGAAGATAACACTAGTATGATCGCAGCTAATGGCACTACTTTGTCACAGTTGCGCTCAATTGGCAGTTCTGTATTCACTTTGGCACTAGGTAATAGTATGCGGACTGCGGCGCAAATTTTGGATCAGAGATTCAATATACCTTATGAAGTATTTGGTGAACTGACGGGACTAGCAGCAGTAGATAAATTCCTGCAAGCTTTGGCGGATATTAGTGGTGTCAGCGTACCCCAGAAATACCGCCGTCAACGCCGTCAGTTACAACATGTGATGTTGGAAAATCACTTTTACTTTGGTTGCAAGCGAGTTTCTTTGGCGTTGGAACCAGATTTACTTTGGTCAACAGTTTCTTTCCTGCGATCGCTAGGAGTTGAGATTCACTCAGCAGTGACAACAACACGCTTTCCTCTGCTGGAAAAACTTCCAATTAAGAGCGTTACTATCGGCGATTTGGAAGACTTTGAACAACTGGCGGTTGGATCTGATTTGCTAATTACCAACTCTCATGGAGTTGCGATCGCTCAACGCTTAAAAATTCCTCTCTATCGTCAAGGGATTCCCATTTTTGACCGCTTAGATTATGGTCAGTTTACCAAGGTTGGCTACCGAGGTACTATGCAGCTTTTATTTGATATTGGCAACCTGTTTTTAGAGCAAGAAACAAAGGTTAAGCATTAATACAGAGCCAATTCTAACTGTTTCTCACATTATTACCAGTAATATTGGTAATATGTATCACTAGATACAATCTTGCAAAGCAATTTTAGCTTTGATAGTTACTGAAAAGCCGTATACGTCCATTAGTGAATATACCAACCAATGTCAGCAAGCTAGGCGCGAGCTTCTGCATTGACTCAAATTAAATCTTCTACAGTTGATGAATCCAGCACAGCTAAAAAAACCAACTGCCAAAGCGAGTCGTGTTACAAGAAAACTTCGTCGCCGTTTTGACCTTAGACGATCTGTCATGCCTGCGGCATCATCTTTGCTCACCTGGTTTGAGGTTATTGGCTACACAGTTTTGTTAGAGTCAGATATTGCTTTGGGTAAGCATCAGATAGAGCGCAGCAATTATACTGAGGTGATTTTGTATCAGCGCCTTCATAGTGCTTTGCAGAAAATTAACCCGACAAAACCGGATGAAGCGATCGCCGCAGCTATCCATCAGGTTATTTGCATTCCGAGTTGCAACTTCCTGGAAAATAACCACCGCTTTCACAAATTGTTGACCGATGGTGTGCAAGTTGAATACCTGTATAACCAAGAAATAGTTCATGATTTTGTATGGCTCATTGATACGTCTAATCTACTGAACAATGATTGGCTAGCTATTCATCCCTTGACTATAGTTGAGGGGAGTTATACTCACTGTCCTGATGTCGTTGTCTTTATCAACGGTTTACCCTTGGCAGTTATTGTCTCGATTCAGCCAAGTGATCCACAGACGACTTTCAAAAAAGGTTATCAGCGAATTCAAACCTACATTGAACAAATACCAAAGCTGTTTGACTACAATATATTCCTAGTTATTACTTATGGAAATCGGGCACGAGTCGGTACATTAACCTCAGACTGGCAGGAGTTTTTACCCTGGCGCACGATTGATGGTGAGGATTTTCCTGCCAAGGGCGCAACTGAACTAGATGTGATGATTCAAGGCATTTTTGACAAACGGCGTTTCCTAGAGCAAGTATTGCATTTAATAGTGTTTGAGGAGAACGAAACCAGTATTAGTAAAAAATTGCTTCGCCGACCTTTTTGTACTACACAGTACCCCAAAAAATCTTCGCGCCAAGGTTAGTAAATGCTGAGTTCTCAGTGATTAGCAAAAAAACTAATTCCTAATTCCTAATTCCCAATTACTACTTTCAGCATGAAAGTTATAACTATGAACACAAGTTGGTATGAACAAGAGCTAGTCAAAGAATTCAAAACGGTTATTGCTGATTCTTTCCCACAAGTTGAGGAATTGCTAAAACACTGTCATGTTAAACTCATCGAGTCTTACTGGGGAAGACCTCGTGTTCACTTTCTGCCATACTTTACAATTTATTGCCCTGACAATCTGATTGCTGCTGTCAAAGCCCAGATATCTATACTCAGGGAAGTAGCAGAATATGCAGGATTAGTTGAGGTTATCTGCCTAAATGCTACACATCTGCTGCGAGATCCGATGTCGAAGGTAAAGCAGACAGATGCTCGTTTGTGGTTAGAACTACAATGGCTTGCAACACAAGAACAAGAACACTTGCTATGAAAACCCGACTTCGGGTACAACTACGAAAATGCTTGTTGCGCCATCTTTGAGTAGATGGCGTGATTAAAACAGGCAGAAAGCTTGTAGTTTTTGACTAATAATTCCTAATCCCTAGTTATTTACTATGAATAAATCCCCCCTTCCCGCAGATGATTTGCCTCCAACTGGAGCACCTATACTTAATGAGTTATTCTACAGGCAACTAGAAGAAGCTACTTGCAGGCGATTTTATCAAGCCTGCGGCCCAATAATGCGAGTTTTACTATCAAATTGTCACTGGTATTTCAAAATAAATACTAGTCCTCTGATGTTAGTCATTATCTGCTATGACATAGAAAGTTATCTGCATATCGTCGATGCTATTCCCCAGTTCATCAAAAAGTTGCAGCAGTTTTCCAACAAAGCCAAAATTCACTTTTTTACACCAGATGATAAAGGAGAACCTTGGGAAATCGAGATTGAAGAAACATCAGATGATCAAGCCTAGTAGTCCACTACAATAGACATCTCCGAAAAAGAATGTAGAGACGCGAAATTTCGCGTCTCTACAAGGGTAGGACTTACGCAATAACTCTCTGAAACCTTATTCCTTTGTGTCCTTTGTGTCCTTTGTGTCCTTCTCTAACGAGACGCTGCGCGAATGCGGTTCGTTTTTTCATGATTTTGCGTAAGTCCTGAAGGGTTCTAGATAATGCCTGTTTAATTTCTGGAGATGTCTATTGACTTCAGGCTGTTGCAAAGATTCACGTCCAGTTTCATGAGGTTGTATCTCTGCGTTAAAAAAGCCGCAGCAGACAAACTTAACCTGCCAGGGCAATAGTAAGGTTTTTTAGTGTACTGCACATTGCAAATTAGTTGAAATTTTATATCTTATATTTTTAACTTTTAATGCTCAATGCCGACTTACCCAAAGACAAACAAATTACATCATTTTGGGGTGTATGAATACGGCTACAAAGAACATCTCTATAATGTCTTTCAAGCGGATTTTTTTTCGATAGACCTGGATTTCCAACCAGTTTTAAACCAATTTCTACGGCTTGAATGGCATTACTTGTAGCCAAATATTTCACTGTTTGTGCTTGCAAATTAACATTCGGCTCGTGTTCACCTTTGTCAATATCTGCTGCCAGACTGTAAATTAATCGATGGTTGGCATATAGTAATGCTTCAATTTCACCAACAGATGTTTGAAAATGGGGTAAAGTTGCTAGACTGGCACCTAAATTAGTAGGCGATCGCTCATTTAAATAATCAACTAACCAGTCTCGTGCTGCTGTTGCTACCCCTTGATACAACGCACTTAAGAACAAACTACCAACTGCCAACATTAAGGGATCGGGTTGTGACCAAGCTTTTACAGGGTAGACATCTAAGGCATACTCTGTGGGAATGTAGGCATCTTCTAGAATCAAATCGTGACTGCCTGTTGCCCGCATCCCCAAGTGATCCCAAGTTTCCACAATCTTGACCCCTGGAATGTCACGAGGAATTAAAAAACTCCCTACTTGCTGTTCATCATCATCTGTCCGCGCCCAAACTACGAAGTAACGCAAAATCGGACTGCCAGTAGTGTATTGTTTATGGCCAGTTATTAACCAACCATCAGATGTACGTTTGGCAATTGTTGCAGGTAATCCTCCTCTGGCTGGTGTACCTAATTCCGGCTCCACACGAGCAGCATTTAGCAAAGCTATACCTTGCACAGACTCCCGACACAGCTTTTCATAGACAGTGGGATGCCAGCGTCGGTGTCGGGCGGCGTTAGTGTGTTGTAAGTAGTGCATCGTCAGCACTAGGGCAGTGGAAGCATCACCACTGGCTAGCTTTTCAATCACCCGACAGGCTGTGGTATATCCTACAGCCAGCCCACCAAACTCTACTGGTACAGTCAGACTCAATAATTTTGCTTTGTGGAGAGCATCAAAGTTTTCAAATGGAAACGAACTATTGCGATCGTGGATGGCGGCGCGGGTGGCAAAATCGGCAGCAAGAGAATCAACCAGATCCAAGAGATTGGGCGACAATTTTGCTGTTGAGATCACGGATGCTTCTAAAACAGGTGATTTTGACATTTAGCTTTTTACTCCTTGCGGCAATTATTGGCATTTGGCAATATCTTCGTTAAAACTGCTGTCCCAAAGTTGTTTCACATCAACTTTTGTGGAAATTACACCCGCTTGAAAAAAGGTATCAGCAACCTTTTGCTGAGAAGCAATAGCTTCATCAGAAATAGGAAGTAATTCTTGGCGACGCTGTTGTAGTCCTTGCTTGGCATCCTCATAAACGATGCCTTGATCAACATCAATGGTATTTGCATAATTCTTCGACCATTGTTTGAGATGAGATTCCCGCCAAGTTTGAGATTTTTGCAAACGACAGAGAAAATCAGCGATCGCAACTTTCTTTTGGGGATCGGCGATCGCATTGGGTGAAGCAATAATCACGAAGTTACCACTCAAAATATCTTTTGCAGATTCCAGCACCCGCGCCCCTTCTTTTTTGGCTTGGGGGATGGAGTAACCGTAGGTAGCCCAACCATCAAGCTGTCCTTTACGAAAAGCAGCTAGTCCATCGGGTATCGATAAAGGAATTGCATTGATATCCTTCAGTGTTAGCCCGACTTTTTCCAACATTTTAATCAGGAAGTAGTGGGCAGTCGTAGCTTTAACGTAACCCACTTTTTTACCTTTAAGATCGGCGATCGTTTTGGCAGTCGAGTCCTTGGGTACGAGTACAACTTGACCAATCGTCGGCCCTTTGAGAGTGGCAATAATTTTTACGGATGCTTTCGATTCAATCGCAAAAATCGGCGGAATTTCACTAGCAGATCCCAAGTCAATCGCACCAGCATTGATTGACTGTACCATCAAATTACCCCCAGTAAACTCAGTAAATTGAGTTTGATAAGGGAAATTATCTAGTTTAGCTAACTTTAAATTTAAGTCCCAGCCACCTTTAGATTTAGCAACATGCAGTTCAGTTGTATTCGATACTGCGATTTGGGATGAACTAGGATTAGCAACGATGGTTGCCGGACTGGTAGACTTAACCTCTGAGCAAGCTGTTGTTGCTAGGGCTAACAAGCAACCCAGAGAGAAGAAAAAATTCTGCCGCAGCCAATTGGTAAACACGTTAATTTTTGGGTATAAAAAGACAACAAAGAAAAATAACCACCAACTACTCTAGTAAGCCTGGTTCTTCGCCCACAATTCGGTCGTAGAGTGGCTGAAAACTAAACCAACCGCCGGAATGGGTTCCTACTTGGTTATGAGTAAAAGTTGCTGTTTCGTGGTCAATGGGAAGTGGTTTGCCAGCTGCTTCTGCAAGTAGTTGGGCTTGAGCCGATCGCTCAAAAGAAATATACCAAAAAGCAGCTTCGTCTACTGTCTGCCCCACTGTTAAAAAGCCATGATTCCGCAGAATGACAGCTTTCTTGTCTCCCAAAGATTCAGCAATTCTTTTACCCTCGGAAGTATCTAAAACTACTCCTCTATAGTCATCAAATAGAGCGTGGTCTTGATAGAAAGCACAGGCATCTTGAGTTAGGGGATCGAGCAGGCGACTAAGACTTGACCAAGATTTACCATACAGAGAATGAGCATGAGCAGCTGCAATTATATCAGGCCGCGCCTCATGAACCTGTGAATGAATGGCAAAGGCGGCACGATTGACAGGAGCATTACCTTTGACTACTTCTCCTTCTCTATCAACCAAAATCAAGTCAGAAACACGGATGTGACCAAAGTACTTGCCAAGGGGATTTACCCAAAAATGGTCGGTAAACTCTGGATCTCTGGCGGTAATGTGGCCTGTTGTTCCCTCACTGAAGCCAAAACGAGCAAACAGCCGAAATGCCGCAGCAAGGCGTTGTTTGCGGTAAAGTCGTTCTTCTTCAACTCGTTCAAAGACTGGCGGTTGTGGTCTAGTGAAATTTGCCATAATTTTCTTTTTTTTGTTTCACAGGTAGATTAAGCTACGGTTGCTATTTGTCGTTCTTGTCGTTGTACTTGTTGACGTACCAAAGGAATCACATCTCGACCGTAGGCGATCGCATCTTCCACTGGGTCAAAACCGCGAATTAATAGTGTTGTCACTCCAGCTTTGTAGTAATCAAATAATGACTCTGCAACCTGTTCTGGAGTCCCCACTAAAGCAGTAGTATTACCACGAGCGCCAGTAGCAGCTGCGATCGGTGTCCATAAACGCTTATCATGAATTTCACTTTCCTTAGCAAAATCCAACAACCGCAATGAACCAACAGCTTGGGGTCGGAAAGAAGCACCAGCAGTTAATTGAATTCCAGCTTCCGCACGGGTTTCATTGATCCGTGAGAGAATATAACGCGCCTTTTCCCATGCTTTTGTTTCTGTTTCGCCCAAAATTGGACGCAAGGAAACACTAAACTTTAAATCTTTTCCAGGCGGTGCTGCGGCTTTCACCTCTGCAATCCGTTCTTTAATAGCAGCTATCGGTTCTCCCCAAAACGCATATACATTACTGTGCTTTGCACCTACACCCACAGCAGCATCAGAAGCACCACCGAAATATATCGGAATATGTGGTTGCTGTAAAGGTTTTACTTCCGAAAATGCTTGTTTGAGTTGGTAAAACTCCCCTTGATAATCGAAAGGTTCTTCACTCGTCCAAACTCGCCGCACAATATCAAGATATTCATCGGTACGGCGATAGCGAGTATCATGATCGAGCCAATCACCATCGCGCTGTTGTTCGGCATCGCTCCCACCAGTAATGATATGCACTGCAACGCGACCATTAGAAAAGTGATCTAATGTTGCTAATTTCCGGGCGGCTAAAGTGGGAGCCACAAAACCCGGTCTATGTGCAAGTAAAAATTTGAGTCGTTCTGTTGCAGCAGCCACATAACTGACTACATTAAAGCCCTCCGGCCCTGTAGAACTATAACCAACTAGCACTCGATCAAAGCCACCATCTTCATGGACTTTTGCAAATTTGCGAACATAAGCTAAGTCTATACTTCCTCCCGTAATAGATACGGTAGGGCTATGTAATTCCGACGCTTCTCGTGTACCAATCATCCCAATAAATTCCACAGACATATTAATTTTGCTCCAAATCTTTGTTATTTAAGTTTTTAGTGGCAGTTATTCTCCGCCTCTTTTCATCTTTTCTACCTAGCGGCAGTAGTTTCTAACGGACACACTGCCGTTGTAATATCTACTCGTTGCGGAATAATTTTTTGCTCTAGTAACCAGTCAGCTGTTTTCTGAAGATGGGCGATATCTTCAGGATTAAGAAATACGTAAGACTCTGGGCCTCGATTTTTCGTCACCTGCTTGGCTACCGCATCAGAGACTTTTAGCTGTTTAACTAAAAAATCTGATCCAGCATTACTATGTTGATTTAACCATTCACCATCCTCACTCAAAGCAGTGAGAGCAGCTTTCACGGCTACAGGATTTTCTTTACCTGCATCACCACGAACAACCATAATTCCGTAGGTAGGAGCAGGGTGTGTAGTGGTAATTCTCCGTGCCTTATGCTCTAATTGGGCAATGGAAATATAAGGTTCCCAAACTGCCCACGCATCAACAGAACCTTGATATAGAGTAGGTGCAGCGTCATTCGGTGATAAATAAACTCGCTTGACTTTATCTGAAGGAATATTTTCTTTTTCCAAAACTTTTAATAACAGATATTCGCCTGCACCACCTTGATTAACAGCAACTTTTTTACCCACTAAATCAGCCGGTTTCCCAATGGGAGAATCACCACGAACTAAGATGGCATTACTCAAAGAATCTGGACTAGGACGCTGTACAGAACCAATACAAAGAGGTTGTCCAGCAGCAATTCCAGAGATGGTAGGAATATCACCACATCCGCCAATATCTGCCCGATTACCATTGAGAGAACTTAAAAGCGTAGCGCAACGGTCAAATGGCCCACTCCATTCAACTTTAATATTTTGCGTGGCTAACTTACGCTCTAACTCACCTCGTTCACGCGCAATGGGAATAATCCCGCCTTTTTGATAGGCCAAGCGAATCACATTGTTTTTCTCTGTAGTTTTGGTAGTGAGATTTGAAGAGGAATCTGAGTTAACGGTGGCATTGATAGCTGTTTGTTGACTACAACCAGAAGCTATCAAACCAAGAAAAGACGCTGCGATCGCAAAGATTGTAATGCCAGAACATTTTTGTTTGTACTGAAAACGGTGTTCTTTTAAATAATTCACCACAATTTACTCCTTGGTATCAATTTTGAGGAGTTTAAGCAGCCATATATATGATAATAACGATTATATTACACTAAATCGATTGATTTACCGTAGTATTTAGAAAGAAGATACCACCTTTTGATCGGCTGATTTAGCGTAGACGCATCGCAGCATCCCACCATAGGTGTCACCTTTTCATCATCTGCTAACTCACTCGTTCGTCACCAACAGATAACGCTGAAATCCGAATGGCACGCTTGTAAAGCGCAAACCTTTAATAGTGCCTGGAAAAAATACCAACTTTACAGGTAAAATTTAGAAAAGTGTATAGACAACTACAATACTTGCTACCAATTAGGTGATAAATTTTACGACTGATAAAGAGGTAAAAAGCGATGAACTTAACACCCAGTGAGTTAGAACGCTATCACCGCCAAATGATGCTTCCCAATTTTGGAGAGG
>NZ_JAQYWQ010000066.1 GCF_029379315.1 Nostoc sp. S13
CTATTAGACCTATCCACAAATAAACCTCAAAATAGCTGAAACCCTTACATAGCTGACTTTTTAGCTTATATAAAACAGGAACCTCTAAAACCCTCTCCAGAGCTAGGTTTCAGCCAAATAAAGTTCTCATTTCCGGATAAGTCTATTGGATAGGATTTTTTCAGTGCTGGAATAAATTTGTCTTCAATAGTCTGCAAATCTGCTTGGGGTAAGGCTTTCCACTGCTTCCGCGTTGTCCAACGAATGATCAGGATAACTTCTGTGTAGTCATTGGGGCTGATTCAAACATCTTTACCGAGAAATCTAGGATATTCAGCCAGCACTGTTGTCCAAATTTGTGCGTCCTTCTGGATAAAATCTTCGCATAAATTCGGGGCAACCTTAAACTTAAGGAGTTCTATAACCATGCCCTTTGAACCCTGTGCTTGCTAATTTGCCAAAATAGAGCTGTAGGCTAGAATAACTACGCTTTAAGCATAGCTTAATTGCCTACACTCAGGAGCAAGGGTCGGCTGGTTAATAAGTAAGAGGAAGGGATTATGGACAGCAACAACTGGTTGCAACAGCTAATGATGGTGGGTCTTGGCACAACGTCTTTAGTAGCAGAAAAACTGCGGCAAGTCAGCGATGATTTAGTTAAAGACGGTAAGCTCAATCCTGAGCAAGCCAAGGCGGTAATAGATGATATTGCCCAGCAGTTAAAGTCGGAACAAGGAAACTTCGATGTCCAAATGCAAAGGCAAATGCGAAATATGATGCAAGATTTGGGAGTAGCTCGCCAGTCAGAAGTGGACGAACTGAGGGGCAGAATTGACCGTTTAGAGCGTCAACTGCGCGATTTAGAAAATAAGCTTTGGCGTTAGAATGCCCTTTCTGATTTAAACTAATTGTGTCCTGTTGGTAATCTTTCTGCCTGGATACTTAAGTAAGGAGAACTGATTTTGAAACCAATTTTTCTCAGCGTGGCGTTCATGCTGGTGTGTGTTGTACTTTTGGTTGTGGGACAAGTAGGCAGTAAACAGAACACTGCCATTGCTGCCCAGTTAACCCAAACGCCGCCAGCGTCCACAATTCTAACTGAAAACAATATCTTAATTGCGAGTAATACTATGTCTGATGCTAATGTCGTAACTACCTCCTCTGGATTAAAGTATGTCGAGTTAAAAGAGGGGACTGGGGCGACTCCTCAATCTGGACAAACGGTTGAAGTCCACTATGTCGGCACTCTAGAAGATGGAACTAAGTTTGATAGTTCACGCGATCGCGGCCAACCCTTCAGCTTTAAAATTGGCGTTGGACAGGTAATCAAAGGTTGGGACGAAGGACTTAGCACCATGAAAGTAGGCGGTCGTCGTCAGTTAATCATTCCCCCAGAGTTAGGTTATGGCTCTCGTGGTGCAGGTGGGGTGATTCCGCCCAACGCCACTCTAAATTTTGATGTGGAATTGCTGGGAGTTAAATAGAGACTGGGGACAAGGGAGAATTATTAAAAGAAGTTTCTATTCTCTCTGTTCCCAATTCCCGATCAAATAAATCACTATTTGATCAGGTACACTTTTTCAACTCAAGAGCCAGACTTAACAATTCAAAATTCAAATCACCACTTCTAAGTTGTGGGCTGAGTCTGGCAACAATGCAATTATTATTACTTGGGATGAAGATAGTAATCCCTCTAATAAAGCTAAAATCCAAGGTTGCTGTGGTTTTGACCCTGATAGTAACGCTAACTTTGGCGGCGGTCACATTGCGACAATTGTGATTACCAACCACGGCTTACGGGGCATTGTGGATAACACACCCTATAATCATTACTCATAGGTATATTGAGAGTTATTTTTAATTAGCACCAGCACTATATAGCAACTTTACTACTTTTAGACTTTAAATTAATAGATAATATTTATCAATAATAGTTAATAAACTAATTGCAACTATTCGATAAAATTCTTTGTGTAGATAGTTAAGTAGAGATAAATCTGTACGATGAGGGCTTTCTGAATACTGATACTTTGCACCAAATATTACATATTTTAATTACTCAGTAGTAGGCTCAAAACCCCTAATTTATCAAGAAAAGTCTAAAAAAGTAACTTGATCGGGCTGTTTTTACCCTAGTCTTAGTTTATACGATTAGGTACAAGATGTCAGGATATCGACTTGACATCAGAAAAAATTTGTATGAATTAGTACTAATCAAGAGCAGTAGTATTCTTGAAATTTTCCTTCGATTGTGTAAATTATTATTTGTTTCTATTTCATTAAGCTTGCTTTTTAATGCAAATAGATTTCAATAGTCTTTAAATGAAAGTATTTATCAACTAGATATTCAGTGGTGTAACGGAGTCAGAAAACAATAATGAAGTGTAAACAGTTTGTTCTCGGTCTATTGCTGACAGGTGCGATCGCGGTGTTAGTGACAGAACCTACTAGAAGTGACGACATATCATCACTTAGAGTTCATAAGAGTACAGTGTCCACCAATGCTAACGAAGACTTTACTCAGCAAACACGCCTGATTACCAAAGAGCAGATTGTTGAACCAATACTGACAAATTCGGCAAGTAAGTGAGATAAAAAATCCAGCCAAGAGCGACCAATTGTTATTAGTGCAGTCGCTAACACAATAAACAGCGCCTTCCGAAGAAATCGTGCAAGTTTACGATTATCGGATTCAGTAACCGTGCGGTTTTTATCACCTTTATTTCTGCTGCTTAATATGCTGTTGTTTTTGCTCAAGTAGTCTCTACCATGCCCGCAAAAAAGCTCCGTCATCTGACCTTTATTCTGCATCGCATCCTGGGTTTTGCGATCGGATTGATTGCCATCCTAGTTAGTTTAACTGGCAGTCTGATCGTTTTCCAGCGCGAAATCAACGAGTTTCAACAGCATCAACAGTTTGGCGCTATCTTCCCTAAAGGCGATGCCTACGGCAACCCAAAGTGGGAACGCTTTTCGCTGGAAGTTATCCTGGATATTGTCAAAGCCGCCTATGCCAACCTGCCAGAAATGGCATTGCAAAGGGTTTATTTCCCAACTAAACCGGATGATTTCTTTAATGTCGTCATCTCAATTCAGGGCAGCGATTGGGTAGAAGTCTACGTCAACCCTTATACGGGGGCAATTCTGGGCAACAGTCTGCATCCCAATGCTGTACAGCACTTTCTCCAGATTGTTTATGAACTCCACACCTCGTTGAAATTGGGCGATCTGGGTTTAAAGATTCTCGGTGTTGTGGGTTTGGTAATGTGCATCGTTGTGATCACGGGAATTATCTTGTGGCCGGGTTGGCGCAAGCTGATGGCAGGCTTCAAAATTAAGTGGGATGCCCACCCCAAGCGGCTTAACTTCGATCTACACAAGGTATCTGGTATTACTGCCGCCATATTTTTACTGTTCACATTTTTCACTGGATTTGCCTGGAATTTGGGCTATGTTGACCCTCTGATTCGTGCCATTACCTTCAGTCCTTCGCTGCCTGAGCTTGTTCTCTCTGTGCCGTTAGCAGGTCAATCTCCTCTACCTCTGAGCCAGCAGATAAAAACGGCTCAACTTGCCCTACCCGACGGAACATTGCGGAGCATTGACTTAACGACAGATCCGAAAGCGCCTCTGCGATTGCGGATGAAGCTCCCCCAAGAACGTGAGGAATATGGCATGAGCAATGTTTATCTCGATCAATACAGTGGTCAGGTTTTACGAGTTGATAATTCGTTAAAGGCATCGTTAGGCGACAAGATTCTCAATTCCTTCCAGCCATTGCACTTTGGCACCTTCGGCGGCTTACCCACCCGCATTCTTTACATCTTCGTTGGTCTGGCTCCGTTAATTCTATTTATTACTGGCTTTGTGATGTGGTGGTATCGCAAACGCAAGCAAAAAGATGCTTATTCTCAGAAACAGAGTTATATAAACTAATTCTCAAATAATCGGCTTTGTTTTAAGAAATACTATTAACTGTGTGGAGTATGAAACTATTGCGTAGGCGTAGCCCGTCGTTGACATCGTTGTTTATTTCCTGTTTTTTTATTGCTGTGGTCATACAACCAACTCAGGCAAAGGAAGTAACTGAAATTTCTCGTCTACAGGAACAAAACCGTTCCGCAAGAACAGTCAAAGAATGGTTGGCTCAGATAGAACAACAGAACCCTCCTGACCAAGGAGGGAAACAGGAGAGTGAAGTTGTACAAGTTACCTCAGTCAAAGCAAATCCCACTGATAAAGGTGTGGAGGTGATTTTACAAACTTCCATTGGGCAACAATTGCAAGTAGTAAATCGCAGTTCGGGCAATAACTTTATTGCTGACATTCCCAATGCCCAACTGCGTTTACCCAACGGTGACGCTTTTACATTTCGCTCAACTTCTCCAATTGCAGGTGTTAGCGAAATAACGGTAAGAAACTTTGATGCTACTACTATCCGGGTGAGTGTAACAGGGGAGGCAGGTGTACCAATTGTTGAGTTGTTTGACAGTCCAGATGAAGGTATTATCTTCTCTGTGGCTAGTTCTGCATCTTCTGCACAACAGCCTCAAATGCAAAACCCCACCCATTCAGGACAGAGTGAGGGGTCACAACAAACACAACCTAGTCTTCCATCAACACAGAGTGATGAGCCAATTGAACTTGTGGTTACAGGTGAGCAAGATGGATATACTGTGCCAGATACAAGTACTGCAACTAGGACTGATACACCTTTACGTGATATTCCCCAGTCGATTCAGGTGATTCCCCAACAGGTGATCAGGGATCAAGGAATCACACGAATTACCGATGCGACTCGCAACGTTTCAGGCACAACGATCGCATCGGGCTACGGCAACCTCATTGGAGATGTCCGTGTTCGTGGCTTCTACAGTGGTTTCTTAAGGGATGGATTTGCCAGTCAGCCTTTCTTTGTCGATGGCGGCAATATTGAACAAGTAGAGGTGCTAAAGGGGCCTGCTTCGGTGCTATACGGCGCATTAGAGCCAGGTGGAATCGTGAATTATGTCACCAAGAAACCCTTGAGTAATCCTTTCTATGCAGTCGATTTAACTGCCGGAAGCTACGACTTCTACAAAAGTACGATCGATTTGACTGGGCCCCTTAGCAATGAAAAACGATTGCTGTACCGCTTGAATGTTTCCTATGAAAACTCCGGTAGCTACCGAGATTTCATTGACAATGATATTCTTTTCATCGCTCCCGTTGTCACCTATCAGGTTAGCGACTCAACCGACATCACCTTAGCCTATGAATATCTAAACGCGAAACTAGGATTTGATCGCGGCTTGCAACCTGTCTCTGCCTTTTTAAAAGTGCCTATAAATCTGAATATCGCCGAACCTGATGATTTTCAAGACAACGAGGAGCACCGCCTCAATTTAACGCTGAATCATCGGTTTAATCAGAATCTACGCCTGAGAAGCGGCTTTCTCTACCTCTCTGAGAAGTACAACAGTCTTGTAACTCAACCCGGAGACCTGGCCGCAGACGGTCGCACGTTGACAGATCGATCATACTTTGGTGGTTCGAGTGACGTTGACAACTATGCGTTGCAAACGGATTTGATTGGTGACTTCAAAACCGGTTCGATCGCCCATCAAGTGCTGTTGGGGTTGGAATGGCGCAAAAGGTATCAGGCTGATCAGGGTATCGGTGGGGTTTATGAAGGGTCATTCGATATTTTAAATCCAGCCTATGGCTTACCACGCATAGCAAATCCCAATAGTTTCTTCGAGCAAACCACCACGACCACCGGCATCTACCTGCAAGATCAGGTGACATTGCTCCCAAATCTCAAATTACTAGCTGGCGGCAGATATGATTTTGTGGAATACAGTAGTGGGGACGGTCAATCCGCGCCGACTGAATTTTATGATAGTGCTTTTTCACCCCGCATTGGCATTAGACCTATCCACAAATAAACCTCAAAATAGCTGAAACCCTTACATAGCTGGCTTTTTAGCTTATATAAAACAGGAACCTCTAAAACCCTCTCCAGAGCTAGGTTTCAGCCAAATAAAGTTCTCATTTCCGGATAAGTCTATTGTCTATCAGCCCATTGAACCGATTTCGCTCTATGCCAGCTACAGTAGTTCCTTTGTTCCCAATAATAATTCTAGAACTGTCAGTGGACAACCGCTAGAGCCTTCGCGCGGGACTCAGTATGAAGTAGGCATTAAAGCTGAACTTTTTGATAAACGATTGTCAGCCACGCTTGCAGTGTATGACATCAGTAAAACCAACATTCCGACTAGAGACCTTGATAATACCACTGATAATCAGGAATACTTTATCGCGGTTGGAGAAGTAAAAAGCCGGGGGATTGAACTAGATATTGCGGGGGAAATTTTACCCGGTTGGAAGGTGATTGCTTCCGGTTACTTAAATGATGCGTTTGTGAGTAAAGATAACAATCTGCCCGAAGGTCGCCGCTTGACAAATGCACCAACTCAGGGAGCGAGTTTGTGGACAACTTATGAAGTTCAAACGGGTAACTTGAGAGGATTGGGAATTGGGGCAGGGATGTTTTTTGTGGGCGATCGCACTGCCAACATCGACGATCCATTGACCCTTCCTTCCTATGTCAGAACCGATGCTTCCATCTCCTACAAACGGGATAACTGGCGGGCAGCCCTCAACTTTAAGAACATCTTCAATGTCAAATATTACGAATCAAATGACTACCTCACTTTCCCTCAAGCACCATTTACCTTACAGGGCACAATTTCAGTGACCTTTTGATCCCCCCTAACCCCAGCAGGGCGAACACGTCTTATTTACTAATAAAAACTAATAAAGATTTCAAAATCATCTAGATAATTGTAAAATTTGCTCTAATAATACAGCACACACGGCAATGGTAATGATATCGATTAACATGTGTCGTTTGGTACGAGCTATGCGTGGATCTTGTATCAATGCAAAGTGGTCAGCGATCACTTTCATAGACCACTCTGCCGTAGTCACTATTCCACACTTCATCTGCGATCGCCATACTCGGCGCAGCAGCCAAAACAAATACTGCACTGACAATTACTAGTTGCTGAAGCTTCATTGCACTCCTGATTTCTAGTAAGCATATAACACCACAGACAGATGATATCGCTTGCGGTCATAAAACTAACAATTAGAGTGTTGGCACTGTCAACAGGGAATAATCAGCGACTTCAATTACCTATGTACAACAACCTACACCTGAAACCAAGCAGTCAATGCTACTGCCAAAGCATCCGCAGCATCATCTGGCTTGGGAATTTCATCTAAATCTAACTCCCGCGCCACCGCCTCTTGCACTTCTGACTTATCAGCATTGCCATAGCCTGTTAAAGCTTGCTTAATTTGAGCAGGAGTAAACTCTACGTAGGGAAGACGACGCTGGCCCAACACCAATACGAGTACACCCCGCGCCTGTGCAACCACGATTGTACTTGACATCCGATAAAAGAATAGTTTCTCGATCGCCACCAAATCCGGTTGCAACTCCTCCATCAGCGTGTGTAAATCATCAAACAAAGTACATAGGCGCTGTCCCATTTCTACATCTGCTGACGTTCTAATTACCCCAAAATCCAGCATATTTACTGTAGTTTCTTGCACCTTGTGAGAAATTTGTGTACAGCTAATTGCCCCAAATCCTAAAATTGCTAGTCCTGGATCTAATCCTAAAATTCGTTTTTCCATTAAATTTCCTTTTATCAAGCCAGGATATTGTTTAACTAGAAATACTGGCAATCTTGACCACTTGCTCTTACTCTAAAGGAATTGAAAAATATAATAGTTCCACGCCTGGTGTTTTAAACCAAGTGGTATACATTTTCTGTTAATTATTGTTTGTAGCACTGCTCCAAATCAGGTATGTCAATTGGTTTTCTCAGACAAGCCCTCAACGCCTTGCAAAAGCAATCGCGTTCTCGTACTTCCTATCGGGTTAACCAGTGGTTCAAATGGTTATCCCCTGGACTATCGGTAAAACGTTGGTTGTTGATTAGTGTTGGGGGTGTACTGCTGGCGAGTTTGGGATTAGCTATCTGGATTAAGCTGACCCCAATTTTTTGGATAATCGAGTTGGTTAGGGGTTTCCTGGGAGTAATCACTAACATGTTACCCAACTATATCAGTGGGCCTTTGGTGCTGCTTGGCGGCTTGCTGTTAGTGCTTTGGGGACAAACTCGCACTGTAGGCTCAATTACTAAGGTACTAAGAGCAGAAGGCGGAGAGGAACTCATTGATGTCTTGCTGGCCCATCGTCGATTATACCGAGGCCCGAAAATAGTGGTAATTGGTGGTGGTACGGGACTTTCTACCTTGTTGAGGGGACTGAAAACCTACAGCGCTAATATTACTGCGATTGTCACTGTCGCCGATGATGGTGGATCTTCTGGGCGGTTGCGTGAAGAGTTTGGAGTGCTACCACCAGGGGATATTCGTAACTGTTTGGCTGCACTAGCAGATGAAGAAAAGCTATTAACAGAATTGTTTCAATACCGTTTTCGGGCTGGAGATGGGTTAACGGGTCACAGTTTTGGCAATTTGTTTTTAACCGCAATGAGTGATATTACTGGAGATTTAGAACAAGCAGTTGCAGCCAGTTCCAAAGTGCTAGCGGTACGGGGACAAGTACTACCAGCAACTCTCAGTGATGTTCGCCTCTGGGCAGAATTAGCCGATGGTCGCCGCATTAATGGGGAGTCTAGCATTCCCAAAGCTGGCGGTAAAATTATTAAAATTGGCTGCATTCCAGCTAATCCTCCGGCGGTGCCAGCAGCTATTAAGGCACTTAAAGAAGCTGATTACATTATTATTGGCCCAGGTAGCCTTTATACTAGCCTGATTCCTAACTTATTAGTACCAGAAATTGCCGATGCGATCGCTCAAACAGATGTCCCCCGTATTTATATCTGCAATATCATGACTCAACCAGGAGAAACTGAAGACTACACTGTTGCCGATCATATCAGAGCAATTGATGCTGCTTGTGGGCAAAGACGGCTATTTGATGCTGTGCTAATACACAACAAATCTCCCTCGGAGCAATCACTCATCCGCTACGCTCAACAAAACTCCCATGCCGTTTTCCTGGATAGAGAAGCCGTAACTCAGCTAGGGCGAAGGATTGTTCCAGCTAATGTTTTGTATGAAGATGAAACGGGTTTTGTACGTCATAATCCGCAGAAGCTAGCACGAGTGTTATTGCGGTGGTACGGTAGGGCTCATCACGGAAGATAAAAATTTGTCATTTGTCATTTGTCATTTGTCTTAGAAGTTCTGATGGTCGGAAGCCTCCGCTCAGAATTCTCTGTTTGTCATTTGTCTTTTGTTTAGACTAATGACTAATGACGAATGACTAATGACTAATGACTAATTATGAAAATTTTTCTTGCAGATACAGAGGTGACACTACGTTTAGGTATTACTCTTGGTGAATCGCTCACCCGTGGCAGTGTAATTTTACTAGAAGGTGATTTAGGTGCTGGTAAAACTACCCTAGTTCAAGGTATTGGCAAGGGTTTGGGAATTGCTGAACCGATTGTCAGTCCCACTTTCACCCTGATTAATGAGTATACAGAAGGACGCCTCCCCCTTTACCACCTGGATTTATATCGCTTAGAACCACAAGAAGTTGCAGCCCTAAATTTAGAAAGTTACTGGGAAGGTGTTGAGGTCATAGCAGGAATTGTGGCAGTTGAATGGGCAGAACGATTGCCCTACAAGCCAGATAGTTATTTAAGTGTGAGTTTGACTTATGGGCATGGGGGCGCTCGTCAAGTCGAACTCATACCATTCAATTGCGCCATTAGCGAAGTTATTGCTGCGATTTCAGCTCATCTTTGGCCTTAATTACCAGAGATTTCACTTTTTTGATCACAACACTAGAAAATTTCTGCAAATAGTCGAGGAAGAACTCTACACTCGTCCTATCTGCCACTACCACGCTCACCATTGTAAGTTACTAACATTGTTATCTCAACCAAAAATAAACGAAAGAATTGTTCAACAGTAGAACTATTGCAATAGAGCAAATGTAAATAAACTGTTGTTGGGTTTAATGAGAGTTTTTACAGAACTTAGTCAGCTTGGTTGAACCAGATTAGCTTTCTACTGTTATTCGGAGATCCAACCCTTGATTATTTAGCAGCGAAAGCTAGTACAGAAAAGTTAAACAACAATCAAGTTCTGTAGAATTCGTCTAATTTTCCCTACACTTAGTATTCCCAAGTTAGGTTCACAATCTATACAAAAGAACAAACTAGTTGATGATTTTTTCAAATAAGTTTAAATAATCTTAGTTATCAAAGAATTATTATATTTACATCTGTAATTAGCGCTAATTTCAAGGAAATATTAAATGAAACATCTCGTATTTCTACGATAATTATGTAGAAGTACCAGATGTTTCATCTTATTTTAGTTGACATTAATATGTCTACGTAGATGCACTATCTATAGTAATCCCAATTGAATCATGAGAAAATACGGAGATTAAAAATAGATATTTATAAGCTTTCAAGCCTTTTACTCTCTCACAAATAATTTAGGATTGCTCTAGTAGTCTGTCAAGTTTAAATTGATGAGTAAGCAGGTTTGTAGTCAGGACTAAAATCCTTACTGCAAACCATCAAAACTAGCTTGACAAAGTACTAGTTATCTCTAATGAAAGAAGTGATCGCCTCTTTGATCGGAGAACCGTAGTCGTCTCTGGTATAGTAAGTAAGTCCTTTATCGATGAATGCAGAGGTAGTATCTATTAATTGCTGAAGAACCTCCGAACTAGTGTTATCTATTTCTTGACTAACTTTTTCCCCTGTAAATCGGTTTTTTCGATCTTCTGGAGGTAATACAATACGAGGATCTTTAAAAGTCTCTTTTGGCTTGGCTTTAAATGTTTCATTTAAGTCAAACTGAAGACGTAAGTAACGTTTAGAATCGTATCCACCCATGATTTGTCGGCAAATTGTACTACCAATTTCAGATGTAGGTTCCATAAAGATATTAGTAAGATTTTTTGCCCAGTCGAAGCCTCTCCATTTGCTTATTTGCTTATATTGATATGGTTCACCGGTTTGACCTGTGCCAATAGAAAGAATAGAAATATCTTCCAATCGGAGATTTTCCAGTTTATATTTTTGCTTGATTGTTGGAGAGACTGAAGACTGACTGATTCTCATAACTAGACTCAAAGCTGCGAGAGAGGGGTTATTAGCAGAAACTCCTCCATCAATGTGTGGAAATTCCCAATCACCAAATTTTTCTTTATCTACAGGTTCTAATTTATATGGTGGAAAAAAAGTGGGAGCTGAGGCAGAAGCGGTACATATCTCCCATAAATAACATTCATCAAACCATCTGTCTCCTAGATCGGGATGACAATTTGTAAAAAAGGTTGTATTACGATATAGGGTATCGTAAGCAAGAATCAAAATAATCGGTTTTTCAATATCCTTTATTCTTGTGGATTTATACGCATCTTTGAGGACGCTAATAATTCCATCATGAGAATATTTAGGTGGTGAAAGTACATCCAAAATGGATTTTATGATGGGCGGTAAGTTTTTGTAGCGGTCTTTTCTCTGCTGCGGGAATATATCTTTACCCCGATCTCTATACAGTTTGATAAGTTGATCACTCTCGTTTCCAATAGCAATCCCTCCTGTTAAGATTGAACCAGTAGAAGTACCAGCAATCAGGTCAAAGTATTCGTGCAAAAAGTTTCCTTTCCCCTGATTTCTAATTTCTTGCTCTACTTGTTGAAGTATTCGGGCTGCAATGATTCCACGAATACCGCCACCGTCTAAAGCCAAAATTTTGAAGGACATAGCAATTCTCCTTGATTATTTCTTTTGATGTATGGCAATCCGATTTGATTCTTGAACTTATTTGCGTAGGCAGGGAGTAGGGAGTAGGGAATGGGGAATCAGCCCTTTCGAGTTGTACGGAGTTTTTTCAAAAATCAAATAGGAGTCCTATATAACCAGTTGTCTACTACGTAAGCTTAAATAAATATCTGCTACAAGAAAGTTAAAGCTTGACCCCGCACTTGGGTATTTACCTGACCTTTGTCATAAACTATCTCACCACCGACAATAGTGGTTGTAACCCAACCGGTGAGGTTCCAGCCTTCAAAGGGACTCCAACGGCATTTGGTTAAAAGTTCTTCGCGCCGGACTGGATGGTATGTGTTTAAATCTACAAGCACTAAATCGGCATCGTAACCAGGTGCGATCGCTCCCTTATTGGGAATACCATAAGCCACAGCTACAGCTTTGGACATCCAGTTCACAACTTGAGCCAGAGTACACTGTCCCTGCATCGCCGCAGTTAACATTAAAGCTAGGGAAGTTTCCACCCCAGGCATTCCCGAAGGACTATTCGGGTATTCTTGAGCTTTTTCTTCTAAGGTGTGCGGCGCGTGATCTGTCGCGATGAAATCAATCACGCCATCGCGCAAAGCTTGCCAGAGAACTTCGTTATCGTGGGGCGATCGCAAAGGTGGATTCATCTGTGCTAAAGTACCAATCTGCTCATAGGCACTAGTATTCAACAACAAATGCTGTGGTGTCACCTCTGCTGTCACCCAACTAGGTTTATTCTGACGCAGCAAATCTGCTTCTTCGGCAGTTGACATATGCAGAATATGCAGACGACGTTGATATTTTTCAGAAAGTTTTAATGCCAGTTGAGTTGCAAGCACTGCTGCTTGATTATCTTGAATTTGAGAGTGAACGGCTGGATCGTGAGTGTTGGCAAATTCTTGGCGGCGTTGGTTGATTCTAGCTTGGTCTTCGGCATGAACGGCAATCAAGCGAGCGCCTTTAGCAAATATAGCCTCCAATGTTGTTTCGCCATCAATCAGCAATTGACCATGCATCGACCCCATGAAAATCTTAATTCCCGGTGTTGGCTTTGCCGAAACCAAATCTGGTAGATTCTCTGCTGTTGCCCCAATAAAAAAGCCATAATTAACCAAGCACTTCTGGGAGGCACGGTCTAGCTTGTCGTCTAAAGCCTGCTGTGTCGTTGTCAGGGGGCGCGTATTCGGCATTTCTAAAAAAGAAGTAACTCCACCTTTAGCACAGGCACAACTGGCGGTGAACAAATCTTCCTTGTGTTCTAGTCCAGGTTCCCGGAAATGCACCTGCGGATCAATAACTCCTGGCAACAAAGTTAACCCTTCTGCGTCAACTTCAGTGGCTAGTGCTGTTTGGGAGATTTCTGGCGCAACTTCGACTATTTGGCGATCGCGCGTCAACACATCCCCAATCATCAGTTCACCATTGGGTAAGATTATCTGAGCGCGGCGAATCAGTAAAATTTTTGGAGATGACATAGGAATAAGAAATTCAAAATTCAAAATGGGGAAACGCAATTTTAGCAAGCATCCTGGTTATCGACTCAATCTAAATTCAAACAAGGGCAGCTTATGTGTTACAGAGAACTATGCTTTTAGGTTAAACTGAGTCGCGATCGGAGTAACCAATTTTTGCCGTGCCTTAAGAAAAAGTTTATTTTTAATTTATGAAGAACCCCGTCAAGATGCGAACATGACTAGGAAATTAAAGTTTTCCCGTTAAGATTAACAGATAAAGTCTCACTAGGCGAGTTAATTACCTACATTTTTCTTTCAGTTAAGTAATTTCATGCAAAATCAAGTGTCTGATAACAACTCTAGTCAACAACCTGATAATTCCTGGATCGCAGAGCTAGGTAGAACAATTGTATTGAGCATTGTTCTAGCTCTGGGAATTCGTACCTTTGTTGCTGAAGCACGCTGGATTCCTTCTGGATCGATGGAACCAACTCTGCATGGTACGCCAAACCAGTGGGAGGCAGACAAAATCATTGTCGATAAGTTGAAGTATAAATTTGCTGACCCGCAACGGGGAGAAATAGTAGTATTTTCACCTACAAAAGAACTACAAAAAGAACAATACCAGGATGCTTTTATTAAACGTATAATTGGCCTGCCTGGAGAAAAAGTACAACTCAAGGATGGCAAAGTTTATATCAACAATAAATCTCTCCCAGAATCTAATTACCTCAGTTCTGGACAGAGTACAGTCATTGATGTTTGCCAATCAGGGCCACAGCCACCTTTTTTGGCAAAACCCCAGACTATACCAGCCGATTCATATTTAGTACTAGGTGACAATCGTAACAACAGTTATGATGGCCGCTGCTGGGGTCTTGTCCCCCGTCAGAATATTATTGGACGTGCTGTAATTCGCTTCTGGCCTCTAAATCATATTGGCGGAATAGATAAATCGCCACTATACCCATAATTAACAATATTGATCAAATGGATAAGTAACAAAAGAATTTGAGATTTTAGATTGGGGACTGCTAAATCACAAAAAGAACGCCGAACGGCACGGAAGCCACTTGACTTTCAGGCAGTGGAGGAAGTGCCAACGGCAAATTTATTTGCCGTCAATTATAAAAGTTGGAAAACCACAGGGCTTTTGGTCAAATCGACTGGCGGCAATTACAGAAAAACGTAATCGTACAATGCGAGATGCCGTTAATAAAGCTGCAAGAATTGTAATCAACCATTGCATAGACAATAAAATCGGCACTATCGTTTTTGGATGGAACGAGAGGCAAAAAGACGGTGCTGATATGGGCAAGAAAAATAATCAAAAGTTTATTCAAATACCAACATCTAAACTTAAAGGACGTATCGCCCAATTCTGTGAACAATACGGCATTTATTTTGTTGAAACGGAAGAAAGCTACACTTCAAAGACATCATTTCTGGATAATGATGTCCTGCCTACAATCGGTGCAAAACCCCTTCACGCTTGCGTCTTTGTTGGCGCAGCCTCTCCGTCAGGAGAAGGAGAAGGGTGGAAAAGTAGCGGAACTCGGATTACTAGAGGTCAATTTCAAACCTCAACTGGAATCAGAATAAATGCAGACTGCAACGGGGCAGTCAACATAATCAGAAAAGTAGCTGCGATATTTAAGTTTGACTTAAGTGGAGTAGGTAGAGGCATTTTAAGTATGCCTAAAAAAGTTCTTTTATAGACTCTTCAGAAATCTCAGTCGCCTGACTCGCGGGGAAGCTTAACAATCTTTAATCCAAAATCCGAAGTCTAAAATCCAAAATTGCTATGATGCCTTACCTAGCAAAGATTTTATTGTATCCCGTTAAGTCACTGGATGGTGTTGAAGTTGAGAACGCTAGAGTTCTTGCCAGTGGCGCACTACAGCATGACCGCGAGTTTGCAATTTTTGACGAACAGGGTAAATTTGTCAATGGCAAGCGTCATGCTAAAATCCATTTACTAAGGGCGCAATTTGCACTCTTAAATAGAACTATCTCGTTGCAAATCCCAGGCGACGACTTACAACAAATTTTTCATCTGGATGAGGAACGGCAAGCATTAGAAGCAACCTTGAGTGATTTTTTTAAGTTTGCTGTCACATTGGGACAAAACTCTCTGATAGGTTTTCCTGACGATACATCTTCACTTGGCCCAACGGTAACTAGTACGGCAACGTTGGCAGAAGTAGCTTCTTGGTTTCCCAGTTTAAGTGTACATGAAATGCGCCGTCGGATGCGTGCCAACATCGAGATTGATGGTGTACCAGCATTTTGGGAAGATCAGCTATTTAGTGAGGTGATTTAGTTTCCTTTCGAGTGGGAGATGTGCATTTTTTTGGGGATAAACCATGTCAGCGTTGTATAGTCCCAACACGCGATTCTTACTTAGGGGAAGCTTACCCAAACTTTCAAAAAATCTTTGCAACCCAGCGACAAGCAACTGTGCCAAATGGGGTTGCTTCATCGCCTTTTAATCACTTTTACAGATTGAGTGTCAATACCCAATTACCCCCATCCTCAGCCGGAAAAATTTTACAACTTGGCGATGAGGTTGGTATGCTTTCACAATAAAATTTTGAGACTGGAAAATCAAGACATCAGCAATTAAAAATTAAATTTAGGGTTGGGTGCTAATGGCAACCTGAATTTTAGAATGGCATACTGAAGCTTATCGGTTAAATTCAGTTTATACGAGAAAATCTGTTGACACATTGCCAGATCAAACTGAGCAAATTCAGGTGCGCGCCCAACCTACGCAATAGACTTATCCACAAATAAACCTCAAAATAGCTGAAACCCTTACATAGCTGGCTTTTTAGCTTATATAAAACAGGAACCTCTAAAACCCTCTCCAGAGCTAGGTTTCAGCCAAATAAAGTTCTCATTTCCGGATAAGTCTAATGTGTACGATGTCACTGAGCTTGCCGTACCCCTACTCAAAAGCCAAGCTACGCGCAGCGTCTCGTAGAGAAGTGCGGGCTACGCCTACACAATGTTTGAAAATTAGACCTTGGAGGAACTCAGTCAATAAAAAAGTATAAAAAAGTACTTTTGTTTTTTCTACTAAATAATAATGCAAAAATATATCATAGTTAAAGCGATCCCACGCCGTAATTATACTAAGATTAATTGTAGCGGATATGGCAAAAATTCCGATAGTGGATGCTGGGGAAGAATTAAACAATAATGTTATCCAAAATTCAGCCCGTCAATTCTATTAATCGCTTAGTTGGCAAAGTTTATACCAAGATGCCTCTGAGGTATGTTCTGATTGTCCCCTTCATATTGCAAATTTGTGGGGCGGTGGGACTTGTAGGCTATCTTTCGTATCAAAACGGGCAAAAAGCGGTAAATGAGCTTGCTACTCAATTAGAAAATGAAATCTGCGATCGCATTGAACAACATCTTGATAGCTATTTAGCAACTCCGAAGCAAATCAATCAAATCAACTTAGATGCAGTTGAGCTAGGTTTGCTCAACCTTTCTGACTTTAAAACCACCGGAAATTACTTTTGGAAACAAATGCAGGTTTTTAATGTTGGCTACAACAGCTTTGCCAATCCCAAAGGTGAATTTATCGGTGTTGAACGTCTAGATAATGGCAAGCTTTTGATTAATGAAGTTAGCGAAAAGTATGGCATAGGCAAGCTTTATGTTTATACTACAGACAACCAAGGAAATCGCCGCCATTTCCAGGAAGTCAAAAATTACGATCCTCGTCTAGAAGCTTGGTATGCAGATCCAGTTAAGGTAGGCAAACGAGTTTGGAGTCAAATTTATCAATGGGAAGATAAACCAGAAATTTTATCCATATCTTCCAGCTATCCTGTCTACGATAAAAACCGCAAATTTGTTGGGGTGATTAGTGTTGATTTGATCTTGTCACAAATCGGCAAGTTTTTAGGCAGCTTAAAGATCAAAGAGTCGGGCCAAACTTTTATTTTAGAGCGTTCTGGGTTAATAGTGGCTTCTTCTAGCGAGCCATCATATACCATCATTAATGGTAAAGGAAAACGTCGATCAGCATTAGATAGTCAAAATTCTCTAATTAGACTCACAACACAGTCTTTGATCAAACGCTTTGGCAGTCTTAATTTTGCTGTGGGGAAGCAACAGCTAAGTTTTACTGCCGATGGAATGCGTTATTTTGTGCAGGTAAAAAGTTGGAAGGACGAACTGGGTTTAGATTGGTTAATCGTGGCTGTGATTCCCGAAGGCGAATTTATGCAGCAAATTAACGCTAACACCCACATTACCATTTTGCTGTGCATAGTTGCTTTTTTAGTAGCTACAAGAATTGGGATTTTGACTGCTCGCTGGGTAATTAAGCCGATTTTACAATTAAACACATCAGCTAAGAAAATTGCTAAAGGTGAATGGGAGCAAACACTAGAAATTCAGCGCTCCGATGAGCTGGGGGAACTAGCCAAGTCATTTGAAACTATGGCAAAACAACTCCAAGCATCGTTTAGTACTTTGTCAGCAAAGAATGCCCAGATGCAAGTCTTAAATGAGGCGCTGTCTCACAGTCAGAGTCGGCTAACTCAATTTTTAGAAGCCATGCCAGTAGGTGTATTTATTATAGATTCTGAAGGTAAACCTTATTATACAAATCAAATTGGGCAGCAAATTCTTGCTCAAGGAACGATGTCTAATGATAAGCCGCTACGCATCTACGCCGAAGTTAGCACCGAAGAATTGTCAGATGTATATCAAGTTTACCTTGCCGGGACAGATCAACTTTACCCCAGCGATCGCCTGCCGATTTTGAGAGCATTGCAAGGGGAAAGCACCAGAGTTGATGATATCGAAATTCGCTATTGTGACAAAATTACTCCCATTGAAGTTTTTGGAAAGCCAATTTATGATGAATCGGGGAATCTTGCTTTTGCAATCGCCACATTTTTTGATATCACCCAACGCAAACAAACAGAAAAGTTATTAGCAGAATACAATCGCACCTTAGAGGCTCAAGTAAAAAAACGTACTGAAGAGTTCCAGCAAGTTATCGAGCAACTGCAAACCACCCAAGAAGAACTGATTCAATCGCAAAAAATTGCCGCAGAGGAACAACAAGCAGCCATTCGTGAAGCAGCGCGAAGCACCGCAGCCAACCTCGCCAAAAGCGAATTCCTCGCTAATATGAGCCACGAACTGCGTACCCCACTCAATGCCATTCTTGGTTTCACCCAAATCATGAGCCGAGATTATTCGCTATCTAGTGAACATCAAGAAAACTTGGCAATTATTAATCGTGCTGGCGAACATCTACTCAACTTAATTAACGACATTCTCGAAATGTCTAAAATTGAAGCTGGCAGAATCAGATTAAATCGCACTAGCTTTAACTTAATTCATCTGTTGAAGAACTTAGAACAGATGTTGCAGTTGCGTGCTGCATCTAAAAATTTAGAATTAGTGTTTGAATATACAGAAACTGTTCCTGAATACATAGAGACGGACGAAAATAAACTGTGTCAAATCTTGCTCAACCTGTTAGGAAATGCCATCAAATTTACTGATGCGGGAAGGGTGACGCTACGGGTGAGATGGGAGCAGGGAGAGATAAGGGAGCAAAATCTTCCTCATCCCCCTCATCTTTTCTTCGAGGTACAAGACACTGGTTGTGGTATTGCCCCCCAAGAAATTGACTTGCTGTTTGAAGCTTTTGAACAAACCGAAATCGGTAGAAAATCGCAACAAGGGACGGGACTAGGTTTGGCGATTAGCCGTAAATACGTACAACTTATGGGAGGAGATATTACTGTCAGCAGTATGCCTGGTGTCGGTAGTACATTTGCGTTTGATGTTCAGATTGCTCTAACTTGCCCCAGAGAAATCCCGACAAACGAAATTAAATACCAAATTCTAGCTTTAACACCTACTGAAAAAGCATACCGCATCTTAGTAGTTGACGACTCCAAAGAAAGCCGTTTATTGCTAGTTAAAATTCTTACGCCTCTAGGCTTTGAAGTCATGGAAGCTACTGATGGTAGTGAAGCGATCGCTAATTGGGAATCTTGGCAACCACACTTGATTTTTATGGATATGCGAATGCCGGTCATGGACGGTTACGAAGCCACAAGAATTATTAAAGCTAGAGCAATTCAGGATGGGGAATGGGGCACTTGTACTGAGGGTTGCCGTTGGCGCAGCCTTTCGCAGAGAAGTATAGGGCATGGGGGCAAGCCTGCGTTGAGGCAGCTCTGTGTTGCCAAAGTTCCCAAAGTTATAGCAACTGCGCCAACAGATCTGGCTCTCCCTTGCGACTTCTCTGGGGTAACACAGGGCTGCTGCAATACACACACGATGATTATTGCCCTAACTGCTAGCGCCTTTGAGGAAGAACGCCAGAAAATTTTGTCCATTGGCTGCGATGATTTTATTCGCAAGCCATTCACACAGGAAGTACTATTGGAAAAACTGAGCCAACATCTGGGCGTAAAGTATACCAACCAACTAGAAATCACACAAGGTGCAATTGTTGATCAACCTACACAGATGTTTCTCAGTGTTGCCGAACTCCTGAGCCGTTTATCACAAATGTCACCTGAGTGGCTCCAACAGATCTACTATGCCGCAGCCAGCTGTAGCGATGAACTGATTTTAGAGTTAATTAAGCAAATTCCATCAGATAATCCTCAACTTTTCCAAGCTCTCCGGGATTTAGCAAATAACTACCAGTTTGAGAAAATCATCGAATTGACTATAACAAACGTAAAATGAATTACGAGCCTTTAAACCGTAATAAAAAAGATATTTTGATCATTGACGATATGGCGGACAACCTCCGGGTTTTATCCTCCATATTGACAAGGGATGGGTATAACGTTCGTAAAGCCTTGAACTGGCAAATGGCACTGACAGCAACTCAAACATTATTACCAGATTTGATATTACTCGACATTATGATGCCAGAAGTAGATGGCTATGAAATTTGTCACACTTTTAAAGCTTGGAAGCTAACAGCTGATATTCCGGTGATTTTTATAAGCGCTTTAGATGATGTTTTTGACAAAGTTAAAGCTTTTAGGGTAGGTGGTGTAGACTACATCACCAAACCTTTTGAGTTTCAAGAAGTTTTAGTGCGCGTGCAAAATCAACTGGCATTGAGGTCGGCGCAATTAGAAATATTGAAATTAAATGTGGAACTGGAACATCGGGTAAAACAGCGAACTGGCGAACTAGAAAAAACTCTACAAAAACTCCAACAAGAAATAACTTCCCGCCAGAAATTGCAAAGTAAACTGCTAGATATAGCACTCCATGATTCACTGACTGGATTACCAAACCGAGTTTTGTTTATCAAGCGACTAGAAAATGCTCTAAATCGTACCAAGCAAGAATCTAGTTATCAGTTTGCGGTACTTTTTTTGGACTGCGATCGCTTCAAACTTATCAATGATTCTCTTGGTCATTCGGTGGGAGATGAATTGCTGATAGCTATCGCTCACCGCCTGCAAGGATGTTTGATACCTATTGATACTCTAGCACGATTGGGCGGTGACGAATTTGGAATTCTCCTAGAAAATATTACAGATATTAATATAGCAATCCAAGTTTCTGAACGGATTCTGCAACAGCTATCACTTGCTTTTAAACTGTCAAGATATGAAGTATTTATGAATGCCAGTATTGGTATTAGTTGGGGCAATAAGGATTACGATCGCCCAGAGTATTTACTGCGGGATGCTGATACGGCAATGTATCGGTCTAAGGCTCAAGGAAGAGGCAAATCTCACGTTTTTAATCCAGCGATGCATCAAGAAGCTATTCAGCTTTTAGAGTTAGAAAATGACCTGCGAAGGGCTGTTGAAAGGCAAGAATTCCTCGTTTACTATCAGCCAATTGTTTCCCTGACTACAGGCAGAATTTCTGGATTTGAAGCCTTGGTGCGCTGGCAACATCCGATTCGCGGTCTGGTTTATCCCATAGAATTTATTCCTCTGGCAGAAGAAATAGGTTTGATTAATGCCATCAATACTTGGGTATTACAGTCAGCTTGTCATCAACTAAGCATCTGGCAACATCATCTAGTGATGCCAGAACCGCTAACTATGAGTGTCAATTTGAGTGCAAGGTTATTTTCGCAGCCTAATTTTGTAGAACAAATTGACCGAATAATTTATGAAAATAAAATAAATCCTGCGTACTTAGAATTAGAAATTACCGAAAGTGTAATTATGGAAAATACTAATGCGATTAAAATAATTCTTCAACAACTAAAACAGCGAGAAATCAAGTTGATTATGGATGACTTTGGTACAGGATATTCCTCATTGAGTTACTTGCACAGCTTTCCTTTCAATGCACTTAAAATTGATCAATCTTTCGTCAAACGTATGCAGGATAACAAAGAGAATATGGGGTTAGTACCAGCAATGATTAGTATTGCCAACTCAATGGGGATGAGTGCGATCGCTGAAGGTGTCGAAACACAAGAACAGTTAGCCCAATTGAGAAGTTTAAACTGTAATTTTGCTCAAGGATATCTGTTTTCTAAACCCATAGAACAACAATTGGTTCTTAAGTTGCTTGCCGCAGCACCTCAATGGTAGCTATCAAATAGTATGTGGAAAAAATTTCATTAGTTGACACTCGTCTAGATAATCTGCGCGTGCTATGGCGTTTATTAATAAGAATGAGATAGAGCTTAATCTCACACCGATAAAGCTGTGCTTTATCTTCCCTCTTCGTGAGTTAATAGACGGATTGGAGGCAAGGTTTTGATCTGTACTTCATGCAGATGGAAACCACTATATCTACTATACTGCTGTTGAGTAGGTGGGTTTAATTAAATATATCGCGGTTCCCGACCTGGTGGGGTAGGTTTTTAAAGCTACTAATACCAATTTTGTATGAAGATGCGCTAAACCATATTTAAGTACAAGAAAGAAAAACGAACCGCATTCGCGTTAGCGTCTCCCCTTGGGAGAAGGACGCAAAGGACACAAAGAAAGAAAGAAAGAAGTTAAAAGGGTTTAGCGCAGCCTCACAAAGAAATGGTATAACCTTGGTAAACAAGATTTGCGTGTACTTCAGTTGCTTAGGAAACGCTATAAAATCACTGTAGCTGTAGCTGTAGCTGTAGCTGTAGGGTCTGTTAGGCACCGTGGGAGTTAAACTATAAATATAAGTATTTCGGTGAAATTGGTCAACAAATTTCCGGGTAATTTCCAAGAAGCATTTACTATTCTCAATAATCATCCGCCTAGCTTTTGATAATAATGCATTTTAATCAAACTAACCATCATAAAAGAAATATTTTGGTAGTCGATGATACCCCAGATAATTTGCGGCTTTTATCGGCGATGTTGACGGCACAAGGTTTTGAAGTTCGCAAAGCCTTAAACGGTAAAATGGCACTGACTGCGTGTCAAATGGTTTTGCCAGATGTGATTTTGCTGGATATCAATATGCCAGATATGAATGGCTATCAAGTTTGTCAACAACTGAAAGCTGATCATAAAACTTGTGAAGTCCCAGTAATTTTTATTAGCGCCCTGGATGATGTTGTAGATAAGGTAAAAGCCTTTGATGTTGGTGGTGTAGACTATATTTCAAAACCTTTTCATGGCGCAGAGGTTGTGTTGCGAATTGAAAATCAAATTAATTTACGTTTGCTCCAAGTTAAGCTGCAAGAAAAAAACTTTTTACTCCAAGAGGCTCTTGACAACTTGAAAGTCGCCCAAGTTAAACAGATTCAGAACGAAAAGATGGTGGCGCTGGGGCAGTTAGTGGCTGGGCTGGCTCATGAGATTAATAATCCGATCAGTTTTATTTATGGGAACCTCCAATATGCTGGTCAATATGTGCAAGACCTAGTAGAGATGATTGAGGTCTATCAACAGGAATATCCCAAACCCACGCCAAAAATTCAGCAAATAGCCAAAAATATAGACCTGAATTTTATCATTAAGGATCTGCAAAACCTGATAGGTGCAATGTATAGAGGATCTGATCGCATTCGGGAAATTGTACTGGCGCTACAACACTTTTCTCGGCATGATGAAGCAGAGATGAAGCCGGTAAATATCCATGAAGACATTGAAAACACTTTGGTGATGTTACAACATCGACTCAAAGAAGCAGTAGAGCGTCCCGCAATTGTTATAGTGAAAGATTATGGGAATTTGCCTCTAGTCACTTGTTATGCAAGTGAACTAAACCAAGTATTTATGCATCTGTTAAATAATGCTATTGATGCAATAGAAGAGGGAGTGGGGAATCAATCTTCTACTCCCGACTCCCCACTCCCGACTCCCCAAATTCGGATTCATACAGAGGTGACAGACTTGAATATGGTCAAAATTGCGATCGCTGATAATGGCACTGGTATAGAAGAGTCGTTGCGATCGCGTTTATTTGACCCATTTTTTACGACAAAACCTGTGGGCAAAGGTAGTGGGCTAGGATTATCCATTAGCTATCAGATTATCGTGCAAAAACACCGAGGAAATATTACCTGTACCTCATCTGTTGGGCAAGGAGCAGAGTTTGCGATCGAAATTCCCATAGAATAACCTAAGCCTTAACGTGAGTTCGATGAACCTCTCCCGGACAGCCTCCCTCTGGGAAACGGAAAGGAGGAGCAACGAAAAATTCAGCTTTTTGCTCCCCTCTCCGCATCGGAGAGGGGCTGCTCTTGAGAGGTCAAATAAAACTTGTCGAACTCACGTTAAGCCTTAGTTGAGAACATCTCGTTTCTATACTTTCCATCGCTGAGACATCCTGGAATTTTTCTTCTAATCCTAGTCTTAGCCTTTTTTTGTACCTAAATCAACCCGTCAAACTCACGTTAAATATGTAGAAATTTAGCCAACAGCGAACTCGGTAAATTGTCGTTTGAAGGGGGAATGAAAAGCCAAGACAATATCTTGTTTACGTATACCTCGATTATTAAGCTCATTGGCAATACCTCCTTCAGTACCATCGTGCTGAATCCAAATTTTTTCGTTTTTAATATCTAGATGTAAAACACAGCCATATACACGGCGTTTGTTTGACCAGCCTGCATGAACAAGTTGATAGCGATCCCGCTCGTTATCAAAAATTACTTCGGCTTCGACTTCTTCGTTACCAGATTTAATTTGACTTTAAGCCTGTAACAATTCTTGAATTATTTGACGGTATTGTTCTACTTTTGCCATTTGACGACCATCTCCTCTTCTGGGTCGAAAATAATCAGTCGAACTTGGTAACGTTGGATTAACAAGCCGCGGCAGTTCTAAAGTGAAAAAGGAACGATATGTATCAAAAGGAACTGCTAAATATAGTACTCTCTGGGGTTGTTTTTCTTCAAGTGCCAGTTGGTATTTGAGAAACTGTCCCAAAGCAGTACTAAATTCTGTTGTAGCAAATGGACTAACAAAACTTTTGACTTCAACAGCAATTTTTTCTTCGTCTCGTTCGGCTGCTAGAATTTTCCCTGCACCAAGGTCTATGTACATATCCAATCCACCAAAACGTAGGATGGTGATCAGCCAACCATCTTTCTCTAAAGCGCGTTTTACTACATCATGGAAAATGTCCAACGCTGGCATAAATTACTGTTGAATTTTGATCATGCCTTGAGTTTAACTGTTGATTAACCGCTTGTGTCAATAATTACTCTGACAGGCTCAAGTAAAAAATCGATTGTTGTTATTTGGTTATTTGCGCCTAAAACATCAACTTCATCGCCGACAAACTCCCCTTAAGCAGCAGGAGCGATCGCCTTGAAAGCCCCTTAATTAGGAAATCCGGATTTTTTCTTGATTACAGACTACTATTTTTAGTCGCATAAACGCATAATAGAATAGTGACTGATTTGTTCGCCCCTTTACAATCTCTCAAACAAGGTCACTGGTTCAAGCTCATCTGCGGAGCCAGCTTCCAGCATTTGCCGGCAGTCAGAAATTTAACGTTAGCCTATACTTTGGCGGGCGCTGACTGCATAGATGTCGCAGCTGATCCAGCAGTGATTGCATCGGCGCAAGCAGCGCTACAAGTAGCCAGAACTCTTGCTAGGGAAGCCCAAAAGCGAGGCTTTGACTACAAAGGCAACTCACCCTTTTTGATGGTCAGCTTGAACGATGGAGAAGACCCACATTTTCGGAAAGCAGAATTTAATCCTACTAAGTGTCCTACAGACTGCCCTAGACCCTGTGAACGGATTTGTCCGGCACAAGCAATCGTGTTTAACAGTATAAAAGAAGACTTTTCGGGAGTATTATCACAAAAGTGTTATGGCTGCGGTCGTTGTATACCAGTTTGTCCCTATGATATAATTTATACAAGTTCCTATATGTCAACGCCGGGAGCGATCGCGCCATTGGTAATGTCAACGGGAGTAGATGCCGTAGAAATCCATACAAAAGTCGGGCGGTTGGCAGAATTTGAGCAATTATGGCAAGCAATTTCACCGTGGGCCGATCAACTAAAGTTACTAGCTATCAGTTGTCCCGATGGCGAGGGGATGACTGACTACCTAAGAGCAGTATATGAACTGATTACCCCGCTCAACAGTGCTTTAATTTGGCAAACCGACGGTCGTCCGATGAGTGGTGATATTGGCGATGGCACTACTTTAGCGGCGGTGAAATTAGGGCAAAAAGTTTTGGCAGCTAAGTTACCGGGATATGTGCAGTTAGCAGGCGGCACTAATAGCTATACCGTTGCTAAGTTAAAGGCAATGGGACTACTCAACGATTTTAGATTGCCGATTTTAGATTTTGGATTAGAAGACGCCAATCCACAATCAAAAATCCAAAATCGTTCGACTGAGCGTAGCCGTACTCCTTTGGAGAAGCAAGCTGCGCGTAGCGTTCCGCAGGAAAGTCCAAAATCCAAAATTTCCGGGGTCGCCTACGGTAGCTACGCCCGTGTACTGCTGTCACCAATTCTCGAACAGTTAGAGAATAAGGAGGTAAGTAACACCAATGTAAAGGCAACTGTTCGCCTAGAAGAAGATGACGTATTACTTTGGCAAGCTGTAGAACTTGCCCATTCTCTGGTTTCCCAGATCAAGTCACAGCAGGAGCGTTAATCGCTCGTTAAGGAAAATTACCCACGGTGGGTTCTCCTGTACGTAAATGTCCTCGCTATCTCTAAAAACGTCACCATAGAAAGCATGACGATTACAGACGATCTCCAAAAGTTATTAGACATTTTGCCCCAAGACCTGCGACAAGCACTAGAGAATCATCCCAAACGAGATAGTTTAGTAGAAGTGGTCTTGGATTTGGGTCGTCGCCCAGAGGCTCGCTTTCCCAATCAAGCTGAGTATCTGAGCGAAGTACCCGTTACTCAAGAACAGATAGATGATTGCATTCAACGAGTCGGAATCTTTGGCGGAGATAATCGGGCAGGAATTGAGCAAACTTTGCATCGGATCAGCGCTATTCGCAACCGCACGGGTAAGGTTATTGGCTTGACCTGTCGCGTTGGTCGGGCGGTATTCGGAACCATTGGCATGATCCGCGATTTGGTAGAAACTGGTAAATCGATTCTCATGCTGGGGCGTCCAGGCGTGGGCAAAACTACTGCCTTACGGGAAATTGCCCGTGTTTTGGCGGATGATCTGCATAAACGAGTAGTGATTATTGACACCTCCAACGAAATCGCTGGGGATGGTGATGTTGCTCACCCCGCCATTGGTCGCGCTCGGCGGATGCAAGTGGCTCATCCAAATCAACAACATCAGGTGATGATTGAGGCAGTGGAAAACCATATGCCAGAAGTCATTGTCATTGATGAAATTGGCACGGAACTAGAAGCTTTAGCGGCTCGTACCATTGCGGAACGGGGTGTACAGTTGGTGGGTACTGCCCACGGGAATCAGATCGAAAATCTAATTAAAAACCCCACCTTGGCTGATTTAGTTGGGGGTATCCAAGCTGTGACGCTAGGAGACGACGAAGCCAGACGCCGAGGCTCTCAAAAGACTGTTTTGGAGCGTAAAGCCCCGCCTACCTTTGAAATTGCGGTGGAAATGTTGGAACGCCAACGCTGGACAGTACACGAAAGTGTTGCTGACTCAGTAGATAGTCTGCTGCGCGGGCGTCAGGCTACCCCACAAACGAGAACCGTTGATGATCATGGCAAAGTCGCTGTTACAAGGCAGTTAGCTGTTGTCAACGGTCGCGGTGGACATTTAGGGACAGTGGAAGAATCTTTCCCACCGGCGCGACCGTCTAATGGCTCTAACGGTTGGCGTTCATCTGGACAAATGGTAGCACTGCCGCAATTGCCAGTAGAGCGGGTGACTGGACGCAGTGAGTTCGATCGCTTGCTGGATGAATCCTTCAATTATTCTGAAAGCATTGATTTGGATGCTGCTACAAGAGTGCCAGGGCCGAATGGTGAAGATTTGCCATTGCACGTTTATCCTTATGGCGTTAGCCGCCACCAACTGGAACAGGTAATTAGTGTGCTAACTTTACCCGTGGTATTGACAAAAGACATAGATAGTGCTGATGCAATTTTAGCACTGCGATCGCACGTCAAAAACCACGCCAAATTACGCCAAATGGCCAAAGCGCGTCATGTACCGATCCACATGATTAAGTCCAGCACCATTCCCCAAATTACCCGTGGTTTGCGGCGGTTGCTGAACATCGACGACCCGGATATGGCCGATGACCGTGAACTGCAACTGTTTTTGCACAATGGTAGCGATGATGAGATGGATGCCTTGGAAGAAGCTAGACTTGCTGTTGAGCAAATTGTGATTCCGAAAGGACAGCCAGTCGAGTTATTGCCGCGTTCTCCCCAAGTCCGCAAAATGCAACATGAGTTGGTAGAACATTATCGCCTCAAGTCGCATAGTTTTGGTGAAGAACCAAATAGAAGATTGCGGATTTATCCGGCATAACCTTATCCCCAAACCCTCTCCGTTAGCGTCAGCCTGGCGTTAGGCATAGCGGAGAGGGGAATCACACAATTTTGGATTTTAGATTTTAGATTTTAGATTGAAGAGAGCAATCAAGTGACTGGCTCTGGATTTTATTTTAGATTTTAGATTTATTCTCGCATTTAAATTAGCTTGCTCTCGGAGGATGTTTGAAAAGTCGTAAAGTATACTGGTATCGCAAGGCGGAATTCGTAATTCGTAATGACGCTCTCTACGAGATGCTAAAAGCGTAGCTTGCTTCTCTGTGCCACAAAACGAGAAATCAAGTTTCCAAAATTTAAAATATAAAATTTGTTAAACTATCGTAAATCTTGTTTTAACCTCGAACTCTCAAACTATAAAGCATAGATTTGTGAGGTTTGAGATATGCTTCGGCTCAAAGGTTATATATTATTTCTCTGCTTTTTTCTAGCATTATCTATTTCAGTCATTCTAGGCAGTATGAATTTTGTTCAGGCTATTGACAGCCTCAACCCAAAGCTTCCTAAGCTAAATACTCTCTACGGACAACCTCCGATAGTAATCGGTCATCGCGGCGGTGGAACTGGTTATCGTCCCGAACATACGGTGGGAGATTTCGGAGGTGATCTGATTGGTTCTCACAACTTAGGAATTGAATTTGGTGCAGACTACATTGAACCTGATTTGGTACTAACTAAGGATGGAGTCCTGATTGTTCGCCACGAACCTCTATTGGCAACAGTGAAAACAGATAACAATGGCAAGATTATTTACGATGATCATGGGAAACCTACTATCCTAGAAGCCACAACAAATGTTGCCGATGTTTCAGAATTTGCTAAACGTCTAACAACCAAAGTCCTTGACGGGAATAGTGTTACAGGTTGGTTTGCAGAAGACTTTACTTTAGCTGAGATTAAGAAACTGCGGGCAATCGAGCGCCTTCCTAAGATTCGTCCTCAGAACACTAAGTATAATGGTGTGTTTCAAATCCCTACTTTTGATGAAGTTATCAACCTTGCCAAACGCAGTGAAGCAAAAACTGGTCGGAAAATTGGTATCTATCCCGAAACCAAGCACCCGACATATTTTGCTGAAGCTGGTAAATATTTAGATGGCACTCCTATCCATGTTAATACTTCACAACTTCTGATTAATCGCTTGGTTGCGAACGGCTACACCAATCGCGATCGCATTTTTATTCAATCTTTTGAAGTCTCTAATCTGAAAGAATTAAAAAATAAGATCATGCCAGCTGCTGGAGTCGATATTCCTCTGATTCAGTTAATTGATAGCAGTGGCGCTCCTTATGACTTTGTTTACCACAAGGTTGCTCAAACCTACGCTGATCTGATCACTCCTAAAGGATTGACCCAAGTTAAAACTTATGCAACAGGAATTGGCCCTGACAAACGGCTAATTGTCCCTGCCTCTGCACGATTGAATAAGCAAGGTCAACCGATTGATATTAATGGAGATGGACAGATAAGTGATGCCGATAAGTTCCTCGGACAGCCAACTTCCTTAGTTACTGATGCTCATAATGCTGGCTTGCTACTCCATCCTTACACCTTCCGCAGCGATTCATATTTTCTCTCCCCTGACTACCACGGGCAACCACTTCTTGAGTTTGAACAGTTCATTAAGTTAGGAATAGATGGCTATTTTACTGACTTTGCTAATTTTGGATATGTTGCCAAGGAAAAAGCGATACATCATCCCGTGAACCTCAAAGAATTAGAATATGGGAAATTCCAAAATTGAACTAACCCACAGTAACGTTTACACCTCAACTACGGCAAATGAGTGAGCGATCGCTCTTGTTCAAAAAGTAGCTCAAATTGCTGTAAGATCGAAAAACGGGTTAAACTTGAAGAGGATTTGATAGGATTGTATGTACTTGATGTCGACGTAATTAACCGAACAATTACATACAGTTCCGAAATTCCTCGATAAAAGCAAACAATAGTTTTATGATTGGTGTATCAGCTTGATATTTGGCAAGTCGAAGCGGGGGCTAAAACCCTGGGGTATGTGCCAAAATCGCCAGAACCTTGACAAATCAATAACTACAGCCTTTCATAAATGCAGGAAGTTGCAAATGACTTGCAATAAGGCAGGCTGAAAATGACCAAAATTTTCGACCTGCCAAAACCATTCCCAGGAAGCTTGCTCTCGTTAGGTTTCAGCACCGAGCGGTTTCCATTCACAAAATCCCCTCACGGGGACTGAAACTATAGCTTGCTATTTCCCGTTTAATTCTATTCAAAGGTTTCCATTAACAAAATCCCCTCACGGGGACTGAAACTTAAAGAGCCTGTAGCTGTTGACAAACAAGCTAAACAATGGATGTTTCGATTAACAAAATTCCCTCACGGGGACTGAAACTAGATAATTTATCTTCTAAGAGTAAAACTGCTATAAGTTTCCATTAACAAAATCCCCTCACGGGGACTGAAACAAACTACACATTCAACAGACCAAGCACTTATTAATGGTTTCCATTAACAAAATCCCCTCACGGGGACTGAAACTAAAAGACTGACCTCTTTGCATCAACTGCTTTAATTAAGTTTCCATTAACAAAATCCCCTCACGGGGACTGAAACTATCTTGAGGGTGATTTGTCTGTTGTATAACTTTCTTTGGTGTTTCCATTAACAAAATCCCCTCACGGGGACTGAAACAATCCTGGAACTTTGAGAAATTGGGAATTAGGCAGTTTCTATTAACAAAATCCCCTCACGGGGACTGAAACACAAAAAAACACCCTCCATAATGATGGCTGAAGTTCTATAATCTTAAAATTTGAATATTGTCAAAGGCACATCAATTAAGGTAGTATCTCTTTTATCAGAGAATGAATTGACTGATGCTATTAAACGAAATCTTTCAAATATTCGATATCAGCGCAAATGAATCTGTCGAAGCGCTGATTACGCCAATCTCTGACAAGCATATTGAAGAAATTGAATTGATATGGAAACCACAGCTTTCATCTCAGAGTGCTTTGGATCAAAACTTTAATATAACTAAGTACTTGAATCAGCCTAATATTTATGAAGTATATGTTTTGACCTGCGAGAACAATCTTCAAGGGATAATAGTTCTAAGTTTTAATAGATGTGCCTCTAGCCTAAAGTCAACTGAAAAATTAGTTTATTTAAACCTAGTAAATGTGGCTCCTTGGAATCGCATATTTTTGGAAGAAAATAGAAGGTATAAGGGTGTCGGAAGTAGTCTGGTTGTCTTTGGAATCTCGCGGAGTATTGAATTAGGTTTTGAGGGTAGGGTTGGATTGCATTCTCTAGAAGAGGCTGAAAATTTTTATAGACATCTAGGATTTGTTGATTTAGGTTATGATTTATCTTATTTAGAAAGTGAAGCTAATCCCAGCCCTGTCAAATATTTTGAGATGACGGAAAGGCAAGCAGAGCTAACTCTATTAAATTTTTGGTTAAGCATCTATTTGTCTTAACCTTTTTAAAGTGAACTTTGTGATACATGCCTTCTCGGATATGGGACAACCTTTTAGTTTCCACTAACAAAATCCTCTCATGGGAACTTAAGCTAATGCCCTTTGATAATCAGTATTCTCAGCTGACCTTGGGTTTTTTGAAGAAAAATCGGGAAAACTTAAACTTAGGTTGGCCAAGGTTTTTCCGCAATCCCTCCATGTAAATGTAAAACACTGGAGTCAGATAGAGAGTCAATATCTGAGAGAATAATAATCCACCAACGATCGCAATCCCCAAAGGACGACGCGCTTCTGAACCTACCCCCGTCCCCAAAGCAATGGGCAATGTCCCAATTAAAGCTGCCATCGTCGTCATCATAATCGGGCGGAAGCGAGTTAAGCAAGCGGCATAGATGGCATCAAAGGAATTTTTGCCTTCCTTTCGCTGCGCTTCAATCGCAAAGTCCACCAGCATAATCCCGTTTTTCTTGACAATGCCCACTAGCAGGATGATGCCGATGAAAGAGTAAAGATTTAAATCAACCTGGAAAATCAGCAGCGTCAGTAATGCGCCAAAACCCGCCGAAGGCAGACCGGAAAGAATGGTGATTGGGTGAATGAAATCCTCATAGAGAATTCCGAGAATCAGATAGATTACTACAATAGACACCAACAACAGCGCACCTAAATCATTGAAGGACTGTTGGAAGGTTTGGGCTGAACCCTGAAAACTGGTGGTAATTGTTGAAGGTAGCACCTCACTGGCTGCTTGCTTGATCGCATCTGTAGCCTGACTTAGAGAGGTTCCTGGTAGCGTGTCAAAAGAGATAGTCGCAGAGGGGAGTTGACCAACGTGAGCAACGGTAAGTGGGCCGACATTCTGGGTGATATTAGCGATCGCACTCAAAGGAACCAGTTTTCCTGTACTCGATTGCACATAGAGCATCGATAGGGCGCTGGGATCTTGCTGAAATTCCGGTTTAACTTCTAAGATTACATAAAATTGGTCATTTGGGGTATAGATAGTAGAAACCTGGCTGGAACCATAAGCGGCGCTGAGGGTTTGTTCAACTTGTTGGGCGGTAATCCCCAGGGTTGCAGCTTTGTTGTGGTCAAATTGGACTTGGATTTGAGGAGTGCTGAGTTGTAAATCGCTGTCAACGTCCCGGAGTCCTGGTAGAATTTTGACTTTATCTACAAGTTTAGGAACGTATTGGCGCAGGTCTTGCAAATTCAAACTCTGCAAGGTGAACTGATAAGTAGAATTAGTTTGTTGACCACCGATGGGAATAGCTGGCGGAGAGCGGAGAAATGTCTTAATCCCAGTTGTACGTCTCAACTTGGGAGTTAGTTCTTGAATGATTTGGTCAGCACTGAGTTGACGTTGAGAACGTGGTTTTAGCCGAATCGTAATTCGCCCGCCATTGACTGAACCGTTCGGGCCACTTGCACCCACAATCGAGTCAACTGCTTCAATGTTGGGGTCTTTACGAATGATATCAACAACCGTTTGCTGGTGACGCCGCATATCATCAAAGGAAATATCTTGCGCGGCTTTCGTGTTCGCCATTAATTGTCCGGTGTCTTCCGTAGGAATAAATCCTTTGGGAACGATGACGAACAGATAGATGGTCATTAGCAGCAGAATACCAGAACCAATCAGCGTCATTAGGCGGAATTTTAAGATGGGCTTGAGCGTCCAATCATATCCCCGCAGTAGGAAATCAAATCCCCCTTCTAAGAATTGATAGAGCCGATTTGGTCTTTGCTGATGGGATGAACTTAAGAAACGACTGCACAACATGGGGGTGAGACTGAGGGAAACAAAACCCGAAACCAAAATTGCCACTGCGATCGTTACGGCAAATTCATGAAATAATTTACCGATTATTCCACTCATAAACATGATCGGGATGAACACCGCCACTAGGGAGAGGGTCATTGACAAAATGGTGAAGCTGATTTCCTTTGATCCCTTCAATGCTGCGTCTAAGGGAGATTCGCCCATTTCCCGATAACGGACGACATTTTCCAACACCACGATCGCATCATCCACGACAAAGCCTACGGAGAGGGTCAACGCCATGAGTGAGATGTTGTCTAGGGAGAAGCCCGACAAATACATCACGGCAAAAGTGCCAATGATCGCTACAGGTAGCGCCAAACTGGGAATCAGCGTTGCAGTGATGTCACGCAAGAATAAGAAAATCACCAAGATAACTAGACAAACCGAGAGAACCAAGGTAAACTTTACATCGTTAACTGAGGCTCGGATGGTTTGGGAGCGATCGTACATAATCCCCATCTCAATGGATTTGGGAACTTGTTCGCGGAGCGTAGGTAAAAGTTCCTGGATGGCATCAACGATATTTACAGTGTTAGCACCCGGTTGCGGCTGCACGGCGAGAACAACTGAATGGCGGTTTGTCACCTTGCGATCGCTATACAAATTTGAGACTTTGACGTTTTGTTCACTATCAATCACCTCTCCCAAATCCTGAAGCCGCACGGGCGCACCATTTTTGTAAGTTACAATCAACTGGCGATAGCCGGCAGCATCGGTGAGTTGACCGTTCGCCTGAATTGTATAACTTTTGTAACTGCCTGAGAGAGTGCCGGTTGGCAAGTTGACATTTCCCTGTTGAATTGCAGTTTTCACCTGAGTTAGACCAATTCCCCTCGATGCCAACTCTCGCGGGTCAAGCTGGACGCGGACTGCATATTGCTGTTGACCAAAAACCTGTACCTGAGCAACACCATTAATCATCGAGATTGGCTGACCAACTGTTACCTCTGCGTATTCATCTACTGTCGAGATTGGCTGTGTCTCAGAATACATATAGAGGAAGAGAATCGGTGAGACAGACGGGTTAACTTTGCGGTAGGTGGGCGGGTGAGGCATTCCGGCGGGCAGTTGTCCGGCGGCGGCTGAGATAGCCCCCTGCACATCTTTGGCGGCATCTTCCACTCTGCGGCTAAAGTCGAATTGTAGGGAGATGTTGGTGCTACCAGTTGAACTGGTGGAATTGAATGAATTAAGTCCGGCAATTTCGGTAAACTGTCTTTCTAGGGGTGCGGCGACCGAAGATGCCATTGTTTCGGGTGTGGCACCAGGGAGACTAGCAGAGACAGATATAAAAGGATATTCAACGTTAGGCAGGGCACTGATGGGTAACAGTACATAACTCATCAGACCGAAGATGAGGATACCCATCATGACCAAGGTGGTCATGACCGGACGACGGATGAAGAGTTCTGAAAGGTTCATGGGTTTTGTTCTCCCAGAAATGTGATGGGGATGCGATCGCTAAATAGCAATACGCTTGGGTTAAGGCTTAAGTGTTTTTCAAATTCAATTTTTTCAAACGAACCGCAAAGGAGAGGCAGCGCGGTCTTGGGGAGCCAGTGCGTTGGGGAGCCAGTGCGTTGGGCGGCTCCGCCGACTTGAAGCACCTGGCGGCGGCTTCGCCGACTTGAAGCATCTGGCGTGGTCTCCCCCATGAGCGACTGCCGTCGCAAAGGAGAGGCAGCGCGTTGCGGTTCGTTTAAAAAATTGGATATCACGATCGCCCGCCTGAAAATGAAAATACCCGACGGAACTTAACTTGACTGAGCTTTTTCCGCCATGATTCCATATATATAAAGAACACAGGAGTTAAATACAGGGTCAATATCTGAGAAAACACCAGTCCGCCCACAACTGCAATACCCAGAGGACGACGGGATTCTGAACCAGCCCCAAACCCGATCGCGATCGGTAAAGTTCCCATTAATGCTGCCATCGTTGTCATCATAATCGGGCGGAAGCGCACCAAGCAGGCTTGATAAATCGCCTCAGAGGGCTTTTTCCCTTCATTTCGCTGGGCTTCGATGGCAAAGTCCACCATCATAATCCCGTTTTTCTTGACGATGCCCACCAAGAGAATTATGCCGATGAAGGAGTAAACATTCAGTTCGACATGGAATATGATCAGCGTTAACAATGCGCCAAAACCTGCTGAAGGCAAACCGGAAAGAATCGTAATCGGGTGAATGAAATCCTCATAGAGAACACCCAGGATCAGATAAATTACTAAAACGGCGATCGCTAACAGTAAACCCAAACTCGGCAGTGAACTTTGAAATACCTGGCTTGCACCCTGAAAGTTCGTGCTAATACTCGCAGGAATCACCTGATTAATCAGTTTTTCAATCTCTTCATTGGCATTTCCCAAGGACACACCTGGGGCGAGGTTAAAGGAAATAGTGGCGGCGTTCATCCGACCGTTATGATTGACCATTAACGGGCTGACTCCCTGAGATAGTTTGGCGAATGTCTTCAGAGGAACTGCCACTCCTGTACTGGAGTTAATGTATAATGTCAACAAAGCATTAATATCCTCCTGATACTGGGGTGCTAATTCCAGAATCACCTGATATTCATTGGTCGCTGCATAGATGGTTGATACTTGGTAGGAACCGTAGGCACTTCTCAAGGTATTTTCGATTTGCTCGGCGGTAATCCCATAAGTTGAGGCTTTATCGCGGTCAATGTCAATTTGAATCTGGGAAGCAAACTGTAAATCGCTGTTCACATCCTGGAGTTCTGTCAAGGTTTTCATCTTGATCACAAGTTGGGGAACATACTCCTGCAAGGGTTTGACATCAGAACTCTGGAGGGCAAGTTGATAAAGTCCTGTGCTTTGTTGAGCGCCAATGGGAATCGCTGGAGGATTTTGTAAGAATACTTGGATGCCGGGAACAGTGGCGAGTTTGATTCGCAAATTTTGCACGATTTCGTCGGCACTAAGTTGGCGCTGCGATCGCGGTTTTAAGCGAATAAACAAACTCCCAGAATTAGCTGCAACTGCTGCCCCACCGCCACTTCCACTCGCTCCCGCCCCGATATTGGAGTTAACTGCATCCACGTTCGGGTCTTGGCGGATCAGGTTAGCAACTGTCTGCTGATGCTGAACAAGATTATCGAAGGATGCATCCTGGGCTGCTTGGGTAATGCCTGTAATTTGTCCGGTATCTTCGCTAGGAATAAAGCCCTTGGGAACGATCACCAACAGCCCAACTGTCACTAGCAATAGAAAGCCAGATAAAATCATCGTGGTGAGGTGATATTTTAAGACTTTTTTGAGACTCCAATCGTACAGACCGAGGAAGCGATCAAATACATATTCGGAAGCTTGATATAACCGACTTTGATGGGCATGATCCACAGGACGCAGAAAACGGCTGCACAACATCGGAGTCAGACTCAAAGACACAAAACCAGATACGAGAATTGCCACTGCGATCGTCACAGCAAATTCATGAAATAATCGTCCCAGCACTCCACTCATAAACAACATCGGGATGAAGACTGCAACTAAGGAAAGGGTCATTGATAGGATGGTGAAACCAATTTCTCTCGACCCATTCAATGCCGCTTCTAGCGGACGTTCCCCCATTTCCATGTGACGGACGATATTTTCTAGCATAACGATCGCATCATCGACTACGAAGCCCACAGAAAGGGTCAACGCCATCAGCGACAGGTTATCTAGTGAGTAGTGCAGCAAATACATCACCGCAAAGGTGCCAATCAGGGAAACGGGTAATGCCAAACTGGGAATCACCGTCGCCGAGAGGTTCCGCAAAAAGAGGAAAATTACTAAGATAACTAGAGCGATCGTCAGAATCAAGGTAAATCTGACATCATCTACTGAATCTCGAATTGACTGAGATGCATCATAGAGAATCCCAATTTCCACGGATGCCGGAATCTGCTCTCGCAAATTCGGGAGTAATTTCTTAATCGTGTCTACGACTTGCACCGTATTAGTTCCGGGCTGTCTTTGAATGGTGAGAATAATGGCGCGAGTGTTGTTGTACCAGCTTGCTAACTTGTCATTTTCTACACTGTCAATGATCCGCCCCAGTTGATTGAGATAGATCGGCATTCCATCTTTATAAGACACAATCAACTGACGATAAGCAGCCGCATCTTGGAGTTGCCCGTTAGTTTGGACTGTAAAATTCTTGTGATTTCCCGAAAGGCTGCCGGTAGGTAAATCGACGTTACCCTGTTGAATCGCCGTCGCCACCTGATCTAGCCCAATTTGCCGCGTTGCTAATTGCTGCGGATCAAGTTGAATTCGAGCCGCATACTTTTGGGAACCGTAGACAGCTACCTGTGCCACCCCATTGATTGTAGATAGCTTTTGCGCCAGATAAGTCTCAGCATAATTGTCTACCTGAGAAAGCGGCAGAGTGGGAGAATCCAGGTAAAGATAGAGAATCGGTTGATCGGCGGGGTTAACCTTGCTGTAAGTGGGAGGATTGGGTAAATCGGTCGCAATTTGCCCCGATGCTCCCGATATGGCGGCTTGCACATCCTGCGCCGCGTCATCAATATTCCGACTCAGGTTAAATTGCAGGGTAATTTGAGTCTGGCCCAGAGTGCTAGTTGAGTTAAGCGAATCGAGTCCAGCAATACTAGAAAATTGCTTCTCCAAGGGACGGGCAACCGATGCTGCCATTGTTTCCGGGCTGGCTCCCGGTCGGGCGGCACTTACCTGAATTGTGGGATAATCCACACTTGGTAAATCGCTGATTGGCAGCAAACGATAACTCATGAAACCAAAGATTAAAATCGCCGCCATCACCAGAGTCGTCATGATCGGGCGGCGGATAAATGGTTCTGAGAGGTTCATGAATCACCTCCGCCTGACTTCGGGGAATGATTTCTTCTTGACTTCTCTGTATTTGAATCATTGCCGCTTGTTTTGATGCGGATTTTGCTACCCGAAACGAGATTAGCTTGACCATCCGTGACAATTTTATCGCCTGGTTGCGGCCCTTTCTGAACCACATCTAGCCCATCAATGCTGCTGCTGACCGTAACTGGGACGTTTTGTACTGTCATGTCGGGCTTAACTACAAACACAAACTGTCCATCCGGGCCATTCTGTACGGCTTGGGAAGGAACAACCGTAGCATTCGGTTCTTCGGTCAGCGTTAGCGTTGCATTCACAAATTGACCGGGAAACAAGTGTCCCTGAGTGTTGTCAAAATCGCCAATCAGTTGAATTGTTCCCGTAGTGTTATCAACCGTATTATTGACAAAAGACAAAGTACCTGGTATGGAACGAGCTTGATTATCAGGAAACGTCACATCTACCTTCAGCTTGCCATTCTGCATATACTTTTGTACCTGGGGCAGATTTGTTTCAGGAATGGAAAAAGCAACTTGAATCGGGCGAATTTGAGTCAGGGTAACAAGTGGAGTCGTGCTGTTAGCTTGCACCACATTGCCTTGAGTCACCAGAATATTGCCAGCGCGACCATCAATCGGCGCATAAATTTTGGCGTAAGACAATTGCACTTTGGTATTATCCAATGCTCCCTGGTCAGAACTGACAACGGCTTGAGCATTAGCGATCGCAGCTTGATCCCCCTTGACAACTGCGCCAGCATTAGTCAGCGCCACTCGATCGCTTTTCAAAACTGCCTCAGCATTAGCGATCGCTTCTCGATCTGCTTGTAGGGTTGCTGTAGCCGATTTGCTGTTAGAAACGTATTGCTGTGCTTGGTCTAAACTGATAGCGCCCTTCTTATACAATGCACCATAGCGATTGCTCTGTCCTTGGGCAAAATCTGCTTGCGCTTGATCCTTGGCCAAAGTTGCTTGGGCTTGTCGCACTAAGGCTTGGTCTTTGATTAAAGTCGCCCTAGCTTGGTCTACCTGACCCAAGTCTCTAGTTAATGTAGCTCTAGCTTGTTGTACCTGCGCTTGGTCTTTCGCGACAGTTCCTTGAGCTTGCTGGATTGCAGCAGCTTGCGATCGGTTATCCAGGGTAAACAAAAGTTGTCCCTTTTTCACATCTTGACCTTTCTTGAAATAAACTCCAATGATCCGTCCACTGGCTTCGGGCGTAATCGATACCGTAGAACCCGATTGCACATTGCCAATCGCCTGTAGTTGTATCGGAACCGTTTTTTGTGTCACCATTGCCACAGTTACAGGTGTCACTTGCTGTTTATTACGCTCAGATTTTCCCGTTTTCTCTGTCTTAGCTGCACCCGCATGGATACCCAAAAAAACCAGCCCACCCAGCACCATCACGCCCAAAATTACCAAAATAATCTTTCTTGGCGATCGCTTTTTTGGCGATCGTAGTAGCTCCGGTTCTATACTGTTCTCAGTCAAATCGTTAGAAATTTCATGGTTCATCAGAACATCCAATGGATTTTAGTTTATTAGAAACAGCCAAATCCTTTACCACCTTAACTCCCGCTTTTACCAATTTCATTTAATATCGACTTGTATTTTTGTTGATTTATCAAACAGAATAAAGGTGCCAGTCGCCAGAATTCACTTGGGTATTTTGTG
>NZ_JAQYWQ010000067.1 GCF_029379315.1 Nostoc sp. S13
GTGTTAAGCATACCGCCAGCGTTCATCCTGAGCCAGGATCAAACTCTCCGTTTTGTTGTGTTTCGAGTTTGTGGCTCCGAAAAAAAATATTTCCCGGAATCCTATCTATAAATTCGATTATCTTTTTGGGAAATCCCAAAACTAAAATCTTTTGACGAGGATTGGTTTTTTTCTTAAGCTTTCAAAGTATTATGTTTTTCTAGGTTCAGCGGTGGTTGGCATCTTTCGCCTTTCCACTCAACTAGAGTAACTAGTCATCCCCTAGTTTGTCAAGGGGTAAAATTATTTTTTTTCTAAAAGAGCAAATCTTTTGACTGGCATTACTTTCAGGTGAATGGGTTAAGCAACACGAGAGAGGCGAAAAGGAAGTTGGTGAACCTTCTTGTGTGAATAATGCACGTTGCTAGTTAGTGCCCATAAATGGGATCTCATGCAGATTGAATGATTATGGTAATAATTATCGAAAAAGCTAGGAGCCAGTCTTGGTGAAGGGATTTATGCTGAATCAAAATGCCCAAACTAATTATATAAAAGCCAGAAATGTTGCAGAGCTTGCAGTTTAAGACTCTTAATGCTATGGGTGAGGCTTCTTGTATTGACATTTGAGTACTCGAAGAGGCTACGCTCGCTACCCCGACGTTTGCGGAGCGTCTTATATATAGAGAAGATAGGCAGTCCCTTATATGAAGATCCGTTAGAGTGAGTCTAGCGCTGTAGAGGGATTTCACAATTTATAAGGTACTAATTTTGTCAAGACTATGAGCAAAAAATTTCGGGAAATGGGAAAAAGAAAAATTACCGCAATGAATCCAGAAATTTCAGTGGGTTGGCGTACTGCTACCGGGAAGCAACCTACGCGTAGCTTCTGGTAGAGAAGCCTTGCGGTTGGCATTGGCTCTGGCAAAGAAGGCATTACCATGATAATTGTCCAATCAGATTTTTTAACTAGAATTTTTGAGAAAAAGCTAAAAACTAGACTAGGCAAGAAATACAGATGATCCGACCGCGTAAGGTCTTTGCTCAACATTGGCTCAAAAGTGAAAAGGCGCTCAACGCAATTATTCAAGCAGCAGAGTGTACAGAAAGCGATGGCTCCGCCAACGCCAAGGGCGAACGCGTCCTGGAAATTGGGCCAGGAACCGGTATTCTGACTCGTCGTTTATTACCCTTAGTGCAATCTCTGGTTGCAGTTGAAATAGACCGCGACTTATGCGAACTATTGGCAAAGCAACTTGGTAAGACTGAAAATTTTTTACTGCTGCAAGGGGATTTTCTGACTCTGGATTTACCATCTTACCTGGTAGCCTTTCCCAATTTCCAACAGCCAAATAAAGTAGTAGCCAATATCCCCTACAACATTACAGGGCCAATTATTGAGAAACTACTGGGTACGATCGCCAACCCTAACCCTGAACCATTTGACTCAATAGTGTTGCTGGTACAAAAAGAAGTCGCAGAAAGATTGTATGCTAAACCAGGATCAAGAGCCTTTGGGGCATTGAGTGTGCGGGTACAGTATTTGGCTGAGTGTGAGTTAATCTGCACAGTTCCAGCGGACGCATTCCATCCACCGCCAAAAGTTGATTCAGCAGTAGTGCGATTGCGTCCCCGAAAAATAGAAATACCAGCACTTAACCCAGGACGATTAGAGAACTTCTTAAAGTTGGGGTTTGGTGCCAAGCGCAAAATGTTACGAAATAATTTGCAATCTATTATGGAACGCGATCGCCTGAGCCACTTACTGGAACAATTAGAAATAAATCCCCAAGCCAGAGCCGAAGACCTCAGCGTTCAGCAATGGGTAATCCTAGCAAATGAGTTAGGAGTTAAAAGTCAGGAGTGAGGAGTTAAGAGTGAATATGTAGATGATTGCTTTGATTCAAAACCCAAAATTTAGCCATTCACAATTAGCAACTCATAACCCCTAACTTCTAACTTTCAAAATGCGTTCCTACAGTTTAATTGCCCCTGCTAAAATCAACTTGTATCTGGAAATCATTAGCGACCGCTCTGATGGCTATCACGAGTTAGCGATGATACTTCAAAGTATTGGTCTTGTAGACCAAATTGATGTGTGTTCCATCAGCACTGACAGCATACGTGTTCACTGCAACCACCCACAAGTACCGACAGATAAAAGTAATCTAGCATACCGCGCGGCAGAATTAATGGTGAGGCAATTTCCTAAAGCCTTTGCTAAATATGGGGGCGTGGAGATTACTATCAACAAGCAGATTCCTGTAGCTGCTGGGTTGGCTGGAGGTTCGACGAATGCAGCAGCTGTGTTGGTGGGGATAGATTTACTATGGAAGTTGGGATTAACTCAGTCAGAATTAGAGGAGTTAGGAGGCACACTTGGTTCAGATGTACCATTTTGTGTCGCGGGTGGAACTGCGATCGCAACAGGTAGAGGTGAGCAACTTTCTCCGCTGCCAAGTTTGGATAGTATATATATAGTGTTGGCAAAATACCGCAGCCTGGAAGTTTCCACCGCTTGGGCATACAAAACCTATAGACAGCAGTTTGGTAATTCTTATCTTAGAGATAGCGACAACTTGGCAGCCCGTACTAGTGCAGTTCATTCAGGAGTAATAGTAAAAGCTATCCTGGATAAAGATGCAGGAGAAATTGCCCAAAAACTGCACAATGATTTGGAGCGCGTGGTATTGCCAGCTTATCCCCAAGTCTTGCAACTGCGAGAAGTGTTTGCAAATCAGGAAGGCGTTTTAGGAACAATGATGTCTGGTTCGGGGCCAACAGTATTTGCTCTTTTTAAGTCTCAACAGCAGGCAGAAGAAGTTAAGCTGCAAGTGAGGCAAGCAATTCTTGATCAAGACTTAGAATTGTTTGTGACTCGGACAATTACACATGGTATTCAGGTGGCATCTTCAGTTTAAATAAATCTTGATGGTTAATGAAGGATAGGGAATAAGTTGATGAACTTTTAAGTTGCATAGTTTAAATCGCCATAAAGACGCAATTTGAATGACGATTAGTTGAGGACAATAATTATTCTTAATGTTTCAATCTAAAATCTAAAATATAAAATGTTATGAATGACCAAAATCTTACACCACAAACAGATGCTAAAGAACAGATGGCAACGAGTCCGTTACGCTGTTTTACTGGGGCGGTGATTTCGGGAGGAATGGGATTTGCAGTGTATTCGCTGATGATTGCGATCGCCACAAATTTTGCAACTAAGCCTATCCATTCAATTAATCCATTGGTGGTGAAGATTTCTTCTGCTGTTCGGACTTTGGTTGTTGGTGTAGTTGCTTTGGGAAGCGTAATATTTGCAATAGTAGCAATTGGTTTGTTGGCTTTGGGAGTGCAATTATTAATACAGCAGTTGACCAAAGAAAAAAGTAGTGAAAACTAGTAATTTTGTAAAATTATTTCTGATTTGCCGCATTTGATGTAAGCACCCGCTAAATCCTTCGGCTGAAGAATTATTGGCAGTCGCTATCATCCCCAAAAACTACCAAATTTTGATAGAGTAATGGGTGATTATGAATAGCGAGCGCTCCTGGCGATTTGGTTGCACAATCCAAAATCCCAAATCGTTCGACTGAACGCTCACGCCGTACTCCTTCTCTACGAGACGCTCCGCGAACACAGAAGCAAGCTACGCGTAGCGTTCCGCAGGAAAGTCCAAAATCCAAAATGGAATGGGAGAGTAGCAAATGGTAAAACTAATTTTACCCGATCATCTTATTGCTGATATTGAGCCACACCTACCATCTGATATAAATGTTGTGCAGGTCGATAGTGAAGGCAATCTTGATGGTGATGTCAGTGATGCAGAAGTTTATGTCAACGGATTTTACCTGAAAACTTCTACACTTGACAAAATACTAACAGCAGCACCCGCACTACGTTGGCAACAGTCACCGAGTGCTGGCGTCAATCACATCCTCACACCAACTTTTTTACAAAAGGACATTATCCTCACTAATGGGGCAGGAGTTCACGCAATTCCAATTTCAGAATTTGTCCTGGCATTCATGCTCTATCACGCCAAGAATCTGCGGAAATTGCAAACTTTGCAGAATGAACACACTTGGATAAGAGGAGTGTTTCTCGAAGAGTTGGCAGACGCGACTTTATTAATTCTTGGCACAGGAAATATAGGTAAAGCGATCGCATCTCGTGCCAAAGCTTTTGGAGTTCAAGTTTGGGGTAGTCGTCGCCATCCCGAACCCCTACCAAATTTTGACAAGATTGTGGGTGCTGATGAATGGCGATCGCTCCTCCCGGCACCAGATTATGTAGTTATTGCTACACCACTGACTCCAGAAACTAAAGGCTTGATCGATGAAGCTGCATTGCGCTCTATGCGTCAATCTGCTTACCTAATTAATATTGCTCGTGGTGCAATAGTAGATGAAGCCGCATTGCTCACCGCACTACGTGAGGAATGGATTGCGGGTGCTGGATTAGATACTGTTGCCACCGAACCTCTGCCGCCGGAAAGTCCCTTCTGGTCGCTACCAAACGCCTTTATCACACCCCATTGTTCAGCCCTTTCGCCACGCCTGAGAGAGCGTATAGCACAACTGTTTATCGACAATCTCAAACGCTACCAAAGCGGTCAGCCCTTGCGGAATGTCGTAGACAAGCAAGCAGGATATTGAGTAATTCAAATATTGGGCATTGGGCAATCAGAAATTTTATTGCAAAATTATTGCTTGAATAACTGGGTGATGACTTCTATCTGCACGTAAACCAACAATTAATCGACTATCTGGTGAAATTAAATATGCGTTATCCAGAACCCTTGTAGAGATGTACCACTGCTACGTCTCTACATTCTTTTTCACGCCTATGTCTAATAGGTAATAATTCAAGAGTGTTAGGGGCACGAAATGCGAGCGCGTAGCTCGTCGTAAACATCGCTTTATTTTCGGCTACTCCCCTTTTCGATAAAATAACTTAGCAGATGATCAAGGAACGAGTTTAGAATCATGGCTCAAGCTAGTGTTGGGATTATTGGTGGTAGCGGTTTGTATAAAATGGACGCGCTCCAAGATGTCGAAGAGGTGCAAGTCCAGACCCCCTTTGGTTCACCATCTGATGCTTTGATTCTGGGGACTTTGGATGGTACACGGGTAGCTTTTTTAGCGCGTCATGGACGCAATCACACGCTTTTACCCTCTGAGTTACCATTTCGCGCTAATATCTATGCGATGAAGAAATTGGGTGTAGAGTATTTAATCTCAGCGAGTGCTGTGGGTTCCTTGAAAGCAGAAGCGAAACCACTGGATATGGTGGTGCCAGATCAGTTTATTGATCGGACAAAAAATCGGATTTCAACGTTTTTCGGTGAGGGAATTGTTGCTCACATTGCCTTTGGTGATCCGATTTGTAAGAACTTAGCTGTTGTGTTAGCAGATGCGATCGCATCTCTGAATTTACCACAAGTTACTCTCCATCGCGGCGGCACTTATGTGTGCATGGAAGGGCCGGCTTTTTCCACTAAGGCAGAATCGAATCTTTACCGCAGTTGGAATGCAACAATCATTGGCATGACGAATTTACCAGAGGCGAAGTTGGCAAGGGAAGCTGAAATTGCCTATGCAACTTTAGCGCTGGTGACAGATTACGATTGTTGGCATCCAGACCATGACAGTGTGACAGTGGAAATGGTGATTGGCAATTTGCTGCGGAATGCTGTGAATGCTCAAAAGGTAATTCAAGAAACTGTGCGGCGGTTGAGTGAAAATCCACCACCGAGTGAGGCGCATTCGGCGTTGCAGTATGCGATTTTGACTCAGTTGGATAAAGTACCAGCAGGGACGAAGGAAAAGTTAGGGTTATTGTTGCAGAAGTATTTGTAGTATCGGTGATCAATGAGCGATCGCTACGACTATGACACTGGTGAGGCTCAATGAGTCGCTAATGCCGATTAGCTTACCCGCGCCAGATGTGTGTCGCGTTTGCCCAACATGATTTTGCGGCAGCGAGGACAGAAGCGATCGCACCCAAAACCGATGTAGCGAAGTCGATAATTTATTATTGACATATTATGCCCCCCTACCGGATTGAAATTTTTAGAGAATACATGGTCTACTGAGAAACTAGACCGTTAAATAATCTGGCTGCAAAGGACACTTCTTAAATATGAACACAGTAGCGTTCACGGGTATTTCGTCCTTCAGCTGGCTGTACTGGGTAATACAGCCGCATTTAGCTATGCATATTCCAGATGGCTTCTTGAACTTACCCGTTATCGTTGTCACCTGGATAATTGCCATCGGTCTAATTGCACTAGCGATTAGGCGATCGCAGGCAGAATACCAAGAACGAGCTGTACCTTTAATGGGGGTTTGTGCAGCATTTATCTTTGCAGCACAAATGATTAATTTTCCGATTCCTGGCGGAACTTCGGGACACCTTTTGGGGGGAACGCTAGCAGGAGCTTTATTAGGGCCGTGGGCTGGGTCACTAGTGATGGTGACAGTGTTCATCGTGCAGGGTGTTCTGTTTCAGGATGGTGGACTGACGGTATTAGGAGCCAATATCTTTAATATGGGATTGATCGGTACATTTGGTGGTTATTATCTTTATCGCACAGTAAGATTTGCTACAGGGCGCGATACCTTGCGAGGAGTGGTAGTTGGCGCGGCGATCGCAGCTTGGACAAGCGTGGTCGTAGCTTCAGTTGTCTGTGCCTTGGAACTTGCTTTGTCGGGAACAATTCCTCTAGCGGTGGCTTTGACAGCTATGGCTTCTTGGCACGTCCTAATTGGCATTGGCGAGGCGCTGATTACTGTAGCAGCACTCAGTTTTATTTGGCGGACTCGACCAGACTTATTTTATGATTCGCCCCGTCAGATCAAATCATCTGCCTCTCGTCCCATCTCTCGGTATTAAAAGGTATTTATGGAATCAGGACTGAATACTTATGAGTAGCAACCTCTCACACTCGCGCAACCGGGCTTTTGTCATCACTGGCTTAGGTATTGCTCTGCTGATTGCAATTTTCCTTTCGCCACTGGCTAGCAAAAATCCAGATGGGCTAGATAGAGTCTCAAAAGACCTGAAGTTTGACACCCAAGAACTAAAACAGAAACCTGCTCAGAAATTACCCTTTTACAGCATATTTAATGAGTATGCTCTTAGAGGTGTACCATCCGCGATCGCCACACCATTGGCTGGTCTAGTAGGAACCTTAGTAACTTTTGGTTTAGCTTGGGGTATTGGCAAGTTAGTTGTGCGTGGTTCTACTTCACCTTCTACAGAGGATGATGCTTATTCAGACTCAGATGCGCCAGATTAAAAAAGAATTCAGAACTCAGAATGCAATCAGTCGGGGATTTAAACCTATTTATTCATCCGCCCTTCTCTTGTCAAAGATGCTGCGCGTAGCGTCTCCTTTAGGAGAAGGGCTGTAGGGAGAAGACCGCGCTGCTAACGCTCGTAAAAAAGCGCAACGGACGCTAACATCACTCGTACAAAATTCATGCTGAATTCTGACTGCTGAATTCTTCTTGTTAAATACAGATACGAACTTAACATCATGCTGCTACACGTTGGGGGCTTTCTGCTGGATGTCGATAGTAAACAGATTACTCCCTGGCACAAACTTGCTCCCCGTACCCGGATACTCTGTACATTGTTGTTCGTGTTTGCTATTGTCCTAACGCCAGATGGGCATTGGTCGACTTGGGCTATTTATGGATTAGCTCTCTTGAGTCTATTATTAGTGAGCCGAATCACCCTATTAGTACTACTGAAACGATTGGCAGTTGAGCTAACATTTATTGGTGTCGTTCTCCTGGGTACGTTATTCCGGGGTGGGGGCGAGGTGTTATGGTCTTGGGGGCCATTACAGATTACGACAGTCGGACTAACTATCTTGGGTAGTGTGACACTTAAGGCATTGCTATCGCTGTTGATACTGAACTTACTGACTTTAACGACTTCGGTAACGGCATTGCTTCACGCGTTGCTCCAACTGAGAACTCCACCACTATTAGTAGCAATTCTGGCATCTATGTATCGCTATATCAGCGTATTAATTGGCGAGTTTAACGCTATGCGTCGAGCAGCCGAGTCCCGAAACCTGATGACTAACAACCGCTCTATCCGTTTAATTTTTGGCAATATGATTGGAGCGCTGTTTATCCGCACTTATGACCGGGGAAATTTGGTTTATCAGGCGATGCTATCACGGGGTTATCAAGGAGTACCACCGATGATGGAAAAAGTTGCATCAGGGGGACGATCTGACGTTGTGGCTTTGAGTTTAACTATAATTTTGGCGCTGTTGGGTCAGGCTATTTACTGGCGGAAATAACATTTCTTGACGTTGTATTAATGCATCATAATCCCATATCAATTCAAAATCTTAACTATACTTACCCTGACGGAACTCAAGCTTTGAAGGACATTAATTTGTCTATCAAAGCAAGTGAGCGAGTGGCATTAATCGGAGCCAATGGTTCAGGAAAATCTACGTTGCTGTTACATCTCAATGGAATTATCATGCCTCAGTCGGGACAGATAACGATTGGAGAATGGCCTTTAACTGTTGAGAATTTGCGAAACATTCGGAATTTTGTCGGGTTAGTATTCCAGAATCCAGATAATCAATTGTTCATGCCAACCGTTTGGGAAGATATTGCTTTTGGCCCAATGAATCTGGGTTTCCAAGGCGAGAAATTAATCCAGCGAGTTCTGCAAGCAATGGCAGCAGTTGATATTGATCCCCAATGGTATGGGCAACGGTATACCGATAATTTATCTGGAGGTGAAAAAAAACGGATTGCGATCGCTGGAGTTTTGGCAATGAACCCACAGATATTAGTATTTGATGAACCGTCGGCTCAATTAGATCCCCGTTCTCGTCGTCAATTCATTGAGTTGCTGCAAAGCTTACCTCTGACGCAACTGATTGCAACCCACGATTTAGATTTAGCTTTGGATTTATGCGATCGCACAGTTGTTCTCAGTCAAGGTCAGATCGTATATGATGGCGAAACTGAGAAGGTAATGAGCAATCCAGAGTTTTTGCTTGGGCACGCTTTAGAGTCACCACTAAGCTATAGTCGCCCCTACTGTCAGCTGGAACATGCACCTGTCAACCCATCTCGATAAAGGGAATTTATTTGAAGAAGAAGTCAGAATTCAGGAGCAGAGCCAATACGGTTCGGTTAAGGTGCATAGTCCTTAAAGATCCCCCTTAGTCCCCCTTAAAAAGGGGGAAATAGAGCCATTCTTACCCCCCCCCTTAAAAAGCAGGGCTGTTTCATTCCATTTCAAACAGGATTTGTCAAGATGGTTAGCGAGAAAATTGTAAGTAAAAGTGACCCTGAGATGAACATTTAAGCACTTAAATATCAGTAAGATAGTTCATTTTATCGGCACGCTGGTAACAAAATAACTAATTTTTAATTGCTATAACCCTTGATTTTTAAAGCTTTTTAGGGAACGAAACAGCCCTGCCCCTTAAAAAGGGGGGTTGGGGGGATCAAGTCTTATCCGAACCGTATTGGGAGCGGAGCCGGAGACGCTCTGCGGCTTGGCGTCAGAATCAATACTTCTCTACGAGAGGCTGCGCCAACGGTAAGCTCAGTAACGATCAGTGGGTAATTCAGATCCACCACTCATACAGAATTCATACTGAATTTTGTTTCAATAACTTTAGCTTAACTGACTGCGAAACTTACTAATACTAATAGTTAATAACACAATAGCAAAGGCGACTAAAACTAAAACATTCATCCAAAGTACATCTAAGCCAACGCCTTTGAGCAAAATGCCTCGAACGATCGCAATGTAATGGCGGAGAGGATTGAGTAAGGATAGGATTTGAAAGAAGGGAGGCATGGCTTCAATGGGTGCGATCGCGCCAGAAGTTTGTACCATTGGTAAATTAATAAAGAAAGATGTCAGGACTACTTGTTGTTGGGAACTACTCACAGTCGCCAACATAATACCCAGGCTAATCCCGACAAATACATACATACTTGATAGGGCAAAAAATAGCAGAAAATCACCTCGAAATGGTACATGAAATATTACTGTTGCTAAAGTGATAGCTAATAAAACATCTCCCATTAATAAAAATGCTAAAGGGACAATTTTCGATAGTAATATTTGCCAGTTAGCAGCCGGAGTCATTAATAATTGTTCTAAAGTTCCCGTATCTTTTTCCCGAACAACAGTAATTGCTGATACTAATGTGCCAATTAATGTTAAAACTAAACCCATAACTCCTGGTACAAAAAACCAACTACTCGTCAGTCCGGGATTGTAAAGAAATACAACTTCAGATGAAACTGGGGGACTTGCTTGACCTTGAGTTAATTGCAGATTATATTGTTGGATAATTTGATTCATATAATTTCCTGCAATCCCGGCTGTATTGGCATTTACAGCATCGATAAATACTTGAATTTCTGCGGATTTTTGTGCCAGTTGACGCGGAAAATCGGGAGGAATTATGACTCCGACATCTAGCTTTCCTTCTTCTACCTGACGACTCAATGCTTTTTCACTGTTTGGTACAGACTCTAAACTAAAAATGCGATTTGATGTCATGGCTGAAACTAACTCCCGACTAGCGCTGACGTTAGCATAGTCAATGACACCTAATCGTAAATTATGAACGTCGGGATTGAGGATAAAGCCATACAGTAATAATTGGACTGTCGGCGGGACTATCAACAAAACAATTAATTGTTTATTACGGAGAATTTGATTAATTTCTTTCCGCACTAATGCCCAAAAAGGACTATTAAATAATCGCTGAATAAGTTTCATAATTTTACTGTTTAAGGAACCGCAGAGACACAGCGAAAAGTCAGAGCGGAAAATGCGGTCTTCTCCTAAGGGGAGACGCTAAAAGCGATAGCGAAGCGGTAGCGAGTCATCGAGCGTCTGGGGTCTCCCCCTTCGGATTCGGTAGTCCCTCTTTGTTGGGACAACAAGACCGGGCTACCTCACCAAGAGGAGCAATTTTCCAAGAGAGCGCCGGCTTCCGGCAATCTGAACTTTTCAAGACAGAGAACACAGAGAGATTAATTTGGTAATTGCATTCGACTTAAAACTCGGCGTGATACGTTGAAAAATACTAATCCTAAAGCTGTAAGCATAATTAAATCAAACCAAACTCCGGCAAATCCTGTACCGCGCACGAAGGCATCACGAGTGATATTAATGTAATAACGCGCCGGAATTACGTTAGGTAGTAGTGATAAGGGGAAAGGAATATTGTTCAGGGGATAAATAAAACCTGAGAGTAATAAGGATGTGATAAAGCCTACGAGAGAAACGCCTTGTACAGCAGCATTTTGGTTACTGCTACGGACTCCTAAAAGTAACCCAAAAAGAACGCTATCTGTCAGAAATAGTAAAGTGCCAAGTAGTAATGTTATCGGGTTGCCAACTATGCCAACTTGGAAAATAATTGAGCCTAATACCATAACTATTAATGCCTCGGCAATAGCAATTAATACGTATGCTAATCCTTTACCAAGTAATAGTTCGGTGGCACTAATACTCGAAGCATAAACTTGTAAAATCGTCCCTTTTTCTTTTTCTCGTACCATTGCGATCGCAGACAGCAATGAAGGAAAAATCCACAGTACAACGCCGTAAGTTCCTGGTACAATATACAGCGATTCTAATCTACCAGGATTAAACCATAAACGCATTCGTGCTGTAATACTACTAGTAGCGGGTAGCAGTCCATGTTCCTGCATGAAAAAGTTTGTGACTCTCTGAATACTATTTTTAATTACACGGGCATTGTTAACATCAGTTGCATCGATTAATACTTGTACATTTGTACTTCTACCTGCTTGAATATCGCGGCTAAATTCTGGCGGAATAATTACAGCAGCTTTGGCGATTCCCTTATCTATGGCATCGCGTGTGGGATTACCACCAGACCATTGTTTAGGTACAAATTGATTAGTAGCATATAATCGTTCAATATAGCTGTTACTTAGGTTTGTACGGTTGAAATCCTGTACTATTAAGGGAATATCTTTACTTTCCAACCTAATAGCGAAGCCAAAAATTATTAAGGTGATAAATGGCAATAAAAATGCTAGTGCCAACGTCAGGCGATCGCGGCGAAATTGCGCTATTTCTTTCACACATTGAGCAAGAATTCTTTTCATATATATTGAGTATTGAAGGCTGAGACTTGAGCAATTAAATTTAGGATTGGAATTAAATTTGAAATCCAAAATCCAAAATCTAAAATTTCTACTCCTATCCTTGGGCTCGTTGTACGATACCAATAAAAGCATCTTCTAAAGAAAAAGGAATGGGACGCAAAGAATTGATCGTAATTTGATTAGCTTCTAAAAGTTGAGTTAGTTGATTTATTTCCTGTTCGGGATGATCGAGAACAACGTGTAAACTATCAGCAAAAATTGAGACGCGCCAAGACTCAAAGTGTTGTTTGAGTAACTTGGAAGCAGCTTGGTTTTGATTAACAATAATTTCTATTAGTTGTCCCGGTTGCGAGGCTTTGACAGAACTTGGCGAACCTTCGGTGACGGTTTCTCCTGCAACCATAAAACTCATGCGGTTGCACTGTTCAGCTTCTTCTAAATAGTGCGTTGTTACTAAAATGGCTGTACCATTGTGGGCAAAGTCATTAATCAGTTTCCAAAACTGGCGACGTGCCAACGGATCTACCCCCGATGTTGGTTCGTCTAAAAATAAAATATCTGGTTCGTGCATCACGCAAGCACCGAAAGCAACTCGCTGTTTCCAACCTCCCGGTAGCTGCCCAGTAATCATATTTGCTTGCCCTTCTAAGCCACAGGTAGCAATTACCCAATCAATTTTTTCCCGTCGGAGTTTGCGAGGTACGCCGTAAACTCCGCTATAAAATTCTAGATTTTGCAGAATAGTTAAATCGTCGTAAAGGGTGAATTTTTGACTCATATAACCAATGCGTCGCCGTAAGTCTGCACTCCGCAGATTTCCTGTTTCACCACCCAAGGAAATTTCACCGCCGCTTGCTTCTAGTAATCCACACAACATTTTAATTGTGGTGGTTTTGCCAGCACCATTAGCACCTAACAACCCAAAGATTTCGCCGTAGCGGATTTCGACGTTGACATCTTTAACGGCTTGGAACTTGCCAAAGATTCGACTGAGGTTGTGGGCATATATGGCTACTCCCCTTGTCTCCCCCTGTCCTCTTTTGCGAGAACGAGGAAATGGTAAAAATTGCGGTACAGAACCTTGTTGTCGCAGGCGCGTGACAAAGACGTTTTCTAATGTGGGTTCGCCATGCTCGATACTAGGAGAAGGTAACTGATGTTGTTGCAGTAGTTCGCGGACTTGGATTTCGCCGGATTTTATATCTTTGACGAGGACATCCAAGCGATCGCCAAAAGTTTGCACATCTACTATATTTGTTTGGATAGTCTGGGAGAGTATTTCTTCTGTCGCTTGCAGATTTGCTGTTCGCACTTCTAAGCGATGCAAGCCTAAGTTAGCCCGTAAGTCTGCGGGTGTGCCAATTTCATGAATTTGCCCACTATACATCAAAGCCACGCGGTGACAGCGTTCAGCTTCGTCTAGATATGGTGTAGCGACTACAATTGTCATCCCCTCGGCTGACAACTCTGCTAGCACATCCCAAAATTCCCGGCGGGAAACTGGATCAACACCTGTGGTAGGTTCATCTAGTAACAAAACTTCTGGTTGAGAAACCAAAGCACAACACAGCGCCAGCTTTTGTTTCATCCCACCAGAAAGTTGTCCCACTAAGCGATCGCCAAATCGCTCCAAATTCATTAATTTTAAATATTTATTGCGGCGTTTTTGTAACAAATTGTCTGCGACTTGCCGCAACCCTGCGGCATAACGCAAGTTTTCATCAATACTCAAATCCAAATACAGAGAAAACTGTTGGGTGAGATAACCTGTGATTAATCGGGCATCTCGTGCAGGTTGATTAAATATTTGTACGTCTCCCGCCGTTGCTTCCATGACACCGCCCAAAATGTGAAAGGTACTAGTTTTTCCTGCACCGTCAGGGCCAATTAATCCAAACATTTCACCTTTGTTGACACTGAAATCAATTCCCCGTACAGCAGCTAAGTTTCCATAGTGCTTGTGTAAGCCATGAACTTTAATTGCTGTAGGGGGAAGACTAGATGATTGCGGTGAGTTTGGAGTAACAACTGTTCTTTGCTGTTGCATCATTTAGCGTCTTAGCTTGGAGAATTGAGGGTGGAAATTTAAACGCAAAGGGGAGGCAGCGCGTTGCGGTGAATCCAGCGCTGTAGGCGGGTTTCCCGCCGTAGGCGACTGGTGAACCTGAAGGGGGGTTCCAAGAGTTGTAGCGACTGCCGTCGCGCGGAGAATTTGCGAGGAATTGATTAAATGTTGCTCCCTTACCTGACTTCTGGTTTCAAATTGATTTCGGCATCTGCTGGCATCCCCATTTTGGCGCAGGGTAAATCTGATTTAGTATAAGGATTTTCGGGATTAAAGCAGTTATCAGGATTTTGAATTTTGATCCGAATTCCTACTACTTGTCTGACTCGATCTTTTTGAAAGTAAATATTCTCTGGTGTAAATGAAGCTTGCGGATCGATGGCAATTACTTTACCTTCTAGTGGTTTATCTGGCGCAGAATCAATCAAAATTTTCGTTGTTTGTCCTAGACGCACTCTGCCAATATCGCCTTCGGGAATAAAACCTCTAAAATATAGTGTCTTGGGGTCAACAATTGTCAAAATATTAGTCTGACTGCTAACTATTGCACCTGGTTCGACACTACGGGCTGTCACTACTCCATCTAAGGGACTAACTACATTTAAATCTTTTTTGGAGTCTGCAATCTGGGTGAGGATTTGCTGATTTGATGCTTGGGCATCTTTCACTTTGGCACGGGCAGAGTTGACTTTTGCCTGTGCAGATTTAAGTTGAGCATCACTTTGCTGCTGTTTTCTGACTAATGCTGTTAACTGGGCGTTGCGAATGTCAGGATTGAAACCTGTGGTTTGGGCTTGAGTTAACGCCCCTGATGTCGCACTTAACTGTTGACGTTCGGCATTAACTGCTGCCTGTCTTGCTTCTAGGGTTGCTACTGCTGTATCAAGAGTGGTTTGCGCTTGGTCGAATTGTTGTTGATTGATCGCCCCTTCTTTGACTAATTGGGCATAGCGATCACGGTTGATTTTTGCTAAATTAACTTCTGCAGCTGCCTGTTTAACTTGCGCTTGTGCTTGCACTAATGTGGCTCTGGCTGCTGCTACATTTGCTCCTGCTTGCTCAATTCTACCTTTGGTATCCCCTTGGGACTGCCGAAAATTCAGCTTGGCTTCGTTAATTTGGCTGTTAATTTCTTGAATTTCTCTGGCGACTTGCTCGACATCTGAAATTGCTTGCTGTTCATCATACTTAGCAGATGTCACTCTCGCTTGAGTACCCAGCAGTTGTTGTTGCAGCAATTGATCGTCTGTGTCGTCTAACTTAATTAACTCTTGCCCCTTTTTAACTGCTGCCCCTTCCCGCACGACAATTGACTCAATTCTTCCAGAACGCTTGATCCCAACCTCGGTTTCGTAACCCTCAATCCGGCCGCTAACTTGCAGTAGATTCACTGATCCTTGCGGTTGACTGCGCCACACAGCGTAGCCAATCCCAACCACCACCAGCAGCACCCCGATCAGTAAAGGAATTGGTTTCTTCCGGGGCTGCTGCTTCGATACTGGGGCATCTTTAAGATTTTCCGGGGATGTCGGGATAGTCTGAGTCATAGTAGCACCCTGGATTGTAAAAAATATTTATTTTGTAGACGAGAATCGAAAATTCTGAATTGTTTGTGATCATACTAGACTGTATAGTATGATAAAACAAGAGATCGGTCAAAAAATTTACTCTTCATGCCAAAAAACCCTAGTTCGCAACTAGAAAATACTTTACCTGCGATCACTCCAAAGCAAGAGCAAATCTTGCAAGGAGCTATACGGGTATTTTTGAAGGAGGGTTACGCTAGAACAAGTATGGATCGTGTCAGCGCAGAAGCTGGAGTGTCGAAGCAAACAATATACAGTCACTTTCAAGATAAAGAAGGGCTGTTTAAAGCGTTGATAGAACGGTTGACCCTTGCTTGTTTTCAAAGTATTTTTTGCACAGAAAAATTGCACGGCGAACCAGCAATTTTGTTGCGTCAAGTTGCGGAAATTTATTTAACCAAAGTCGCTGATAATCCCGATTATTTGGCATTGTTGCGTTTAATTATCACCGAGTCACAAAACTTTCCTGAACTAGCCAAACTTTATACCAAAACCGTTGTGCAGCGAGGTCGGCAAATGCTGAGTCAGTATTTCGCATCTCATCCAGAATTAGGGATTACCGACCCAGAAGCAATGGCTCAGATTTTTTTTGGTTCGCTGGTATCCTACGTGATTGTACAAGAAGTTTTGTATGGAAAAGAACTCATGCTTTTATCACGCGATCGCCTGGTAGACAGCTTAATGAATGTGGTCATGAGCCAGTCCCTAAATAGGGAAATATACCTTTCTAAGTGATTGTAAAATCTGTTTTTTGGCGTTTAAATTTCCATCTGTAGGTAATAGCTAATGCAGTTAGTTGATTTGCCAAATATGTATAGTGCTATCCTCATTGCTACTAGCAAGAGTTTTACCATCTGGGCTAAGTGCAAGCCCTAAAACAGAACTGGAACCATCTTGAAAGGTGTGCAACAATTTCAAAGTCTCTAAGCTCCACAGTTTAATACTGCCATCAAAATTGCCGCAGATCAGAATTTTTCCATCGGGGCTAATCACAAGAGAATCAACTGAACTAAAATTGTCAGTAAACTCATGCAGCAGTTTTCCAGTTTGGAGATTCCATAACTTCAGGGTGCTAATTGCCCGATTCCCAGAAACTAGCTGACCAAAACTGCCAGTGACGAGCTTTTTGCTATCTGGAGTAATGGCAATAGCATCAACTGCGGTTTTGTGTCCTTTGAGAATATGGCGTATTTTTTTAGTTTGCAGTGAAATGAGCTTAATTGTATTGTCATCGCCACCCCCAGCACTCACAAGGGTTTGCATATCAGGGCTAAATACAACCTTACTTACATACCCTGAATGTGCAGTAATGGTATCAAGAAGCTTAAGCGTGTGTAAATCCCAAAGCTTGATTGTGTGATCATCACTGCCACTAGCAATCAATCTACCATTTGAACTAATAGCAACGGTTTCTACTGGTTGGGTATGTCCACTTTCGATGTTAAGCGTAAGCATTAATTGAGTGCGTAAATCCCAAACCTTCATTGTTGGAGTGGTTATCCCACCACTTACAATCCTCTTACCATCTGGACTAATCGCAATTGAAGTAACACCATCTGAGTTAGCATCTATACTATGCAGTAATTTTCCAGTACGTAAATTCCAGATTTTAATTGTATCATCTCTAGCTCCACTAATTAGGGTTTGCCCATCTGGGCTAATCACAACTGCTGGAACACCAAAAGTTACTTTTTTATGTGCCGTCAGTGTGTGAATAAGTTGAATATGTGATTGCGACTGAGTAATTATACTCTTACCAATGGGAGGATTTGAACTGGAAGAATGTACATTAATGATAGTGATGGTTACTGCGATCGCTAAGGCTGTAATCGCTGGTTTGGATTTGAGGAAATTCAATAATTTCATGTGAGTGAGGAACGCAATTATTAATAGTGTTCCCATTAAATGGGGCGCGATGCCCTTCTCTACGAGACGCTCCGCGAACGGCGCAGGCTCAGGGTAAGACCTACGGCGGCCGGGTACGCCATCGCACCCCATGTGATAAACTACAGCCACTTGATAGTGTAAATTATTACATCAAACCAAATAAGTATAATGGCGAAAGAAATAGAGCGGAAATATTTAGTGAGAGGAGATAGCTGGAGAGGATTAGCTGAAGGTAGTGTATATCGTCAAGGATACATTCCCACACAAGACAACGTGACTGTACGTATACGTATAGTCGGGGAAAAAAGTTATTTGACCATTAAAGGCCCCAATATCAAATATTCGAGATTAGAGTTTGAGTATCCGATTCCTATTGAAGATGCTCAAGAAATACTTGAGACATTGTGTGAACGTCCCTTTATAGAAAAAATCAGATTTAAAATAAAGTCGGGTGGTTTGATTTGGGAAATAGATGAGTTTGATGGTGTTAATAAAGGACTAATATTAGCAGAAGTTGAACTCAGTGATGAAAACCAACAAATTGAACTACCAATCTGGATTGGAGAAGAAGTTTCTCATGACTCCAGATATTTCAACAGCAATTTAGTAAAACACCCTTTTTCACAATGGTAATGGCTGAAATCTTGGTGATACCAATTCTGCATGAAGATGCGCTAAACCCTATTGAAATACAAAAAAGAAAAACGAACCGCATTCGCGTTAGCGTCTCCCCTTGGGAGAAGGACGCAAAGGACACAAAGAAAGAAAGAAAGAAAGAAAGAAAGAAAGAAAGAAGTTAAAAGGGTTAAGCGCAGCCTCACAAAGAAATGGTATGACAAGCTAAGTTTGTGTAGCCGTGAATTCTATGGTAGTGTTGGCCAATTGATAGGGAATCTAAAAGATTTTAATTTTTTTAATTTCAGTGCGTTTTAACGCACTTTAGCTATTAGCCCGCAATTTATTACAAGGCGGGAAAGCAATGCTCTCACCGAGGTTTTAGGGATAGGGATTTAAATAATTCGTAATTGAATTAGTTGGTGTATAAATCCCCAACTAATTCAACTGTGGTTAGCATAACTAATTACTTGATTTGCGGATGGGCATTTTGTCCATCCCAACAGACTAAGGTAGGTGTAGCTATGGTTTTAGTCTGGTAAGCGTTTTTGACACCAACCCAGTTACTAGCAATTGGCATTCGCCAACCAGTTCCAAAGGCGCGATCGGTGATTTTCAAGCCTGGGGGTGCTTGTCGCCGTTTAAATTCAGCCCGCGCCACCATTTGAATTACTCGGTTTACAATCATTGGATCGTGACCGGCTGCAACAATTTGTGCTGCTGATTGGTGGTTGTGAATCAGGCGTTGCAAAATATCGTCCAAAATTTCGTAGGGCGGTAGAGAGTCTTGATCCACTTGACCTGGTTTGAGTTCGGCGCTAGGTGGTTTAATCAAGACGTTTTGCGGGATGATTTCACGATTGCGATTTAACCAGTGGCAAAGTGAATAAACACAGGTTTTAGGAACATCTGCAATTACCGCTAACCCGCCATTCATATCGCCGTAGAGAGTACAGTAACCAACTGCCATTTCTGACTTGTTACCGGTAGATAAGAGGAGATAGCCAAATTTGTTAGCGATCGCCATTAATAAATTACCCCGAATTCGGGATTGGATATTCTCCTCAGCCAGTCCAAACTCTGTACCTGCAAACAAATTGCCTAAAGTTTGATCAAAGCCTTGCATTAACTCGCCAATCGGTAAAAGATTAGTCTTAATCCCCAGATTTTCGGCTAATGCCATAGCATCACTAATAGAATGCTCGGAACTATAAGGGGAAGGCATGAGAACACCCAGGACATTTTCTTTACCAAGTGCAGCAGCTGCGATCGCAGCTACTATTGCAGAGTCAATCCCGCCACTTAAACCCAACACTACTTTAGAAAAGCGACACTTGCGAGCATAATCTCGCACTCCTAAAACCAAAGCTTGCCAAATTTCTTCATCTTCCGATTCATACACAGGTGCTACAGAACCCAATTGCAAATCTCGTTGCGCTTCATCAAATTTGACCACTACTAAATCGGTGTCAAAACCACGGCCGCGACACATAATTTCACCTTGACGATTCAAGGCAAAACTACGTCCATCAAAAATTAGGTCATCATTTCCCCCAACCTGATTAGCGTAAATAATCGGTTGTTGAAAACGGACTGCACTATGCCTGAGTATTGTTTCTCGAAACTGTTGTTTCCCGACCGTGTAGGGGGAAGCAGACAAATTTACAATCAAATCTACACCGAGAATAGCTAAGTCAGCAATCGGATTCACTGCATAACTACGTTTGCCCCAAAATTCTTCATCGTTCCATAAATCTTCGCAAATAGTTACGCCAATATGGATATTATCTAGAGTGAAATAATTAGCCTGCAATCCTGGTTCAAAATAGCGACGTTCGTCAAACACATCGTAAGTAGGCAAAAGTCGCTTGTGAAAAAGTTGTTTGACCTTGCCATTCTCTAACAAAGCCATACTGTTAAATAATGTTTTACCGCCAGTAATAGACGCTTTCAAGTTCTGTTCAACAGTTCCTACCAACACAGCTAAATTTGGCGGTAAATCCCGCGCCAAGTTTTGTAAAGTCATGCCCATCGCTTCCACAAAACTAGGATTTAGTAATAAATCTCTTGGTGGATAGCCACACAAAGAAAGTTCTGGTGTCAACAACAAACGCGTACCGCTAGATGCTGCTCGTTGTGCCGCCTCCAGTATTTTTTGGGCATTCAAAAGTAAATCACCAATTGTCGGATTAATTTGAGCGATCGCAATCTTCATTTTTGGTTAGAGACGCGATTAATCGCGTCTGTACAGGAGTTAGGAAGTAGAGACGCGATTAATCGCGTCTCTACAGGAGTCAAGAGTTAAAATTAATTGCCTTGACTTTAAACTTTCAACTCTATGTAGCGGTTCATTAAATAAACACCAAAGGTTTATCTTTTAAGGGAGCAAAAGCCTCAGCGTCAAACTTATACAAACTAGCTGGACGACCAGCACCCCGTGATACCTTAATTCTGGTATCGCATAAAAAACCTAACTTGAGTAGACGCGCTCGAAAATTAGAGTAATCGGAAAAATTGTCACCTAAAACTGTGGCGTATAACTGATATAAATCATTCAAGGTGAACATCTCTGGCAAGACTTCAAAAGCCACTGGACTATACTCTAATTTATTTCGCAATCGCCTGTGCCCATAGGTCAGAATTTCATTATGGTCAAAAGCTAATTGCGGTACTTGTTTTACTGGATACCAAGCTATACCAGTCATGCGATCGGCAATCAATTCGGCTTCCTCATATCGCACTAGGGCAAAGTAACTAACTGATAGATAACGCACACCATAACTATCGGTTGCTTCGCGTGGATCGCGATTCGGCCCGCCAAATGTATACAGTTGTTCTAAATAGAGATTCTTGACCTTAATTTTCTCTGCCATAATGCGATAGGCAGCATCTTCTAAAGACTCTCCTGGACGCACCAAAGTACCGGGAAGACTCCAATGATTTAAAAATGGTTCTTGCTGTCGCATTACTAATAGAACTAACAGCCGATTTTGGGCAGTATCTACAGAAAAAATTACATTATCAACACCAACTTTGAAATCGGCCAAAGGTTGTTGGTTTAGCGGAGTTGGTATCTTTTTTTGGGAATGTCCTGGCATTTGTACAAATGCTCTCGATTAATATAGGCAACTACAGGGGCTGTGAGGGCTTCAGAATCTCCATGTTCGCGGTACGCTGTTGAGGAAACATCTAGACCAGTAAAAGAGGCGATCGCAATCTTCCCTCCCAGCTTTTGCACTACCTCTGAACTAGATTGATCTATTGCATATCCCGGTCGCGGCACAATCAGTAGTTGCACTTCCTGTAACAAATCTTCAATGCGATACCAACGTGGTAGCTGACTCAGTAAATCTGAACCAATGATTAACGTCAATTCAGCGTCCTCACCCCAAGTAAGCTTCGCTTTTTCCACTGTTTCCAGTGTTCTAAAGCTACTCAATTCTTGTTCCAAAGCAATATTATGCCGTGGCGCGTCTATATCCGCAATCAACAGTTGCAGCATTGCCGCCCGATGCTCTAAGGGTGTTTGATCGGACTTAAATGGATTATCTGCTGCCCAAACCGCTACCCAATCATAACGCTCAGACAACCAATTCAGAATCGCCTGATGTCCAGCAGTTGGTGGATCGGCACTAGTACCAAACAAAGCAATTCTCATAGTAATTCGTAATACTCGCCAAAGGCGAGAAGCAAGCTACGTAATTCGTAATTCGTAATTAAGACAGACGAAAGAGTACTTTTACCTCTGTGTTCTCTGTCTTGAAAAGTTCAGATCACCGGAAGCCGGCGCTCCGACTTTTCCCTGCGCCTCTGCGGTTCGTTTCTTAGTTTCCTCAGTTAACACACGTAACCCCTGAGAAATTTCCACTTGCACAGCGACAGGATGATCTAAATGCCGTGTCTGTTCTGGCAAACTGGCAACTGAGGCGGCGGTACGCTGACGAATTGTTGCCAACGATTCTAACGGTTGCACCCGTTCACCCTCCTGTACTACCAACTGCAACAAAGGTTCTTCTTCCAGAGGAATTTCATCTAAAAGTCCCAACCTGTCTGCTTTTACCTTACCTCCCGTAAACGAGCGAAAAATCTGCTTGCGCCCTGGATAAGTAACCTTACCACTTGACTGCTTCATCACTGGGATGCCATCAATGTCTACAAGTTTATAAACTCCATTTACGGGCGAACCTGTAACTAGTCGCGTTCCCAGTCCGTAACCATCGATTTGGGCCCCAGCAGCTTTTAATCTGGCAATTTCCCACTCGTCCAAATCGCCACTGGCAAAAATTGGCACACCGGGAAGGAGCGATCGCACCTGTTTTGATAAGGTAACTAAATCTCCTGAGTCCAATCGCACTCCTGTTAATTGCATTTCCCCGGAATTGACTTTTTCGGACAAGCGCTGGGCAGCAGCAACGGTATCATAAGTATCAATCAACAATGGCGCACCCGGAAAATATCGATGAAATGCACTAAAAGCTTGTTCTTCAGTGCCTTCTATTGCTGACAACGCCATCACTAAGGCGTGTGCCATCGTACCACTTGGCTTTTCTCCCAGTTGTAGCGCTGCTAACACATTAGAAGTGGAATCTAACCCACCTGCCAACGCCGCCCGCGCCGCCCACAAAGCAGCCTGGGGACTAAATGCTCGTCGTGTCCCAAATTCTAAAAGTGTTGCTTCTTCCCCCGCTACATCCCGCAATCGTGCTGCTTTTGTGGCAATCAAAGTCTGGTAATTAATCGTATTCAGGAGGTAAGTTTCCACTAGTTGCGCTTGCCAAAGGGGTGCTTCTACCCGCAACAGTGGCTGATTAGCAAAGACGGCTGTCCCTTCCGGTACTGCCCAAACATCACCCGTAAACTTTCCCTGGGCTAGTAGTGACCAAAAGCGATCGCTTGCGTGAGCAAAAATTCCCGTTGCCTGTAATGCCGCAATTTGCGAAGCATTAAAGCGGAATTTGGCTAAATATTCCAATGCCTGCGTCAGCCCCATTGCAATTAAATAACCAAAACCCTCTGGCAATCGCCTGACAGACAATTCAAAGCTTGCCCGTCGTTCTTCTATACCTTCACCTGTATAACAAGCTGCCATCGTCAACTGGTAAAGGTCGGTCAGCAAGCTGTAGTCATCCGCAGAGAAGTTTAATTCCTGGTTCTGCTGGCTTTGCTGTTTATGTACATAGTCCAAATTTGGCAAAAAAGTTGTCATCCAAGAGCTTCCTTACAAGATGCTTCTGCTACTTATGGTAATATTTACCATAAATAATGTCAACTCCCGGTGAATATATTTCAGAGATTGCTGTCTACCAGTAGGTTTATAGGTAAATTAATACTAACTTAATCAAAAATTTAATATTTTTTAATAGTAATAGCTAGTAATAATGTTAATTGGACAGGCGGCTAATGAAGGAAAACAATATTCTGTAAAATAAAGTTTATTTACAAGCCTCTTTCTCAGACTGGGGTTGGAGAAATAGCTATGTTACTATTATAAATAGTGAGAAAAGTTTGACTTTTTGAGAAACTAAAGTATTGCGAAGTTATCTGAATAAAGATTGCGTATAATCTCAATATATTGAGAATTAGAGCCAGTCAAGAATATCAGCATTAGAGTATAGGTATCACAATTAATAGCGACTCGAAAATAAGGAGTCAAATATTATGGCTATTTCCCAAATCATTGCGAAGATAACCCAGTATATTTCTGAAGCTGCAATGCGGATTTTTGCCCCTAATGATGATGCTTATCCTGTTATTGGCGTACAACCTTTTACAGGTGAGCCTTATGATAAGCGTAAAGATGATAATGATTAGGTGCTGAATATAAGAATCTAACTTGAATAATTATAAGCATACTGAGACTGAAATCTTTGTCCAGTAAGGCTTTTATCTGAAAAAGTTTTCATTAATCAAACTGGAGTCCTAAGTAAGTTGGCGTCAATGATTAAAGGTTTGTTTTAAGGGGCTAGAGCCGTTTAAAACGAGCAAATTTAATTAAATTCAAATTGTGTAATCCCAATTTTATATGAAGCTGCATCTAATGGAGAAAACAAACTTGATAAATTAAAATAACCATGAGCCGCCCTTTTAAGATTGAAATCGCAGAGAGCGAAGAAGAACTTAAAAAACGTCTACAAACAGCGAATTTAGGAAACTAGAAAGAAAAGCTTATTATGCTGTGGTGGATAAAAAGCGGGCAGGTTAAGGAGCAGCAAGAAATCGGAAAACGCTTGGCAAAAGATACTTCAACGGTCACGAGATGGTTGCAGAAGTACAGAACTGATGGGATATCAGGCTTATTAGAAATTAAAAAAGCATCAGGAGCAAAACGGAAAATCGTGGTATAACATAGTTTGATTTATTCTTGTCCACTTACTTAATATAGCAATCCTATTTGATTTACTTTCCACCGAGAGGCTCATAACCCCGACTTCTTCAAGAAGTCGGGGTTCTCATTGTTCATTTGCAATTAAAAATATGAATTTTAGGAATTATATTAACTTGACTTCTCAGCATTAGACGTAGGTTGAGTGGAACGGAGCGCAACTCAACTGATTATCAGGATGTTGGGTTACGCAAAGCTTCCACCCAACCTACAAGCTGTATGTTTAGTTTTGTAAAAACGGTGAAATAACGAATTTCTAAGGTATGTGCCGAATTTAGATTTCGTTACATACTTGGAAATTTCCTCGCCCACTTACTTAGGATTGCTATACCATTAGGAAAAAAACAATTTTAACTTGCTGCATAAATTCCTATATCTGAACGTATAAATTGAAAGTGGTTCACAAGTTTCCTCTTCGTCAAGAGAATCCAAACTTTAAATTCTCATTCAAGGAGAATACTTATGAACCCGAAGCGAAGACCCAGAAAAGCTTTCCCAGAGGTTTGATTTGGCTTGATTTGGGTAAATAATACTACTTTTGGTCTAGGATTAGACGTTTATTTTGTCTATTCTAGACATTTAATCACATAACAAAGGACTGAAAATTTATGAATGGGAAACTTTTCAAGTATTTGGGTTTACCTTGTGCTTTAGTTATGCTGGGTAATACATCAGCTTTAGCTGACAGTACATCTGGTACAATTATAGATTATCATCTAAATGGTGGGGTAGTAGGAAGGGGTGTATGTCTTCAAATGAACCCTACATCACCAACTGTTGCTGGTTGGCTATGTTTATGGAAGGACAATGCTTTGTACCAAGAAGTTACTGATTTACTTCTTAATGCTTATTCGTCAAGAAAAACCTGTTCGATTACTTGGACTACTTATCGCGGCGGTTTAGCAGTTATTGATTATGTACACTGCTACAATTAAGCGTTTCCACAGTTGAAAGCAAGTACAGGCTTTGAGCATTTCAACGACAGACTAACATCTGTCAAAATAAAATTGATGGCGTAAATAGTTACTTAACGCCATCAATTTTATCTCAAACCTAACCCCCAACCCCAACCCTTGTGGCGTTGGGGAGCAAAAATCAAAGCCTCTGACGCCACTTGCTTCATTTTTGTCAACATATATTAGTGGACTTGCTCTCTAGGAATTATTCATTAGTAGAACGTTCAAACACTACTGAAAGATTATTTGCTGGCATTTGGTAAGTCTGTTTCAAGGTAAGATTTTGGGCGCTAGCTAATGCGACAACATCATCCAAGTCACGTACACCCCACTCTGGGTTTTGGGCGCGTAAAGATTCGTCAAAAGCTGCATTACTCGCTGCTGTATGTTCTCCACCTTGTTTAAAAGGCCCATATAAATAGAGGATACCTCCTGCTGATAAGATCCGACCTGCCCCTGCCATTAGTCCTAGACAGGCTGACCACGGTGAAATGTGAATCATATTGATGTTGACGATCGCCACAATTGGCTCCCGATTAAGCCAATCAAATGCATGATTCTCCACTGGCCAAACTGGTTCTCTGACATCAAGCTCAAGCGGTGGATAAAGATTAGAATAGCCAAAGTGTTCAGCCCATGCAGTAATGCTGGCTCGTAATTGTGGATTTGCATCTGTTGGCAACCACGAACGAGGACTGAGCTTGGGGGCAAAAAATACTGCATGTTCGCCAGTACCACTTGCTATTTCCAATATCGTGCCACTCTTTGCCAACACTTGTAAAAGTACTTCTATAATTGGTTCGCTATTGCGCTGGGTTGCTGGTGCGTATTGTCGTGCGTCTTGTGGTGTCATCCGTATCGTTATATTATAAAAAATGACCCTATCTTATCCCATTTCACTCAATGACAGATCGCCCAGCCATAAAGATTTGTTGTGCCGTTAGTTGCAAGTTGGGAAAGATTGAGGAAAAGGGACATAGAAAAGGCGAAAAGATATTGGCAAGCTTATCAGGAGGAACAGGATGAGCAAGAAACTGAGAAAGCATGAAGAGGTCGTAATTGAGCAGCTGGGAAACCCGGAAATGGCAAAAGCCTAACTAGATGTCGCCCTTGAAGAGTAAAAGCAGGATGGTGATCTGGCATTTTTTCTAGAAGCGCTGCAAAACGTGGCAAAAGCACGGTCGGGTATAACCCACCTTGCGGAAAAAACGGGTTTAAATCGCCCAAATCTTTATCGGGTCTTGTCGCCAGAAGGCAACCCTGAACTGCGAACCATCAGCCTTATGCTGCACAATGTCGGCTATCGCCTGAGTGTACAACCGATTCAGGCATCGCCAGAGAATTAACGTTGATACCCATGAGCATTGCTGTGCCCCTACCGCTTGGTCTATCTACCTGAAAATAGCTATAAGAAAAAGGCGTGAGGAAAAACTCACGCCTTTTTATTTAAACTTTTCTCCCACAGGCTGCTAAAAGTTCCAAAACGACTCCATTTGTCCAGCCGAAGCCAATTTCGTTAGAACTATATCCAAAGCTGATATCGTCAGAAACGTTGGCAGAACAGCGCTCAACATCATATTTCTCAACTAGGGTGTTGTGACGCCCAAATTCTTTAATTACCATAGCCAGGAATTTGTTGGCAATGCGATCGCCCTCTGTATGATACCCATAGCGGTGAAGTCCCTGGACGGCAATTAACGTCAGTGGTGCCCACCCAAAGGGGGCATCCCACTGGTTTCCGGTGACACGAGTACTGGTAAGGATTCCTCCTGGGGCTTCAAATAAAGAGAGATTTTCCACAACGCGCCGGGCTTGGGTTGGAGAAGCAATTCCCAGCCACAGGGGATAGAACGTGGTAGCAAATTCGTAACCGCGGCGTTTTCCACTCTGGAAGTGATAGTCCAGATAAAGTCCCTGTTGATCATCCCAGAGACGCAGATCGATGCGATCGCGGCGGATATCTGCGCGATTGCTCCATTTTTGTTCCAGTTGTTCGTTCCCCAGAATATCGTTAATTTGCGCCATATCTTGTTCTACCTGATACAGCAAACTGTTCAGGCACACAGGAGCGTAGTGGAGGATATCAGCACTAAAAGGGCCAAATCGGTTGGTGATATCAAAACCAGACTCGCGCATGGTGCGATCGCCCTTATAAAATAGATTCGTCAGTTGGTCAGTTTCCTGGTTGTAATAAAGACTAACGTCATAATCCTCAACTTCAAAAGTTTTATAGTACTCCTTGACGCGATCGTAGTGGGTTTTTCCCTCCTCATCCCGCTCGGAGAACAAAACTTCTGGCGCGGGGCCTTCCCCAAGAGCATAGAATCTAGATAAGCCTGTTGCAGAATTCAGGTGAGGCGGTACTACCCAGTAATAGTAAAATTGCTCTAGCAGAGGTACGGTTGACCTTAACCACTCTTCATCCTGGGTGTGCTGGAATAATGCCAAAACCATCATGCTGAGGACAGGAGGCTGCGATCGCGACAGCATATAAGTCCGGTTGGCATTGAGGATGATGCCGTAATTCTGCACCTGGTACAGCAGTTGGTCTACTTGGCTTTGCGCTAGCTCTAATTCCCCATCGTGCAAAAGTCCCAGTAATATAAAGTAGCTGTCCCAGCCATACATTTCATTAAAGCGCCCACCTGGTACGACATAGGGCCCTGGTAGGTATAGTAACCCATGCTCTTTAATAGCTTCGACTTCAGGTGGCAAAGTGCGAATTTCAATTTTTTGCATATCCTTGAGAGATAGCGATCGCTCCAACACAGTCTGAATGTTGGGACAATCTTCTAAGGGGGAAATGTAGACAATCCAAGGAGTGTCTGTTTTATGGTCTAGCTTGGTATCCTTTGCAGATTGCAACAAATGTTCGTGCGATCGCGTTAAGGTTTTCCACGTTTTTTTGATGTGCGATCGCACAGCCTCAATTTGCGCGGGGGTAAATGCTGGTGGAGTGTCGGTGTAAGCTGGAGTAGTCATAATTCATCTCAAAATTCAAGTAGGAGGGCTGGGGAATAGAGAGTAAGGACTAGGAACAGGGAGTAACGCTGTCAAGGTGAGTCTGGATAAGACTGCAACTTCTATTTCATTACTAGCTCAGAACTCGGAACTTCGAGATCAGTACTCGCAACTTCAATAGCTGTACTCGGAATTTTCAGAATTTTAAAGGAACAAGTGAAGATTTGAGTTGAACAAATATAAAATTCAATCTACATGTCACCTTGACAGGGCTAGAGCGAGGGAGCAGGGGAGCAAGGGGGAAATAACCAATGCCCAATACTTCTCTACCTTGGGCTGCACTTCTCTACGAGACGCTGCGCGTAGCTTGCTTCCACGTTCGCGCAGCGTCCCGTAGGGAAGTGGTACGGCAAGGCTCAGTGACCACGCCAACGACAACGCTACTTCGATGTCGCTCAGTACAAGTCAGTACAAGTGGCCAATGCCGAATGGCACTAAGAAAAGCCCAAAGGCTTGTGTCACCTCGTTCCCAGTCTTAAGACTGGGAATGTATTCCCCTTGCTCTGCCTCTCGTTAAGCCCCTGGAGGCGTAGCCTCCGAAAATGGGCTAAGAGCCTGGATGCTCTTAGCCCGTCAGGGCAAGGGCTGTATCTTAACTTAGTGCCATTCGCCCAATGCCCAATGCCCCATACCCGTTAATCACTGACTAACAGTGCAACTGGAAAATGGGCGAGGGCTGCTGCGATCGATAATGTCTCTTTAGCCTGTATAGGTTGCTGAGTCAGGATGTTTTTCCCAGAGAAGGAAGTTCCATCGGGTAATTGCAAGTGCGTATCTTGCCAAACTGATTCGCCCAAGGGGTTGTCTTCAGGCTGGATGAGGCTGGTTAGAAAACGAGGCGCGATCGCGATCGCTGTTTGATTCCCCTCCCGCCGCGCAAAGGCGATAATGTGATTGGCGTAGGTTCCCTGAACTTCTAATGGTAAATAATCGCCGTCCTGGAATAATGAAACGTAGTTTGTTCTGGCTTGGAGTAATTGAGCCGTTAAAAATAGTTTGATTCTGCCGTCTGTTTTGTGGTTTAATAATTGGTGAATCAGTGCGAGAATGTCTGTTTTTACTTGCTCACGGATGGCACTTAAGTAACTACGTCGCTGTTCAAAATCCACAGGACGGCGATTGTCTGGATCAACTAAACTTAGTTCCCAAAGTTCTGTTCCCTGGTAAAAGTCGGGTACACCAGGGGCGGTAATCTTCAGGAGAGTTTGGGAAAGAGAATTGAATATACCATAGGCTGCAATTCGCTGTTGAAAGGGGCGAAAAACTTCTAGAAATTCCCCGGAGATGGCAGGATCAAGTACTTTCTCAATAAAGGAAGTACAAGCCTCTTCGTACTCGCTATCAGGTCGCAACCATGCTGTATGCACTTTTGCTTCTCGAATTGCCTTAATTATATAGTCTTTTACCCGTTCGACAAAGGAAGCGTCTTCATCTTCCCCAAAAGGAAACGCCCCTACCAAGGTTTGATAGAGAAAATACTCATCGTTGCGATCGGGTATTGCGAACCCCTGGCGATCGCTGCGGTATCCTCGATTAATGGCGCTCCAAGTATTTACCTGCTGTTCCCACTCTTCGGGGATTTCTGAGAGGACATTCAACCTAGCCCGCACATCTTCACCGCGTTTGGTGTCGTGGGTGGCTGTGGTGTTCATTGTGTGGGGCCAGGTTAACTGGTGCTGTTGGTTAAAGGCATGAAATTTGCTGACTGAAATCCCAAAATGACCGGGATTACCCCCCACTTCATTTAGCGATAGTAACCGATTGTAAACATATAATGTGGTGTCTTCTACGCCTTTCGCCATTAGCGGCCCGCTATATTGCTGCATTCGTAAGACAAAATATATCCACTGATCGCGTTCTGTTTGAGTCAGAGAGCTATCAAACTCTAACAGCATTAACTTTTCAATAAAGGTCAATTCCTGCTGCAACAGGGGCGCTTGTTCTTTGGCTTGGTGAATTACTTTTTGAATCGTAGCGCGATCGCTATCCCCAATTCCATCCGGTGTAATATAGGTGCGGTAAATTGGGAACAATGTCAAAACTTCCGCGATCGCTCTTTTTAGTCCATTCAGTGTAAAATCATTAGCATAGCGATATTTGCTGGAAACATTCTTTAACAAAAGAGCCAGATTGTCAATATCACCGGCTAAATTCTTTTCTAATATTAGGTGCTTTTTATCCTTCACTACCGATGAATAATCTACTCGTGAGCCGATAAAGTTATAGTAGATTTTATCGAACTGTGATTGATTTTCAGATTCACAAAATACGCCATTTACATAGTTGAGAAAGTCATATCCCGATGTTCCTTCGATTCCCCAATTTTCCGGCAATTCTTCTGTGAGTTCTAAAATCTTTTCCACAGTGATATAAACATCACCCGTCTTTTCCCGCAGCCTTTGGAGATACTGGATTGGGTCATAAAGTCCATCAATGTGGTCAATGCGTAAACCTGTAAATTTGCCCTCCTCAACTAGCTTCTGAATTAGACTGTGGGTGTTATTAAAAACCCGCAGTTCTTCAACTTTAACGGAAATCAGTTCATTGACAGTAAAGAAACGGCGGTAGTTCATTTCCTCCGCCCCAACTTTCCAGAAGGCGAGACGATAAAATTGGTCATTCAGTAAGTCATCTAAGAGGTTAAAGCTTTCTGAATTACCCGCTTCTCCGTTGAAAGTTTCGAGATTTTCGTCAATAAACTCACGGATGTGAGCATTTGTGGTGTATATTTCCCAAACCAATCCTTTAATAAATGCGATTTGGTCTTGTCGCTGTTTTCCCGCCACCTCTGAAGGCACACTTTTGAGAATATAGAGAATCCCCAAGAGCTTAATAAAATCGGGGTGATTGCGTCCGAGTGTGCGCGTGAGTTTGCCCAGATTATGAGTGATAAATTTTGTGTAAGATTCTAACCGCAGTGGCAGTTTTAAGGCGTAATAGTTTACAGTTAAACCGTTTTCTTCATATTTTAGTTGAATGTGTCCGTTTTCCAAGGATACACCGTAGAAGTCTCCCAGTAGCGGCGCTAGGATTCGCTCTTGGCGATCGCCAAAGGGAGCATTCCAAGAAAGGTCGAAGTAATCGGTATAACTGGAATCTGGGCCGTGTTCCAATACGTCCATTAAGTAGAGGTTTTCGCTGGTATAAGCCATGTGGTTGGGCACAATATCTTGTAACCAGCCCATACCAAGGGATTGAACTTGCTCAACTAAGGCATCAAAGGATTCATTAGTTCCTAGTTCTGGGTTGAGTTGAGTGGGATCTACTATATCGTAGCCATGCGTACTCCCGGATCGTGCGTAGAAAATGGGGGAGGCATATAAATCGGAAATACCTAAATCTGCTAGATAAGCTGCGATCGCTCTAGCGTTATCAAAGCCAAACTGAGGTGTAAACTGAATTCGATAAGTTGCGGTAGGAATTCGCATATTTTTTTGTAGTGGGGAGTGGGGAATGGGGAGTGGGGAGTGGGGAGTGGGGAGTTTGAGGTTTTAAGCTTGAAAGTTTTCCTCCTTCCCATGCTTTCCTCGTTCCCATGCAGAGCATGGGAATGCATTCGTTGAGTCTCTGACTCAAATCTGACTGGAGGCAGAGCCTTCAATCAGCCATTCCCATGCTTTGCATGGGAACGAGAGATGAGGAAAGTGGAGGGATAAGGGAACGTTGAGCCTCTGAGCATGAACGTTGAGCCTCTGAGCATGAACGTTGAGCCTTTGAGCATGAACGTTGAGCCTTTGAACATGAACGTTGAGCCTCTGAGCATGAACGTTGAGCCTTTGAGCATGAACGTTGAACCTCTGAGCATGAACGTTGAGCCTTTGAGCATGAACGTTGAGCCTTTGAGCATGAACGTTAAGCCTTTGAGCATGAACGTTGAGCCTTTGAGATGAAAACTTTAAAATTTAACTTGCCCCTTCGTATAGCACCAAACTGGTAGCTTTTACTCTTACTTCTTGCCCCACAGAGAGATATTCTGCGGCTTCAGAACCAGTCCCAGACCATGAGCTATCTGCTGAGTCTAATAGCTTATGAACATCGTGTCGACTCGGCAAAGTTACTGACACTGGAGACGAATTGAAATTCATCACAAAAATTAGTTCACTCGATTCGCACCAACGACGCACGATAACCACCTCCTTCTCTCCATCGCTAGTCGCTTGGATGAAATTGCGGTCTTGATTTAAAAGTGCTGGATGCGTCTTGCGTAAATTAATTAACTGGCGATACCAATCCCAGAGAACTTTGTGCTTACCATTATTGCGTAATTCCCAATTGAGTTTAGAACTCAGGAAAGTTTCTGCCGATTCTGGATCTGGGGGATCATCTGCATAGTGAAATGCTTCAAATTCTTGTTTGCGTCCGGCTCGAACTAATTGAATTAAATCTGGATCAGAGTGACTGACAAAGTAAATGAAGGGTGCTGTTTCGCCGTATTCTTCTCCCATGAACAACAGGGGTAAGTAGGGCGACAGCAACACAGCGCCAGCAGCCAACTTTAATCCTTCAAAAGAGATGCGCTGGGTGAGGCGTTCTCCTTTCATTTGATTGCCGATTTGATCGTGATTCTGGATGCAGACTGAAAACTGTGATAAAGAGCGATCGCGGCAAGATATGCCATGAAATCGGTTGCGGTGTGGTGCGTACTTCCAATCGTAGACAAAAGTATCTTCATAAGCTTTCGCCAGATCAGCACATTTCCCAAAATCTTGATAATATGCTTGGCGATCACCTGTCAAGAGTGCGTGTAATGCATGGTGAAAGTCATCACTCCACTGGGCATCAAGGGCATATCCACCTAATTCCGCCGGACGAATTATTTGCGGATTATTCATATCACTTTCGGCAATTAAATGGCGTTTCCATTTTTGCCCTTGTTGGGAAAAATGATGAACCGCTTCCGCCAATTCCCACAAAAAATGCTTGGCTCCCAAGTCGTAAATTGCTTGAATGGCATCTAGCCGCAAAGCATCAATGTGAAATTCACCCAACCAGTAAAGGGCATTTTCGATGAAATAGTTTCGTACACCCTGACTATGGGCATCATCGAAATTCATCGCATCGCCCCACGGCGTTTTATAGGTTTTAGTAAAGTAGGGCCCGAACTGACTCATATAGTTGCCTTCTGGCCCAAAGTGGTTATACACCACATCCAACACTACGGCGATATTATTTTGGTGGCAAGCATTTACCAGTTGTTTAAGTTCGGCTGGGCTACCGTAGGAGTTTTGGACAGCAAAGGGATAAACACCGTCATAACCCCAGTTGCGGTATGTCAGAGAAGCCTCAATATGGGTGTCTCCCGGAAACTGAGCGATCGGCATGATTTCAATGGCATTAATTCCCAGTTCCCTCAGTTCTGGTAAGCGGGGAATGATCGCGGTAAAAGTTCCTTCGGGCGTGAATGTGCCAACGTGGAGTTCATAAAAAATCATCGACTCCACAGGAATGCCAGCCCATGCTTCATCAGTCCACTCAAACTGTTGATCGATAATTTGAGACGGCCCATGCACCCCTTCAGGTTGATACTGCGACGCCGGATCAGGAAAAGTGTCTTGGCCATTCAAGACATACCGATAAAGCGCACCTGGATACACATCGTTGACTTTCGTGTGCCAGTATCCCTCAGACTGAGGCTTGAGGGGAATTAACTGCTGTTCTGGCGTCACAATTTGTACCGTGACGCTATCTAATAGCGGAGACCAAACTGTAAATTCACATTCTCCGTTACCCAAGTAGTTAGCACCAATTCTCACGCAGTATCCTCCCATCAGATTTTATGTTCTGCCAAATTGTGGCGCGATCGCAAATGTCATTGATTGCACAATGTTTACAAACACGCCAGATAGCATAATGGTTGGTCTACCTGATATCTTGCTAGCACCTGGAGGCGGATTTTTTACAAGAACAAATTCTGTCTAATGATGAAGAAGAATACATTCCTCAGAATTCAGAATTCAGAAGTCAGAATTCAGAAGTCACAAGTCAGAATTCAGGACTTACGCAAAATATCTCTCAAACTCTGATTTCCACCGAAGTTCAGATCGGCGGAAGCCGCCGCTCCGACTTCTCTCCGTGTCGCGCCAGTTGCTACAACGGGGGGAACCCCCCTTCGGGTTCGGCAGTTCCTCATGGGGGAAACCCCCTCTGAGCGACTGCCTCACCGCAACGCACTGGCTTCTCTGCGCCTCTGCGGTTCTTATTCCGTAACTCGTGCGTAAGTCCTCCGGGTATTTATTATGCTTAATTGCCCGGATATGATATAAAGCCTCTTTTACTTCTGAATTCTGACTCCTGAATTCTGAATTCTGCTATATTTCATCCCTAACTCAATAAATCAGCGCGGGGTTTAAAGGTTTCTATTTGACGCAACTTTTCGTAAAGTTCCTGTTCTTCTGGAGTAATATTTTTTGGGGTAACTATCTGAATTTCCACTAATTGATCGCCACGTTTCCCGTCATCGCTGGGGTAGCCTTTATTTCCTAGTCGGAATTTTTGACCAGACCTAACTCCTGTGGGAATTGTCATTTTCACTGGCCCGTCCAAAGTTGGTGCTTCTATCTGTCCTCCTAAAACTGCCTCGCTGGGAGTAACGGGAACCTGGCAAAATATATTTAAACCTTCTAACTTAAATAATGGATGAGGTTCAACGGTAATTTTTAAGTAGAGGTCGCCACCACCAACGCCTTGGTTCCGCAAACGGATGGTTTGACCTGTTACCATACCTGGAGGCATATTAACTTCTAGCGATCGCCCATCTTCCAAACGAATGCGTTCATTGCCACCTTGATAAGCTTTTTCTAATGGGAGCGTTAATCTGGCTTCTATATCTCGACGGGTGGTGCGAGGTGGGGTATTAACGGTGTATGCAACTTTTGTTCTGGGGGAACGAAACGGATCGGTAGTATTACCATTACTGGAGTTAGTTGTCCCACTTTTATTTTTGACGCCGATAACTTGATTAATAAAACTTTCAAAGTCAGAGAATTGACTTGGATCTACGTCCTGATTACTATTGCGATCGGCTTGACTACTCTGCCAAGTTTTAGCCTTTGGCGTTTGTTTGTTGCCTGCAAAGCCTTTTTGCTTCCAGTAGCGGCTAAACTGGTCGTACTGCGATCGCTTGGCTGGATCTGAAAGAACTTCATAAGCCTCACCAATATCTTTAAATTTTTCCTCAGATTCTTTGTTACCCGGATTGAGATCGGGGTGATATTGCCTTGCTAACCGCCGATAGACTTTTTTAATTTCCTCGCTAGAGGCTTCTTTAGATACTCCCAAAATCTCGTAGTAATCGCGAAAGTTAGGCAAATTTTGCATAGTCAGTTATTTAAATTTTAGATTTTAGACTTCGGCTACGCTCAGTCGAACGATTTGGGATTAATTAGGAGACGCGATTAATCGCGTCTGTACAGGATTTAGGAGAAGAGACGCAATAGACTTATCCGGAAATGAGAACTTTATTTGGCTGAAACCTAGCTCTGGAGAGGGTTTTAGAGGTTCCTGTTTTATATAAGCTAAAAAGCCAGCTATGTAAGGGTTTCAGCTATTTTGAGGTTTATTTGTGGATAAGTCTAATTAATCGCGTCTGTACAGGAGTTAGGAGTAGAGACGCGATTAATCGCGTCTGTAGAAAGATTTAATTTTTAACTCCTCACTTCTCACTCCTAACTCCTAACTTTTATTAAAAGTACTACGACCAATCATTGTCTTCTTCATCATCCCAGTTATCTTGGTAGCTGGGACGGGATTTGCGTGGAGGACGGCTTTCATAGGAGGAAGAACGACTGTCTCGGTTATAGTCTCTGTCATAGTCTTTCCCATAATCTCTGCCATAGTCTTTACCATAGGAGTCGCGTTCTCGATATGTCTCTCTGGGAGATTCGCGTTCTTTATCCTTATCACCACCAGTAAAGATGTCACGGATAGTACCAAATAAGTCGTCGTCTTCATCTTCAGCATAAGTCTGGCGGACTTCCCGGTTTAGCTCATAAAGAGCATCTTGCAAGTCAGCGTAGGCTTGATCTATACCGCGATCGCTATTTTCCTTAAGACTCTCTTTTAGTTGTCGGCAAATATTATCAATTCTTTGGCGGCGGCTGCGGGCAAACTGCATACCAAATTCCAGTGCTACTTCTCTAAGTTGGCGTTCTGCTTGGAAAATCAACGCCTCAGAACGAGTCCGCTTTTCGACTCTTTCTTTACGTTCGCGATCGACATCGGCGTATTTCTGAGCATCCTGAATCATCCGATTCACTTCCGACTCGTTCAAGGTAGAAGCGCCCTGAATGGTAATACTCTGTTCTCGTCCAGTGGTTCTATCTAGGGCTGTTACCTGTAAAATACCGTTAGCATCAATATCAAGTGACACCTGAACTTGGGGAATTCCTCGTGGTGCTGGCGGGATGCCATACAGCTTGAACCGTCCTAGAGACTTGTTATTTGCTGCCATTTCCCGTTCGCCCTGGACTACGTGAATTTCCACGGTATTTTGGTTATTTTCGGACGTAGAAAAAATATCAGAACGGCGTACTGGAATAGTGGTGTTGCGGGGAATGAGTTTTTTCATCACGCCGCCGATGGTTTCCAATCCCAAAGAAAGGGGTGTGACATCCAAAAGCAGCACATCTTTGAGTTCGCCTGCGAGAATTCCTGCCTGAATTGCTGCACCTACTCCCACGACTTCATCAGGATTAACGTTTTCGTTGGGTTCTGTGCCAATCAAGTCCCGTACTAGCTGCTTCACCATTGGCATCCGTGTAGAACCGCCAACTAACACAACTTCTTCAATATCTCTAGGTGAGAGTCCGGCATCTTTGAGCGCCCGTTTCACTGGTATCCGCAATCGTCCCACCAAATCACCACACAAACCTTCAAACTGGGAACGAGTTAGACGAGTTTCCAGATGTTTGGGGCCATCTTCCGTGGCGGTGATGAAGGGTAAGTTAATATCGGTGACGCTGACAGAGGAAAGTTCAATTTTTGCCTTTTCCGCAGCTTCCATCAGGCGTTGTAAAGATTGTCTCTCGCGCCTTAAGTCTACCCCTTCGACTTCTAGAAATTGCTCTGCTAACCAATCTACAATTGTTTTGTCAAAGTCATTACCACCAAGTTGCGTATCTCCACTGGTAGCCTTGACTTCAAATATTCCATCACCAACGTCTAAAATCGACACGTCAAAGGTACCACCACCCAAGTCAAATACTAAGATAGTTTCCGTGTCACCGCGATCTAATCCATAAGCCAAAGATGCAGCAGTTGGTTCATTGAGAATCCGCAGCACTTCTAAACCAGCAATTCTGCCAGCATCGCGGGTTGCCTGCCGTTGAGAATCGTTAAAATAAGCGGGTACTGTAATTACTGCCCCTGTGACTGGTTCACCCAAATAGCGACTAGCATCGTCTGCCAATTTCTTCAGCACCATTGCTGAAATTTCTTCTGGGGCGAAATCTTTATTCAGACGGGGACAGGCAATTTTAATATTACCTACTTCGTCTTTGCGGATGGTGTAGGGTACACGCTTTGAATCTGGGTTAAGTTCGCCATATTTCCGCCCAATGAAGCGTTTAACTGCGAAAAAGGTATTTTGGGGATTGAGGACGGTTTGTCGCCGTGCCATTTGCCCAACCACCCTTTCACCTTCTTTGCTGAAGCCAACTACGGAGGGGGTTGTTCGCATTCCTTCTGCATTGGCAATCACCACCGGCTTGCCACCCTCCATAACGGCGACTACTGAGTTGGTTGTACCCAAGTCGATGCCGACTACCTTGCCCATGCGTTACTCTTCTCCTAAAGTGTCTTATATATTATTTATTATGATTGGGCGGAACTACCTTTAGCTTTGTATCACACGATGAAAACACCTCAATGGTATAATAGTTACCATTCTGGCAGTAAGCTAAGAAGTGCAGCTAGAGGAGATAGTTGCAAGACTAGGATAGCATTGAGATGGTTGGTGTGCCTAAGCAGCCTCAATTCTTGTTATCCAGCTACTTCTGTTTACCGGATCTACAAGTTGGTAAATGCACCTTAACAATACTTGCTCTGCTTCTTTGATTGCCTGAAAACCTTAATATTGTCCACTATTTTAAAAATTTGAATTTAACAGAGCGATTACAAACTTCCCTGAGTGCGATCGCACGAGAACGCGATCCTTACATGGCAACGGCTGGACATTTTTTTGTCCAAGAATACATCCGCCAGCAATTTTCCCAATGGGGGAGTGTGGAAATCCACACCTTTGAAGTCAGAGGTAAAGCTTGTAATAACTTGATATTAAATTTACCCTCCCAAGCTAGAGGGCAAAAAAAGGATTTGCCACCTATTTTGATTGGCGCTCATTATGATACCGTTCCGGGAACACCAGGGGCTGATGATAATGCCACGGGTGTGGCGGTGTTGCTGGAATTGGCGAGAAAGTTTGCTGCCCAAGCTATAAGATATCCCTTAAGGCTAGTTGCTTTCGATATGGAAGAATACGGCTTATTGGGTAGTGCTGACTATGCAGCCTTGTTGCATCAACAAAAGCAACAGCTACGATTAATGATCTCCCTAGAAATGCTGGGCTATAAGGATTCTACACCCGGTTGCCAAAGTTACCCTTCACCTCTGGAACGCTTCTACCCAGACAGAGGCGATTTTATTGCTTTAATTGGCAATTTGCGGACATTGCCTGACTTAATTGGCATGAGCCGTAATATTCGCAAAGCTGACGTATCTAGTCAATGGCTACCCGTACCGAATCGAGGTTTAATAGTTCCCCAAACCAGACTTAGTGATCATGCACCTTTCTGGGATTTGGGTTATCCAGCAATGATGGTGACAGATACGGCATTCTTGCGAAATCCACATTATCACAAATCTAGTGATGCGATCGCTACTTTGGATTTAGATTTTCTGAGTGGTGTATGTGAAGGGTTAGAAATTGCGATTCGGCGGTTGTGAAAAATATTAGACATCTCCAGAAATTAAATATGCTTTATTCAAAACCCTTGTAGAGGCGTAGCACTGCTACGTCTCTACATTCTTTTTCACTCCAATGCCCAATGCCCAATGCCCAATGCCCAATGCCCAATGCCCAATGCCCAATG
>NZ_JAQYWQ010000180.1 GCF_029379315.1 Nostoc sp. S13
ATGCTATGGAAGATGTGCTTCGCACAGCGTCCTAATCGCCTTGGCGGTTGCTATATAGTTCTTGGGCAATGCCTGGTTCAGATGTGCGAATCATTGAATAGACAACCCGATCCAGGTGTTTTTTACGTTGTAAAAAGTAAGACTCTAGTTTTTTTCCCCAGGTAGCCTGTTGAAATTTCTCAATTCGCAGTTTGCGTGTGGCTAAATGTTGAAATTGTTGCTGGTTCATACCATAACGCCTCAGCCATGCTTCATGGGTAGCGGCGTTGTTAATTTGATGTTGTTGTAGGAATTTTTGGCAAGCCGTAGCGATTTCTTCTTCGATGCCAGTTATGGGTGCGATCGCGGAGCCTTCCCATTCAGAAATCGCTTTTTCAATAATCATTTCCCGCAATAGTTGCGGGATCATTTGATAGCTTGTTAATAAGGGAATTAATTCCTGAGCGGTAATAATTTGATTATTAATCTCTAAGGTATTCATCGAGTTTATCATAAGTCTATTTCCCTGACTTCCTCAACCCCAGTTATATTTGTTTCTACTTACAGCAATTTGCAGTTGAATCTCTAATTGATGGGTTGATTCGTACACAAAGTGGCGTAAATCTTTTTTTATTAAACCCCAGTGGAATTATATTTGGACAGAATGCACGGTTAGATGTAGGTGGTTCGTTTGTGGGGAGTACAGCGAATGCACTGCAATTTGGCAATATCGGTTTTTTTAGCGCTACTAATAAAAATATCCCTTCAGCTTTATTGACCATAAATCCTTCGGCTTTGTTTTTTAACCAAATTAATGCTGCACCAATTGTGAATAACTCAATTGCACCAGCAGGAAGAGATCCGTCAAGATTTAATACATTTAGTTTAAGGGTTGCTGATGGACAGAGTTTGTTGCTCGTAGGTGGCGATATCAATATAAATAATGGCAGGTTAAATGCCTTTGGTGGGCGTGTTGAATTAGGAGGATTAGCAGGACAAGGAACTGTTGGGTTGAATGTTGATGATAAAAATTTAAGTTTGAGTTTTCCAGATGGGGTGACAAGAGCAGATGTATCACTTACTAATGCAGCTCAAGTAAATGTTCGTGCTGGAAATAGTGGTGGCATCAAAATATCTGCTCGCAATCTTAATTTGCTTACAGGAAGCACTCTGAGGGCGGGAATAGGGTTTAATCTAGGTGCGGTTGATGGTACAAACAAAGCTGGAGATATAGAGGTTAATGCAACAGAGTCAGTGAAAATTCAGGATGGCAGCTTTATTTCTAACGCCGTTTTTGGGATTGGTGATGGCGGAAATATCAATATTAAAGCTGGCTCTTTTACACTTGCAGATGAAGCTTTTGTTGTTACCAGTACTTTTGGCGACGGTTCAGCAGGAAATATAACTCTGCAAGCCTCTGGTCAAGTCGCATTTACAAATGGGTCATATATTGCTACTAGCGGTGTGGGCTTAGGAAATGCAGGCGATGTAAAAATTTCAACCGCAGGTAATGTGATTTTCGATGCACAGAAGAGTTTTCCACCCAACATCACTGGTATATTTAGCCAAGTGGAACCGTTTAGTAGAACTGCCCACCAATTTAGTTGATGCCTCCAATCAAATTGATCAAGCTTGCACCCCAGGCAGTAGACAACTTGCTAGTTCTTTTGTTGTGACGGGACGAGGTGGTTTGCCGCTCAGTCCCACTGAGATATTACAAGATTCAGCCACCTTTACCGAGTGGGTACAAGCAAGAGGAAAACCCGCAAACCCTACTCAAGCGCAAGTTAAGAAGCAATCAACACAAGTCTCAACCACTCCTGAAGTTTCTCCGATTGTGGAAGCGCAAGGCTGGGTAGTTGATGCTAATGGAGACATCCGGCTAGTGGCTCAAGTACCTAATGTCAGCCCGTAGACCCCTTGGCAAACAAATATCTCCTGCACTGCATCTGAGTAAACCTCTAGAAACACATGGTCAAAAAAACACTAACTAATAATTTGCGCCAGTTGATCAAGTTGTGTTTTAAGGTGGCAAAACTTGAATTTATTAAGATGGCGCAGCTCAGGGTTTGCATAATCCAAAATGTTATGCAGTTAACCCTGCAATGGCTCTCTCAAAAGCTAGTTAACGCCGTGTGCAACTTTCTCTCAAACCTAACCCCCAACCCCTTACGCCAGGTGCTACAAGTCGGCGGAGCCGACGGCAGTTGCTTCAAGCCGGGAAACCCGTCCAACGCACTGCCTCCCCAACGCACTGGCTCCCCTACTAGCGTTGGGGAGCAAGAATCAAAGCCTCTCTCCCTGCGGGGGAAAGGTTTGGAGAGGGGTTGTAAGGATAAGTTGCACATCGCGTTAGTTATTAATCTAACTTTATTTACACTTGCGTTTTCTTTCACTCTTGTCCCCGCCACTTTTGCTAAACTCCCAGAGACGAATTCAGGCGGTGGGGTTCAAATCTCAGCTACCCAATCCCCAACGTCACAGCAATTGGTTGAGCAAGGAGAGAGCTTTTATCAAGCAGGGCGCTTTGCGGAAGCGGTGACGGTTTTGCAACAAGCTATCCGCATCTATCAAACCCAAGGCGATCGCTTCCCAAAAGCAGCAGCGCTAACTAACCTCTCCTTAGCATATCAGCAACTCGGCTTGTGGAAAGAAGCCACGGGTGCTATCAACTCCAGCTTGGAGTTACTAGGTTGGGATGAGAAAAATCAAAAGTTAGCACTCAAGAGTCAAAAATCAGAACAGTTGGAATTTCTGGCGCAAACTTTAGATATTCAAGGTGGGCTGCAACTATCACTGGGACAGGCAGAAGCATCTTTAACAACTTTACTGCAAGCAGAGCAAATTTGGCATCAACTAGGAAACAACGCCGAAGTGACACGCAGCCACATCAATCAAGCACAAGCTTTGCGGGTTTCTGGTTTCTACCGTCGAGCCTTAGAAACTTTAGAGAGGGTTAACCAACAATTACAAACTCAAGCAGACTCACCGATGAAAGTGGCTGGTTTACGATCGCTAGGCAATGTTCTGCAACTATCAGGTGACTTCAACCGATCCTGGCAAATTCTCCAACAAAGCTTAGAAGTGTCCAAACGTCTGCAACTGCCTGAAGAAATTAGCCTTACAGAATTTAGTCTTGGTAATACTGCGAAGGCGCTAGGTAATAGACAAGATGCGATCGCTCATTATCAAAAAGCTACCGAAATAGCCCGGAATCCGCTTACCAAGGTTCAAGCACAAATTAATCAGCTCAGTCTTTTGGTAGAAACTGAACAAACAGCAAATGTCAAAGCTCTAATCCCGACTATTCAAGCCCAACTTCTGGCTGTGCCTGTCAGTCAAGCTAGTATTTATGCAAGGATCAATTTTGCTTGCACCATAGCAAAGATTAGCGATAAAAAAGATATTGCTCAGATGTTAGCTATGAGCATTCAACAAGCTAAAACAATCAGCGATCGCCGTGCCGAATCCTACGCCCTTGGCAGTTTAGCAGGATTATACGAGCAGACTGGTCAATGGCAAGAAGCAGAAGATTTGACGCAGCAGGCATTGTTAATTTCTGATTCAGATATTGCCTATCGCTGGCAATGGCAGTTAGGACGCTTGCTCAAAGCACAGGGAAGAATTGAAAGTGCGATCGCAGCTTATGATGCAGCAGTAGCAACGCTTCAGTCTCTCCGCAACGATTTAGTAGCGATTAGTCGAGAGGTGCAATTCAATTTCCGCGATCGCATCGAACCCATTTATCGACAATCAGTCGAGCTGCTCTTACAAGAGAAGGGGCAAGGAAAACCAGATTTAGACAAAGCCCGTAAGCGAATTGAAGCCTTACAACTTGCAGAGTTAGATAATTTTTTCAAGGAAGCTTGCTTAAATAACCAATCTGTGATTCTTGATCAAGTAGTAGACCGGGAAAATCCTAACACAGCCATCTTTTACCCGATTATCCTAGAAAATCAGCTAGCAGTTATCCTTAAACTTCCTAACCGACCATTGATATACAAATCGTCAGTAGTAAATCGTCAGGAAGTAGAGCAGGTAGTTACCCTGATGCGAGAGGCGATTGTGCAACCCGATGCCAATAAGAAGTTTCATAAACTTTCCCAGCAGCTCTATGGGTGGTTAATTAAACCAGTTAAAACTGAAATAGACAGCAGCAAAGTTGACACCTTGGTATTTGTGCCTGACGGATTACTGCGGAATATCCCAATGGCTTCTTTAGATGACGGGAAAGATTATTTAATTCAGAAGTACGCTGTAGCTTTGAGTCCGGGACTGCAACTATTTACTCCTCAACATTTAACCCGAAGCAAATTAAACGCCCTAGCAGCAGGACTGTCGCTACCACCCAAAAACGAAAAAATTTCCCCTCTTCCCAAAGTCAAAGAGGAACTGAATTTAATTCAGAAATTAGGTGTGAAGACAATTACCTTACTAGATCAAGAATTCAAAAGTACAACTTTAGAAAAAACTATCAACGTTCAGCCTTTTAGAATAGTTCACTTAGCAACTCACGGGCAATTTAGCTCTAAAGCTCAAGACACATTTATTTTAGCTGCGGATGGACGCATCAATGTTAGTCAATTAGATGGCTTGCTCAAAAGCCGAGATAAAAAGCGATCAGAGCCAATTGAATTGCTAGTTCTGAGTGCTTGCCAAACAGCAACGGGAGACAACCGTGCCGCATTAGGATTAGCAGGAGTTGCTATTCGGGCTGGGGCGCGTAGTACTTTAGCATCATTATGGCAGATTGGTGATGATTCAACTACTTTCTTTATTGGGGAGTTTTATCAGCAGTTAATTGCTGGTAAAACGAAAGCCCAAGCGCTGCAATTTGCTCAACTGAAGATGCTGGCAGATTCGGAATATGCTCGTCCTCTTTATTGGGCATCCTATGTATTAGTTGGCAACTGGTTATAAACTAATCAGTTAACTAAAGGAGCCGTGGCAATATTCCCTAAATTAATGGATTGCAATAAACTTTGCCAATCTGCTGCTAGAGATGTATCTTGGGGATTAGCTTTGTAAATTTGTGCCAGAATTGTCAAAGAATCATACCAAATACCCAAGGCAGCATAGATAGCAATCTTTTCTCGTGGATCTGTTGCTGCTAACTGACTTTCCTCGCTAGAACTTAGGATAACTCGTTGAATGTCTCCTTCAACATAAGTAGGAGGAATCGTTTGATCTTGCTGATAACAATAGACTTTAAAGTACCAGCGATATATTTTCCCTACTTGTAAGGGTGCAACAGTAGATGGTAGAGGAACATCTATAACCCCTGGTGTTGTTCTGAGGGCAATCGCGTGACGATAAACATCGTTTTCCTCTTGATCCTGTAGCACAAATTCAGCACTCAAGTTAGCAAAATTCTTGATGTAGGGAACGTAAAACCAAAATGTTGGATGTTCCTCTGTGGTTAGTCCCCATACATCTATCGGAGTTGATTTATTCAACTGTTTATTTACCAAGTTTCGCTCTTTAAAGGGTACTAGGGCAATCAGTGGAGTCTCAACCACAAGACAATCATCCCGTCCATTTCGGCTACCCATTCCTACTCTGCGCCCAGATATATTACTTAATCGAGAAGGTTTTTTTGCCCAAACAAAAACTGGCCTTTTTTTAGTAGCTTGTGTAGGTTGCCCTGAAGTAGTAGGTTGTTTAATTTGAGCTATCACCTTTGCCGGAGAATATAAGATTGTACTACTCAAGAACAGAGCAAGCGCTAATATCAATTTCATAGATTTAAAAGCTTATTCAATAATTATATTATAGTTTTATTTATATTCTTAACAAAACATTATACTAGTCCTAAGAGGCTATTTATAAAGTAAATATTAAGTAGGGTGTGTTACGGCTATGCAAGGATTTGGGAGTTCGAGAGAGTGAGAAGTAGCCGTAACGCACCATGTTTCTCGGTGCGTTAAGCGTTGCTATAACGCACCCGACAATTTAAGGTTTACTTTATAAATCATCTCTAAATCATTCGTAAAAGTCTCTTTTGTTCTCTTCTGCGATCGACACTTTCCTTAAGGCTCGGTAGGTAACTGCGATCGCTCAACTGCCTGCTACCGCCATTTAACCATAGCCAATCCCCACACTACAACGCAGAAAATGAAGAGTGCTGAGTTAAAAGACCACCGACAAGGTGAAGCAGTGCGGTTTTTCATGATTCCGCCCACAAGGGGCCTTGCTCTTACCAAGTACACCAGTACTGAGTATTTTTCTCACTCAGCACTCAGCATGGAGTCAAACCTTAGGCGCGAACATCTATTTTTTGTCCAAAGTTAAAAATATGACTAAAGTCATACTGAAATTATGACTTTATTCCCCTGTGTCTTCTTATTTATTATTTTAGACTGAGGACAATACAGCAAACCAATTAAGCGTGTAACAAGCAAAACTACCTATAATCGTAAAGATTAGGTGAGAATATATGTTCACAAATTATTAAGGAATGCTGTAGAAAATCAAGCACATTAATTAATGAAGATTTGAACATGAAACGTATTCTATTAGGTACACTACTTGCACTACCATTTGCAATTTCCTCTTTACCCTCACAGGCATCGGCAGCAGAAATCCTTGTCAGACCCAACGTCCATACAGTTGCTGTTGTGCATAAACCTGTTATTGCCCGATTTCAAAAGAAGTTAATTCCTGCACATTGGGAAAGAGTACGACGCGGTAACAGGTGGGTTAAGGTTCGAGTTCCTGCTCATTATGTAAATCTAAGAGTTTAATATCTCTAATAGAGACTAACAACCCAAGTAGGGTTGTTAGTCTCTGCTACGTGTAGATGAACGCAAGTGCGTCTACAAGAGTTTGGGCCTTAAACCCTTTGATTTACGATAAAGTGAATGAAAGTACCTTGATCGAGTCACTTTGATTAACATGAATATACATCCAAATTCTCGATTTTTCCAAAAAATTATTATATTTCTACTTACAATTACTTTAGTGACAGCCTGCGATTCTATCCAGGCTGAAGAAAAAGATATAGCTAAAGAAAAAATTGTGAGTGGTGATAATTATGGAGAGCTACATAACCAAGGAAAGTTACGTACTTACTATTTTTACACTCCAAAATCTTATAATTCCGACCGCCCGATGCCGTTAGTTTTAGTGTTTCATGGGGATGATGGTAGTGGTCGGTCTATAAGTAATGTGACTCGTTTTAATGAATTAGCAGAGCAAAAAGGATTTATTGTTGTTTATCCAGATGGAATTGACAAAAAATGGAGTCTTAGAGGTAACGCTCAAGGAAGGGTAGATGATGTTTTGTTTGTCAGTGCTTTGATTGATCATCTTCAGGAGCAAATCAATATTGATAGTCATAAAGTTTATGCCACCGGTTTTTCTAGAGGTGGAATCCTTACCCAAGCACTGGCTTGTAAGTTACCTGATAAAATTGCTGGTTTTGCATCAGTAGCTGGTTCGCTTCCAGTTAGACTCAAACCTAATTGTCAGCCTCAAACTCCCATATCGATGTTAATGATCAACGGTACAAACGATCGCGATGTACTTTATGAAGGTAATGATCACACTCAACGAGGAGCGCTGGTTTCGATCTCAGACATGGTAGATTTTTGGCGATCGCACGATCAATGTACCTCATCAAATAAATCTCCGCAGTTTTCTGAAGATCAAGTGAAAACCTCTCTCTATAAAGGTTGTAGTGGCAACTCAGAAGTTTGGCAGCTAGCGGTAGTAAACGGTGGACATTTCTGGCCTGGTGGTTCTTCAACTGACGATAGCCTAAATAAATTCAATGCTAAACTGGGGCTGAACGCCAGTGAAACAATTTGGAACTTTTTTCAACGTCACAGTCAGTAGACCAGAAACTTTTGCAAGTACCTAATTTTTGAAACGCACTTTGTCTAAAATTTAAAAGTTTTCTCATCTCTAATTTCCCGTTGATTAGAGGTTTTTGCACGTTGGGGATGGGGTTATTCAACAACAATACCTGTAATTCGCCACAAAACTTGTGCGGAGCTTGATATAATTTTTACTGAGATTTGTGTTTGTGTTCCAGTAAATAACACCAATAATTAAGGTAGATGGCTAACTTTTGGTTGCTCGAAGTACCCATACACAATCTGAGAAACTTGACGAATAAAAGCTGTTGCTCTCTCGTCATTATTCGGTCTTCGCACGAAAATCCCTGCTAAATAACGTTTACCTGATGGTGTTTCAATTATGCCCGCATCTCCCAGTACAAACCGCAGAGTACCTGTTTTGTGAGCAATACTTGCCCCATAACCCAAACCAGACGGCAGTAAGCTTGTATTATGGCAATGAATCATGATACCTAAAACTTGAGAACGACTTGTATTAGAAATTAACTGATTATTTGCAATCAAAGCTGACAATCGTACTAAGTCTTTAGCACTAGTTTTATTAGTTCCTTTAAAGTCTCCTAACATATTGTTAATCACAGTACTTTGCAATCCCCAAGTGCGAAACCTCTGATTTAAATTTGCCTTACCACCTAAACGGTCGATAATCATATTCGTAGCGGTATTATCGCTAATAGTCATCATTTTAGTTACAGTTTCTAAAAGACTAATCTTAGTTCCCACCCGCCGATACTGCATATCTCCAGAACCACCACTAACGTGTTTACGTTGCATCACCAATGTTTCAGTTAGTTTGATTCTCTTTGTATCTATTCCTTGAAACAAAGCAATTAAAATAGGATACTTAATTGTACTAGCGGCAGAGAAAGCTTGACCGCCATTGATATTTAAATAATCCCCTGTTTCTAAGTCCATAAAAAAGATTCCGGGAGTAAGGAATCTGTAGCGAGCAATTAATGCTTTAATTGGAGTTTTTAGTTCCGATATTTCTCGCCCAAGAGTAACTATACCAGTGTATTTAGGAGTATCTATTGGGTAAACAAAATCGCTTGAAGGAGTTGGGGGAATGAATTTTAGTTCTGGTAGTTGCAACTCTGATTGATTTCCACTTCCGCCATCTGCGCCCTCAACTTGATTCGTGTTAGGATTCGCCTTTACTGGTGACGAGAGTAGAAGAATACTTATGAGACTAAGTAATAACCAGCGTAGTTTCATGTAGTGCTGTGATAATAGTGGTGGATTGACTTACAGAGTTTTCCAGAGAAGTAAATGAAATCCGGATTGATTGATATAATATTCACCAGAATATTATATCAATAGATATGGATAAGATAAATTACTGCAAGTTGGCAGATAAAAACTATGAATTAATTTCAGAAAATGAGATAACTAAAATTTACATACATCCCATCAAGTAGTTATGTATTTAGACAAATAGTAAGAGATTAAGATTGTGGTTTGAGTTTTGCTAGCAGTGATTTATACATAGCGATAGGGATAATTGAAGAAGAATTCAGAAGTCAGAATACATTCGTCAGAATCAAGACGCTCTCT
>NZ_JAQYWQ010000068.1 GCF_029379315.1 Nostoc sp. S13
TTTGACTTTGCCACTCTTCAGATGTACGGAGCTTGTTCAAAACTCAAATAGGATTCCTATATGTAGGCTGGAAGAATCGACGACGGCAATATGGCTGTGTTTTGCATCTTGATATCAAAGATGGGAAGATTTGGATACAATATGATGGAACTGAGATTGGCATTGCCAATGAGTTAGTCAAGTTGGGAGTGCCAAAGGAAGATATTATTTTGGCATTTCAGGAACCCTTGGTAAGGCAATACACGGGATTTGCTGTGGGTTAATCTAATTTATTAATAATTCTGGTGCTACCAATCCTTTTTGGATAGCTAAAACTGCGGCTTGAGTGCGATCGCGTACTTCTAGTTTCTGTAAAATAGCATGGACATGAACCCGCACTGTACCAGGGGCAATGTAGAGAATTTCAGCAATTTCTTGATTGCTTTTGCCAGCTGCTACTAATGCCAAAATTTCTTGCTCGCGCTTGGTTAGGGGATTTTCTAAGGCTTCTTCTTTTGTCGGCAGCACCGCCATAGAATTGACATCAAAAGCCGCTCTAATTTCTGTTGTTGCTGTTTGATCCCACCAAGAAGCCCCGGCTGCAACCGACCGCACTGCCAATATTAGAGACTCAGCTGGAATACCTTTGAGACAGTAACCTTGCGCCCCGGTAGCAATTAACCGTGAAATCAAAGGTTTTTCCGAACGAGATGTTAAAACGAGAATTGGTAAATTTGGGTGCTTCTGCTTGATTTGGCGACAAGCCTCAATCCCGCCAATTCCCGGTAAACCTATATCCAGCAAGACCAAATCCAGGGGATAGCGATTTGCTAATTCTACAGCTTGTTCCCCATCTTCTGCCTCTGCGACAATCTCCAAACTGGTTTCTTGTTGCAACCGCATCCGCAGACCAAGCCGAAATAATTCATCATCTTCAACAAGTAAGATTTTTGTCATTAGTAATTGGGCATTGGGCATTGAGTATTGGGTATTGAGTATTGGGCATTGGGCATTGGGAAAGCAGAAGGCAAGAGTTCTTCAATTTTGAATTTTGAATTTTGAATTGATTTCTCAACTCCCCGGTGGTGGATAAGCTGGGAGTCGGAAACCAAACAGTGCGCCCCGTGGTGAGCGATTTTCTGCCCAAATTGTACCCCCATGAGCTACTATAATTTGTCTGGTCAAATAAAGCCCCAGTCCAGATCCTGAGACGTGGCGATCGCTATGTCCTTGATAAAACCTTTCAAATAAGTGGGGTAACTCTTCTTCGGTAATACCGGAACCAGTATCGAGTATTTTTACTACTTGCTCGCTAGAATAACCTTCAAGTACTATTTCCACTTTACCGCCACGGGGGGTATGATTAATGCCATTGCTGAGGAGATTGGTGAAGACTCGCCCAAGTTGCAAAGAATCGCCATTTACCCAGAGAAAGCTGCGAAAATCGGATTCGCCATAGTGTAGAGAAATATAAACTTGGCGTGTTCTCGCTAGTTCAGTCAGGGTAGCGATGATCTCCTCCGCCACTGTCACCAAGTTAACAGGTGATATCTGTAGTTTCAGCCCTTCGGCATCATTGCGGTAGACATCTAAAAGAGTTTGGACTAATTGCAGTGTACTCCGATGACTACGAGCCATTGTTTGGAGGACTTTTGCTTGCATTGGCGTGATTTCACCAAATTGCTCATTTTGAAAATATTTCAGCGTTTCAATTGCTCCTAATAGGGGTGTTTTCAAATCATGCGTTAGGGTAGAAACAAAATCTTCACGCATGATAGCTAGTTGTTCTTGGGAGCGTAATTGTGCTTGCGTATAAGCGATCGCTTCTTCATTGCGGTGGTTGCGATCGCTTAACCAACCCGTTACCACCAACGCTAACACTGCAATCAACCTATTTGCTAATGTTGGAGGATTAATTATTTCTCCTCCAGGTATAAACAAATTTAACAATGTTAATCCCGTAGCTGCAACAGTGATCCCGAAAACTGCTCCCCGATTCAATCGAGAATCTGCTAACAAAATCGTTCCTGTGTAGAGGTAGCCAAATACGTACTCAGAGGGTGTCATGTATTCCAGTGCGATCACGATAGCAAAGGTGATCGCGATTAGTCCATATGTCTCCCCACGCTCACTTATAGCTTCTTTTATAGTCAATAATCGACTTAACATCGTCATTTATGATTTACTAAAAAATCGTTATCCTACAATCTTTACAACTATTTAATTCACCAATTATGATCTATCTGTAATTTATATCTACAAATGCCAACTTGGGAATTAACTCGAAAATTCCGATTGTCCAGATGCAGCGAAGGAGACTAGGGACTAGATACTGGGTTGTTGACTACAAGAACCGAGGTATTTACCCCAATCTTCTCAATCCCTAATCCTATTAATAAATCCTCTGGGATATTTATATTTTTTGAAAGTAGCAAACTTGGAAAATGTATTGTATAAACAAATAATACTAACGAGTGAGATCCATGAATTAAGAGTAAAAATTAAATATTCTTAACAAAAACTTTAACAAGTATCTGGAAAATAGTATTGAAGAAGAATTCAGAATTCAGACGCTCTCTACACGCTATCAGTAGGGGATTCAGATCCGCACTTCGACCCAACTCTTGGAGACCAAGGCATAGCTTGCTTGTCCGTAGGGATACGACAAGCTTAGGGCAGACAAAAGTATTACAGTGAGCATGTCGAACTGCTCTGTTACCACCACTTTCTTGTTGACCACAAAACAAGAAAATTTGGTGGTGGTGCAAAAACGCCGGTTATTCAGACCCTCTCTGCGTTCGCGCAGCGTGTCGCAGACAGACCAAGGCATAGCTTGCTTAAAAGCAGGAGTACGCGGACTCCAATTCATTCTGAATTCTGTTTAGGTAAATCCCTAGAAATCAAATACTCCAACGGTTAATCTGTTATTTCTAAGAATTGGCTTGCTAGCACTTAAATTTAATTGAGCGCGAAATATATGGGACAAGGTTTTTTGCAAATTGGCTTAACGCTGTGTATCGTCATCGTAATCACTCCGCTATTCGGAAAATACATAGCGCGTGTCTTTTTGGGAGAAAGAACACTGCTTGATTTGTTAATGAACCCCATAGAGCGAAGTATGTTCGTACTAGCGGGTGTTCGGAGAAAAGATGATATGACGGGTTCGCAGTATATCCGGGCTGTACTGTATAGCAACTTTCTGATGGGTACTTCAGTGTATTTACTGATATATTTTCAGAGACTCTTACCCTGGAATCCTAACGGCTTCGGTGCGCCGGCATGGGATGTATTACTGCATACAACCATTTCATTTGTGACGAATACCGACCAGCAACACTATGCTGGTGAGACAACCTTAAGTTATTTTAGCCAGGTAGCGGCTTTAGGCTTTTTGATGTTCACCTCCGCAGCCACTGGTTTAGCCGTGGGAATTGCCTTTATTCGCGGGTTGACGGGTAGAAGGCTGGGCAACTTTTACGTCGATCTCGTCCGTGGGATTACGCGAATATTGCTGCCGATTTCGATTATTGGCGCGATCGCCTTGCTTGTATCAGGTGTACCACAAACATTAGCTGGGACTTTGGATGTGAGAACCTTAGACGGTGGAACGCAATATCTTGCCAGAGGCCCAGTGGCATCATTTGAAATGATCAAACTTTTGGGCGAAAACGGCGGTGGCTTTTTTGGCGTCAACTCAGCCCATCCCTTTGAAAATCCCAATGGCGCTTCTAACTTGATAGAAATGATCGCCATGATTTCTATACCAGCATCCTTGATTTACACCTACGGTATATTTGCCAACAACATCAAACAAGCTTGGCTACTTTTTTGGATGGTGTTTGTGATTTTTGTAGTTTTGGTAGGGGTAACAGCCGTGGGAGAATTACAAGGGAATCCCCTGGTTAATAACACTTTTGGATTAGAACAGCCTAATTTAGAAGGGAAAGAAGTTCGATTTGGCTGGGCACAAACCGCATTCTGGGCGGTGATGACTACCGCTACTATGTCTGGCGCTGTGAACGGGATGCACGATTCTTTGATGCCGCAAGGAATATTTTCGACTCTCTTCAACTTGTTTATCCGCGTGATCTGGGGTGGTCAGGGAACTGGAACAGCTTACTTATTTATTTACTTAATTCTCACAGTATTCCTAACTGGACTAATGGCAGGACGCACCCCAGAGTTTTTAGGACGCAAAATTGAAAAGCGCGAAATCGTCCTCGCTGGCGTGGTGCTGTTAATTCACCCAATCCTAGTTTTAATTCCCAGTGCGATCGCCTTGGCTTACCCCATCTCCCTATCTGGAATTAGTAACGCTGGCTATCACGGCATTTCTCAAGTAGTTTATGAATATGCCTCAGCAGCAGCAAATAATGGCTCCGGCTTAGAGGGGTTGAGGGATAACACCCTGTGGTGGAACTTGAGTACTTTAGTTAGCTTAATCGGAGGACGCTACATTCCGATGATTGCCATCCTGCTGTTCGCTGATGGGATGTCTCGCAAACAACAAGTACAAGAAACCCCTGGTACCCTGAGAACTGATTCTCTGGTATTTACTACGATCACGGCTGGAGTGACAGTGGTTTTGGGAGTGTTGACTTTCTTCCCCGTTCTGGCTTTAGGCCCCATAGCTGAGGGTTTGAAACTAGCATCTGGCAGTTAGAAAAGTTATGAGTTATGAGTTATGAGTTATGAGTTTGGAATTAAGAGAATACTAAAAAATAAATTATCCGGTTTCGTAGTGTGCTAACGATAACGTAACGTACCTTCATCAGATGGTGCGTTAGTAACGCACCCTACAAGTTGGATCTGTTTTTTATTGTAAGTTCCTAATAACTCCTAACTTCTAACTCCTAACTCCTAACTCCTAACTCTTAACTCCTAACTCCTAACTCCTAACTTTATTTATGAATAAAGTGGCAACTAACTTCAAAGCTAGACGCCCAAATTCTCGTTCTGGCGATCGCCGCCAAGCACGAAAAAAGGCCAGGGCAAGTAATAAGTGGCTGTACTTAAGGGCAATTAGAGATGCTTTTGTCAAGCTAAACCCTAAGTATGTAATCAAAAACCCAGTGATGTTTGTGGTTTGGGTAGCGACAACCATCACTCTATTGTTAACAATTGATCCCAACCTATTTGGGCCAGCCCAGCAAAAGAACCCACAACTTTTCAACGGCTTGTTGTCGGGAATTTTATTCTTGACAGTTTGGTTTGCCAATTTTGCCGAAGCACTGGCAGAAGGGCGGGGTAAAGCCCAAGCTAATGCCTTGCGATCAACGAAATCACAGGCGATCGCTAAAAAACTTGCTGCCGATGGCACAATTAGTGAAGTTTCATCCACCAGCCTCAAACAGGGCGATACCATCTACGTCGTTGCTGGCGATATCATCCCCGCCGATGGCGAAGTAATCATGGGTGTCGCCTCAGTAGATGAATCGGCAATTACTGGAGAATCCGCACCAGTATTAAAAGAATCAGGCTCCGACGTTGCTAGTTCCGTCACTGGTGGGACGCGGATTATCTCAGATGAACTAATTATCTACATCACATCCGACCTAGGCAAAGGTTTCATTGACCGGATGATTGCCTCCTTAGAAGTGGCAGAACGCAGCAAAACACCTAATGAAATTACCCTAACGGTATTGCTGACAGTTCTCAGCTTAGTCTTTTTGTTTGTCGTGGTAACTCTGCCTGCACTTGCCTACTATGTCAACAGTCCAGTCAGCATCCCAATTTTAATTGCCCTGTTAGTGGCGTTAATTCCTACAACCATTGGCGGCTTACTAAGTACCATCGGCATTGCTGGGATAGATCGAGTTGCCCAATTTAACGTCATTGCCACCTCAGGACGAGCAGTCGAAACCTGTGGTGATGTCAACACTTTAGTTCTCGATAAGACAGGTACAATTACCCTCGGCAACCGCCAGGCGGAAGAGTTTATTCCGATCAATGGTCATTCAATGTCGGAAATTGCTAATGTTGCTTGGGCGGCTAGTGTTTTTGACAATACACCAGAAGGTAAATCCATTGTCCGACTGGCAGAAAAGTTAGGCGCACGGTTTGATTTTGATTCCAGTCAGGCAGAAGGAGTGGATTTTTCCGCCAAAACACTGATCAGTGGCACTAACTTGCCTGGTGGATATGAGGCCAGGAAGGGAGCAGTCGGAGCCATTAAAGGATTTGTCCGTTCCCGCAACGGACGCGATACCCCAGAATTGGATGCTGCCTACGAACGAGTTTCTGGTCTGGGAGGTACACCCCTAGCAGTCAGCCTCGATAACGAAATCTATGGGATTGTTTATCTTAAAGATATTGTCAAACCTGGTATCCGCGATCGCTTTCTTGCACTGCGACGGATGGGAGTGCGTAGCATCATGTTGACTGGAGACAACCGCATTACAACTTCTGTCATTGCCAAACAAGTTGGGGTGGATGACTTCATTGCCGAAGCCACACCAGAAGAGAAAATCAGTGTCATTAAAGGGGAACAAGCAGCAGGCAAACTGGTTGCCATGACGGGAGATGGGACTAACGATGCTCCAGCATTAGCCCAAGCTAACGTCGGCGTCGCGATGAATACAGGGACGCAAGCTGCAAAAGAAGCCGCCAACATGGTCGATTTGGACTCCGATCCCACAAAGCTGATCGATATCATTAGGATTGGCAAACAATTGTTAATTACTCGCGGGGCATTGACGACATTTTCCATCGCTAATGATATTGCTAAATACTTTGCAATTATCCCAGTGATATTTGTCGCTGTTAACCTGCAAAGTCTGAATATTATGAATTTGACTAGCCCTAAGTCTGCTGTACTATCGGCGCTGATTTATAATGCTTTAATTATTCCCGCTTTGATTCCCTTGGCATTGAAAGGTGTGCGGTTTAGACCCCTGACAGCTAATCAGCTAGTCCAACGCAATATCTTAATTTATGGCTTAGGTGGGGTGATTGCGCCGTTTATCGCCATTAAGTTGATCGATATACTAATTACAGTTATGGGCTTGGCTTAAGGGCGGTGGGAAAGGAGATTTAGTAGGGGTCTTAAACTCACTTATTCATTCCCCTTTCTCCTGTCGGAAACACTACGCGAAGCTTGCTTCTCTGTAGGGGTACGTATGACGCTACGCACAGTAGCAACGGCTACGTTAACGGCAGTCGGACTCCAATTTATTCTGAATTCTGAACGGCAGTTGCTCTACTTGGAAAGACCCCAACTCTTGAAGACGCTCCGCGTTCGCATAGCGTCTCCAAGAGTTGCGCTAGCCTCTCACGCCTGGGAGAAGACTGCACTACCTCCTCCTGACTCCTAAATTCTGTTTAGATAAAAAATTAAAAATAAAATATTAGCAGCAATTGGAAAATTTTTATGCCTATTATTCGAGAAACCATCAGAGCAATTTTCATAACTCTGATGCTTTGGTTATTGACTGCAATCATTTATCCTCTAATAATCCTTGTAGTCGGTCAAGTTTTTTTCTTTTATCAAGCCAACGGCAGCATCAGGGCGGGTCAAAATGGTGAACCAATTGGTTCAGCTTTGATTGGTCAAGTGTTTACATCTGAGCGATATTTCCATTCTCGTCCCAGTACTGTGAGATATAGCCAAGGCAAAAAAGCCAAGCCAACTGGCATATCTGGAGCTAGCAATCTCGCTGCAAGCAATCCAGAGCTACTCAACCGGATTGTAGAACAGGCAAATCAATTGCGAGACGAAAATCTTCAACCGATTGCTGATATAATTTATACGTCTGCTTCTGGTTTAGATCCGCATATTTCCTTGAAAGCAGCACGGCAGCAATTGACGCGGGTTGCTAGTGCGCGGGGAGTAAAAGAAGATGAAATCCTACCTTTAATTAATAAGTTTACCGATGGCAGATTTTTAGGGATTTTTGGTGAGCCAGGAGTCAATGTTCTCCGATTGAATTATGCTCTTGACGTGCAAGATTTTTCTCGTAAGCTAAATCAATAAATGGGGAGTGGGGAGTTTAGAATAAATAGATAACTTTAGATAACTTTTTCGTTACTCTCTGCGCCTCTGCGTAAACGATAAAATTCTTATTTTAAAATATTCGTGCAAGAGACACCATGAAAATATCTATTCCCTACTCCCCATTTTCAAATGTCAAATAATACTAATACTCGTTCGACTGGCATTCCTTTTAATTCTGTAAGTTACTCGCTTTATCCGGCAGGACGGCGAGGCAAGCATAAAATTTTTATTGGCATGGCTCCTGGAGTAGGCAAAACCTACCGGATGCTGGAAGAGGGACACGCACTCAAGCATGAAGGAATTGATGTCATAGTTGGGCTTTTGGAAACCCACGGACGCAAGAAGACTGTTGAGAAAGCAGAGGGACTGGAGATTTTACCCCGCAAGCAATTTCCTCAGGGTAACTTGATGCTAACTGACATGGATACAGATACTATTTTAAAGCGATCGCCCCAATTAGTTTTAATCGATGAACTTGCCCATACCAATGTCCCTGGTTCTCCACGCGAAAAACGCTACGAAGATGTAGAAGTAGTTTTGGCAGCAGGTATTGATGTCTACTCCACAATGAATGTGCAACATTTGGAAAGTCTCAATGATCTAGTAGCCAGAATTACAGGTGTGGTAGTCCGGGAACGTGTTCCTGACAGGATTATGGATGAAGCAGATGAAATAGTGGTAGTGGATGTCACACCGGAAACACTACAAGAACGGTTATTAGAAGGCAAGATTTACCCACCCCAAAAAATCCAACAATCTCTCGATAATTTTTTCCAACGCCGCAACCTGATTGCTTTGCGGGAGTTGGCTTTGCGGGAAGTCGCAGACAACGTAGAAGAAAATGCGATTGCGCTTCGCGCACGCTTCGCGAACGCCACTACCCCCAACGGACAATCCTGTAATATTCACGAGCGGGTTTTGGTATGTGTATCCACTTATCCCAACTCAGTACAGCTGTTGCGCCGGGGTGCGAGGCTGGCTAACTATATGAACGCGCCGCTTTATACCTTGTTCGTTGCCGAACCAGAGCGCTTCCTCACCAAAGAGGAAAGCTTGCACATCTACACTTGTGAGAAACTCTGTAAAGAATTTGAAGGTACTTTTCTTCGTTTTAATAACACTAACGTAGCCAATGCGATCGCTGAAGTCGCTGAGAAATATCGGATCACCCAAATTGTAATTGGAGAGAGTCAGCGATCGCGCTGGCAAATGCTCCTCAAAGGATCTTTGACGCAAAAATTGGTACGCTTGCTCAAAAATATAGATTTGCATATCATTGCCAGCGAAAAAATGGTTTCACCCAAATAGGGAATCAAATTTCCTCAAAAACCTCAGAAGTAAAGCTCCCATGCAGACCATAGGGGATATGATGCTTAAGATGTAGCCGAGCAATCGCACATGCAGAGAAATCACTAGCATCCAAAATTACCAAATCTGAGCGGTGATGGGCAGCATCATAAACCAAAGCTAATACCCAACCATCATCTTCCTTTTCGGAACCTGGGCGCGGGACAAAAATCGGTTCACCGACAAAACCACGGGGTGCAGCACTCCAAAATTGTCTTTCTCCAGACTGTAAATCAATTTTCAGCAATGCTTGTAAAGGGGCATTACCAGTCTCTGCATGAGCCGCAGCTATATATAAATATCGATAAGAGCGTCCCACATTCGCCGGATGTATGCTGGCAAATTCACAACAACGGCCATCAATCAATTCCCGCCGGACTGTCTGATCTTTTAGATTCAGATAAAATCGCCAGAGTTGACCAGGTGAAGACGCTTCAAAATCAACTTGTCGAAAATCGCTTTTAGGTTGGACTTTTAATAAATCTTGGTAGCAAATGGAGTCAATCATCACTTCCTCTCCTACCTCAAAAGCATTAACGTGGTGGAAGACGAAACCCGACTGAGTTTCCAGAATTTTTATCTTTTCTTGCCCTTCTTGGGGAAAGCGGGGAATAATTAGAATTTGAGTTGGCTGATTTGGCTGAAATTTGATACATTCTCCCGCCGCACGTATTCCCAAGGCGAAAGGTATGGGATTAAAGGTGACAGGATTTTGAAAGAAGATGCAGTAATTGGGAGTAATGACAAAATCGTGAATGAAAGAGAAACCAGGAATTTTATGAGCCTGCTGTCTAACAATTTCACCTGCTGAGTTTAGCTCGAAAATAGTAATTGTGGTAGATAATCCCGGCTTAATCGAGAAATTTACCAGGCAAGGCTCATCCCCATCTTGGTTACAATTCTTTTCCAAGCGGGGATGTGCAGCGAAAGCTTCACCTGCTGACAAAACACCATTAAAATATTCATTCCCCAAGGTTTCAAGAGTGTAGGGATCGAGGCGATGTGCTTCAGCCCCTTCCCAGAGTGCTAGCAGTTTCCCACCCCAATAAATAACATTTGTATTGGCGATATTTTTGAGTTTGAAGTCAAAGATATTTGCTAGCCAACCGCCGGGTTTTTCAGTACCAAAAGTACCGCGATAGAGAATTTTTCCCGCCTTTTGCTCTGCTAAATAGCCAGTTGTGCGGACAAAGCGGTTGCGAAAATGAGCACGACCATTGATAAAGGTAATTTTGCTAATCATCCCATCCCCATCAAACGGGTGATGAAGAGGTTGCCCGTTCACATCCAGCAAACCAGGGCCATTTCTAAACAACGTACCTTCTAGTTCTTTAGGAATTTGTCCTTCTATATCATCAATCCAATAATCAAACTCTTGGGTGAGAGATTGATATCCTCCTTGCCAGTCTGCACGAGTATAGGATTTTTTTGTAACTGGGCTTTCTTGACTTTTAAAACTTTGCATGCACTTTATTTTTTATTGTTACTTTGCACGAAAAAATCTAGCCGCTAAAAAGAATTTCTTTGCGACTTTGCTACGCCAGTGCATGAGATTTATTAGACTATTCCACTATTTCCGACTCTGGTTCTCTCAGTATCAACTCAGACATCAAATCAGGCAAAAACGGTTGTTCTCCGTCTTTGGGTGTCTCAGTTTGATCTTCAGCAGCAGGTAGCCAGTTGATAAATGGTAGGGGCAATAGCGTGCTGAGGTTAGTAATTAACACCAACACCCAAAGTGACTCAAAGTTCGTTGCGGTGATTCCCAACCAATATGTGATTAATGCCCCAAATGCACGAGAAACCGTTCCTGCCGAATTAAACACCGACATTAACAAGGCAAATAATGTCGCTTCCACACCAGAGGGACAAAGCCTTGCTGCTAGAACCATCACTTGCATAAAGGCAATTTGACCCATCACGGAAAGAACAACACTATCACCCAAACTAAACCAGTGGTCATCTATACCCAACCGCCTGTTTGTGTGAGTCACTAACAACAGCATTGTCATCCCTAAAATTGACGAAAGGACGGTACTCCAAGCAAAAATCACGCGAAAAGGGATGCTTTTGAGGAAACGTTGAAAAATCCAAACACCTACTAGAGAAGCAAAACTTGTTACCAAGTGTACCCGCCCCAAAAATTCTGGTTCAAAGTGTAATTCGTTGGTAGAGAAGTAGAAAAAGGCTGAGTCAGCATTTGGCGTAGCTTGCCAGACGAAGATAAACGCCGTTGGTAGCCAAATTGTTTTTTGGGTAATGGCTTGGCGTAGCTGCCCCAGTTGATGTTTGATTGATAGAGGGTTAGTTTGATTACTATCTTGAGAATCTTTGTTAATGGGGGACTCAGCAATTAACCAAGCTACCCCTGAGACGATCAGAGGAAAGAAGGCGGTAATTCCAAAGACGGTACGGGTAGTAAAGTATTCAAGTAGCAGACCACTAAAGTATGCTGTTATCAAACCTCCAATCGCAGAAGCACCCCAGGACAGAGATTGTAGTGAACCGGCTTTAGCTTGCGATTCGCCTCTGGCTCGTTCCACAACCAGTGAGTCAACTATCACGTCACTCATGGCGACAGAGAGAGAACCAAGAGCGATCGCTAACGTAGCTCCCCAGCTAGTATGAACTATTGTGGCCAGACTTATCCAGGAAGCAGTTCCCAGTATCCCGGATAAAATCAAGTAAGGACGCCGACGATAGCCAAAGATAGGCAAGCCATCAGAGATAAAACCAAACACTGGCTTGATCATCCAAGGTAGGAAGACAATTCCCAATAGCGTCGACATCTGGACTGGACTCAGATGCAGTTCATCTTTGAGGAAAAAGCTAACGGCTAGACGCGATAGCCCTAAAATTCCTTGGACAAAGTAAACGGTGAGAATTGCAATTAACTCCGCATTAGGTTCATTACCCAAAAAGATTTTTTGTGTTAATGAGTCTTTGACCTTGGACAAGCCAGATGATTGAAGCACCATTCGATAAAGACTTTTTAACTTTTATTTACTTTTCTATCATAACTATTCTGAGGATGTGGGCTTTCTGTAAGCTTTTTCCTTTTATGAATACAGCAGTCAGCAGTCAGAATGAATTCTGTACGACTAGCGGATAGCGCCGCGTTAACTCATGGAGCGTCTTGATTCTGATGCCAAGCCGCAGAGCAATCTCAAGCTTTGCTCCTGAATTCTGACTTGTGACGAATGTATTCTTCTTCAATAGACATCTGGTGAAATTAAATATGCGTTATCTAGAACCCTTGTAAAGACGCGAAATTTCGCGTCTCTACATTCTTTTTCGGAGATGTCTAATAGACTTATCCACAAATAAACCTCAAAATAGCTGAAACCCTTACATAGCTGGCTTTTTAGCTTATATAAAACAGGAACCTCTAAAACCCTCTCCAGAGCTAGGTTTCAGCCAAATAAAGTTCTCATTTCCGGATAAGTCTAATACAATCCCAACCCTTCTGGAAAATCCAGCATGATGTTTAGGTTTTGGATTGCGGCTCCCGATGCGCCCTTACCTAAGTTGTCAAGACGAGCAACTAGCAACACTTCTTTGGTAGTGTCATTGGCGAATACAAAAACCTGAACAATATTGGTGCCGTTGATTGCTGCATCTACGCCCGTCGTAGACATCGCATCCAGAAACGTTCCATCTCTCAGCAGAGTAGAATCTTGGAATGGAGCAACCTGCACGAATTTTTCACTTTGGTAGTAGTCAGCAACTGCTTGATAAATTACCTCACCTGATGGTGGATTATCCAAAATCCCTAGCGGCAAAGGCACTTGCACCAGCATCCCCTGCTCAAAATCTCCCACTGCCGGTACGAACAGAGGCGGTGATGCTAACCCCGAAAAGTAATGCATTTCCTTAACGTGCTTATGCCCAAACTGCAAACCATAGATGCCATAAGGGTAGAGCGACTCTCCCCCAGCTTGCTGTTCATGGAAGGTATGGTACTGTTTGATCAGATTTTTTCCGCCACCAGAGTAACCTGACACTGCATTAACGGTGACGGGAAAGTTACTCTTCAGAAGTCCCTTGGCAATCAACGGACGGATACAAGCTAAAAATCCTGTAGGATAACAGCCTGGATTGCTCACAAACTGGGCGCTGGCGATTTTTTCTCGCTGTCCTGGATTTAATTCAGGGAAGCCATATACCCAGCCTTTAGCTGTACGATGGGCACTACTAGCATCAAGAATCTTAACCGTACTACTACTGACTAAACTAACAGCTTCGCGGGCTGCGTCATCAGGCAGGCAGAGAATGACAACATCGACGGCATTGAGTAGTTTGGCTCGCTCAGTTGCATCCTTACGTTTAGATGCATCAATGCTAACTAACTCGATGTCATCGCGTTGGTTGAGACGTGAGTAAATCTGTAAGCCTGTGGTTCCTGATTCCCCATCAATGAAAATCTTCGGTTTAGTAGTCATGCCCTTGTGATATGTGAGTGATATTTTGATTAATACTTACTTGAACTCTGATAAGGGACTGACAAATAAAAAAATACTCAACTACTTATTGTGGGTGTCTCGCCGGCCCTTAGCCAAAGGCTGGCAAAACTTCGGTGTGAGCGCTCAGTCGAACGCTGCCCACCTTACAAGTAAGCTGTCGCGCATTTAATTTGCACAACTAGGGCGGGCAAGATGCCCACCCCACAAGAGATTCATTTTTTTGAGGATGCAAATTAAAAGATTTTTAGCTTAGTAGTAATTTATTTGTTGGAATTCCCTAAATAAATTATAAAAGTCAATGCCTTCGCCAAAAATAGAGGTAGTCTAGCTTTTGCCGTGAGGGTTTGATAATTGAGGCTATTTTTTGATCAATATCTTTATACAGCAAGCTTTTTACAAATTACATGCCTTTGCTCTGGTAGTCTGAACTTAGTTTTTTTGAAAAATCAAATCAGATTCCCATTGCAGATGTAAAAATTTAATTAAATTTTTTTGTGTTGCTCACGACATCTAAAAAATAATGAGTATGTTATCCTACTTAACGAGGTCATAAATGATCTAATTTTAAGCAATTAACCTAAGTGTGAATACAGGCATTGCGGTGTAGACTAGGCGGAGGATTTCTCAATTCTTCCTGACTAGGGCTATACCAAAATTTCTGGTGAGTTCTCACTAAAAACTAGCTTAAATAACGAATTTGTAGTACCTGATATCACAAATTAGTTGTGAAAAGCAGCTACTACAAAATTTGTTATGTCAAGCTATTATAGCTGTTTTCAATTGTATGGAATACATATATGTTGAGGAGTGCAAAGTTTTGCGCCCCATAGCGTGTTGCGTCCATATGAGAATAATCGCTATACCCAGTCTGCGAGAGATTCATAAAAATAAATCGAAGAGCCTTATTAAAACGACTAACTATGCTCAGAGTGAAACTATGTTCTGCGGAGTAGTTTCCGAAGGCGAGTGCGTTTTTGTCACCAGAAGGGTAGGCTCTTCGATTTATTTAGTGCTAAGTGCCTGAGCAAATTTTTGTAGGAGTTAAGTGAACAAGATGAATCTGTGCAAACAACGTCAAAACAAGAATAGAGTATTGATTTTAACTTCCCTGGCTGTGTTGGCATCTCCATTAGTATTGCCTTTGCAACAAGCCTTTGCAGGAACATTAACGACCGTTGTAAATTTCAACGGTGCTAATGGAGCCGCTCCAAGTGCAGGCGTGCTAGCAGGGAGTGATGGCAATCTTTATGGAACCACTTCCGCAGGTGGTTCGCAAAATAAAGGAACAGCATTCAAATTAACTGGTCCTACTTTTAGTCCTCTGACTACACTAGTTAACTTCACTGGAACCAATGGAACTAACCCAGTTGCTAGATTATTCCAAGCAAGTGATGGCAATCTATATGGTGCAACCTTTCTAGGTGGTACAAATAACTCTGGTACGTTGTTTAAGTTACAAAAAACAACTTTTACAACCCTGACAAATCTTTGGAATTTCAATGGCGCGAATGGAGCCAATCCAGCAGGTCGATTGATTTCAGGTAGCGATGGCAGTTTGTGGGGGACAACTTCTGCCGGTGGGGTAAACAGTAAAGGAACTGTATTCAAGATTCCTTTAACTGGTGGTGTCCCCACTATCTTAGTTAACTTCAACGGTACTAATGGAGCAACTCCATTAGCAAGGTTGCAATTAGCTACTGACAAAAACTACTATGGCACCGCTTCAGCAGGTGGAGCAAGTAATAAAGGTGTGGCATTCAAGTTAACTCCCGCAGGAGCAATAACTTCATATAGCTTTAGTGGTGCTAATGGGCAAAGTCCCCAGTCTGGATTAACTGAAGATGCTGGATTTCTTTATGGCACGACTTTTGTAGGTGGAGCCAGTAATAAAGGATCAATATTCAAGGTTCCGCTCGGTGGCGGTACACCAGTTTTAGTTGCCAGTTTTAATGGCAGCAATGGAGCCAACCCCACAGCTGCACTCACAAAAGGAAAGGACGGTAACTTCTATGGTGCAACTTCTACAGGTGGTGCAAATAATAAAGGAGGCATCTATCGGTTGACTGGAGGAACCATCACTTTGTTATTTAGTTTTAGTGGCACGGATGGGGCAACTCCGCAGTCCACACTAATTCAACTTGCTAATGGTTCATTTTACGGTACCACCTCTACTGGTGGCGCTTCTGGAAAAGGAACAGTGTTTAAGTTTATACCATAGTATCACAAACAATCTACGTGCAAAATAAATAGTAGAACGTAGATTTTTCCACTTTCAGATAGTCACACTTACTGACTATTTGAAAGTGGAAACTTTTCAACTCGTTTTTGGTGAAGGGCTACTCCTCCCAAGCGAGAGTGCGTTTCACTGCCTTTTGCCAAGTCGCAAAATTGGCCAATGAGAAATTCTTCCTTGGCTTAAACACACGCTCAATTTGCCGTTGCTGCACCAGTGCTTCATAGCTCTGCCAAAATCCTACAGCTAAACCTGCTGCAAATGCTGCACCCTGAACGGTTGTATCGCGCATTATTGGACGTTGAACTGGAATACCTAGCACATCAGCCTGGAACTGCATTAGGAAATTATTCTCGCAAGCACCACCATCTACGGTTAATTGCCCAACTGGAGTACTGTTAGATGCATTAATTGCTTGCACCACCTCCAGAACTTGATAAGCGATCGCTTCCAGCATGGCGCGAACTAGATGCTCTGGTTGTACACTGGCGGTAATGCCGAAAAAGGCTCCCCTAGCGCTCATATCCCAGTAGGGAGCGCCCAGTCCACTAAATGCAGGCACAAAATAGACTCCACCATTATCTGTTACCTGATTGGCCATCGCTTCAGTTTCAGCAGCAGTTTTAATCAGCTTCAGGCGGTCGCGTAACCATTGAATACAAGCACCAGTAGTAAACATACTGCCTTCAAGTGCATAGCCTACATCTAAATTTCCCCTTGAATTTGCTTGAGTCCATGCCACCGTGGAAATGAGTTGATGCGGCGATCTCAGAATTTGATTACCTGTATGAGCTACTAAAAAGCTACCAGTACCATAAGTACATTTGATCAAACCGGGGCGATCGCAGCCATGACCAAATAGAGCCGCTTGTTGATCTCCCAAGATGGCAGTGATCGGAATTTCAGCACCCAACAAAGTAGCATCAGTAACTCCAAATATTCCTAAACTAGGCTGAATCTGGGGCAAAATATCAGCCGGAATTTGAAACAGATTCAGTAAAATATCATCCCACTCACAGGTTTTGAGATTCATTAACATTGTGCGGCTGGCGTTGCTGTGGTCAGTAGCATGGATTTTCCCACCTGTGAGGTTCCACAGCACCCAGGTATCAATGGTTCCTGCCAAGACATTGTTCAGATCAATAGCAGTACAATTATCTAATAGCCACCTGAGCTTGGTAGCAGAAAAGTAAGCATCGAGAATTAAGCCAGTGCGATCGTAAATTTCTTCAGCGTAGCCTTGCTGTTGTAACTGGTGGCAAAGGGGAGCAGTGCGGCGATCTTGCCAGACGATCGCTCTATGGAGTGGTTTACCAGTAGTTTTGTCCCAAATCAAACAGGTTTCACGCTGCACAGTTAGTCCCAAGGCGGCGATCGCTGATGGAGCAATCTGGGCATTTCCAATTGCGGTTTGCATCACCCAACAGGTATCTTGCCAGATTTGTTGAGGGTCATGCTCTAACCATCCGGGCTGAGGATAATACTGAGTTAGTTCTTTGTATGCCTGACCAACAATCTTGCCGTCTGCGTTAAACACAAAGGCGCGGTTGCCTGTCGTACCTAAGTCCAGCGCTAAAATGTAGCCCGATGATCGAGTTGTGTTGCCAAATGTGTGCATAGTGGCTTTGATATGCTGTGTAGGCGTAGCCAGCCTTTAGGCATCGCTAAATCAGATATACATTATTTTGTGTACATTTTGAATTGGGCGATCGCCTAGCGCGTTTAGAAACTGCACGCCAGTTGCTTCTTCCAATGGGAGAAAAGGAGACGCTTTTGCTAGCTTGCTTGTATTGCAGGGGTACAAGTCGGGCATTGCCCCGACATTTCGTACTTGATGCGTAAGTCCTAATATCTATAAAAACCTAACAGAAGTGGTTATTTTGCAATTGCGTAGCTTACAATACATTTATAGATAAATAGGAAAACTCCTAGAAATCAAAATTTTTCATAACTCGTCTGCGTAGCCGCCTCAATTAGGAATTAGCAACTCTCACAAGTTGGTTTACTTCCTCTGAGATACTAACTTGCTGTTACAGAAACTGTAACAGTCCGATTTTTCTATTGGAGCAAGTGCAATAGTTAATCATTGACACAGTATCTGCGTCAACCATGATCACAGATCGGGAATCCTTGGCAATTGAGGTGGTATAATGAATCCGCAGAAATATAGTAGTGTGAGAGAAAATTTCATGCAAAGACGCTATGGTGTTAGTCTGGGCAGACGTTATGCGCTGGCAGCTGCAAGTGTTGTTCTCTTCAGTGTATTAGGGTATTCTCAAGTCGATAATAATAAAAGTGCCCTAGCCCAATCTGGTTTGCCTCAGTCAGAAACTCCATTGCAAAAAAAAACACTCAAAACTGATAAAAAAATCGTTGAGTCTAACAATAAGTTTGGCTTCAAACTGTTTTCAGAAGTTCTGAAAAATGATCAGACTGGGAAGAATGTTTTTATCTCACCTTTGAGTGTGGCGATCGCTCTTGCTATGGTCTATAACGGCGCTAGCGGCTCGACTCAACTAGGAATGGCAAAAACCCTGGAATTACAGGGAATAAGTCTACCAGAAATCAACTCTTATTACGCGGCGGCATTAAAGGAGCTTGTAGACAATGCTGATGCGAAAGTGCAACTGAATATTGCTAACTCACTTTGGGCAAATCAAGATTTTAGCTTTGTGCCAGACTTTCTCCAGAGAGTACAGTATTTCTATAAAGCCAAGGTTAGCAATTTAAACTTTCAAGATGCCGCCGCACCTAATATTATCAATAACTGGGTCAAAGAAAATACTAACGGCAAAATCAATAAGATAGTTGAAACTATCCAACCCAACGATGTGTTATTTCTGATTAATGCCATATATTTTAAAGGAAAATGGACTAAAAAATTTGACAAAAGTCAAACCGCTCAATACCCCTTTTACATCACATCTGGCAAGCAAAAACAATACCCGATGATGTCACAGGACGGTGAGTATAGATACTATGAAAACAAACAATTTCAGGCAGTTAGTTTACCTTACGGCAAAGATGGTAAATTCAGTTTTTATATATTTTTGCCCAAACAGAACTCTAACCTCACAGCCTTCTATCAAAACTTGAATGTTGAAAACTGGGAAAAATGGATGACTCAGTTCAACAAACGAAAAGGGTTTATTCGCTTACCGCGCTTTCAAACAGAGTATAATGTTAAACTCAATGATGCCTTAAAAAGTTTGGGCATGGAGGAGGCTTTCAGCAACAATGCCAATTTTTCTGGCATAGGTAAAAATCTTACCATTAGCGAAGTTAAGCATAAAACTTTTGTGGAAGTGAACGAAGAAGGCACGGAAGCAGCTGCGGTTACTTCAGTGGGAGTATCAGTGACATCAGTAGCTTTTCCTATAGAGCCACCATTCCAAATGATTGTTGACCATCCCTTCTTCTCTGCCATTAGGGATAATCAGACGGGAAGGGTTTTGTTTATGGGTTCAATCATTGACCCACAGTAAAGAATTCAAAATCAAAGGATGTTTAAAAAGTCTAATTTATTACTTGCCTTGGCAACTGGAAGTCGCTGCTACACAAACAAAACCCACTTTCGTGGGTTTAAAACTCTTGATTTTTCATGCTTTCCCCGGAGGTGAACTTATCTGCCAGACGCTATTAGCGTTCGTTTATGTAGTAGTGAATTATATTCCCCTAATACTTTTTAAACGTCCTCTGAAGAAATTTTGAATTTTGAATTCTAGGGTAATGTCGCTTCAGAAATGCTCAGAGTGTTTTTAGCGTCAGCTTTTGGCGACTCGTTTGCTGTAACGGGTGCAGTCATCTCTCCAGTGGTGCTGTCGTTTATCTCGCTGCTTAGGCTACCAGGACGCAAGGCGCTTAAAGCCGTCTTAATCACAACAGCAGTAGGTACTGCCACAATTACACCCAACAGTCCGCCAATTCTTGCTCCTGTCAAGACTGATATTAAAATCCAAACTGGATTTAAACCAGTAAAGCTGCCTAAAATTCGCGGGGCAATTAAGTTTTCAAGAATTTGCTGGACAATTACTGCCGCGATCAACACTCTCACACCCATTGAGAAATCTTGCAACGCTACCAATAGTGTAGTCAGGGCGATGCCCACAGAACCACCAAAGGGCACGAGAGCCATCAGGCCAATAGTTAGGCCGAATAGCAGCCCAAATGGTACCTTCAGCCACAAAAAGGTAGGAATGAGGGCTGAAGCCATACAGGTAGATAAAATCAGTTGGGTAATGAAGAAATTTTGGAAGCTCAGGCGGACTGTTTTGGAGAAAGGATCTCGAAATTTAGCAGGTAGCCATTCCACTAAACTTTGCCAGAGTTCAGCCCCATGCTGTAAAAGATAGAAAGTCAAAACTATCGTCAAGAGAATATCTAACAGACTAGTGACTGTGATCACAGCCAGATTTAAAACTTGTCCAGCGATCGCTTGCAATTGTCCCTTGACGCGATCGTTGATTTGCACTACCAAAGCATCAAGGTTAATTGGTAAGTTAAAAGTCTCAGCTTTTTGGTTTAATATCATTAACTGAGAGCGTCCAGAGTCGATCAACTCTGGCAAACGAGCCACCAGTTGTTGAGCTTGGGTAAGGGCCAGGGGAAAAAGTGTGACACCCAACGCCAATAAAATCGATAAAGCCAAGAGAAATACTAGGATAGCAACTTGCTCTCGCCTAGCACCATGATGCTCCATCCAGGTTACGGGGTAGTTGAGGAGAAATGCTAGCACTGAGGCTGCGACTAAAATGACTATGAGAGAATGGAAGTAATTAAAAAATACCGAAAGTGCCCAACCATTGAGAACTAGCAGTGGAGCGAATAGCGCGATCGCCCCGATTCGCGCTATTGGTGTGAATGTTTGCCACCAGTCGAGTAGCTTGCGTGTCTGCATTTTGAGCTGATTGCGGGATAGAACTAAATTAAATCTTTCTTTAGAGCTTATTATCTCTAACTATATGAATGACATTCATCCTTCTAGTTTAGGAGTTAGACTAACCCCAATGGAGAATTTTAAACCGAGAGAGAATGGAGAGTGGAGAGTGGGGACTGGGGCAGCAGGGGAGCAGAGGGATAATAATAATGCCCAATGCCCCATGCCCCATGCCCAATCCCCAATGCCCCATGCCCAATCCCCAATGCCCAATACCCCAAGCCCAATCCCCAAAACACAGTTGCTTTTATATTTGATTCCGATCATTGGCTTTTTTCCGTCCTTGTGGACTCTTTATCGGGGCCAGGGTAGTCGAGAACAACTTGCGATTAGTCGTCTGTCTATTACTTTGGCACTTATTTGGCTGTTGGGATATCTATTATTAGCTAGTGGAGCAGCAACTTCAGATTTTTTGACGCTACGTCTATTTATCCTCAATAGCTTTCTCACATCAGGTTACTTTTTAGTGAGTGTCTGGTTGATTTTGCGGCTGATGCAGGGCAAATCTGGGCGTTTACCAGGGTTTAGTACTCTAGCAGAACGACTGCTAGGCAAGTATTTATCTTAATTTTTTCCGGTGATAATTTGCTAGTATTTTTACTTATTTTCTCAAAAATTCGGTTGATTGATCCATAATATCTAGTCAAATCCAGTTTATTATTGCCATACTTCAGTAAAACATCTCCAGGTTGCCCCAAAATAAAGATAAATGCTGCTACAAGTGTTGTGGTTGACACTATAAAAAAGGTTAGCACTGATAATAAAGAGTTAGCTATTATGGGTTGATTTGCCAGCATGTTTTTAGTCTGCAAATTTAGCGAATTTGATTAGTCAGTAAGTGTGAGGAAGTCTGTGACCATTCAAAGAAGTTCGGCGGAAGAAAACCAGTCGGGAAAAGCCTCAAAGTCCAGTAACAAAATTTCTCAGAACTCGAAATCAGGACGTTGGCTGTGGTTTTGGGTAGGTATGAGTGGTATTGCGATGGTGTCAGCAACAGCAGGGGCGCTTTTGGCCGTGTCTTTGACCAGTACGCCTTTGCAACAAGCCCAGCTAAGTCCAAAGGATGAGGCGGTGTTTGATGGCGATCGCATTTCTGGAGGTGTGCTGCGATTTTCAGAATTAACTCGCCCGGTGAATCTGTTGGTTTTGGGGATGAGCGTACTTCCCCCAGATATCCAAAACCCTCCCCCAGAAACCAAAAACCTCAGATACCAGCCCGAGCTAAACTCCTTTGATGGTCTTTCGGATGTGATGCTCTTGCTCAAATTTGATCCAGAGACGAAAAAAATAATTATTCTCTCCATTCCCAGAGATACCCGCACAGAAATAGAGGGGTATGGGGTAAAGAAAATTAATGCTGCCAATGTTGACGGTGGGCCAGCTTTGACTGCCAGAACCGTCAGTAATCTCTTAGGTGGGGCGGGAATTGATCGCTATGTCCGAATTAACGTTCTGGGAGTTGCCAAGCTGATCGATGTTTTAGGTGGCGTGACGGTCTATGTCCCCAAAGATATGAAGTACCAAGATGATTCTCAGCATTTGTATATCAATTTGAAGGCGGGTAAGCAGCATCTCAATGGTGATCAGACACTGCAATTGCTGCGTTTTCGCCATGACGAACTCGGTGATATTGGTCGGATTCAGCGACAGCAAATGGTGATGCGTGCTTTGATGGATCAAACACTCAATCCAGCTACTGTTGCTCAATTACCTAAAGTTCTGGATGTAGTGAAAGACCACATCGATACCAATTTAACGGTTGAGGAGTTAGTGGCGCTAATGGGTTTTGGGGTGCGGACAAATCGCTCTAATATGCAAATGTTAATGCTGCCAGGTCGCTTTAGCGAGAAAAGCGAGTTTGATGCTAGCTATTGGTTGCCCAACAAAAAGGGTATTGCTAAACTGATGGCTCAACACTTTAGTTTGGAATCAGAACAGGAACAGCTGGCAACTACGGCTGACCCACGCTCTTTACGTGTAGCAATTCAAGATAGTACAGGTGGCGATCGCTCTAACCTGCAACCATTAATTAGAGCCTTGGAAAAATCTGGATATCGCAACATCTATATCGCCAAAGCATGGGGTGAACCTCTAGAGGTAACTCATATTGTCGCCCAACAAGGAGATAGTGATACTGCCGAATCAGTTCGCAACACTTTGGGATTTGGAGAAGTGCGTGTGGAAAGTACTGGCAACCTTGGCTCGGATATCAGTATCCAAGTGGGTAAGGACTGGTTGGAACAAAAATCTATTTTGGAGAAGTCGCTGACGAAATAATTCCTAATGATGCTCTCTACCAGACGCTAAAAGCGTAGCTTGCTTCTCTGTAAGAGTATGCGGACACGAGAAAGCGTGACGAAGACAGTAATTCGTAATTAATTATGAATTATTCTAGCTGAACTGTTTACACTGGTACAAATCCTGCTGACTATGAATTTACTAACTGGCTGAGTTCTTGGAGTTTAGCTGCTACCACACCAGTGGTTAATAATTGTTCTGCTTTAGCTAAACCCTTTGACATATCTGGACAAATACCACTCCGCCAGAGGTAAAATCCGCCATTCCACAAAGCTGTTTGCATTAATTCGCTTGGTTTACCTGCTAAAACGTTCTGAATATCCGCCACCAGTTCTTCAGTAGTTCCAAGCGGTACGTTCTTGGTAGTAAAGCCGTAATCACGCGGTACGAGGTGCAATCGTTCTACTCCTGGGGATGCTACGGATGAAGATAAGCTGATGATCGCAGTCCGATCGCGGGGTAAGTCGCAACTACCTTCTAATCCTTTGATTAATGTAAATTTCGTTACTCCCCGCAGCCCCAGAGCTATCTGAAACATCCCTTCTGTCGGCGGATGAACAAACCCAGCAATGACGTGAGCATCCCCAGCATCAGGACACCAGATTAGCTCCATTGTCGCTAAAGGTGGACGCTTGCCGAGTTGGTCGCGGTACTCCCAAATACTGTTAGTTAAGGGAAAATGCTGAGGAAGATAAATAAAGCCGATTGCCGTTTGCTCAAATACTTGCTGGGTTTTTGGTAGTGGTAGCCTAGTCCAATCCACTCCTAAACCCTGCCAAATATCTATTAGGGGTAAGCCATACTTAGTTGGTAGGCGATCGCCACCGTGCATTATCACTGGTTGTCCAACTGCGGCGAGTAGTAAAGCTGTGACGGGACTAATTGGCGCTGTGCGTGTTCTGCCATCATAGGGGATGCCAAGAGCGATCGCTGGTCGTCCAGAGGCGATTGGTTGCAATTTTGGCCCCAGTTCCTCATAGGCATCCAACATTCCCGCCAACTCTTCCCCCGTAGGACGCTTGATTCGATGAGCAATCAAAAACGCTCCGATTTGAGCTGGTGTAGCTTCACCCAGTAGCATCATTTTAGTAGCGGTGGCTGCTTGGGCGCGAGTTAAATTCTCGGCTGTGTGATTTCCGCTACCTACTTTTTGCAGGAATTCTCTAAATACATTGCTCATTTGTTCTTTATCTCCGTACCCGTTGGGGGAAGCAAGCTACGCGTAGTCGTCTCCCTTATGAGAAGTTCAGATGCCTGCGCCGGGCTACGCCTATGCTAATCAAGTTTACGAGATATGATGCGTAAAGCCCCCGTCATTCATGCGGGGGATATAAGCTTCAGTACCGAATTTATGCGGTCTTAAAAAGTAATAGTCTGTTTTTAAGATATGATGTTAGGTATGCTAAACCTAACGTATACCTATCGCCTAAAACTAACTCCGCAACAGTCCCAGACCTACGAGGCATGGCTAGAAACATCTCGTAGAGTCTGGAATTTTGGCTTAGGAGAACGGAAAGATTGGTATAACTCAAGGTCATGCAGAATAGACGCTTGCAGCCGAAAAAGTGAGTACATCATTTCTGCTGATGCAGCGCGACCAACATTTGCATCTCAATGCAAAGCTTTAACCCAGGCTCGAAAAACTAATCCTGACCTGAATGCCGCACATTCACAAATGTTGCAACAAGTATTGAGAAGGCTGGAAAAAGCTTTTATTGGGATGTGGAAATCAGGTAGAGGCTTCCCCCGGTTCAAGAAACAAGGTAGGATGCGCTCTTTGTTGTTTCCACAATTGGGCATTAACCCAATTCAAGGGAATCAAGTGAAACTTCCTGGTGTTGGTTGGGTGAAAATACGATTATCACGACCGATACCTGATGGGTTTATTGCAAAGCAAGCTCAAGTAGTGCATAGGGCTTCGGGGTGGTATGTAATGCTCACACTGCAAGCAAATGTTGATGTTCCAAGTGTTGCACCACATGCTCAAGCAATTGGCATTGATTTGGGGTTAAAAAGCTTCTTAGCGACATCGCAGGGTGAAGAAATCGGTAGACCTCAGTTTTTTGTGGATCTCCAACGCCAGCTGAATTTGCTGCAACAAAGAGCAAGCCATAAAAAACTCTTTTCAAATAATTGGCGAAAAGCTCAAGGTCAGGTAGCTCGACTACATGAATACATTCACGATTCTCGTAAGGACTTTCATTTCAAATTAGCGCATCATTTGTGTGAGCAAGTTGGGATGATATTCGCGGAAGATTTAAACTTCAAAGCATGGGCTAAAGGGATGTTTTCAACACATACCTTAGATGCTGGATTTGGTGAATTTCTTTCAATCTTGGAATGGGTATGTTGCAAGCGTGGGGTATATTTTGCTTTAGTTAATTCTAACGGCACAAGTCAAACTTGCCCTAATTGCGACCATCACACAGGTAAAAAAGACTTAGACCAACGGGTTCACCGTTGTAGTGAATGTGGATTTGAAACTAGTAGAGATATTACAGCCGCTATGGTGGTGATGCAGCGAGGGCTTGCAGCCGTGGGGCACACGGTCAAGATGTTTGGCGAGGGGTTAAGCACTAGCTCCCCATTGACCCAAGAATCCCCCGTTTTATAAACGGGGGAGTGTCAAGTAGTTTACTGCTCTGAAAGGTTAAGACTTACGCAAAATATCTCTCAAACTCTAATTTCCACCGTTCACGCAGCGTCTCCCCTTGGGAGAAGTTCAGAGACGCTCGCGGACTCGCTACCGCTACGCTAACACCAGTCGCCTACGGCGGGAAACCCGTCTACAGCGCTGGATTCATCATAACGCACTGGCTTCTCTGCGCTTCTGCGGTTCGTTACTCCGTAATTCGTGCGTAAGTCCTAAGGTTTCAAAAAATGAAATGATGAAAATAGTGTGTAGCATTTTCGCCTCTTGATCTCCATTTGCCGACAGCATCAGAAGATAAGTAATAATCGAGTAACATCTAGATTTAGGAGTTGGTGCATGACGCAAAAAACAAATGACACAGCCAACAAATACTTCACAGGTACTAACAAACTCAAAGAGAAAGCTTCTCGAAATCAAGTTTTCACGGCTCCATTACCAGACCCGATTGCAAAAAATATTGAAGCGATTAGTTTACTTCATACCCAAGAAGTTCGAGATATTCCCGCCCACCAGCGAATACTAGAAGCGATCGCTACATTTTTTGGGCGATCGACATTTATGTATAGTTTGCTAGTGATACTGGCTCTCTGGATTTTTGGCAGTTTTTTTGATCCCTTTTTGCCATTCGACCTACCCCCGTTTAGCTGGTCAGGTCAAGGCTTAGACGCAGCTGCATTGGTGATTTCAACCGGAGTGCTGGTGCGACAAACTCGTCAAGAAAACTTTGCCGAACAACGGGCGCAATTGATGCTACAGCTTAACCTGCTCTCCGAGCAAAAAATTGCCAAGATTATTGCTCTATTAGAAGAACTCCGTACTGATTTACCTAATGTGATAAATCGGCATGATGCTGAAGCTGAATTGATGCAGTCAGCTGCTGACCCGATCGCGGTATTGGAAGCACTCCAGAAAAACCTAGCTGAAGAGCTATCATCCACAGATGAAAACAATATGAGCTGATCGCAGTTTTTATTAGACTTTTGTTTCTATTTAGAGACAAAAAATAAAACTTAATGTACACTCTTTGTGTTGGAAATCACAATTTATCGGAAATTTTACTAGAGGGATACACATGGCTCAACTGAATGGTGTAATGATGCAGTACTTCCATTGGTATATCCCTCCAGATGGTAATCTTTGGAATGAGTTTAAAGAGAAAGTCAAAGACTTAGCTGATGCAGGTGTTACATCTGTTTGGCTACCCCCAGCTTACAAAGGAATAGGGGGTGGCTTTGATGTCGGCTACGGGGTCTACGATATGTATGATCTAGGCGAGTTTGACCAGAAAGGCTCGGTTCGGACAAAGTACGGTACAAAAGACGAGTATATCTCTGCTGTCAAGGCTGCAAAAGCTGCTGGCATTCGAGTCTATGCTGATGTTGTCCTCAACCACAAATTAGGTGCAGACGTAGAAGAAGAGGTGGAAGCAACGCCCTATAGTCCAGACGATCGTAACCACGCGATCGGTGAGATGCAAAAGATTAAAGTGTGGACTCACTTTACCTTCCCAGGTCGCCAAGGCAAATACTCCGATATGGAATGGCACTGGTGGCATTTCGACGCAGTTGATTACAACGTTTACAACGAAGGTGAGAACGCAGTTTATCTGTTTAAAGATAAACATTTTGACGACAACGTTGACCTGGAAAAAGGCGCTTTCGACTATCTCATGGGATGCGATCTGGATATGGAGAGTCCAGAAGTTCGCGAGGAGTTGAATCGCTGGGGTGAGTGGTTTGTAGAAACCACTGGTATAGATGGCTTTCGTTTTGATGCCGTTAAACACGTGAGAGCTGGCTTTTTCCCAGAATGGCTGATTCACTGTCGCCAAAAGGCAGGTCGCGATCTGTTTGCCGTTGGTGAATATTGGTCTTATGAAGTTGAAGCGCTCCACCATTTCCTTAACATCACCGGTGGCGATGTGATGTTGTTTGATGCGCCATTGCACTATAACTTTAGCGCTGCCAGCACACAAGGCAGTGACTACGACATGCGGCAGATATTTGATAACACCTTGGTGCAACAACAACCTACTTTAGCCGTCACCTTAGTAGAGAATCATGATTCTCAACCCTTGCAGTCGTTGGAGTCTGTAGTAGAAGCCTGGTTTAAACCGTTGGCTTATGCGTTGATCCTACTACGAAGTGAGGGTTATCCCTGTATCTTCTATGCTGATTACTATGGTGCTAATTACAAGGATAAAGCCCCAGATGGCAATGAGTATGAGATTTGGCTCGATAGTCATCAATGGATAATTGATAAATTTTTGCACGCTCGTCAAACCTATGCCTATGGCGACCAATACGATTATTTCGACCACCCTAATACAATCGGCTGGACACGCTTAGGAGATGAAGAACATCCTGGCGGTATGGCGGTTGTCCTGAGTAATGGAGGAGAGGGGACTAAGTGGATGGAAGTTGGGCAACCCAACAGCACTTACATTGACATCACTGAACATATTAGTGAACCCGTCACAACGAACGATGAGGGCTGGGCTGATTTTCGATGCAGCGCTGGTTCCGTTTCTGTGTGGATTTTACAGTCCTAGTCGGGGTTTTAGTAGCATTCATCCAGAAAGTTACGCGCTTTCTTAACTTTGCCTAAAAGAGAACTTAGGCAGTATAGCAGTGGACAGATAGCTTAGAACATTCGCAAATCCTAAGAGAGCGGCTGTCACAGCTATCTATAGCAGACTTGTCCTAACCATTATGGCAGCCGCTATACTTTCTGGATCAGCCACAACCCTTTTCTTCCGTTACAAAGCGATTGGATATTGCCTAAATTGCCTTATTTTAGGCAATAGGCACAATTCATGAATTGTGCCTACCAAGGATTTCGGATAACCCTCTTCCCTACTCCCTACTACTCTTTAGTATCAGGCGCGGGTGAACCCGGTACGTATTTGACTTGTTCGATCGCACCAGTGTATTTAAAGACCCCATATTTTTTGTAGAGATCCCATGACACGGGACTACGGGCATCTTTACCGATGTCCAATCCTTCATAGGGAAAGCCACCAAACGTTAGCCCCAGCTTACCTGCCGCGACTTCCTGCCCGTTGACGGAGAGTGTTCCAGACCCCTGGCGCTTGCCCAGTGCATCGTAATTGAAATCAATGTGAAGTTGACCTGGCTGTAGCGGGACTGCGGGAAATTTAATCGACTGACCATAGTTATTGTGTTCGTAGAACAGCTTGCCATCGTCAATATAGAAGATATAACCAACTTCCTGGCCACCGTGGGCAAGAATCACCCCGCGATCGCCTGCTTTATACTGAGCCTTCACCTGGATAGTATAATCGCGATCGCTCACCAAGGGCAAAATGTCCGGTTGCAGTACCAAGTCACCTACATGGAATGTCTTCGGTTTCACTTTCTCCTTAATATAAGGCGGCACTCCTGCATGTTGCGGGGATTCTAACAGCGGATAAACTTGATACTTGAATGCCGCAGCATCAAAGTCTGCTGCCAGTTCTTTGACTTTCTCTGGATACTGGTTCGCCAGATTGTTGCTTTCGGAGTAATCTGTCTTCAGGTTGTACAACTGCCACTCAGAGTCATTAAATGGTTTCCCGGTCTCATGTTCGGTGACAGCATACCAACCATTTTTGTAATACCCTCTATTGCCTGAATTCTCATAGTATTGTTCAGTTCTTTGAGAGGGCGTATTGGCATCATTCAAGAGATAAGCAAAGCTGATACCTTCTAAAGGTTTCGTGGGTTTGCCATTAAACTTGTCGGGATGCTTGATGCCTGTCAATTCCAGGAGGGTAGGTGTAATGTCTGTGATATGCGTAAATTGTGTCCGGGTAGCACCCAAATCTTTGATTTTTGCTGGATAGGAAACAATCAATGGATTCCGTCTACCGCCCCCAAGGGTAAAGAATTTGTACCGCTTCAGGGGTGTATTGGAAACGGTTGCCCAGCCAATAGGATAGTGAGGCGCAGTCTGAGGACTACCTATCAACTTGAACCGACTAATATCCAGGGCTTTATCGTCTGGTAAACCAGAGTAATGTCGAGCTACATTCGTCGTGCCATTTGCCCCACCTTCTCCAGAACCCCCATTATCAGAAGCAACAATGATAATTGTGTTGTTGAGTTCCCCGGTGGACTCTAGATACTCATAGAGTTTGCCAAAGTTTTGATCCAGGTTATCAACGAAGGCTGCATAAGCTTCCTGGTAACGAGCAAATAGCTTTTTATCCTCAGCCGATAGTGTATCCCAAGCTTTAACGCCTGGATTTTGGGGTGGTAGTTGAGTCTCGGCAGGAATTACCTTTGATGCAAGTTGTTTCTGATATCGTTTCTGGCGTAGCACGTCCCAGCCGACATCATACTTGCCTTTATATTTAGCAAGGTCTCCTGGATGAATATTAAACGGTGAATGAACAGCATTGTTGGCAAAATACAAGAAAAATGGCTTGTCTTTTGACTTAGTTTTTGCTTGTTTGAGCAATGCGATCGCTTTTTCTGTCCAGTAATCGGTGGTGAGGAAATTCTCAGGATAGCGATCGACTGAAATCGGCGTATTGTCTTCGTAGAGAATATGGGGTTTCTGGGGATGTTCCAATCCATCTAAGAAGCCAAAGAAATGTTCAAATCCTCGTTGTAACGGCCAAGAATTTAATGAAGCGGTAGCGGTGCGATCGTAAGTCTGAGTCAAATGCCACTTACCCGTCAGCAGGGTAGAATAGCCATTGCTACGTAAAATTTCTGCCAGAGTCACGACATTGCTCTGAATTTCACCGGCATAACCGGGAAAACCAGGGTTTCCCTCAGCAACCCAACCGACACCCGCAGAGTGGGCATTTAATCCCGTCAATAAAGATGCTCTTGTGGGAGAACAAAGCTGATGGGTTGTGAAGTTGCTAAATCGTAGTCTCTTAGCTGCCAATTTATCAATATTCGGTGTACTGATTTCTGAACCGTAGGGGCCTAAATCCGAAAACCCCAGATCGTCAATTAGGAAAACAACAATGTTGGGGGCCCCTTTTGGTGCTGTGCCGGATGAAGCCAGAGATTTGTTGGCTAAAACCGATGAGGGCTGTGGAGTCCACCAGGGCGTTGATTCTGCCAAAGTTCTGCCGATTTTACCTTTAAATCCACTGTAAGCTTGTGTGCTTGCATTACCTACTCCCTTCGCAGGGTTCTGGGCTAAACTGCTGGCGATCGTTGTGCCAGTAACCAGCAAGATGCTAAACACAACTAGTGCTAACCAAGCGGCGCGTGAAACAAGTTTTTGCTTGACTTTTTGAATCAATGATATATTCCGTTTTCTGTTCAACAGACCTGCCTCCTTACAAGCGATAGTAGTTAAGCCAGCACATCATCTGCGCTGGAGCATCTGAAAAATGCACTCATATTGCTGCTGATAAATTGGGTAAACACACCCATATTGTTTACATTACTTAGTACTGAGAGAGGAAAAAGTACTCAGTACCAATGTACTAGGTAAGAGCAATGCCCATCGTGGGCAAAATCATGCAGTCAGGAGAAGGTTGATACCCATTGGTGTCAAGTTAAGGTGAAAACCAACCTAGAACCAGCTTTTAGCAGATTACTTCCTTATCTCGTTAAGAGTCTCCGACTGGGAATGCCCCTCATTGAGGCTCCGCCTCCGTAACTTGCGGCAGAGCCACTAGGAGCTGCATTTCTAGCCTCTGGCTAGAAACGAGATTTTAAAAGAGTTTTGGCTTAAGTTGACATGCATGGTTGATACCCCGCCCCTTGTGGGCAGTCTTTTAACTCAGCACTGTTTATTTCGGGGTGTGGGTTGGAATTACTTTTCCCTAAACAGAAGGTTCATAGTACAAATAAATGCAAATATTGTACTATATGTCTATCGAATTGTCGTAGTATTAGTGAAGAAAAGCACAATACCCTATTTAGTTCATTAGTGGCGTTAAATTTATCAAATTCAAGATGGATTACTGTCAAATTATTTAATAAAGCAACTAAAACGCCCGAATGTTCCTATTTTTGTCGTTTAGTTGTTAGGCACTCGGCGCGGCTGCCTCGCATCGTCGCTTGTGCCAGTTGCGTAAATCCTGAATTTGTAATGGGATATTTTCGCGCACGAGTTGCCAAAAGTGCTTGATAGGGGGAATTTGGAGACGGTCTTGAGTTGTTACCATCACTACCCGACGAGTCAAACTAGAACTATCTGCTAAACCACTAGTACTATTGCTGGCTAGGGAGCGAATTGCCAGAGTAGGATCTTGACGTGCTTCTACTAATGCTGATTGAGGTAGCAAAGCGATCAGTTGTCCTTGGCGTACAACTCCCCGGAAAGCATCTAGGGTATTTACCTCTAAAGCCGCTTGGAGTTTAACTTCCATTCGCTCAAATCTATCTTGTATTAAGCGCTGCATCCCATAACCATCTTTAAAAACCACTTGAGGATAACGAATTAGCTCCGACCAAGGGACGAATTCATATTGGGCTAGTGGATGATTTGCTGCGGTTAGAACTTCTATCGGTTCATCATAAAGTACTTCTACCACCATTTCTCTACCAGTGGTTAAAAAGCGATTATTCATCACAATTGCTAAATCCACCAATCCATCTTTGAGGACTTTCAGAGCGCGATCGCTTCCCAATGAAGTCACCCGCAATTGCACATCTGGATAATCATGACAAAATTTTTGCAATACTGGTGGCAGATAAGATCCGCACAGCGAGTGAATCGCGGCAATGCAAAGTTCTGGTTGCTTTCCGGCGATTAAGTCAGCTAATTCTTCTGTAGCTGTCTGCCATTCTTGGCAAATTTTGCGGGCACGGGGTAGTAAACATTCGCCTCCTAGCGTCAACTTGGCGTGACTTGTTCTATGAAACAGTTCTACACCCAAATCTGCTTCCAATGCCTGGATTTGGCGACTAATTGTTGATTGGGTAACACCACATGTTCGCGCTGCTTGTTGAAAGCTGCCGGTTTGGGCGATCGCTAGAAAGGCTTGCAACTGCTCTAGGCGCATTTTTATGTAGCCTGAATTACATTTATCAGTTTTATTAAGTTAACGGTTTTTTACCCACTATTTAGTATACTTTGTTACAAATTATATTCCCTGATTGAGATTTAAGTAAATCAGGTTTTACCGCTTTTATCGTCAATTATTCGCTTTGCACGGATTTTTTCGGAAAATATCGCCAAACAAGAATTGACTATTTTCTGCTGAAATATATAAATTTTTAGATAATATTTTTAAATTGTAGGGCTACAAGTGAGAGAGAAGATATCTAAATAATTGATAATTAATAATTCATAATAGGACTTACGCAGTAAATTTTTGATGAGCGCGTCTATTGCTGTACAGTGTCTTTAATTATGAATTGATAATTAATAATATTTAACCCTTGTGTTTTCTCTGAATGATACTCAGCCATTGCTTCGGCTGCGAGTTTAGCAAGGGTATCTTTAGAGCCTGCGAATGCTTTATCCTACTACAAGATTATAGTTTTGGTATAGAAAGTACAACTACAACTTCAGTGGATAACTGATTGAGAACAGCATAAAAAATCCAAGTATCAACAAGAGAGGATTTGGACTCCATTGTAATCGTCCACCGAAGTATAGGCCAACCTCAAGAGCTTTTTTGTCAATAGAAATTGAAGTTGGCACAAACGACGGCTAGAGTGTTGTGAATACTATTTAGAGCGAGGAGAACGTGGTACTTCATTAGGATCGCTATAAGCCCGGACTTTTTCGCGATTACGACCCAGACCTGCTAAACCGGCTAAACCTAGCAAACCTAGCCAACCCCAATCGAAACCGCGATCGCTAGTTTTTTGGGAAGTTGTGATACCTATATTTCTATTAGTATCTGTAGTTCCACTGCCTGGGACACCACTGCCTGTAGTTCCACTGCCTGTGGAATCAGTGCCTGTAGTTCCACTACCTGTAGTGCCACTACCTGTAGTGCCACTGCCTGTAGTTCCACTGCCTGTGGAATCAGTGCCTGTAGTTCCACTACCTGTAGTGCCACTACCTGTAGTGCCACTGCCTGTAGTTCCACTGCCTGTGGAATCAGTGCCTGTAGTTCCACTACCTGTAGTGCCACTACCTGTAGTGCCACTGCCTGTAGTTCCACTGCCTGTGGAATCAGTGCCTGTAGTTCCACTACCTGTAGTGCCACTGCCTGGGACGCCACTGCCCGTAGAATCAGTGCCTGTAGTGCCACTACCTGTAGTGCCACTGCCCATAGAATCAGTGCCTGTAGTTCCACTACCTGTAGTGCCACTACCTGGGACACCACTACCTGTAGTTCCTGTCGAATCAGTGCCTGTAGTTCCACTACCTGGAGCGCCACTACCTGGAGCGCCACTGCCTGTAGTTCCACTACCTGGAGCGCCACTGCCTGGAGCGCCACTACCTGTAGCTCCACTACCTGGAGCGCCACTGCCTGGAGCGCCACTACCTGTAGCGCCACTACCTGTAGCGCCACTGCCTGTAGCACCACTACCTGTAGCGCCACTGCCTGTAGTTCCACTACCTGGAGCGCCACTGCCTGTAGCTCCACTGCCTGTAGCTCCACTACCTGTAGCTCCACTACCTGTAGCACCACTGCCTGTAGCGCCACTGCCTGTAGCTCCACTACCTGTAGCTCCACTACCTGTAGCACCACTGCCTGTAGCGCCACTGCCTGTAGCTCCACTACCTGTAGCTCCACTACCTGTAGCACCACTGCCTGTAGCGCCACTGCCTGTAGCTCCACTACCTGTAGCTCCACTACCTGTAGCACCACTGCCTGTAGCGCCACTGCCTGTAGCTCCACTACCTGTAGCTCCACTACCTGTAGCACCACTGCCTGTAGCTCCACTGCCTGAACCTGAGCCGGTACCACCACTGCCGGAGCCTCCACTTTGGGCCGAAACAGAAGGAGGTAAGGACACAGAAGCGAAACTGATGGCAAAGACAGTAGCTAAAACAGCTTTAGATAAATCAAAAGGCTTCATGCTTATGGTTCCTGTTATGTTCTAGATTTTTGTGGTTGATTGATTTTCAAAACTGATATTGTCTACTCAATCCATTGGGAAATTAAGTAGATTGTGACAAGGTAGATTGAGCAGTCTTTCACCTAGTTTATTTGGGAAAAACTAAAAGCATTTGAAGCTACTACAACAATTTACTCTTCGTTATAGTAAACTAATTCATAATCAGTAATTACCTATTGTGAATTATTTGATTACTCTAAATTCAGGATAATTCCTAATTTTTTGCTGGACTTCTACCATAAGAGTAAAACCATTTATATCACAGGAATTAATTTGGCGTTAAAGTTAGTCTATAAGCGTGAAGAGAATCAAACGTTTTGGAGCTTGCAATTAGATAAGCAGACTTTAAGATACAGCACTTCACCCTATTATGCAATACAGTTTTTCTCATTGCCCCTCTAATAGCATAGCTTTCAGCTTTGAGGATGTACCTCATAGTTGCTGGAAGTGCTGTAAGCACAATCTTTACACTGGGGGGTTTGACCCTGGATTAGCACATCCACAAAAAGGTTGAAAAAATATTCACAAGGATATTTACGTGTCTGATATTTTTTGAAAATTCAAAGTATAAAGCTACTTATTGCAGACAAAAAACAAAATTTTCAAGTATAAAATATCTTACCATTAACGATGTTTGATTTACTTATTTAAAGGCGTTAACTAAATAGGGAAGAATAAATCAAGCTATGTTATGCAAGAAATTGGATAGAAATAAACTAGAAATTTTAAGCAGCCAGAGATTGAGACTCCATTAAGAATACTTTACAATCCTATTTCATCTGAGAACTTATAACTTCATACTCTAGGTGGGTCTTACTTTAGACTTAAGGAATATTTTTATTGCCAGTTAGTTTATTATCTGATTTCACTGCTGATATTTTCCATATTTGGTATTTCTTGTCAATGCGTAAGTCTTAGAATTTACCATTCCACTAAAGCGATCGCTATTCCTTGTTGCAAATCTGGTGTGAGTGTGGGGTTATTTACTAACTGCTGCAATTGTTGATGTGCGGCTTCCCGATCCAAATTTTTCAGTGCTGCGATCGCATGTAGTCTCACCGATGCATTATGATCAGCTAGCAGCAAAATCAATGATTCAATTGCCTGCATTTTGCCTAACTGTCCTAAAGACAGGGCGATCGCGCTTTTGATGCTGTCAATATCTGTAGCTGGATGCTGCGTTAGCGTTCGCGGAGCGTCTCGTAGAGAAGCTGGACGTTCGCGTAGCGTTCCGCAGGAAAGGCATCGCAATATTTGCAGTAAAATTTCTGTGGCTGGTGTAGTTAACTGCGGCTTTTGCACTTGTCCCAAAACTGTAACAATTTCTTGCCAAAGTGCCTCTGAAGTGCTTTGATAAAGTGCTGTTTGCAAATATTCCAAACTGCGTGGCGTACCCACCCAACTTAAAGCGCGAATGGTTTCTAATTGCAGCTTTATCGGTGTCTGAGGTGAAATCAGCAAATCAAATAAGTGTTTAGCCGCATGATCACAACCAATCCGAGAAAGGGAAACTGCGGCTACACAACAAACCTCAAGGTTAAAGTCGTAAAGCTTGGGTTGCAGTCTCGTTACCAAATCTAATGTTTGGTGTAAGTCGGGGCGAAAACCTAAACCAAGGACTGCTGCACGCCTAACTGTGGCGGCTAGATCATCCAAAGCGTTTAACAATACTGGCGGTACACGTTCGTCATGAAAACTGCTGAGGGCTTCAATTGCGGCGGTGCGGATTATTGCTTGTGGATCTTGCACTACACTCAATAGCGGTGTGATGGTTTCTGGTTGCCGAATATAGGAGAGCGATCGCACTGCTAAAAACCGTGTATCTTCATCTAATAGAAGTTCAGTTAGTGAAGTAATAGCAACAGTACCCATTTGTCCCAGTGCTGTAGCTGCGATCGCTTTGAGTTCTTCATCCTCATCGGTTTTCAACAATTCCATCAAAGGTGCGATGGCATCTGGATGCCGAAATTCGCCCAAAGTCCGTGCTGCATACCAGCGCAATTCTTCTTCTCTATCTTCATCTTCCAAGATGTCAATGAGTGGTGATATAGCAATATTTCCCAAGTTAGTCAACACCTTGGTAATTTCCCAGCGTTGTTGAAAATCTCCCATCTCTAATATTGAAAGTACTAATATCAGTAGATTTTCTCGATTTTTAACTATTTCTGGATGTGCAGAATCTGCCCCTAAGATTAATTGTTGTAAATATTGAATTAGCGATGACCAATCAGCTGCATCATGTGCTTCCTGGGCTTGTACCAAAAGCTGGTTGATGTTACTCACGATCCTCTTTTTAAATTTTAAATTGTCTAGGTTGGCTTGACTACAACTGAATTACCCTCAATCTTAGCGGCGTAAGTTTTGAGCGGATTTGTGGCTGGGCCTTTTTGCACTTTACCATCAACCCCAAATTCCGAACCATGACAAGGACAAGCGAATTTTTTCGCCTTAGCTTCCCATGCTACGGTGCAACCTGCATGAGTACAGGTAGGGTCAACAGCAGTTATTTCGGCTTTAGATGTACCGATTACTAACACAGGCCCGACAGGTGAATTTTTCGCCAGCAATTGACCTGTTTTATCTAATTCTGCCGAGGTGCCCACTGTCTGCCAATCCTTGGATGCTGGTGTAGTCGTCTGGGAAGAACAGGCTGCGATCGCTACAGGTAGAGAACTCGCAATCCAACCCAAACCGACCCAATTAATAAAATCACGACGTTTCATAGCTGCTGAAATAATATCTAAGTTTTAGCTAACATCTATCACTTAATTTTGGACTTCGGCTACGCTCAGTCGAACGATTTTGGACTTCGGCTACGTGTACCCATTCGGTGTCGTCCCTTGCGCGGCTCGATCGATCCGGGGCAAGACCTCGTTCGCCATGAGATCCATGGAGCGCCGCGCGAGCGCTGGATCGGTCCAGTCATGGCCCGTATAGAGCAGGGTACCGAACGCGCCGACCTCTTCGCGGAATTCGAGAATCTGGTCTGCGACGCTCTCCGGAGTTCCCGCTATCACGAGACGCTCGATGCACCGCCGGGTCGTGATAGCGGAATCCGGCTGGTTGGAAAAGTCGCGCATCACATCCAGCGCGCCGGCCTTCGCAAGCTTCGTCCGCATGACGTGGAAGTAGAAGCCGTGGGCGCCGTCCTCGCCATACGCATAGCGACGCGCCGTAATCTCGTCATCGGCCACGAAGACGCTGCGCGCCACGCGCCACCCAGAGGGATCGACGGAGAGGCCCGCCGAGCGTCGGCCTTCCAGGTAGCTCTGGATCTGCGCGCGGACGACGTACGCACCCACGTAGGTCGCCGAGATTCCAGTCCAGCCGCGAGCTCCCGCAGCGTACGGCCCTTGTCCATCCGGCCGGATCGAGGTGATTGCGATCGGCGGATGCGGTCTTTGCAGCGGGCGGACTGCGACACCCAGCCCGATCTGCTGATCAAGCGAGCGCTCCGTGGTCGTCCGGTAGAACTCGCCTGCGATCCGGTATGGCGGCTCTTCGCTCCAAATCCGGCACATGTGATCGAGCGCCTCCTGGGTCTTGCGGTTGCGGTCCGATCCTAGGTCTCCGATGGCCTCCGCGTCGCCGCGAACGCCCGGTCCCACTCCCAGCACGAGCCGACCATGCACCAGGTGGTCAACCATCGCCATCGCCGGGTGGTAGTTGGCAAGCGGCAGCACGCCGGTGCCGAAGGTGATGGACGGGCACGCATCGGCCAGATGCGCGATGAAAGCGAGGCTCGATGTGATAGTCTCGGCCGAGTCGACGAGATGCTCGCCGATGAACGCTTCTCGATAGCCGAGTCGATCCGCCAGCACAACCGCTTCGCGATCCTCGCGGAGAACGTCCGCATAGGGGCGAAGAGGTGGATGGACGGGCTGGATGAAGAATCCGAGCTTCAGAGGGTTCTGCATGGTGGGTCTCCTCGTTGGTAGGCCATGTTGAATGCAGGCGGTAACGTCGTTTCTCTATTCCTTGATAAACATGAATTAGCACATCTTCGGGAATTATTGTCGCGGCATTATTGTGTGTGACTTAAAGGAAAAGTTTGCCGTTTATTAAAGTAGTCCGTCTTAACCCGTTGGTTTTCCAGTAAAAAAACTCGGTAAAGAATTCAAATTTAATTTATCAAATTCTCAAATAAGTTTTCTGACAAACCCCTACCAATCCTTATAACTCATTTCTGGTAAAGCCTTGTGTCTATTTGCAAATAATCCTGGCTGAGACGGATGATTGCAGGCTGGTTGCATTTTATCCTGGTTCAGTTGCAATTAATCCTGGCTGAACTGAAATTATAGTTCCAAATAATCCTGGTTTGAAAATGCCTTGATTGCAGGTTTGAGCATTTATAAGAAGAATTCAGAACTCAGGAGTCAGAATTCAGTATGAATTCTGTACGA
>NZ_JAQYWQ010000011.1 GCF_029379315.1 Nostoc sp. S13
GATTTCTGATCAGGTAAGTCCTCTTGTCAATAGGTTTTGAGACGCGCTAACCCTGTGAGCTAGGGTGTTTTGAGATAACCCTCTCCTAACAAAGGTGTTTTTAGTTAACTAGAAATACTCACTCTAACTCTAGCTTTGTTTCATTCTGAAGGTGGGTACCGCACATGGACTGCTAGTGAGAAGCCGCGCTTACTTTGAACATTTACAAATTCTCGTCGTCTATTAAGAGTTAGCAAAGATGGAAAAAGGTAGCACATCCAATGCTGCCTTTTTCTATAAGCGATCTATCTATCCCGCAACCAAAAATTCTAACGTCTACAATGACTCTAAATAGTTCAAAAGATCCGCCATTTCTTGAGGACTAGGTTGGAATTTTGGCATTGGCGGTGTTTCGCCACTGATCACTTGGTGAATCAGCCCATACCGAGACTTGTGCTTTGAAACAGCTTGCAAACTGGGTCCCACTCGCCCATCTGCTTCCAAACCATGACAACCAGCACAGTTAATTTGAAAGATCGCATGTCCTTGAACTGGGTTTCCTGTTAGGGATAAAACACTCTTGACGTATGGATCGGAAGCTTGAACCAGCTGAACACCAAAAAAGCCCAAAGGGACTGCTAGCAGTGTGGCCAGCGTCAATAAAACGATTCGCTGAATCAAAATTTCAGGTTTGGTAATCTGGTTATCCAAAAGGTTTGCTGTGAAAGTCTAGGTGTGCTAAAAAGTTTTCATTTCCTACACATAGCTTAAAAGTTCTTGATTGTGTCTGCAAGCACAGAAGACTATTTTATTGTGGGCAGCCTCCCTCTAAATCGGCTGTAGGGCGCAGGATTCATACCAAATTTGGTAAAATAAAAAACAGGCAACGAATATTTAATAATTACAAAGAGGAGATCTACAGTGGTTGAACCCCTGCTATCAGGTATTGTCCTTGGTCTAGTTTTCGTCACCCTCGCCGGACTGTTTTACGCTGCCTATAAGCAATACAAGCGCTTCAATGAGTTGGGGGGGTAAGAATTGCTGAGGAGCCAGTGCCTTGGCGAGCCAGCGCGGTCTTGGGGCTTTCTCCCATGAGCGACTGGTGTCGGGTTTCCCGACTTGAAGAACCTGCCGTTGGTGAGTTAGGAGTTAGGAGTTAGGAGTTAGGAGTTAGGAGTTATATTGTTCCTCATCTCCCTTATCTCCCCCTGCTCCCTCACTCCAAATTCTGTAGAAAGTAAGTGATGTGTTGCCGTAAACTTTCTGGCGGCAAATTTCCCAAGCGGGAATCTCTGGAGGTGTCCAACCTTGTGAGGCGTGTTCAACTGCGATTTCCCCGCTAGGATCTAAAAGTTGATGGTAAGCGATCGCTTCTAATACTGTCTGGTACAATCCACTGATATAAGGTGGATCAAAGTAGATTCTGTCAAATTGCTTGCCTGATAAAGTCTTTAACTGCTGGGTAATATCTCCCCGTAATACCCGAAATTCTTGGTTAGCATCAGCTACCTGCTGCCAATTTTGTTGGATGGTGGCACAGGCTTGGCTCGATTGTTCAATTCCCACTACTAAATTGGCTCCTCTACACAAAGCCTCTGCGCCCATTGAACCAGTACCGGCACACAAATCCAGCCAGTAGCAACCTGTAATTTTTCCCTGCCAAATATTAAAGACTGCCTCCCTGACTCGCGCACTGGTGGGTCTAGTTTCTTTCCCTGGTAAAGTTTTTAGCTGGCGATTACCGTAAATTCTCAGACTCATTGGTCATTGGGGATTGGGCATTGGTCGATAGCCATTTTCATGTATTAACAAAGGACAAATGACAAAAAGAATATTAGGCAGGAGTTTTTTCGCGGACTTGAGCAACAAAATTAGACAGGATTTGCAATCCGATATTAGAGGATTTTTCGGGATGAAATTGAACTGCCATAAGGTTTTTATGGGCGATCGCAGCTGTGACGGTTTGAGTACCGTGGGTGACGGTTGCTGCACGGATTAGGGGGTCTATTGGGTCAACATAGTAGGAATGGACAAAATACACCCAAGGATCGGACGGTAAATGCTCCCATAAAATACTTTTTGGCTGAGTCACTTCCAGCTGATTCCAACCCATGTGAGGAATAGTGATGTCAATTTCTGGACGAAACCGCCGCACTTTTCCTTTGATAATTCCCAGTCCTGGTTGGATACCTTCTGCACTTGATTCAAAGAGAATTTGCAATCCTAAACAAATTCCCAAAAAAGGTTTACCAGATGCGATCGCTTCTTTAATTGGTTGTTCCAAACCACGCGCTCGCAGATGTTGCACTGCTGGATCAAATGATCCTACTCCCGGTAGGACTATTGCATCTGCTTGCTCTAATTCCTTTGGAGAATAAGTAACATTAGGAGTTGCCCCAGCTTTTTCCAAGCCCTTACAGACTGAGTGCAAATTTCCCATCTCGTAGTCTACGACCGCAATAACTGGCATTTACCTGCTCCTTGTAAATTTATTATGGAGGGTTTTTCTATTCTAAATAATATTTGTTATGAAGAAAAGAATTCTATTAACTTCTTTTGATATTTAGCTAAAGAATCAACAGTCGAATTCTTCTGATGATTTATTACTTGAAGTTACCAAACTTGAGCTGAACCCAGATGACTTAACTTTTTTACGCCAGTTACACGTAGATGTGCAACTAGCCAGTGCTTAGGTAATTGAACAAATCAATGCAATCTAACCTGATTACATCATTTGTTCTGGCCAGGCTGCAAGCCGTACACAATTAAGTGTGCAAGCACGTGCTAGCTGTGGAGAAATTGTTTTGCAGACAGAGGTTGATTTAGAGGAATTAGTGGCGGGAGCGGCAGCAATTGAGATTAGCTAGGACTGCGGAAAATTTGTTTGCGTTCGCGCGTAGCGGACACACCAAAGGGTCTTTACTATTCAGTGTTAGACTACTTAAGCCAAAACCAACTCACGTTCCGGTTCTTAATCAAGAAAATTTGAGCGGGATACTGGCAGATTTCGTATTAATTATTAATAAACTGGCACTTTCATAAATTTGTCGGCATCTATATCTATATGGTGGAGAAAATATTTAAATTTATGTTGCCATTGTTACTAAATTTTCTGCTTGGCCAAACAACTCCTGCCACATTACCACCTGAAGAAGTGGTGCAACCACAACAAGTGCGTCCTTTACCAGGACAACTGGATACAGTGCCAACGTTTAACAGTAATAGTCCAGAGTTGGTATTGAAAGAAGGGATTTTACTTTCGACTTTTCCACCAGATGGTAAAAAAGTGCCAACGGCACATTTGAATTTTCCCTTTCGAGGGCGATTTGATATTTTTGCTCACCACATTGCTAAGGCAGAACCACCAGAAAATTTGCAATCGCTCTATCTGGGGATAATTTTGCATAACCCTGGTTCTGAAGCCGTGAAGGTAAATATTTGGCAAGCGGCGAGTTATTTGAGTCAACCGGATGCACCATTTATTCAGTTACCATCCTTGAGTCAAAACCTTTTAGGTAAAGTTTTTGCTGGGCCAGGCGATCGCGTCATGTCTGATGTGCTTCGGGGAGTGCGACAAGAGATTTTCCCTGCCCAAATTGAGATTCCACCAGGGCAAAGTCGGATGTTATTAAATTTGCCAATTCCGGTGCAGGGATTAACACCACCCTTAAATGGTCGGTCTACGTTGATCCGACTGTGGAGTAATGGCACTGTTTATGCAGCTAGCCTAGCCATGTTTGCACGTGTAAATCCCGATGGTAGTGAGCGATCGCCTACCTTAGAAGAGTGGCAAAATTTATTAGATAATAGTGATTTGGCTGGGCCACGGGATAAAACTCCCACTCCCCTAGAGCAAACTGGCAAACCTATAATTTATGGGCGTGTTGCGGGAGTGGCTGGTGGTTCACGATGGAGAGCCTTATTAGTAGATAATCCTAAAGCGAGGTATCTGACTATTCCCCAGCCTGGTCAAGTGTTTTCCTACGCTCTGAGTACCTTGCATGGCGGTACATTAGGAACTGGTCAAATTCAAAGTGCGCCCATGCTGGTACGCTATCCTGACACCGCATATCGCGCTCATGGCAACTATGGAATTCAATATAGTCTCAAGTTACCGCTATACAACAATACTCAAAATCCTCAAACTGTTAGTGTGTCCATGCAAACGCCACTCAAAGAGGATCAGTTGGGAAAACCGGGGTTACGCTTTTTGAGTACGCCAGCCCCTCAAGTATTCTTCCGAGGAACAGTGCGGGTACGTTACAAAGATGACCAAGGTCAGCCGCAAACTCAGTTTGTGCATTTAGTACAAAGGAGAGGTCAACCAGGGGAACCGCTAGTTTTATTAAATATGAAGGCAGGCGATCGCTCCTTAGTAGAAGTAGACTTTCTCTATCCCCCAGATGCCACACCACCACAAGTATTAACAGTTTCAACCCAAGCTGAACCTCGATAATCAGTCATGGGTAAACGACTCCCCCATCATAGTGATTTTCATTATCTATAACGGGATATTTTATTTTTTGGAATTCCCTTAGTACGATAAACTTTCTCAGTTAGCGACTTGACAACAACAAAAATCTGCTTGGGCAACATCAGATTCTTGATAGGTACTCGATCTGGCCCATATCCCAGCAACCACTTGGGTATTTAAATAAAAATCATTGTCTTTGACCGCCAATGAAGCAATGTCTCCTAAACCACTTGCAAATGTTGTTTGACCAACCTTTTGGCTAAGTGATTTCCCTTTGTAAGAAGGAGAGTAAAATTTTCCAAATTCCCCACAGGCTTGAGAGCAGGTTTGACCGTTTCCTTGATCTGTATTTAAGGTTCTGTCAAAGACAAAATTACGGCGTACCGCACCGACAAGACCAGGAGAAACAGCAATCTCATAACCATCTGGTGTAAATGTACCTGAGTAATTCGTCTGATAAGGGTGCTTCGCTAGGCAATAAGCTGCTGCTGTTGTGTAATCTGACCACCCTGTAGTTGCTGGAGCCGCTTTGGAGAGTTGTATGTTCAGTACAGTACATACAATAAATATGAAGCAGCCTAGTACTATTAACAACAATTTTTTCATTATTTCCTCCAAAATTTAGAATTGATAAAGGGGACTCTTTACTAGGGATTAAGGATTGGAGATTGGGTATCAAATCGAAAAATTTTGGAAAGCCTCTCACCGTTGCTGTTACTGTAAATTTAATTTCGAGAGTATAAAAACTCTGAAAATTTGTAACCTCTGAAACTCACACTTTCAGAAATTACACTAAAACTTTTGTCATCGCAACTATCTGATTTAGGAGTCACGATCGCCAAAACCTAAAATATTAGACAAGGATTAAAAAATTTAAATATCTCAAAGTTATTTTAAGTTTTTTGTCATTTGATAATAACGATTGCAAAGCCCTGGATTTCGACTATTATGGAAAGCAGCACTTTGCTTATGGAAACCATATCGGATATTCCTCTGAATCCTACGCCGTCTGTTCGAGCAGCTAAACTCTGAGAATTGTGTCGCACAATGTTAAGTAATATTATGCAATTATTATTTTTCTATGAAAAATGCACTAATTCTTAAATTTTCATTAGATACTGTGACATTCACTTAGAGTGAGGCTCCTGGTATGCCCATTCCTAACACTTCTACACTGGACGGATTGCGAGTACTAGTGGTCGATGATGACCTCGATTCCTGTGTCTGGATTACTTGTCTGCTTGAGTTTTATGGGATTGAAGTTCATTCAACTTTCACGGTACATCAAGCCTTAACAGCGTTTGTCGAATTTCGTCCAGATTTAGTACTTAGTGATATTGCCATGCCCGTTGAAGATGGTTATTCGCTGCTACGTCAGATCCGGCAAATCGAAGATAGGCTTGACAAATCCACTCCCGTTATAGCAGTCACGGCACTCGGAGAGTTAGAAGCGAGATTTCCAGAGTCAGAAGCAAGGTTTGACCAATGGTTATTAAAGCCTGTAGATATAGATGAGTTGGTCGGGGCGATCGCTTATCTAACAGGGCGCTCAATGTTGATCGGTGAATTAACTTCTTCATATTGATAAAGCTTTTTACCCCAACTTTGTGTATTTAGGGTGAATACTTATTCCGCTCCATGCGTTGGAATAGAAATAGCAGACTATCGCAGACAATAAAAGGACGGCATGGCAACCGATCAAAAAATCAATCAAGAAACTGAGTTAAATTCGCTTCAGCAGCTTGTTGGAACCCTGATCTTACTGGTAGAGGATGAGCCAGATATGGCAGATTTGCTCATCTTCATTTTGGAAGCAGCAGGTGCAGAGGTGATGGCTTTAACCGATGCAGAAGCAGCCCTTGCTTTGGTAGAATCGCTTCAGCCCGATATTCTGGTGTGCAATATGAAATTGCCCCATCATGATGGAAATTGGTTAATTGAGCAAATTCGAGTGCATTCTTGCCCATCGATAAGAGAGTTGCCTGCGATCGCGATCACTTCTTATACACGGGAGGTATCAAGTCAGAAGGCTTTGAATGCTGGTTTTAATCGATTTATAGTTAAGCTTGAGAATTCAGAAGAAATCGTAGATGAGATTGTTCACCTGCTATCTACCGATCTTTAAATATAAATACTCGGTATTCATATCGTTTTTGACATTGATTTCACCTAATATCAGGTAGGAGCGTACAGCTAGCTGTACGCTCCTACAAACGACTCAGCTTAAACTAGCAGACTCTCAAAGACCTATCGATAAATTCCACAATTGTCCTGAGAAGTTACCACACTTAGCCATGACCCGTTTGTTGTTTACTCCATCATTGATGATATCTAAACACTTATTTGACCCTGTAAACTGTGTTCGTAAATGATAATACCCAGGAGATGCAGCAGGTTGTATGCTCCAAAACTGTTCCATCTAAAAATGAACTTGATTGCATGAAAAAGAAAGAGAATGCACTTAAAGTTGAAAACCCTTTGTTGGTTTTTGTTGCCCTTTACCCTTGGGCTTAGATTTGTTAACTTCTCCTAAAGCTTCCTGAAATAAGTTATGCAAATGTATGGGTACACTAGCAATTTCTGGCAACTCTGGCTCAATAGGTTTGTGGAATTCTTGCAAAAGTGCATCCAAGTCACTTTCAAGACGAAACTCTGGACGTTGGAGAAATTTCTGCAACACATTTTCTAATTGAGTTGGATACTGTTGCGCTAATCGATGCCAAATAAAGGTATTAATACTTTTATCTTCCAAGTAGTAGCGAACTAGTTTTTCAGCCCCTTGAACACTTTGCCAGTCCTCTGCCGATAAGATTGCTTGTACCTTACTATATGTTGGTAAAAATATTTGTCCCCAACGGGGATGAGAAAAAGCCGTTACCTGTTCTGCTTTCTTGAGTTCAGCAGGTAAATCAACCTTTGGCATCACCATTTTGCTATTGCCGCTTTTGCTGTTAAACATCTGAGATAGTACATTTGAATCAGCACCAAATTCTTGTGCTGCTGCTTTTATTTCATCATCTCCAATGCCAGCTGCTTCTGCGACTTCAGCCAAGGATTTGGAAGTATCAATTCCTGCTGCTGCAAAGGTTTTTTCAGTAATTACTTCTTGAAACTCCGCTATTTTTTTATTAAGCTGATATCCAGGTAATGTGATTTCATCAGTGCCAAAAAAGTCCACAAATTGCTGATGATATTGTACTACTGACTGCCAAGCTTCCTCTAGCAAGTCTGGAGCATCGCTGTAAAGATTACTTTTATAGTTTTCTTTAAAATTACCAATTGCTACAGCAAGTTTTGGTTTACCCAATTTACCCATTAGTGTGTAAGGGCCAGAAAACATCCAGTAGCTATCGGTAACAGGGGAAATGCGAGTTAGCAAGATTTCTCCTGCTTTCAACCGAGATATTGCCTGTAATGTTTGAGTATTGTTTGGCTTGACGATGTAGGGTTTATCTGTCAACCAGTTCGTCAATTCAAAGCCATCAGGTAGAATATTAGTTATGGCAAATAAGCCAATAAAACTATGATGCCAACTGTTGATCAGATTGCGATCGCTCTGGTCTAAATCTGGATAGCTTTCGAGAAACAACTCTAATGGTGACTTCTCACCGACTTTCCCTGCTGTCAGAAAGCTATCGATGATTAAGTCCTGCTGTGTACTATCACCACTTCCACGGCGCAACTGTTCTGCTGCATAAGTTTCCAGTGCTTGTGCCAGTTCGCCTTCAGCATCAAGGACAAAATCAACTAAGGCTTGTTTTAATTCGTGCGATCGTTCTAATATGACATCCACAAGTTAATCTCTCGGTGCAACAGATGTAGATTATAGCTTGTCAGAGAATTGCAGCATCTAGCTATTGCTAGATTTAGGGTGACGTGTACTTAGCGGATTTAGCCGTCAAGCTGCTCTTAAACTAGATACAAGGCAAAAGAAAAAGGCAAAAGAAGATTTTCTTTTGCCGTTTTAATTTTTACCTTTTAATAGAGACGCGAAATTTCAAGTCTCTACTCTTCGTCGAAATCATCTTCCTCGTCTTCCTCTTCTTCCTCGAAATCGTCGTCTTCTGCTACTTCATCGGCGATTAATTCATCTTCGTCCTCTAGAATTGACCTTTCTGCACGTCTGCTACCAAAGCCAGATTCCCCAAGGGTAGGAGAATCTAAATTATAGGTGCGAGCTGTGCGGTCATCTAAGACCATATCCAGGGGGTCATCAACTTCATCCAAGACACTATTGCTAATCTCAGCAGCATAATCATCGATCGCACCGGGTTCATCATAGGTATTGTACCCAGTACCAGCCGGAATCAATCGCCCGATAATCACGTTTTCCTTTAAGCCGCGTAGCCAGTCGGATTTGCCTTCGATAGCTGCTTCGGTAAGTACCCGTGTTGTCTCTTGGAATGATGCGGCGGAAATAAAGCTGTCAGTGTTCAAGGATGCTTTGGTGATCCCCAACAATACTGGGGTATACTGTGCCCGCGCACCGCCTGTAATTGCCATAGCTTCGTTCACCTGCTCAACTTGGCGCAGTTCTACCAATTCACCGGGAAGCATGGTAGTGTCACCACCATCATCAATCCGGACTTTGTTAGTCATCTGGCGAACAATTACTTCAATGTGCTTATCGGAAATATCAATCCCCTGAGATTGATACACCATTTGTACTTCATTCACTAAGAATGTCTGTACCTTCTGCAAAGCATGGCTAGCACAAGCATAAACTCCGTCTTCGGAACCCAGGCTAAAGAAGATTTCTAAAATTTCGTGGGGGTTAGATGGCCCATCGCTCAACGGTTGTCCAGCTAATACAGTCGATCCATCTGGCACAATCAAATTTTGTCCTGGGCCTAGAGGATAATCTGTGACTACGCCATTTGATTCTACGACCTTAATGGCGATCGCTTCATCACCACCCTCGCCGTAAACTACCTTAACTTCACCCGCCCGGCGACATAATATGCAAGCTTCTTTCGGTTTACGAGCTTCGAGCAGTTCCTCAATCCGGGGCAAACCTTGAATAATATCTCCGGTTTTGGCACGTTCAAACACCAACAACACCAAGTTATCACCCCGTTGTACCAAATCGCTGTCTTCTATCTGCAACACAGCACCAGGGCTGACTCGATAAGGACGACCGATGCGGGTAGTAATAACGTAGTTTTTAGTACTCAGAGCCGATTCCCCACCAGATGCAGCAGCGGCACTTTTGATATCCACTACTTGCCCTGATTCTGGGGCAAAAACTCCAGGAGCAACTTCTGTACCTTCTACTAGCAAGTCACCCACTTTTACCTTAGGCTGAGTACTAGTATTGGTGGTCAGCATGTCAGTGGGGCGCAACACTAAGCAGCGACGCACGTTTTCGGTTCCTTTTTGAACGCCCCGCACTATCCCACCTTCTTTACACAAGATTTGGGTACGTGCCACCACAGATCCAGGAGCGATGGTTAGCCCATCTTCTACCTCAAGTGTTGTCTGGGTGCTACCTTGAGTGGCATCGGCGGTAATGTCTCGACGAATTACCAAGGACTCCAAAATCACCAGTTGCAAGCGTTGAACTTCTGGATCTTCGGCATCCTGTACCAATTCAATATCTGCTGCTAGAGGCGAAGCATTGTGGTCTTGTTCTCCTTCTTGCTCAATTTCCAGCACTAGCTGGGTTCGCAGGAGTTCCACACCTTCAACAGACTTGACGCGTTCCGAATCTTTGTAAGGCAGTCGCTGCACAGCCCGCAACTGAATCGATCGCCCGGTTTGCTGACTTATTGATGTAGTTGATGGCACATCAGGATTATCCGGTACGGCAAACTCAACTACTCGACGGCTTAACAGGGCGGGCCCTTCTGGTGTCTCCACATACTGGATATAGCGCAATTCTGTAGCGACACTACCTTGGAATTCCTCACCTGGTTGGATGAAAGTGTTATCTCGCCCAATAACTGATTCTGGATCGTCCACCATTAGCAGTTCACCTGGCTTAACCACCACTTCCCGCAGGATGTCGTTTTTCTGGGTCACTTCTACCACACCGCTGTTTTGGCAGAAGATATCTTTTACTACTTCGGTGCCAGCTTCCACAAACTGACCGTCTTCTACCAACAGCAAGGAGATATCTTTATTAACTTCGTGGCTTTCTTCGGGAATCCACAAGAGGGTACCGCCCTGCACGACTTCATAACCCAGCTTGGCTTTGCCTTTTTTCTGGACTTCTACACCCGCGAATTTTAGGAATCCACCAGTAGTTGTGCGATAGCGGTCATCAATCAACTCAGCTACTACTTGACCATTTTGCACTTTTGTGCCTGGTGTAGCCCGGAGGTTAAATTCCTGGTTGTTGCCAGTGGAGACTAAGTAATTATTGCGACCTTGGGAACTTTGGACTGTTACCGTTGCCTGGTCTAAGACTACAGAAGCGGTGATAATCTCAATTTCCCTGGTACTCTTACCAGGGGTAGCTTCGGGCAAGCGCACCACACCGCCGTGCAAAGTGCTTAACTTGGTTTCTGCTAAAACTCCATTCGAGGCGATCGCATCACCATTTTTGACAATCAATTCTGCACCAGGCGGCAAGTTGTAAACTTCCCCAGATAAAACCCAAATCAAACCACCGCGTGCGGCTGTGGTTGTGGTATTACCTTGACGGTCGGTTTTTTGTTCTGGAACTACTTCGGCAAATTGTACTTCCCCTGCCAAGTCAGAGGCGACATCTTTAACTGCTTTTTCTGTATTAGTCCGAGTTGTGCGTCCACCGAGGGCAACCTCTGCCAACAACTGACCTTGTTTTACCTTATTTCCATCAAATACATATAGTGTTGAACCTTGAGTCAGATGAACCTCTTGGTTATCTGGGGTAACATCACCTACTTTTGTTGGTTCCAAAAGCAGGATGCCATTAGCCTCAACATACAGGGCATCTTCCCCGTGGCGAGTACGATATGTTCTGGTCTTCAGTTTGCGGGGAAGCTTAACAGTCCCATCGATTTTAGAACGAACTTGTTGCGCCACTTCTCCAGTAAACACACCACCTGTGTGGAATGTCCGCATGGTTAACTGGGTGCCAGGTTCGCCGATACTTTGGGCAGCAATAATCCCCACAGCTTCGCCCAAGTCCACCATCTTGGCGTGTGCCAAACTCCAGCCGTAGCAGTGTTGACAGACTGAACGTGCAGCTTCACAAGTTAGGGGACTCCGCACCACAACTTCCCCCACCCCAGATTTTTCAATTTTCTTCGCCAAGTCTTCAGAAATTGGGGAATTGCGTGGTGCAATCACTTCTTTTGTCACCGGATGCACCACATCTTCGCCAATTACCCGTCCCATCAAGCGGGTTGCTAGAGGTATCAAGGTTTTGGCACCTTCTGTCATTGGTCGCACCGCAAGACCTCTGGTGGTGCCGCAGTCAAATTCCCGAATAATTACATCCTGCGATACATCCACCAACCGGCGGGTGAGATAACCAGAGTCAGCCGTCCGCAAGGCAGTATCCACCAATCCTTTTCTAGCACCGTAAGACGAAATAATGTATTCCGTCACAGTTAGTCCTTCACGGAAGTTGGTTTTGATGGGCAAATCGATAATTTCCCCTTGAGGATCTGCCATCAGTCCCCGCATCCCCACCAATTGCCGGACTTGGGAGATGTTACCCCGTGCCCCGGAGAATGCCATCATATATACGGAGTTTAGGGGATCAGTCTTCTTGAAGTGAAGGACAACTTCATCTTTCAAAGCTTCACTGGTACCGTTCCAGGTATCGATTACCTTTTGGAAGCGTTCTACTTCGGTGATTTCTCCCCGTTGGTAACGGATTTCAGTGGCGCGAATTTCTTCTTCGGCTGCTTCTAAGAGCAATCGTTTAGTTGGTGGCACCATCAAGTCATCTACACTGATGGAAACCCCTGCTTTGGTAGCGTAGCGAAATCCCAAATCTTTCAGTTTGTCCGCCATCACTGCGGTTCGCGCTGTACCATAATTCGTAAAGGCCCAAGAAATTAAATTTCTCAGTTGACCTTTGTCAACCACGCGATTGCGAAAAATCATTTTTTCGTTAGTCATTAGTCATTAGTCCTCAAATTAATAGTTAGGAGTTAGAAGTTAAAAGTGAGGAGTTAAAAGTGAGGACTTAGGAATAAAATCTCCTAACTCATAACTCCTAACTCCTAACTCATCACTCCTAACTCATCACTCCTCACTTTTAGCTTGCTAGTGCTTCCTGAATGGCATTGTTGTAAATAACCCGACCAGGAGTTGTGTATATATACTGAGAAATCACATTGCCCTTAGCGTCTTGTCTGACTCGCCGGAACTTATAGAGTAATGTCCGGCTACCATCTTCGTTTTCTGTCACTTTCAGGGGTTCGCTATCCGGCTGGTCTGATTCTATTTCACCGTCAAACCGCACGTAAATATAGGCGTGCAAGTCAATTTGCTCTTGCTGGAAAGCCATAATTACGTCATCTAGGGAATAAAAGTACTTTCCTGCGCCTTTTGCCGCACCGGGATTTTCTGCTGTTAAGTAATAGGCTCCCAACACCATGTCTTGGCTGGGCGTGATAATGGGTTTACCCGTGGCTGGTGACAAAATGTTGTTAGAAGCCAACATCAACAACCGCGCCTCAGCCTGACTCTCTAACGACAACGGGACGTGTACCGCCATTTGGTCGCCATCAAAGTCGGCGTTAAACGCTGGACACACCAGAGGATGGAGTTGAATCGCTCTACCTTCTACTAAGATCGGTTCAAAAGATTGAATACCCAAGCGGTGCAACGTTGGTGCCCGATTTAGCATCACAGGGTGTCCTTCAATCACCTCTTCCAAGACATCCCAGACACTGGGGTCATTACGCGATATCAGCTTTTTCGCAGCTTTGATGTTATTCACCATGCCGCTACGAATCAGGCGGTTAATCACAAATGGTTGAAATAGCTCAATTGCCATTTCTCTAGGCAAACCACACTGGTGAATTTTCAGCTTTGGCCCGACCACAATTACAGAACGTCCAGAGTAATCAACCCGTTTACCTAATAAGTTTTGTCGGAAACGTCCTTGCTTACCCTCAATAATGTCGGATAAAGATTTGAGGGGTCGATTATTTGCCCCTACCACAGTGCGTCCTCGACGACCATTGTCTATCAAAGCATCCACTGCTTCTTGCAGCATCCGCTTTTCGTTCCGCACAATAATCTCTGGGGCCAAAATTTCTTGCAAGCGTGCCAAACGATTGTTGCGGTTAATTACCCGTCGATATAAATCATTTAAATCGCTGGTGGCAAACCGTCCGCCATCTAGCTGCACCATTGGGCGCAAGTCGGGAGGAATCACGGGAATCACTGCCATTACCATCCACTCTGGTTTGGAACCAGTGGCGATGAAGTTGTCAATCACCCGCAGTCGCTTAATTAGCTTGGCTCTCTTTTGTCCCTTGGCGTTGCCAATCTCTTCACGTAGGCTCTCCGCTTCTTGCTCTAAATTGATATCGGCAAGCAAGCGTAACAGTGCTTCAGCACCAATACCTACCTCTACGCCCTGTAGCAGAGAATCTTCGCTATAAATTTGGTCTTCAATTTCCAACCACTGGTCTTCACTCAGTAGCTGTTTATAAGTTAAAGTTTCGGCATTACCTGGACTCAGGACAACATAAGAGTTGAAGTAGACAATCTGCTCGACATCCCGCAAGGGCATATCCAACAGGATGGAAATATAGCTAGGAATGCCTTTGAGATACCAGACGTGAGCTACTGGTGCGGCGAGTTTAATATAGCCCATGCGGTGGCGACGCACCCGTGACTCCGTGACTTCTACCCCACAGCGCTCGCAGACAATACCTCTGTGACGAACTCTTTTATACTTGCCACAATGGCATTCCCAATCTTTCGCGGGGCCAAAGATGCGCTCACAAAATAAGCCATCCATCTCTGGCTTGAGAGTTCGGTAATTAATCGTTTCTGGCTTGGTAACTTCACCGACTACCTGACCATTGGGCAATGTTCTCTCGCCCCACTGCCGAATGCGTTCTGGTGATGCCAAGCCGATTTTTACGTAGTCAAACTGATTAGTTTGGGCAGGTCTCATACTTAAGTACTAAGTTCCGAGTTATGAGTTTTGAGTATATTTAGTTTTAAGGTTTGAATTAACAGAGATCCAAGTGCTAAATAACAGTTACTGAGTTTTTTAAGACTCAGTAACGCCAGATGCTACCCTGGGGGAACGCTAAGAGCAAACAATTCGGCAGAGCCGGATGCCAGCACTCAGCACTCCTTATTCGTCTTCTTCCAGCGATTCGCGGGAAAGAGATTCATAGGTGGGTCTAGGAGGTGTGCGACGGGCTGATTGGTCTGCCATCAAATCGACTTCCACATCTAGGGAACTGCCGTCTGCTTGGGTTTCTACCTTATGTACGGCAATGTCTAACCCCAATGATTGCAACTCGCGCATTAGCACCTTAAAGGACTCTGGGGTTCCAGGTCGAGGAATTGCTTTGCCTTTAACGATCGCATTTAACGCTTCATTCCGTCCTTGCATGTCGTCAGATTTAACTGTGAGCAATTCCTGTAAGGTGTAAGCTGCACCAAAGGCTTCCAATGCCCACACTTCCATTTCTCCAAACCGTTGACCACCTTGTTGTGCTTTACCACCCAACGGTTGCTGAGTCACCAGGGAGTAAGGGCCTGTGGAACGAGCGTGGATCTTATCATCCACCAAATGCACCAGCTTCAGCATGTAAGCCACACCGATAGTGATTGCTCGGTCAAAGGGTTCGCCTGTACGACCGTCATACACCATGATTTTGCCTGGATTATCTGGGTTATATACCCAGTCTTTGCCTGTTTCGTCTCGTGCTTCTTGCAATTTGCCATGCACGATTCGGCGGGATGACTCTTCACCGTACATTTCGTCAAAGGGAGTAATCTTAAATCGTACTCCCAAGGTCTGACCAGCCCAACCCAAGAGGCACTCAAATACTTGTCCGACATTCATCCGACTGGGTACACCCAAGGGGTTAAGTACAATGTCCACTGGTGAACCATCAGGCAAATAAGGCATATCTTCCGCCGGCAATATCCGAGAAATAATCCCTTTATTACCGTGGCGTCCTGCCATCTTGTCACCAACTTGGATTTTGCGTTTTTGAGCAACATACACCCGGACTACCATATTGGCTCCTGGTGGCAGTTCATCGCCTTGTTCACGAGTAAACAAGCGCACATCAACTACGCGACCTTTTTCACCGTTTGGTACTCGCAGAGAATTGTCCCGCACATCTCGGGCTTTTTCACCGAAAATGGCACGCAACAGTTTTTCTTCTGGCGGTTGGTCAGATTCACCTTTGGGCGTGACTTTTCCTACCAAGATGTCACCAGCTTCTACCCATGCCCCAATGCGAATGATTCCCTGTTCATCCAACTGACGCAAGGCATCTTCCCCGACGTTGGGAATTTCTCTGGTGATTTCTTCTGGCCCCAGTTTTGTCTGTCTAGCTTCAATTTCATATTTTTCAATGTGAATTGAGGTGTAGACATCATCCTGCACCAGTCTTTCAGAAATTAAAATTGCGTCTTCGTAGTTGTAGCCTTCCCAAGGCATATAAGCAACTACAATATTTTGTCCTAGCGCCAACTCACCACCTTCGGTGGAGGAGCCATCAGCCAGCACCTGACCAGCAACAACACGTTCACCAATGCGGACGAGAGGCTTCTGATTTAAACAGGTATCTTGGTTTGAGCGTTGGTACTTGGAAAGGGTGTACTTAATTTCTGGAGTGCTAGGTTTAGGACGGACGCGAATTTCTGTGGCATCCACATAGGTGACATCGCCATCGGTGCGCGATACAACCACCATCCCAGAGTCTCTTGCTCCTTGCGCTTCCAAACCTGTACCCACCAGAGGACGTTCTGGCTTGAGCAGGGGTACTGCTTGCCGTTGCATGTTCGACCCCATCAGCGCTCGGTTAGCGTCATCATGCTCCAAAAAGGGAATCATGCTGGTAGCTACTGACACAATCTGTACGGGAGATACTGCTACGTAGTCCACCTGTTCTGGGGTTGTGGTGGAGAATTCCTGCCGATAGCGTACTGGCACTTGCGGCCCAATAATATGCCCGGTTTCATCTACAGGAATATCTCCTGGAGCAACTCGCAGGTCGTCTTCTTCATCGGCTGTCATGTAGGCTGGAGGCAGGTCAAATCTGACTCGCCCATTTTCCACAGGTCTAAATGGCGTTTCTAAGAAGCCATACAGGTTCACCCGTGCATGGGTTGCTAAGGAGCCAATGAGTCCGGCGTTAGGGCCTTCTGGTGTCTCAATGGGGCAAATACGTCCATAGTGACTAGGATGAATATCCCGCACAGCAAACCCAGCGCGTTCGCGGGTTAAACCACCAGGTCCAAGGGCACTCAGGCGGCGTTTGTGGGTCAGTTCTGCTAGGGGATTTGTTTGATCCATGAACTGACTCAACTGGCTGGAACCAAAGAATTCTTTAATTGCTGCTACCAGTGGTTTGGGGTTCACCAAGGAAGCAGGGGTCAGTACTTCGGCATCAGATACGGTCATCCGTTCCCGAATAATTCTCTCTAGGCGATTTAAGCCTACCCTTACTTGGTTTTGCAGCAATTCACCGACGCTTCTCACGCGCCGATTACCTAAGTGGTCAATGTCATCGATATTACCAATATCATATTCTAGGTTGATCAGGTAATCTACAGCTGCTAATATATCGCCAGAAGTCAACACGCGCATTGTGTCGGGGACAGAAAGGCGCAATTTCTTGTTGAGCTTGTAGCGTCCGACGCGACCAAGGTCATAACGTTTCGGGTCAAAGAAACGGGAGTCTAGGAGTTGTTGCCCACCTAATACCGTAGGTGGTTCACCAGGACGCAGTTTCCGATATAACTCCATTAGGGCTTCTTCTTCAGAGAATTGCCCTTCTTTTTCGATGGTTTTTTGGAAATATTCTGGATGACGTAAGGCGTCAAAGATTTCGTTATCTGATAACCCTAAAGCTTTTAGGAGTACCTGCGCTGAGAGTTTGCGGGTTTTGTCGATGCGTACCCACACCAAATCGTTACGGTCTGTTTCAAATTTCAGCCATGCTCCCCGGTTGGGAATTAAGCTAGCTGAATAAGTACGTCGCCCGTTTTTGTCTATTTCTGATTTGTAATAAACCCCTGGCGATCGCACTATTTGGTTGACAATTACCCGCTCGGCTCCGTTAATAATAAACGTGCCGCGATCAGTCATCAAAGGCAAATCCCCAATAAATACCTCTTGCTCTTTGATTTCCCCTGTTTCTTTGTTAATCAGGCGTGTGGGAACATACATTTGGACGGCATAGGTACTATCCCGCCGTTTGGCTTCTTCGACGCTGTACTTTGGCTCCTTGAGTTTGTAGTTATGACCCAAAAAGTGCAGTTCTAGTTTGCCCGTATAATCTGTGATCGGACTAAAGGAGTTAAGTTCTTCTATCAGCCCTTCTTCCAAAAACCAGCGAAAGCTTGACCTCTGGATTTCAATCAAGTCGGGCAACAGAAAGGCGGGTTCCATATATGTTTCTTTAGTCATGCCTCTACCTTTGTCAACCTGGTTAAATTTTCTTTCCCTTGGACACTGCTGTTTGACGCTTCCCACTGCTAGCCAGTGTCCTTAGCTGTTTGGGAACTTTTTCTTACACACTTGCTGTTTACAGGTGTGGGCAAACACAGCAATTAAAGCTGCCTGGAATGAGCAATTTTGACAAGGGGGTAATCGCCCTTCATCGGTGACTCAGAAGCCAAAAACCAACTATAGTCTTGATTCAAGAAGAATATACAGTTGATATATTCCTGAGTTTGATCTACTTTCCTCACTTCCCCTCCAAAAAGCGCGTTAATTTGCTGACGCAGCTCAAAACGGTGTGTCTAAAATCCACCCCGTTGGTTATACTCTCAGTGATATCCTAGATATCCTAAGACTGAGGGAATGATCCGTACCTTGTCGGTTTTGAATCAGAATCACTTCATTTTGCTGAATTGTACTCACAAGGCAATTTTGTTTAACGATTTTGAATAGGTTCAATACACACCAAGCCGATGTTTTGCAAAAGTCTAGCTCAATTTTGGTTGGCACGGTTAGTCATCTGTGGAGAGCATCCGCTTGTAGAGATTTGGAGGATGGCCAAGCCATAACAGCACGGAAAATTCAGATGAGAAGTTTTAGGTTCCTTCCTTTATCATTATGGCGCAAGCAAAATGTTTTTGAGGGAATAATATTAGCATATTTTTATCCCCCTAGAGTTTTATTTTTTTTAGCACAACTTAACAAAACACACTAGGGCAGACTTGATATGGACAGACCAAATAATTCACAGGCATTTTGGGTGGTTTGATGGGCGATCGCCTCTACCGTTTCCTGACGCAGTTTAGCTACTTGCTCGGCGACATAAAGTACGTAGGCAGGCTCGTTGCGCTTCTCGCCCCGTTTAGGAACCGGAGCTAGGAAAGGACAGTCTGTTTCAATTAGTAGGCGATCGCTACTCACCATCGCCGCTGAAGATTGGATTGCTTTGGCGTTTTTGAACGTTACCGTTCCACTAAAGCTGATGTAGAAGCCTAAATCGAGAAACCATTGAGTTTCTTCTGGCGTTCCTCCCCAGCAATGCATGACACCCCGCACTCTTTCTCCTTTGAGTTCCCGCCATTTTTGCAACACTTCTCTGGTTGCCACAGCAGCATCGCGGCAGTGAATAATCACTGGTAAATTGAGTTCAGATGCGATCGCTAACTGTGACTCGAACACCATGTACTGTTGCTCATAGTTATCAGCTTTATAAAAATCCAGCCCCATTTCCCCAATTGCTACCACATTCGAGTCAGAACTCGCTAAAGTTTTGATTTTCTCGGCTGTCTCGCTATTCCATTTCTCAGCATCTAAAGGATGTAATCCTACAGCAAAGCTGATTTCGGGAAACTTTTGGGCTAGGGATTGAATACTGGAAAACTCCTCAGGGTGAACACAGGAATGTACTAAACGCACTACACCTGCTTCTTGCCACCGCGATCGCACTGTTGCTAAATCCGGCTGGAAACTATCAAAGTTGAGATGAACGTGCGTATCTATCAGTTGCATTCTTTGTCCTTTGTCATTGGTCATTTGTTCTTAGCTCTGATCACGACTAAGAACAAATGACCCTCTGGCTGAATTTTTCTCCCATCGGAGAAGCTATGTGAACCCATACGCTTCACAATCACCAACTGCTCAAGAGGGAAACCACGCCCGCCACTTGCTTTAATTCAGCAGAACCTAGACCAGTCGCTCATTGGGAGCCACTGCGGTAGACGGCTTAACAGGCATAGAACAAGTGGTGTGGAAACCCTCTAGCCTGCACTGGCTTATCGGACATTCGCCGATTCGCTAACACTGCTTTATGCGCTAAAGCCTTTCCATTTGCTACAACTAACTTTGGCAAAGTTCGTAACGCACTGGCTCCCTGAGTCACAAGAGCGCACTGCCTCACCAATGACTATTCAGCAGATGCTGCTTGAGTTAGGGGTTTGAGTTTATGAGCCAATCTCGACTTTTTCCTTGCCCCATTGTTAGGGTGAAGCACACCCCGTTTGATCGCTTTATCGATTTTGCCGTAAGCCTCGGATAACTGAGCCTGTACTTGTTGATTTAATTCTGGGGTAGGATTAGCTGCATAGACAGCTACAGCATTAAAGTATTTCTTCATCAGCGTCTTGACTGCTGATTTGTAAGCTTTATTACGCAGTCGGTTACGTTCTGCGATTTCGGCACGCTTGAGAGCAGACTTTGTATTCGCCACAGTCAATTCCAAAAATACTATTAATATGTACACACACTACTAGACTTACTAATATAGCATCTAAATTGCCAATGTTATAATTTCCTAAAAAATAAATTCGCTCATTGGGGATTAGGTACTGGTGATTAGGGAATAATTTAGTCCCTAGTCCCGCTCCCTGATCCCCAGTCCTGAATTTGGTGTGTCGTCAATTTCGGAAATGCGTTAATATGAACTACATCAACAACATAGAATAGTGACCCTAACTCATCACCTCCTCTGCTTATCCATCGTCCTTGCGGGAAATGGATAATAGATTCGCCTTTTCCTTTCTTTACCCGATATGTGAATGTAGTTGCTCTCCACGGCACTGAGGTTTTGGTGATTGCCAATAGACCTATCCACAAATAAACCTCAAAATAGCTGAAACCCTTACATAGCTGGCTTTTTAGCTTATATAAAACAGGAACCTCTAAAACCCTCTCCAGAGCTAGGTTTCAGCCAAATAAAGTTCTCATTTCCGGATAAGTCTAATATAATCTGTCCTTAAAACGGATGTATTGTCAAAGGCAAGTAACTGTAAACAGCTAAATTTCAGAGGTTTCAAAGTATAGAAGCAACATTATATCGTCTCTGTACACATGTTAACTACTAAAAGCTAGGAAAATAAGTAAAAATTAGGCTCAGACCCTACCCCCCTGTAAATCCGGGGGACTGGATGTACAAATACATGCAGAGCAAGGAGTGAGGGTAAGAGCATAAAGGTAGTGGTAAATGGCACGCCCACTTCCTGCCGCTAGCCTGCCGAGGCTTGTCGGACTGAGCAATTAAGTTGCTTTCTCAAGCAAACCATGTAGTGGCAGCCTTGAGAGTATCAAAAAAATCCAGGTTAAGCTAGAGAAGAGATATTAGAGTCAGCTTCCACACCCCAGTTGGTCAAAAGCAATACTAAATCTCAGGTGTGAATATTATAATTTTGGCATTGTCCTTACTCCATGCTGCGAATCATTACTCAGCAGGCAGACGTCAGAGCAGAACTACAACGGATCTGCGATCGCACCCATGATGAACAGGTGCTTCACAAAGAAGCAACGGTGCGCGAGGTTTTGCAAGCAGTGAAGCGCCAAGGCGACAAAGCTGTATTGCATTACACAGCCGAATTTGACAAACAAACCCTGAAAGCAGAAGAACTCCGAGTCACAGGTTCGGAACTAGATGCAGCCTATCAGCAGGTGTCAAAGGAGTTGATGGGCGCAATTCGGATAGCTTGCCGCCAAATTGAAGCGTTTCATCGTCAGCGAGTACCGAAAAGCTGGGTACACTTTGGCGACGATGAAATAGTGCTGGGCAAACGCTATACCCCCGTAGACCGAGCGGGGTTGTATGTGCCTGGTGGTCGCGCCGCCTATCCCAGTACAGTGCTGATGAATGCAATTCCGGCAAAGGTAGCTGCTGTACCCCATGTGGTGATGGTCACACCCCCTGGATCTGGTGGTGCAATTAATCCAGCAGTCTTGGTAGCTGCCCAAGAAGCAGGGGTGGAAGAAATTTATCGCATTGGGGGTGCACAAGCGATCGCCGCTTTAGCCTATGGCACAGAAACGATTCCAAAAGTGAATGTGATTACTGGGCCTGGTAACATTTATGTCACCCTAGCGAAAAAACTTGTCTATGGCACCGTCGGCATTGATTCTTTGGCAGGCCCCAGCGAAGTGTTGGTGATTGCCGATGAAACCGCAAATCCGGTGCATGTAGCTGCTGACTTGCTGGCCCAAGCCGAACACGATCCAATGGCGGCAGCAATTTTGCTGACGACAGATGCTGCTTTGGCGAAGAACGTGCAACTAGCCTTAGAAAGACAGCTAGTGGATCACCCACGGCGAATAGACACAGAAAAAGCGATCGCTCACTACGGCTTGATTGTGGTTGTAGAATCGCTCCAAGCAGCAGCAGAACTCTCAAATGAATTTGCCCCCGAACATCTGGAATTAGAAATCAAAGACCCTTGGGCATTATTACCACAGATTCGCCACGCTGGGGCAATCTTTTTGGGTTACTCAACACCAGAAGCTATAGGAGACTATTTGGCAGGTCCTAACCATATCTTGCCAACTTCCGGTGCTGCCCGCTATGCTTCGGCATTAGGGGTTGAAACTTTCCTCAAACACTCCAGTATTATTCAATACTCCCAAACCGCACTGCAAAATGTGGCTAGTGCAATTGATGTGCTAGCAACAGCAGAAGGCTTACCTTCCCATGCTGATTCAGTCCGACGCCGAATTCAGCAAGAAGAGTGATCTCGAAGAGAAGACAGCTCTTGGCGGATCACTCTTCTTGCTCTCCTTGTCTACGAAAACGCTAGGCACAGGTTGGGAAAAGACCGTGCTATCTCAACGGAGGGGTTACTTGCATGGTAAGCCAGCAAGCAGTTGAGGGAGGATTTACCTCCCCAAAGAACTGATAAAAGGTCTGTGATGCCAGTTGGTAGAATGCACTAGCGTCAAAGTGGGGTGAAACCGACCTATGGCACGCTCTCGAATATAGGAATCGTAAATTGTTTTTGAAAAAATTTAAGTAGTCTTGTAGGGTATGTTAGACGAGAGTACGGCACCAAAAGCTTGGAATGGTGTCGTACTTCCTGCTAACACAACGCCAGTTGTTACAACTTTGGAAAAGTTCGCAACGCACTGACTCCCCTACGTGTATTTCAAAAATCAGTACACTCCGAAAAGGCTTCTTCCCCACTCCCCACTCACTACTCATTGTCTACGCAAATAATTTTAAAAATCAAAGCGGACTGCTATATAAACTAAGTAAGCAGATGGAAAATTAATTTAGTGTACCTGCCAACAAATTTTGCTACATACTTATGTAAGGGGTCTACTCTTTAGGAGACGAGAGCGGTGCTAAAGAATATTTTGGTAGCTCTGGACGGTTCTGCAATTTCCGAACGAGTAATTCAGACTTTAGATAATTTGGTATTGTCAAAAGATGCCAAGGTTATTCTCTGTCATGTGTTTCCCACGCCAGAGTCAGAGATGGAACTACCCGCTGATCGTCCTCAGCCAGAGTCCCCAACATTTTCTTATTTTAATATTGAAAAACAGTTGCAATCATATCAGGAAAAGTTATCAGTCACAAGTGAGTTAGAACTGGTAACTGGTGATCCTGCCGAAGAGATTATTCGCCTTGCCAATATTTATAAAACTGACTTGATTATAATTGGCAGTCGGGGGTTGATTGGGATGAAGCGAATTGTCCAGGGTTCTGTTAGCAGTCAAGTTGTAGAAGAGGCTAATTGTTCGGTGTTAGTCGTCAAACCAAGGTAAAAATTTCCAAGGGGAAGCAATGACTATAGCCACCCCAAACTAACTTTTGAGGAATACCTGAAATATGATGATGGCACTGATACCCACTATGAATTTGACAAAACCCAAAAAAATCTGAGGGTTTTATCCCTCCGTGGTTAAAAATTTGACCTTTTACAAAGCTGTTTTCACTTAAGATAAGCAGAGCAAACGCCTACCAAAATCCTCCTATTCCATATCTCAACAGAGAAAATATCGGGAATTTTGGTATGTTCACCTTACTTAGCGCGATGTGCGACTTATTCTTCAAACCCCGCTTCCATTGCTCTCCCCGTTGGCCTCAGCCTGCCGTTAGGCAAGCACAGAGAGGCTTTAAGTCTTGCTCCCCTTCCCGCACTTCGTACCGCTACGCGAACATAGGGAAGGGGCTGTTCTTGTTAGGTTTAAGAGAAAGTTGCACACCTCGTTACTTACTCTAAACGAATAGACAGACTTACTTATTCGTTTAGAGTAAGTTCTGTAAAAAGAGTTTCGTTATCGTTCACAAATTACTAAATTGTGATCAATCTGGTTGATTTATCAAATAGACTTATCCGGAAATGAGAACTTTATTTGGCTGAAACCTAGCTCTGGAGAGGGTTTTAGAGGTTCCTGTTTTATATAAGCTAAAAAGCCAGCTATGTAAGGGTTTCAGCTATTTTGAGGTTTATTTGTGGATAAGTCTAATAGTAATGCTTACTTTCCTACTCAAGATTAGCAGTATCTTTAGCGAAAAGTACTACTTAAGTTCATCAACAGTTGCTAGTAGGCAACTGTTGATAGACTTTGTTAAGTTTATTGAACAAAAGTATGTGGGGAACAATAAACGTATGCTAAAATCACTGCTATCAAACAAATAGCTAATAGCTTGCCAAGATTAAGTAGATTAGAAATTAAGACAGGCGCAAAAGTAACTTAGCCTGCTCGAACAGGGTAGTTTATTTAAGAGCCTTTAACCCAGTGAAGATGCGGTTAATCGTGTCTTTACGTTTATTCTTTCCCTTCTACTAAACCTCATAAGTTTGCCTATTGCTCTAATATGATCGTTAAGTGGCTGGCACACTAGCTGAAGTAGATCCACCAGATCCACCATTAATAGTCCCTCCACTAACAATAACAGTCCCAGAGCCGCTATTTATGATGCCAGCACCGCCAGCACCGCTAGTAAGTTTAAGTATTAACTGAATAAAAGACTTAATTAGAGAGATTTTAATATAATATCCTTTATTGGAGTTATTCTTCCCCCCAGAGAAAGTGACTTCTTCGTTGGCGGTTAGTGTAGTGAACAATGTGCTTTCCATAATATTAGTTCTGGCTTGATTGTGGTTGTCAAAGTCACGTCACTCCCAAGTGACTAAATATAAATGTGAAAGAGTATATTTAGTCACTTGTTTGTGCCGTTAGAAGTATTATAAGGCTCTTGCTAAATAGGTCAAGTAATTATTTTACGGACGAAGAAAAATATATTAAGCCTCTTCCTGCCCAGGAAAAATATTACATAGTTATTATTTATACAAAGTTAATTAAAAAGAACTTTTTATTTATCAAAAAATCGCAGGTGTCAATCTATATATTGATATAAGCTATAAAAGCTTAATTTTGTTTATCAAAAAATGTCTAAATGAAGCCTGTTACGTATTAATACTGAAAAAGTAATGAAAATCCCGAGAATCAAAGATATAGTCAATCAAAACAAACAACATTTTTATACGAGTTGTACTTAAATAGATTTCTCAAACTCAAAACGGGGATTTTCCATTTGTGAATAAGTATTTTTGTGTAAAAAATGTTATATTCCAATTATTTTATACAACACTAGCTTAAGCATGTATAATTTATTTTAATATAAAAGGTTTAATTTTGCTTAATTGTTTATTAATTTGAAAAAAGCTTTATTAGGTTGATTATACAAATTTTTTGCAAATAAATGAAGAAAGAGTAAAAGTTTAGAGGAAAATTATAAAAATTTGGTATTTCTATTAAAATGCGCTATGGGAGTTTATCTGACCAACCCTCCATTAACTCTTTTCTAGAGATATAGCGGATGTCAACAGTTGGGGTGGGTCATCGTCACAAAACCCAAAAAAATAGCAGGGTTTTATCCCTGCATGGTTAAAAATTTGACTAATAGTTTAGTTGTATTATCATTCTCATAGACTTTCTAGTTCAGAGAATAGACTTGCCAAAATCGATTTAAGTAGATTTAGACGTTTTCGCCCGGATGCTCCCTTTATTCTTATTGCAGGTGCTCCGTTTCCTCCAGGTGCTCCGTTTCCTCCAGGTGCTCCGTTTCCTCCAGTTCCTCCAGGTGCTCCGTTTTTTCCAGGTGCTCCGTTTTTTCCGGGTGCTCCGTTCTTTATAACTGTAGTAGTAATGTTAACCACACCACCAGACAAGTTTGCTTCTTCGGTTTCATTTAGTGAGATAAACATTAGGGATGTTTGAGTGCTTTCCATACTTAACCTCGGTTACAAATTATCAATTTTGAACTTTTGACAAAGCTATTTTCACTTAACATAACGAGAGCAAACGCTTACCAAAATGGTTATATTCCATATCTCAACAGAGAAAATATTGGGAATTCCGATATGTTTAACTAATTTCTCAAGTAACAATGCTTGTTTCCCCACTGGACTACTCAAAGGTGAACAGTATGTTTAGGAAAAAGCGCTACTCAAGATTATCGACGTGTTGCTAGCGGGCAACGTCAATGTTAAGTTTGTTGAACTAACTTAGAAGTATTATACGGCTCTTACTCAAAAGGTCAAGCAAGTAAATGGTTAAGAAATGTGTATTAACACTCTTCAGTAAAATTTTGACAAAGGTGTTTTCACTTAAAATAACGAAAGCAAACGCCTACCAAAATGGTTATATTCCATATCTCAACAGAGAAAATATTGGGAATTCCGGTATGTTTAACTTATTTCTCAAGTAACAATGCTTGTTTGCCACTGGACTACTCAAAAGTGAACAGTATGTTTAGTAAAAAGCGCTACTCAAACTTATTGACGTGTTGCTAGCGGGTAATGTCAATGTTAAGTTTGTTTAAGAAAAGTAGATCGGTAACAATAAACCTATGCTAGGATTACTGCGATAAAGAAACAGCTAATAGCTGGATCGGATTAAATCGATTCGCAATTGAGACACGTTTAAAAGCAAGTTAACCTGCGCCAACAGAGTAAATTACTTTTAAACGTGAGGCTTTATTTCTCTAAAAGCGCGGTTAATGGGATATTGAGGTTTATTGTTTCCCTGATACTAAACCTCATATGTTTGCCTGTTGCCCTATATACCCTATATATTAATAATCAAGAGCAACGGCTGGTGCACCATCTCCACCATATCCACCCCTTCCACCAACTCCACCGGTAACAGTGCCTTTATCTTTAACAGTAACACTGCCCTTACCGGTATTATCGATGCCAGGGCCGCCCTTGCCGCCATCGCCGCCCTTGCCGCCACTACCACCAGTCAACGTAATTTTTTTAGACGTATTATACTTGTACGTATAAGAAATACCGCCAGAGAGATTGGCTTCTTCGTTGGCGCTTAATGCAGTAAACAATGTGTTTTCCATGATTTTATTTCTCGCTTCATTGTTGGGATTAAAGTAAAGTCACTCCAAAGTAATAAATATAAACTTAAAGTGTATATTTAGTAACTTTTCTGTGTCTTTAAAAATATTATACGGCTCTTGCTAAAAATATCAAGCAACAAAGTGTTTAAGAAACATGTAATACAACTATGCACAAAAAATACTACATAGTTATTATTTATACAAATTAAATTAAAAATAAGTTTTTATTTATCAAAAAATTGCAGACATCAATATATTTTGATATAAATATAGCACTCTAAAAGCTTAGTTTTGTCTAAAAATATATAAATAAAATCTATCACGTATTAATACTGGTAAAGTAACGCAGGTTCACAGAATTAAAGATATATAAAACAAATTAAACAACATTTTTATACGAGTTGTACTTAAATAAAGTGATCTAATTTAAAATTTGCATTCTGTATTTTTGAATAAGTATTATTATCTAATAAGGTTTTTCTGTAATTATTTTATACAATATTTACTTGATAAGATATAAATTATTTTAATACAAAAGTGTTTGATTTTGGTTAATTATTGATTAATGGAAAAAAACTTTATTCATTATACAAATTTTTTGCAAATAAATGAAGAAAGGATAAAATTTTAAAGGAAAATTATAAAGATTTGATGTTTGTACTAAAACGCGCTAATTGTTATTTAGCTTTAGCTGGATATTAACATACTAACAACATACAGGCAAGGCACTTATTTAGTAATCAAAGCAAAAGCTTTCGTTTTCCCCCTCCAAGGCGAAAACGCCAAAATTAGGGGAGTTTTGCCAAAAATATCATTGAAACGGAAGAGAGCTTTTATTTTTTGGATATCTCCAAATCTTGGTCGTCACGCTAACGCTAGGTAGATTTTTTGCGAGATTATTTATACAACTAAAATGTTTTTTAGCCTTCATGCTCATTGATCCTTAACCAGACTTTCTTTGCCTAGTCGAAAGTGACGAATATCTTCTGCCAATCAGGTTGTAAAAAGGGAGATGCGATCGCACTCATCGACAATTCCCAATTGCAAAGTAAAAAAGCCAAATAAGTAGGTCGGTACAATAAAACCGATGTATGTTTAGTTTTATAAAAACTCTGTAATCAGTTAATTCTAACCTGTTTGCTGATTTGATATTTCGTGACTTAGGTTGATTTTTTAACGCCGACTTACTTATTCGGCAATATCCGGCAGAATCAGTTAAAGCCGAGATTATTTATAAAGAAAAGACTGTTCTGACATTTATTTTGAGAAAAGCAAGGCTGTTAACGGATTTGTCGGCTGATTGAGAAGATACATAGAGACAAGGAAAATCGCCCTTGTCTCTACATTCAGTCGATTCAACGCTCTTGAGTTCTCAGAAACTGACGCAAGCTTAACAAACTCAGCGTTTGACCCAAATTCAAGGGCAAAATTGAAACTCCTTCCAAGCGGGATTGTACCCAACCTTCTCCCCAGTACCATTCATGGAACCCGTCAATGGCTCCGCTGAGTACCAAGCGGAGACAGTTGGATTTTACAACGTCTACTTGATGATGAATCGAGACTGGCCCAGTCCAGGTAGTAAACTGGAATCCTGGAAGCAGTTCTTCTGGCATTCCTGGCGCAAAGCGTTGCCCTAAGAGCCATTTTTCTAGTTGCACCGGATGCAGCAGACTGTCACGAATTGCTTCTGTTGATGCTTCGATTTCGATTCGCAGTTGGCTTTGTTGAAAATTACCCAGCATTTTATACGATTACCTAAAGGTAAGACATCACTATTTCTAATATTGCAAATACAATCACTGATTATTACAGCGTCACTTTTCTATCGGCAGAGAACTTAGAATAGAAAAAGTCAACTTGTTAAGAAATGTAAGGTTATTCATGGCGGATCAGTTAATTCGTGCAACAGCAGCCGAAGGTGGAATTCGTGCCGTAGGTGTGATCACCACACGTTTAACAGAAGAAGCACGGGGACGCCACAAGCTTTCCTATGTGGCAACGGCAGCACTAGGTCGGACTATGGCGGCAGGACTGTTAATGGCTTCTAGCATGAAGCGAACTGGGTCAAGGGTTAACGTTCGGGTGAAGGGCGATGGGCCTTTGGGCGGCATATTGGTAGATGCAGGCTTAGATGGCACAGTACGCGGATATGTCGGGAATCCATCTGTAGAATTGCCTCCCAATGCCAAAGGTAAGCTAGATGTTGGTGGTGCGGTGGGTGACGGCTACCTCTACGTTGTACGGGATATCGGTTATGGTTATCCCTACTCTAGTACTGTTGAACTAGTTTCTGGTGAAATTGGCGATGATGTGGCTCATTATCTGGTGAATTCTGAACAAACACCTTCAGCTTTAGTTTTAGGTGTGTTCGTGGGAGCAGGTGGAGTAACTGCGGCTGGAGGATTACTGGTACAAGTGTTACCGAAAGCTGCCAGAGACGAAGCTTTAGTAGAAAGGTTGGAATCACGGGTAGCTGGTCTAGCAGGATTTACGCCATTGTTGCAAGCTGGGAAGACTTTGACTGAAATCTTTAGCGACCTGTTGGGAGACATGGGGTTGGCAATCTTTCCTGAACGTCAAATGCTGCGCTTCCACTGTGGTTGTTCTTTTGATCGTGTTTTGAGGGCACTGAAGATTTTGGGAGAAGCCGAACTGCAAGATATGATTATTAAAGATGATGGCGCTGAAGCAACTTGCGACTTTTGCGGCAGTGTTTACCAGGCAAATAGCGATCACTTAGCTCAACTCATTGCCGATTTGCAAGCTGAATCTCCTGTTTCAGGATAAAGTATAAAACAGCACTAATTTTGAGATTGATAATGGTATTCTGTGGAGAGAGATAATCAAAAAGTAGCTTTTTAATCACGAGAAAGTTACTATGTCAAGAATGGAATTATCGATCTAAAACAGAGCGCTATTCAATTATTTTGGTGTGAGAGATGACAGAGCGGGATATTCCAGACAGTTGGTCTTCAGCCAGTGGAAGAGAGCCAGATCAAAACGCAAGATTATCCCGAACCGAAGAATTGGGTGAAACTCAACCATTTGGTGTTCCAGCTACTGGTTCTACCTCCAAGTCTGTGAAGCGGCGAAAAAAAAACAATACGGAAGGATTACTTATAAATAGTCATTCAGAAGAAACTGCCCAACTCAGTAAAAGTTCTGGGAAATGGCCACGCTGGATGAAAAGCTGGGTATTGTGGTCAGTATTGCTAATGTTAATTCCCGGCAGTGTAGGATTGCTGGCAATGGCAATACTGCTGAAGTTGCCAGCTGCCCCTAACTGTCCCTCGATTTTCTGGCCCCTAGCTAGTGCTTCTGTGCGGCTACACTGCGCTCAGTTGGCGGCTTCTAAAGAGACAGTGAACGACTTATTGCAAGCGATCGCTCTGGTGAAGCAACTACCACAAAATCACCCGTTGCATGGAGAAATTGATCGTTTCATGGAAGAATGGTCGCGGGATATTTTGAAGTTAGCTGATCAAAGTTTCCAAACTGGGAATTTAGATGAAGCGATCGCTACTGCTCAGAAAATACCCCAAGACGTGGCGGCTTATAAATTAGTCGATGAGCAAATTGGCAAATGGCAGTTGATTTGGTCAAAGGCAGAAGCTACATACAACGGTGCGATCGCTGAAGTGCGAGAACGGCACTGGCAATCGGCATTCATGTTATCGGCTAAAATGCTGCGCGTAGACAATCAATACTGGGCGAGTACTAAATACGACCAATTGAATCGTTTAATTGCCAGTGCGCGGGAAGATGGCGATAAGTTAGGAAAAGCTGAAAACTTAGCAAGTAGTAAAGTAGTCGATAATTTATTAGAAGCGATCAAGCTAGCCGAGTCTATACAGCAGGAAAGTTACCTTTACGAAAAAGCTCAGGAAGCGATTCCCGCATTTGGACGCAAAATGCTGGAATTGGCACAGGCAAAACTAGACAAGCGGGATGCGGATGAAGCGCTGAATATTGCCAGACAAATACCGGAAAGTGCAAAACTACAAGCCGAAACAGATGACTTTATCGCCATAGCTGACGCTAAAAGGAGTGCTTGGATAGGTAATGTTTCTGGTTTAGAGGCTGCGATCGCCCAAGCACAACAAATTGATCCCTCAAGACCAGTGTATAACGAAGCACAGCAACTGATTGCTCGTTGGCAGTTGGAAATTGAAGATGTTGCCAATCTAGAAAAAGCGAGAATATTGGCTAGTCAGGGAACAGTGAATAATTTAACAGCAGCGATCGCCCAAGTGGAACTCATCCCTGCTAATAATCCCAGGGGCACAGAAGCTAGGCAAGAGATCGATCGCTGGCGTGCCCAAGTGGAGACAATTGAAGACCAACCTTACTTAGAACGCGCCGAACAGATAGCGGTATTTGAGGATATTAACTCCTTGCAAGCTGCGATCGGTCAGGCCAACGAAATCCGTAAGGGTCGTGCATTATATCCAGAAGCACGCAAAAAAATTCGCACTTGGATAGGAAAGATTCAGCGAATTCAAGACCAGCCGTACTTGGATCAGGCACAAGAACTGGCTCAGAGTGGAAATCTCACCGCCGCCATTGGCGCAGCTCAACAAATTGCCTCGTCGGGAAGGGCGCTTTCTGGGGAAGCACAAGCTGCGATAAATGACTGGGAAGGTCAAATCCGCACTAGAGAAAACTGGAAAAAAGCCCAGGAAGTGGGGGCGGCTGGTACGCCAGAAGCCTTAGTTGAGGCAATACGGCTGGCAGATGGGGTTTCAAACAATAGCATCTTACGTATGGATGCGAATCAGGCTATTGACCAGTGGAGTCAGCAATTGTTAGAAATAGCACGTTCTCAAGGTCAGTCTGATATTGCTAGAGGGATTGACATTGCCAAATCGATTCCACGCGGTAGTGCTGCTTACAGTGCGGCGCGAGAGCAAATTAAGGCTTGGCAAGAATTTCTCAATCCTCAACCGCAACCTCAGCCTCAGCTTGAGTCTCCACAATTGTCACCATCAACTACTCCAACATCAACTACTATTAATGGGCAGTAACATACAGCACTATTTCATTTAATTGAACCATATATGTTGTAAGGGCACAGCAATACTCATGCGTGTCAACTTAACGTTAAAAGGGTGGTTAGAAACTGCACGCCTGTCGCCTCTCGCAAGGGGAGACGCTGCACGAACAACTCTTGGAACCCCCCTTCTCCTGTCGGAGACGCTACGCCAACAGGTGACGCTCGCGACGCTCGAACGCGAACAGCGTCTCCTGTCTTGAAAAGGGCTGTAGGGAGAAGACTATTCCATTCACCAAGGCTTAAGTTGACAGAACCGCATGGTCTATTTATTCCCCGATCGCTTCTCCCCATTCCTTAATTACAGAAAATAGTGATGAGTAATCATCATCAGCAAATGACATTTTTACAGCTGTTTGCAAGATTTGCCGCACACCTTTAATACTGCTGAGATCCAAACTCAGAGATTTCGCTTCAGAGATAAACAATTCTGTATCTTTAAGCAAGTGTTTTGTGGGGAAATTGGGATTAGCATAATTGCCATCCAACATCCGTTCTAGTTTTTTGTCAAAAGTAGGTGCGTAAAGTGAACTGTCGCGCAATATTTGCATAAACACATCCACATCGACACCCTGACGCTGGACAAAAGCTAGACTCAGAGCAAAGCTAGTTGTTAGGGAAGCTATTAGTTGATTTAGTGCCAATTTGAGCGCCGCCGCAGATCCCACTGGCCCTATAAGTAAAGGTTCTGTCCCAAAATGTTGGAGTAACTTTAAGTGGCGTTCATATTGTTCTGGTTGGGCACCTACCATAACACTCAACTTGCCAGCTTTTGCTTCCGGGATACTCCCTAATACGGGCGCTTCTAAATACTCACCACCACCTGCAACAACTGCATCTCTAATTTCCTGGCTTTCTGTGGGAGTAATTGTTCCCATTTGGATGATCGTGCGCCCTTCTAGAGTTTGCCAAGCAGTATCTGAAAGCAACACATTATAAATGGCCGAGGCATTAGTAAGCATGAGGATTACGCACTCAGCAGCACGAATAGCGTGGCGGGGATGTGTGACAATTTCAGCCCCAGCTGCTTGTAGTGGTGCTAATTTTTCTGGGGTACGATTATAGGCAACTAGCTGTATATCTGCGGCTAATAACCTTTGAGCCATTGGTAGTCCCATCAGTCCAGTTCCCAGAAATGCGACCTTCATTTTTCATGTTCCTTTGGTACAGCGTCAAACAATTTTGGATTTTGGATTTTGGATTTTAGATTGAAAAGAGCAATCAAGCCACTAGCTTTGTCATTTAATTTTAGATTTTAGATTTATTCCACGTAGCTTGATTCTCGCAAAGCGAGTATAAATTCGGGGTTAACTCTTGAAGGTGCTGCGCGAACAGACCATCGTGAACATCGCGATCGCAATGTTTGATTCAAATTAATAGGGAAGTAGTTATTTAAGATTTAAGATCCGATGGCAAATCCCACTTTCTACTTCCTAACTCTGGCAATCAACCACCAGCAGCAAAAGTCGCCATAATTATCACTGAAAGTAAAATACCTGGAGTAAGTAAGGTTACTAGCATTAGTAGGTCATGAGTGGACATAATTATTACTTTGGTAGTGTGTTTAGCTTTAGAGTAATCACTGTTATGCTAGTCTAAATAAGACTGATACTGCATTCTTAAATAGAGTTTTAACTTTTCTTTCTTTACGTTTACTCTGGCAGAGTCAATCCTTTTAGTGGTTGATAAATTTCTGTCTTGTCGAGACCTTTGCTCTGAACTAGGACTCCAAAGCCGCCCAGTCCGGTGGGATCTATAAGCTGGTGTAGTGCATCCCGCCGCTTTAGTAACTGGGAGAGGGGTTGCTGTTGAAAAGAAAGTGCAGCAATACGTTCGTCGAAGACGCGGCTTAGCCGTTCGCCTAAACCCAACGCCATCAAAAATAATCCCTGCTGAATAAAACCAACATTCTTTAAATTGTACTTGTGGCCCCAACGTTCCAAAGCCGTAAAATCAACATGGGCAGTGATATCTTGTCGCCCAATATTGATATAAGGGTTGTCATGGAAACGGTGGTGATAATAACACTGTAGCGTTCCTTGCGATCGCCTGGGATTATAGTAACGACTTGCGGGGTAGCCATAATCAATTGTTAACACATAGCCGCGCTGTAAGCGGTCTGCTACTATACTCAACCAGTCTGAAGCAGCCAAATTAATTTCACTGCGATAACCATCTGGATATGCACTTTGGGCAAAGTTGATTCCCAGTAAATCCAAATATTCAGCCAGTTGGGGCGTTGAAGGTTCCCCTGTGACTTCTACAAATGATGGGCATGGGGCATTGCTTTCTTTCTCATTCTTATCTGTGGTTACATATATTTCTCGCAGTTCTTCCGTTTCTAGAATGAATTGATGCACGGGAAACGCATCTACTAACTCATTAGAAAAAAAGCAGCCTGTGATCGCATTAGGTGGTATATCCTCTAGATTGCACCAACGCACGGGTAAATCTTGCAAGCGCTGCTGTTGTTCTTGTCTTAAAGTTGGGGACTTTTCAACAATGACGTACTCCAGTGCCGTAAAAAAATCTGGGTAGCGTAGCTGATGATATTTAAGGATATGCAATGCCAGCAATCCTTGCCCTGCTCCCATTTCTACCAAAGAAAAGGGTACAGGTTTTCCTAAAATCTCCCACATTTGCAAAAATTGTTCTGCTAGCAACTCGCCAAAGTCAGCACAGAGATTTGGAGAGGTAAAAAAATCACCACCCTGAAAGCCAATTTTGACTGCATCGCTGGAATAGTAGCCATGGTCAGGGTGGTATAGTACCATGTCCATGAATTGTGCAAAAGTAATTCGTTGTTGAGGAGTGGTGGTAATCTGATTTGCGATCGCTGCACACAATGCTGGATTTGAATCCATAAAATTTGAGATTGGGGAGTAGAGAAAATAAATGAATTATGAATGATCCAAAACAAAATTCATAATTCATAATTTCCCTAACGGTCTACAAACCCTATAATATCGATCACTGTGCTATGGCGCTGGCATTGATTGACAGAAAAAACTTGAGAAGTTTGCACTTCCATGCGATCACCACAAAATGGTTCAGCACCTATCTACCTGAAATCTTTATTTTGTCAATACATCTTTCAAAGCAGAAATAGTTCGAGGGTCGGTATAGCCCGACCATTGCTATATTTAGGTATATGCAAGTTCTCAGAATTTGTGAGCAAGCCCTAAAATTGACTAATACCGAACTAGTCACAAGCAAGCAAAAACAGATTGCATAATTATCATTTTTACCATCAGCAATAATCTGAGTTTTCGTAAGTGCTTGTGCTGGTTGGAGGTGGTTCAATATTTTGGCCAGCAAATTTGAGTAGGTTAGCAAAGATAACTGGATCACCAGCTAAAATTGGCTTCCAACCTTCAGGTGCTTTATTAATATAAGATTCGTGATCAGAATCTAAAAGTCCATAAAATACCTCGGCTACAATCCGACCACCTACCCAACCTAGTTGAGTTTTAGCGCCAACACCATTGAGTAACTCATTTTCGGAAAAACTTTTTCCCACACCAAAGTGATCTACTAAAGGAGCTTGAGCCTCAGCTAAGATGTAAAACCAGAGTGGGGTATCCTTTTGAAAACTCTTAGTAACTGGCTCAAACACGAATTCACCGTCTACTATTTTGTCGTTCACTACATGAGGTCGTCGCACGCTAAGTTGATCTGATGTGAGAGCGGTAGCTTGAGTAAAACCTTTTTCTTGTAAAGCTTTGACAATCTGTTGCCCGCCTTGTATTCTGTAGTTGTTGCCCCGCAATAAATTAAGCAGTGCCAGTGATGGACGTGGTGGTACTACTTTTGTGTCTGGCAAGGTGTCAGGGCTGATTGTATCCTCAACTTCTTTAATCACCCCTCCAACATTCTGGCTTGTTGGCAATACAGGGGACGGTAAAACGCCAAGTGGGTCAACCAAGTTGGAATCAATTTTGTAAGCTAGTTGTAAGCGTACTTCTGGATTGGTATCACCAGCAGGCTTGTCACGAAGCTCATTAGGCAACACTCCTGGGCCTGTAAACGGGAAAAAGCGCGCCCAATTTTCAATGACATGATGACTCGGCAGTGGCTCGAATCCTAACAAACTGTCATCGTCTCGGTTGGAACTTTTACTATCCGGGAAAATGCTAAACTTTTTATCTTTGTTGAGGCGATAACCAAAGCGTACTCCAGAATGTCCAAAGCGGTAAGCTGCTACTACAAATTCGCGGGGTAAATTCTCGCGTTTGTCTTCTGTATAAAGAGCATAGTTTTGGGCGCGTTGGTCACGAGTTTTACCTTTTAGACCTTCTAGAACATCCGCACTAACAATGCGCGGCAAAAAGTCTTCTATGACTATCTTTTGATAAGCCCAGCGTACTTCGTTTTGTGCTGCTTCAAACAAAGCAGTACCCGTCAGTTTCTGATCGTCTTGCAGTCTGTGATTGTTTTGTTTGAGCTTTGCTACTACTGCATTATGATACTTGACAAAAGACAATTGAATTTGACTAATGATCGAGTTTTCATCATTACGTTTGTCACCAACAATCGCGCGACCATTGGGGCTACGCAGTAGGTCTTGATCTGCCTGATGTTTAAAGTCTTCAACTAGCTTTGTATTACTGGCACTAGGTTTAACCTGATTTTCAGTACCATTTTTATATAAAAGAGTAGCCCCATCCTCAGCGTACATAAAAGGTTGAGCATCAGGACCATCACCATATAAGGAATCCAAATCAAAGCGTGGAGTTCGTAAATTACTTGGCAAACGATCTTGAGAACCAATATCTACTGGGTTTAAAGATGATGTGTTATCAAAGGTGAGATCGTGATCGATGAACTGACCAAAGTATGTATAACCTGCTGGTAACAGCAAATTTTCTTCAGGATCAGGACCATCTTTCACGCTATCAGGCTCTGACTTCATGCTGTTGGCAAGTTCTAATAGTTCATGGGTCGGGTAGCTTTTTTCTCTTAAAGGCAGTAAATGTGTAAATGCTTGTTCTCGTGTGCCGACGGAACCGTGACCAAATCCACTCATATGATGCTCCTTAATTAAGGTAAAGTTAATTGATTGAATGACTATTGCGTTAAAGCAATCTGCACTTTAGATTTCGATAAACTTATCAAAAGAAAGTGATTTTGACAGCTTTGACACTTTTGTAAGCAGAGATGGCATAGCCTAGTTGTCAAATTAATGTCGGCTAGGATGTATCCCTGTCTATCATCAGATTTACTCCTTATAGATTTGTTTACTTTCTGAAAGCTTATTGTCACTCTTTAGGAAGAGACCAGAGTTTGATGGTTTTGTCGGCACTGCTGCTGGCTATCATGTTTCCATGCGGTCTGAAAACTACTGACCGCACGCCTCGCTCATGCCCGATCAAATTCTCCAAAAGTTTACCTTCAGGCAACCCCCATAACTTGATAGTGCTATCATTGCTACCACTAGCTAATCTCTTGCCATCAGGACTGAAAGCCACTGACCACACAACTCCATCATGTCCAATTAGGGAGTGCAACAATTTACCAGTGGGCATTTGCCAGAGTTTGACTGTCCGATCAGCACTGCCACTCGCTAAAGTCCGTCCATCAGGGCTAAAAGTCACTGAGCGGACGGCTTGTGAATGAGCATTCAGGGTTTTTAGAACAGCACCATCCATGAGCCGCCAAATTTTGAGTGTACCACCCTCATTGCCACTAGCTAAGGTCTGCCCATCCGGACTAAAAGCAACAGTTCTTACCCACTTTCCATCCGATAACTGATGAACTTGTACGCCAGTCTGCACGTTCCAGATGCGGATGGTTGTGTCAGCACTTCCACTGGCTAACCACTTTCCGTTGGGGCTGATGGCAACGGCTTCTACATCATCTGTATGGCCATTTAGAGTACGAAGCAGTTGCCCCGTCTCTAAATTCCAGAGTTTAATACGGTTATCCCAACTGCCACTAGCAAGCAGCTTGCTATCTGGACTGATGGCAAGGCTTACCACTGCATTGCCGTGTCCTTCTAAAGTATGGAGTAAGGTGTTACTAGACAGATCCCAAATTTTAATTTTTTTATCGTAACTGCCACTGGCGAGAAAGCGTCCATCAGGGCTGATTGCGATCGCGTAAACCCAAGTTGAATTTCCTTGGACAGAACGTAAAGGTTGAATGGTTGCAACAGAGATAGTAGCAATACTAGCGTTTCGGAAGGAAGACAATAGGCTAGCACAACTGCTACTACCAACCAAGATCATTAGGGTGCTGATTGCCAATGCTGCTGAAGATTTCCAGGTAATTTTTTTCGATCTCATAACAGGACATTCCTTGTGCGAGTGGGAGAATAATCTGACTTGCACCCACTGCCTAACGGTGTCGGAGACTAGCGGTACTATAGAGTAATTTTTTCTGGAATTTGAGATGAGAACGCTTTTCCTTTCGCTTTTTGTTGTTTATTCCGATGTTCAATCCAGCGTCGCATCAGAAATAAAAGGGTTGTCGTGACAATCCCTACTAGCCCAATCGGGGTTAAATAGCTCCAATGCTCTAACATTTTGTCCCAAACGTGCCAAGTGAGCAGGAACATAGCTAAGTAAGTCAGGGTATGTAATCGCTTCCAATTTTTTTTCAGTCTTTTGACACTCCAGTCATTAGAAGTAATTGCCAATAGGCTAAAAATTATGAAGGTAGATACACCTTGGCTATAAATCCAATAGGTATTGGGATCTGAAAAATCAAGGTCTCTCTTTTTCATTAAGAGGAAACCGTGAAGCAAAGCCAAGCAGAAAGCCAGAATACCGATAAGTCGTCGATATTTTAACAGCCATTTGGGAAGGTTGGCTTGTTTAGTTTGAGGAAAAATGATTCTGAGATTCGTGGGCATTAAGGTGAGAATATAAGCTCCTAAAGCTAGAAATCCCAGGCTGTTTTCTAACGGTGCTATATCGATTGCTACCACGACTAATCCTCCTTCATTTTTCAATAAAAGCCACTTTTTTATTAGTTAAATATTTCCTACACCCACATCAGCGAGGAAGGTCAAAGCTTGCCAGCGTCAGACTGGTATATTTATCTAACTCCATTGCTAACTGAGTTAAAGCCTGAGATTTACTGACTCATTTCTGATATATAAACCATAATAGTTTGAATTTTATGTATAAAAAATCTATATAACTAATACTTTTTTCAGATAAAGTTCATATAAAAACTCATCCTAAACGTAACCGTTCAGGGGGTACAAAAACGATACAAAACAGAACGACATTGTTGGGGGAGCATCCACGGCGAACGCATCTAAATATTTAAGAAACACAAGAAGTAGGGCATGGTCGCCATGAAATTCGCAATTATCTAATGTTATCTGAGATTCAGTAGCGGTTTGATCCAGATTCAGCCTGGTCAAAATTGAAAAGTGTTGGTCTGATAGAATCAGTCTGAAAATTAGATGATAAAACAACGGTTGAAACTCGTTATTTTATTAGCAGTCTAAAAGACAATGCTCAACAGTTTGCTAATGGAGTTCGCAGTCATTGGGGAATTGAGAATTCATTAGACCTCTTGCAAAAGTCCCTAACACACCTCCCCTTGGTAAGGGGACGTGAGCGTTTGCGTCAGCAAATGCTTAAAATTAATTTATTGAGAAGAATATCTAGTGTGAAACCCTTTCTAAGGGCAAAAATTTACACGGGAATTTCAATGAAGAATTCTGTATCCTCACCCATAACAGAGCTAAAACTCAGTTTTCCGCAGTGGGTTTCTTCGACGATTTGACGAGCGATGAGCTACTTTGCGTCTACGCTCGTCCACAGCCTAAGTCCCATGCTTTTAAATGTGGGTTACTTCTGCCTCCTAAGAAATGGTTTCTTAGGTATTGATTTTTGCCGAAGCGATCGCGATCGCTTCGGCAATTAATTGCGTCCAAAGCAAAATTAAAGTTTAAAAGGTTCTTTCAGCAACTACTAAGGAATAAGAATTAAATAATATACAATTTATGTCCCTAGCTTACCTCACCCTCAATCCCTCTCCGATATATTGGAGAGGGAAGCTAGATACAGAATGAAGTTTTGCATTTTATTTAATTCACGATTTAATTCACGTTTTTAAGTATAAGTAAGATAACTTGCTACTTAACCACTCACCAACGACACCAGCACACCATTGCGATCGCGGACGCGAGCAGTTGTTTGTCCCCCAGGATGGGTTTTAGGGGCATCTAATGCTTTTGCGCCAGCTCCGATTGCTCTCATATAAGCGCTGCCAACATCAGGAGTGATGAATGATATCTGAATTAATGCTGGTAGTTGTGTAGCATCGTTAGCATGGAAGCCGCCAGGAAATAACTTCTGTGCTTCGTTACTAGAGGAGAAAGCTAGTGTGGTATTTCCGGTTTCGATTTCCGCCCAGATAAACTGCCCCTTATCTTCGAGAGTTCGACGAACTAGACCAAAAGCTTTTTCATAAAACTCAACCGTCTTAACTACATCTTTTACCCAGATGACCGTGTAACCAAATTTCATAACTCTTTCTCCTTATTAAAAAAATCAAATTGAGGGTTTTCAACCCACGCAGGTGGGTAAAGCCTCGTGTAGACCAGCCAGCGCTGTGCCTATTTTCCAAGAGTTGTTCGCGCAGCGTCTCATAGAGAGCGTCATTACGAATTACGAATTATTTTAACTTTCTAATATATAAGGGGCTGTTGCAAGAGTTTGTGCCCTGTTTGCATCATTTCTATATCTGATGGCGACCAATGATGAGGAGTTTGGCAGTGATGTGCCGCTAACAATCCCCATAATCCTCTAGGAATCAAAATTGGTACAACTAGATTGGCGCGAACCTGCATATTGCTGAGAAAATCTCGGTGACAAGGCTGGATTGGCTCTAATTCAATATCAGCGATCGCTCTTACCCGTCTTGCTAAGTATAAAGCAGCATACTCGTTGTTAAAACAATCATCTGGGCCAGTGGAACCAAGTATTGAGAAATCTTTAGAACTCAAAGATTCAAAAGTCACCTGTCCTTGCCACCGGCTATAAAAATAATACAACAGCACCCGATCAACCTGAAGCGATTCTCTAAGTTGATTCGTTGTTTGCCGGACTAACTCATCGCGCTGCATTTTTCTAACAAGGCGATCGAGCAATTGTTGCAAACCCTGTTCACGGCGATCGTCGCTTTGATTGAATTCTGAGTGAGAATGAATTTGCACGGTTCTGAAATTACGACTAACTAAATACTGCTGAATTTATATACTAATTTATTACACCTTATTTAAATATATTCTTGCATTCATACCAGCAATTCCATTTTAACCGAACGTAAGAAGATAGTATTAAAACCTCACCCCGTCCTAACAAACATCCCTCTCCTTAGTAAGAGAAGGAAGAGGTTTTGTTTAGCATAACCAGTGTGAGGTTTTCTTCCGCTATTGGATAGATGCTAATATTTTTGAGTCTCCAAATATGGGGGCAAAGTTCCGGTAAGCTGACAATGCTGCTCCTTTAACGCTTGCATTCACAATCGGAAATGTAGTGAGGATGTAGCTAAATTCATCTTCAGTTAAGCCGTAAAGGTGTGCTATCATCCCATCGAGTTCGGCGCGTAACTTAGCGCGTTCTGTTTCGTCGGTAACGCCTTGTTGATGGGAAACTAGACCGACTTCTTGCGCGAGTTCGTCAAATTCTGGTGTGGTGCAGATGAGTTTGGCAGCGCGTTGTACAATATCGTTGAAGTAGCGATCGTTTTTTGTTAAACGTGGAACTCTAAGAGCATACATAAAATGCATATCACAATGTGCTGTAATTCTTCGGCGAATTTCTGAGTCAAGCACAAATGAATTGAATATTGCTGTGATAAATAAAGTGATATCGTATGGCAGTAAATTTTTAAGGCTTTGAGCTGTATCTGCACAAAATCTATTTGGTGGAAGCACACAAGCAATTAAACTGCGTTCATCTGTATTACGTGCTATTCTTCTATGAACTATACGGTAGTCTTGATAAGCAAGTTTTTGACCTTCATCTTTTGCTCGCCCCAAAATTTTTGTTCGCCCTTCATTAGCATCTATCCAATATTTATGAAGTGCAAAATTATATTTAAATTGATGAAACATATTGCCTTGTATTAAAGCAAATAAATCATCATCGCTTTGGTTAATGAACAAATGACTTGCATTAGTCATGTCAAATTCACGAGCAAAAGATAAGTTCCAAGATTCTAAATTTTCACTTAATGCCGGAAACTTAGCCATTTTCTCAGAAATGCAAATATCTACCTCATTCTTAAACTCCATCACAGATAGCGAATCAGGTGAGAGTTGACGCACCATGTTAATATTAATCTGCAAACTATCATCACTAGGAAAACTTTGAAGTTCCTGTACATCATGACGCATAAACGCAGATGGAAAATCTGTTGTTGTACTACCTTTAACAAAAGTAAGGACAACTATTTTAAAACTGCGATGAACACCTTCAAAGACTTCCTTACGATTCTCAAGACAGAATAAACCAGTAACTTTAGTTTGACTAAACAACATCTCCCGCAATTGCTTAGTCCCCAAATCAGTGTAAATCCCGCTAGGAATTACAATACCGCACTCACCGCCTGAACGCAAAAGATTAAAACATTGTTCTGTAAACAGCTTATAAAGATTAATATCCGTACCTGCTTTTTTACCATTTACTACAGAAATCTGATTTTTATACTGTTCAGATGAACGATAATAAGCGCTGACATAAGGATATTGACTTTGATATTCTAACCAAGTACTAGCAATTATGGGATTTTGTAATAGTTTATTCTGTTCTTTCTCAAAATCCTTAATATCCATTTTGTTCTTCGTCACCAGTTCATTATGCTGTGCAAAGAACTCTTTCGCCTGTGGCTTAAATATTTCCCAAGGTGGATTAGTAATAATCGCATCAAAACCACCGCGTTCTAAAACCTCGTTAAAATGATAACCCCAGTGAAACGGCTTCAAAGCTGCAATATCCTCAACCTTCAAAACCCGCTTCTGTGATTTTCCAGTTAACTGAACCTCTTCATACTTGATACCCAAACGCTTACTAAACTCATCCAATAGCAAAACATTTAACTTTTCTTGCGATTTGTTGTTAAGTTGTTCAATATTTTTGCGTAGATGTCTGAAGCAAGTATCTTTAGGTGTATCTGTGTGAGGTAAATTTTGAGGTAAAAAGGCATATTCCTTGTAAATTTTAATTGATTTATTCTTCTCTTCTAATATTTTTTTGTAATTATCGGCTGCTAAAGACTGTAAAAGATTACCTTGTAGCGAATTTCCGACTCTATCAAATGCTGTTTCATCAACTTTGATTAACCCAATCAGCGAATTACCTGCCATTATATTAAAATCAATATTCGGCAACGGTTCCAATTCATCGACATTCTTAGCAGAAGAAACTAAGGCTAAAAAAAGACGTAGTTTAGCAATTTCCGTTGCTTCCTCCATGATATCTATACCATAGAGATTATCCCTAATAATGCGCTTTTTGATAAAATATTCTATGGAAAGATGCTCGGTTTTTTGACTTTTTAACCAGTCCTTTAATTTTTTATCCCCCTGTAATTCGATTGTCCCAATAATAGCAGCATATATAAAAATTAACGTCTTCATTGCTGCTACGAGAAAAGCCCCAGAACCGCAAGCTGGGTCAAGGATTGATAAATTAGGAAGAATTTTTTCTATTAGTAGACGAGAAACATTTGTATCCAGCTTGATCAGAAGTTCATTGATATCCTCAAATGGCTTATCCTTATCAGATAGCGCATCATTTACGCGGTCTACAATTAATTTATGGATAGTTCTATCACAGAGATATTCTGTAATCTGCGGTCTAGTATAATACGCACCAAAAGCCTTTTGATTAATGTACTTTTCAAAAATAAATCCTAAGACATCAGGATTTATTTGATTATCTTTACCTTCCGGCGTATCATCCAGATTCCAAGAATAACGCCCAAATAAATTCAGAACTTGCTCAAACGCCTCATCAACTATAGAAATATTATATTTCTCTTCAATATGATGTTTGAGAAATAGTCCACCATTCAGGTATTTAACCTTTCCTACCAATTCTTTTACAGATAAATCGCGTTCAAACTCAGGTTTTGCAAAGCTTTCAAAAAACAAAGCCTTGAGAAATTCATCATAAAAATGATTTTCAGCTTTTTGCTTACTTAGTTCCAGCTTATTTTGAAGATAATTTAAATCTTCATTATCAATAAAACCCTTACGTTGGAGAAAATAAACAAACATCAAGCGATTGAGAATTACCGATGTATACCAACGTCTATCTGTTTCATTATCAATTCCTTTAACAAACTGCAAAAACTTCTGATGTTGCTCTTGAAATTCCTTGTAAAATTTCTTAGTTACTGGCTCAACATCAAAACCACGTTGTATGTAGTTTATAAGCAATTTCGACAACAGTCGGTTCCCCATGCTCTAATTCAGTAATATCAATAACTAAAGAACCAAGCTTACTTAAAAATAAGTCTCCTGGTTGATCCTTCACATATAAATGGTCACGAACGTAGCTTTTACTTCCTTCTCGTTTCACCCAATACCAAAGACTACGCGTGCGTTCTTCGGTAATAAAAATTAGAAGATTTTCAGCTATGAGTTTAGTAATTTCTTGATGAATAGCAACTCTAGTTTTAGCCTCTGGTATTTTCCCATCCTTTCCGGTGACTTCAAAGATTGCAACCCCTGAAAGTTCAGCAATTTTCTGGTATTGATATGACTTATTCTCAATCTTTAAAATGACAGGTTTTTGTCTGGAAGGTTTAGACCAACCTAATTCCTGTATAAACAAATCAGTAAATTGGAAATTATAAAGTAAATTGCGTGTTTGTTGAAAATTAAGTGACATAATTTACTTAAAATAGCTTGGAAAAAACCAAGCATGGTAAACTAACCACTCAGAAAAGAAATCTGTGGCTCTAAAAATAAAGTCGGCGAGCGCAGACTTTAAGAAACCCTATTTATTTATACGAGTTAAATTTTTAACCATGCTCTTGATACCTTTATAAATCCTTTATCTTTGATTACGCTTGAGCAATATCACCGAAAGTTATTTATTTGAGCGCCGACTACTTTGTGTAGCCACAATTTTTTAATCGTCACGTATATTTGCTGATTACTTTATCAAAACGCCTAATTGCTTTATCAAAATACCTAATTACTTTCTAAAAATACTTAAATGCTTTCACTAAATGGCATTTGACTTAAACAAAATGCTTGAATACTTTCTCATTTCGGTGTATTTAGCAAGCAAAAAGGCATTTGACTTACTCAAAATGCTTGAATGCTTTCTCATTTCGGTGTATTTAGCAAGCAAAAAGGTATTTGACTTACTCAAAATGCTTGAATGCTTTCTCTTTTCGGTGTATTCCGCAAGCAAAATGGCATTTGACTTACTCATTTTGGTGTATTCCGCAAGCAAAATGGCATTCGACTTACTCATTCTCAGTAAATAAGTCGGCGAGAATAAATCAAACTACAAGATTTAAGCTAAAACCCCTTTAAAACCTCATTGCGGTGCTGCCAGTCAGGAACGTCCTCCAAATGTGCAGCGTAATTCAGTTAATGCTAAAGCTTTTTGCTCAGATTCACTTACCTGATTAATCTCCGTTGATAAACGAGTTTGGATTCTGCTATGTTTTCCCTGCGGCATTGGTTTTTGGTATATTTTTTCATCAATATATTCACTAGCTGGTTTAGTTTCTGGTAATTGGAGAAACTCTGTCAAAGAAAGATTAGATGATAATATAACCATAAAAATTACTCCTAAAATAATTCGATTATATTTCAATACGGTTCAGCTAGGGACTTCCAAATAAAAAAATATCCCAAAACTAACACAAAAATCCTCTCTATTTCTCTTCTCTGTGTTCTCTGCGCCTCTGTGGTTCGTTTCTTTTAATTTACGAACCCTCGAATAATCCCAAAGAACAAATAATCTCAGGTTCTCGCTTCTCCATTTCTTCAGTCACAATACACAAACGGTCATCTATCCGTAGTGACACCACTAAATCAGCCAATTGCTGATTATTAATACCGCTTCTCAGTTGGCGGTTGAGAGTATCAATAGCTGACTGTCGCAAAGGATAACGGTAAATCTCATCAATTCCCTTTAAAAGTTCTTCGCTGACAAATAGTGTTCCCTTCATATCTTGAACATAACCCTTAAGTCGTTCATAGCTGCGAAACCTTGCACCTGATGGTCGCCCCAATTGACCACCGGCATTTTTCTCTTCTTCAGCAATTAGTTCAGCACCCTTTTTCACTAACTCGTGATGCTGTTTGTCTTTGGGTATCGCTGGGGTAGATTCTTCACACGCCGCCACCCGAAGAACCGCTAATTGTGATTGAGTAACGCTATTTCCATCGCGGTCAACATAAATCAAAGAATCATTCCCTTCAGTGGTTTTCATATAAAGTAGTACCCCCTCTGGCTGCACAGGTTGAGGAGTATGGGCGCGAGTAGAATAAACTACATTTTCCATTTCCTCAATCGTTTTTTTCAAGCCTGGATTACCATCAGTAGCTTTTTTCCAGATTTGAAATGCTTCAGATGTCAAATCAACTTCTGTATCTTCTTCACCATCTAAAACTCCAGATTTCTCGTTGTAGAGGTCGAGAATTACTCGTGCATCATCATCTTCAAAAAAAGCTTCATCAGTTCCCACCACTTCAGCATTCTCTTGCAGTCGTTTACGGAGTCGTCCCCGCAAATTAATAATCCGTTCTACTCCCTCGGCTGGCAAAAAAGAATAACAAAGAATTTGGTCAGCATTTTGGCCAATGCGGTCTACCCTTCCGGCGCGTTGAATTAAACGAATAATCGCCCAAGGTAAATCCCAATTGACGATAATTGCACAGTCTTGCAAATTATGACCTTCACTCAAAACATCAGTGGCAATTAAAACCCGCAACTCATCTGATGATGAAATTTGCTGCCGTTTTCCATTACTCACAGGGCTAAATCTTCCCGTCATTACTGTCGGGTCTTTAGATTGACCTGTGACTCCTGCTACATTAGTAATATGACTCGACTGCAAATTTTCTGTAAGGTAGCGGACTGTATCGGCAAACTGTGTGAAAATTAGTACTTTATCCTTGGGATGAGTTTTTGTTAGCAGTTTGATTAAAGCAGCAAGTTTTTCATCTTTTTGAGGATTCCACCCGCCACAGTATTGCAGCACATTTTTCAGTGCTTTGACATCCTCTAGCAAATCCCGTTTCAGTTTTTTAATGTCAAAAAGTGTAGAAGGCAGCCACTTAAATCGCCGTTGATATCGGGTTGTATATTCTTGGTAAATTGACTCTGCTCTTTGACGAAAAACTTTTTCGGTTTTAGATGCCTTCTCATCCTCGTTAAAAAAAGCAGTTTCTTCTCCTTCGTCTCTCTCTACTTGCAGCAAAGTAGTAGAATCATCATCTTCCGTTTCTGTATCAAACAAAGCTGCTGCCACAGAATCAGCATCTTCATCATTATTACTTGTATCTAATAACTCAGCATCCTGAGTTCCAATGGGAATATCAAGCCCTTTGTCTAAAGCATATAAATAAATGAAGTTCCGTAAAATGTGGCGTTCAATTGATTGGATAAAAATAATACCACTACTTTCTAAACGTTTAAACAAATTAGTGCGAGAAAAACCCATTAACCTCCTACCACCACGAAACAAGCTATTAATCAAACGTTGCTCGATGTCTGTAGGCGGTTGATTGTGTTTAGCAATAACATAGTTCCCTAGCCCATAACGAGGTAAATTAAGTTGATTAATGACTTCCACTACTAACTCCGAGTAAAGATGAGAATAAGAGTCAGTGTTAGAACCTTCTAGAGGAAACTTCAAACTTCGAGGTATGCGGTGGGGAAAATAAGAATGTCTACCATCAGAAAATTCTAAATATTTACGCCCTGTTTCATCTGTGTGGGCATAATTATCTTTAATAAAAGAGCGAGTCCGTCGCACCATATAGCGCTTCATCAATTCTCGCCAGTCATCAGGGTGTTCACTTTTCTCAAAGGCAGCTAAAGAACGCACAGAACATTGATGCTTTCTAATAAACTCTAATTCTCCGATAGAACTGCCACCAAGTTGATTAATTAAAGCTTCTGGTCTTAATCCCAAATCTTCGTCTTCTGGCACAAATAGCCGGAGTTGGGCTGAAAGGTCAAGATAACTTTTATTGTAGGGAGTAGCAGATAATAAAATACATTTGCTTTCGTTAGCAGCAATATATTCTGTAATGGCTCGATAACGTTTGCCTTCGCGGTTACGTAAGTTGTGACTTTCATCAATTAACACAACTCGGTAACGGCGGAGTTGTGGTAGCTTATTTTGTACTTGACTTATTGACATAACTTCGGCAAGTAGCCGATAATTATTTACATATTCTTGCCACATTGGTACTAAGTTTTTCGGGCAAAGAATCAATGTTTCTAAATAACAATCTTCTTGTAATATCTTAGCTAGCGCGGTTCCAACTAAAGTTTTACCCAAACCAACGACATCGCCCACTAACACCCCACCACGCCTAGTTACATGACGTGCTGCTAGCTGCACTGCGGCTTTTTGGAAATCAAATAAATTGTTAAATTCACGAGGGATACGAAATTCTGAAAGTCCAGCGATCGCTTCATGGGATAAGTGGTAAGCTATCTTGAGGTAGATGTAGTAAGGTGAGATTAACTCCTCCCTAGCCCAACTCTGGTCAATAATCTCTGCCAAGTCTTGAGATATATCTACACAACCGTAATCTTGCCAGCGATCGCTAAACCACTTTTGTAGTTTATTGCAAGCATCGTGATCTAAAATATCAACATTTAACTCCCCTTGTTTCGCCAGTCCGGGAAGAGTTAAATTACTACTACCCAAGAATCCCACAGTTGGAGTGTTGGCGTCATGACGATGCACAAGATATAACTTGGCGTGAAGGGCGTGGCCCAGAAACAGTTTAATAATTAGTTTGTGAGTTTTTAGCTGATGACTTAACCGCCGCAAGCCCGCTTCATCCTGATTAGTCGGCGCACCGATAGTCAACTGCTTGCGAAATTCCGAGGCCATGCGTTTTTTAAACCGCACAATGCTACTATTATCAATCCCTCTATCACCACTACTAAGGGTAAATGCTGCATGAACTTCATCACTCGGCAAGCTTTGCATCACGATTAGCAAACGGCAACAAGCCTTTTCACTACCAACATACTGTTCGATTAAATCATCAATTCTTCGCCAACCTCTAAGGTTGAAGTAGCCAACACAAAAATCTGCCCGATAAGAGACTTTGAGAGTTTCTCGCAAAATCGGTAGCAGTTGTAAGTTAATGTTGTCAAAAATCCGGGGCATTATTTAAAACTCTTAAAAAGAGAGCATTTATAAATATTTCGTACCTATGTTATAGCAATCCTATTTGATTTCGTTCAAATCACAAGACTCAGATCCCCGACTTCTCTAAGATTTACGCAATGCTAGAAAAAAATAGAGCAGTTGCACTGTAATACAACTGCTCTCAAAAGTACTTAGATAGATATTATCTACCTATCTACAGACCCCATGATTATGTCAATACTGCCGAGGATGACCACAACATCTGCAACCTTCATTCCGCGCAGTAAATGTGGGAGAATTTGGAGGTTGTTGAAGTCGGCTGCGCGAATCTTCCAACGTAAGGGGAAGACATTATCATCGCCAACCAAATAAATTCCCAATTCACCTTTACCACTTTCTACACGAGAGTAGATTTCGCCCTTGGGAATCTTGAAAGTAGGGGAAACTTTTTTGCCGATGAATTGATAATCAAATGCGTCCCATTCTGATTTTTTCCCTGCGGCTAAACGTTTAGCTTCCAGATTTTCGTAAGGGCCGCCAGGAAGTCCTTTAATTGCTTGGCGAATAATCTTCACAGATTCGCGCATTTCCCGCATCCGCACCACGTAACGGGCAAAGCAATCACCGGCGGTTTCCCACTGCACGTCCCAGTCGAAATCGTCATAGCATTCGTAATGGTCAACTTTCCGCAAATCCCATTGCACGCCAGATGCGCGTAACATTGGGCCAGAAAGTCCCCAGTTGATTGCTTCTTCACGGGTGATAGTACCAATACCCTCAATACGTCGCCGGAAGATGGGGTTATCGGTTACTAAGCGTTCGTACTCATCAACTTTGGGTATTAAGTAATCGCAGAATTCCACACACTTATCTACCCAACCGTAAGGTAAATCGGCTGCTACCCCACCAACGCGGAAGTAATTGTTGTTCACCATCCGATAACCTGTGGCGGCTTCCCACAAATCATAAATCATCTCCCGTTCCCGGAACTGGTAGAAGAAGGGAGTTTGAGCGCCCACGTCAGCGAGGAAGGGGCCAAACCACAGCAAGTGGTTAGCGATGCGGTTCAACTCCAGCATGATGACGCGGATGTAGCTAGCGCGTTTGGGGACAGCGACACCTGCAAGCTTTTCTGGGGCGTTGACAGTGACGGCTTCGTTGAACATTCCCGCCGCGTAGTCCCAGCGACTGACGTAGGGGACGTACATAACATTAGTGCGGTTCTCGGCGATTTTTTCCATTCCCCGGTGCAGGTAGCCGATAACCGGTTCACAATCAACCACATCCTCGCCATCCAGGGTAACAATTAGCCGCAGAACCCCGTGCATTGAGGGGTGTTGTGGCCCCATGTTTAGCAGCATTGGTTCAGTGCGGGTTTCTAGTCTGGTCATAGATTTTGTGTTCTCCTGTTGTGTTCGTGTAGCGTGCCAAAGGCATAATTTTGAATTGAACCGCCCAGATGCCAACCAGACCCAATTTATCTTGTTTGTCAAGCCAAATTAAGGACTGTAGTAATCTCTCAAGAGGTATCGATGGCCAGACGCGGTGACAGGGAAGCGTCAGCCCTAACCAGTCAATTTCAACTGGACAGATTATTAGCAGCAATACTTTTAGGGAAAGCTACCTTGAGAGCGTCTACATGTATTGCCCATACAGGGGTATGTTGGAGAGGGGGTGACAGAGGAGGGATTTTACTTGATGTTTCATTTTGTTGCACTTCTTCAATTATTATATGGAAGCTGGATATCAGGGACTTGAAGCGCAGAATTTTTCCCATATTCCCGTTTTGGGTCGGGAAGTAATTGAGGGTTTGGCGGTGCGTCCGGGCGGGCATTATTTAGATGTGACGGTAGGCGGTGGTGGTCACAGTCGCCTGATTTTAGAAGCTGCGGCAGATGTACGGGTAACGGCGATTGACCAAGATGAAGATGCTTTAGCAGCAGCGCAGAAGAATTTAGCTGAATATGGCGTTAGCGGAGATCCTCCTTCAGAGGCTCGCATACAATTTATTCATAGCAATTTTGCTGCCTACGAGTTTACCCCTAACACTTTCGACGGTATTCTCGCCGATTTGGGGGTGAGTTCTTACCATTTAGATCAGGCAGAACGGGGTTTCAGCTTTCGCCAAGCTGCAAATTTGGATATGCGAATGGATCGAGGGCGATCGCTAACTGCTGCTGATGTGATTAATAATTGGGATGAAGCGGATTTAGCAGATATTTTTTTTAAGTACGGTGAGGAGAGATTATCGCGGCGCATTGCCAGACGCATTGTTGAACGGCGTCCGTTGCACACAACTGTTGAATTAGCTGAAGCGATCGCTTCTTCAGTTCCCCCGAAATACCGTTATGGTAGAATTCACCCCGCTACCCGTGTTTTTCAAGCTCTACGAATTGTCGTCAACGATGAGTTAAAATCCCTAGAAACCTTTTTGGATAAAGCACCAAATGCCCTTGTCCCTGGTGGCAGAATTGCGATTATCAGTTTTCACAGTTTGGAAGACCGGCCGGTGAAGCATGGTTTGAGAAATTTACCTTTATTAAAGGTCTTGACAAAAAAGCCGATTATTGCTCAAGAAGAGGAAATTGCTAATAATCCGCGATCGCGATCGGCCAAACTGAGGATAGCAGAGAGAAAGCAGGAGTGATATTAACCTGCGATAGTTTTATGAGAAAGACTTTTGGCATTGCTTAATTGCAGTACGAATTACTCTCATACCTTTTTTCAAAATGCCGAGGCTGATAGCCAAAGTCCACTCAAGTGGACTCAAACCCTTGCTCAGTACTCTTTAGAACGCTTTAGCTATGCAATCCACAAATTCATTTTGAAGCGGTTGTTGGGACTAATGCAATATCTCAGTAAGTCTACTTATGTGCTTTTTGCCAAGTTTTTTGTGATATATGTTTAGACATTAGGCGTAAATTTGTGGACGTACTAATGTACTATGTTTGTCAAACATATATTGCATAACACAGATAAAATTAAAAAATGAGCATAATAATCCAATCTTTTCCCTTCTACAACAGGTATGCAGGTATTCAGCACGACGTGCGGGTATATTCTGATGAGAAAGGTGGGAATAGCAAAATAGTCTTAGAGGATGTTGTATTAATACTGTTAGCGCAACCAAGAAAACCAGCCGATACCAATGATGCGATCGCCATTACAAAAGAAAAGATTGAACTAGCGAGTATAAAGCCAACTGATTTTGACGGCTTGCACTTAGCTACAGTAGATCAAATGGAAGAATTTTACATCTGCTGTGATGAACTTGGAGACTATGGAAAACCTACTGTTTATGATCGCTTTGGCAAATGGTGGGTAGATATTCTTCGTGAGCTGATGGAAAAACGTTTAGCTCATATTGGCCGTTTAGTAAGTAGAGTACCAGTGTGGGAGAAAGACTTAGATAAAACTCGAAGAATTTTTGGAGAGGAAGCTAAGAAAGAAATTGCTCTCAGAACATGGTTGAAGATGTATTACAAACTAAGTGTTGATTGGATGGTAACAGTTATTAGTTATAAAACAAGTTTAAAAATGTCTCACCTTTACAGAGGAACTACCGGAGAGGTTCCAAACAATGTCAACTCTGGCAAAGAAAATGACAGAAGGAGACAAACAGGCAACAACGTTTACACTCCTGAGACTTTTGTAGTAATCGCACCGGAAGTTGAAAAACTGTTAGAAAATCCCAAAAATTTACTATAAAATGCTGCTGAAAATATTAAAAAATCCGATAAAGTAGAACAAGAAAGAAACCTAGTGAAAACATTGAGATTAGAAGGAAAATCAGATGACGAAATTATCGAGCAGATATGGAAAGTAACCCCACAATCAAATCTGGCAGAAGCAGAGGGCGAATATAGAAATTACCAATACGAATTATTAAAAAGTTTTCTAGGATTTATTAAGAAGTAAATATGTTATTACAAGAAAAAGTTATTAGTTTGTTAGAGTCACGACAGCTAAAACCTAAGGAGCGAAGAATAGGAGGTAGATCAGACCTAGTAGTAAAACTAAATAATAATTATACTTTCACTATTAGAGAGCATAAAATCAAGCCTGGATACCTATACGCTAATCTTAAAAATGGAGATGTGTTGACAGAATGGGTTGAACTCGATGAAGTGTCTTTACCTCTTGCTATTGATTACGTAAACAGTTTTAATAGACCAAATATAAAACCGAGTCTGCTGAGTAAACGAACTTTATTTTTGTGGACAAGTATTATCTGTTTTCTTATTTTAACAGGTATGTCTGCTTATCTTATTGCGAAAAAGCCAAGTACCTGTAATTGTCAACAATCCACTTCATCCTTAAAATAATTATTTCTTTGATTTGGACTAAAAATTTTTAATTATGAATCACAGTAATTAAAAGAATACTAGATGGAAATTAGTAATCTGTTTACAGCAGGTGGCGTGGTCATGTGGCTTTTGCTAGAGTTATCCTTGTTAAGGATAGCGCTGATTATCGAACATATGTATCAGCTTTTAGGTAAGGATAAATAATCGGCAAAACAAGCAGGTGCGAAAGATGCCACAGCTTTATCGCATTGATAATATAGTTGGTGCTTTAGACTACCAGACGAGGCGGAACTAGGTAATTGTAAATTAGTAATCGGTAATTGGTCACTAGTTGTTACCGATTTTGCTCTCTAATTTTCGACTCTAATAGTGTTCTAAAATGACGAATAGCTTTTTTCGCTAAAGTTTTTAAGGGAATACTCTATGACTATTTGGGTAAATGAGCAAATTGATCCGTCTGGAATGATTCATGCCTGTATTGCCACTTGTAATGAATCTCAAGCCAAAGATTGTCATGATTCCTTTGAGAATAATTTGACTGAGACACAAAAGGCAGCAGGTTGGGTCGCGCAATTGCGGACAGTCGATTCTTGGGATGAAGTGCCAGTGAATTCTTTAAAACTTAATTAATTGGGTGCTATCGAAACTATGCTGCATCGGTTAGCACATTTCCTAGCAGACAAGATTACCTTTGAATTTTCAACTTGTCTTTGCACGAAACGGGAGCAACGCTCCAAAGTGAGGTGTTAAAAATTAGGGATATAAATCACCTATTTAATAGTGCGTAGGCGCAGCCCGCCGCAGGCATCGCAGCGAAATGGCTGTTTTTATTGAGAATATAGCTATCTAACTGAGAATTAAAAACCGATCTAACTTTGGAGCATTGCTCCGGGCGAAACTCTGACGCACTTTGCCTCACCAGATGCCTGTTTAATCCTGCTTTGCTGACAGTTATACCATTTTGGTTTTGACTGCAAATCGCCTGAAATGAAGGCCGTTTTTTGAGATTTTGATCGACCAAATTTCAGGAGTATAGGCGTAGCCCGCCATAGGCATCGCTTGTCTACCACACGCAGCGATCGCCGCAAATCCCATTAAAAAAGGTTAATAAAGGATAAAAATCGGATTAAAATTATCAAATTATTAACAATTGCTGCCAAAAAAAGTAACATATTAGAGAAAAGGGATGATTCTTTGCAACTTTTAAGAGCTATCATCTATACCGGAGATTAAATTAAAAAACTTGCAAAAACCGCATCAATTTAGTGAACTATTCTAGAGTTTACACTTCGGAGCAAGCCTGTCCCATTAACTTAGTTGCCGAAACGGGACAAGCGGTTCAAATTTCAATTCATGCTCCCACTCCATATATCTGTGCCAACTGCGAACGGATATTACCAGATTGGAAACGGCAGCCATTTTTACGAGTAGTGATTGTCTTACAGCAATCGCGTAATCAACTAGTCGAAAAGACGACAGAAGTAGAGACAGAGAAAGAATGCTTGCGAGAAAAGTTTATGATATTTGGCTGTGATTTGGCATTTAATCTGCGCGATCGCGGCTATTTAACAGACCTGATCGACCCTCGTACAGGCTATCCTTTATTGTCCCATCCCGGAGCAATTCCCCACGATGACACAGCAGTTGTCAAAGCTTTGCTCAACTATCCAGTGATTAAAAATCAATGCCGTGTATTAATTCATCCCGACTGGGGTGCAGCAGTTTACCCTAGCATTTTGATATCAGAAGCTCCCCCAATTGCGATCGAATTGGTTACAAAAAGCATAGCAGCCATGCATGGGTGGAAAGAAATTGATGATTAATTGGGTATTGGGCATTGGTTTGCAAAGCCAATATTTTACAGTGGCTGATTTAAGCGTAATCTACCAAAAGAGAATAATTAATAAAATCAGGTGACTAAAGGCATAGCACCTATACATGGATGGAGAAAGTGAGTTATTAGTCTCATTTAAAGCTCATCAAATTGACAAATAGACTCTGGTTTTACAGGACATATTTGGGGTGCGATCGCGTTATTCTTAATATTCAGAAAAGTCAATTTTGTCAGAGCGGATAAAGGCTTGATATCACTGATTTTATTTGAGTTAAGGGAGAGTTTAGTCAAATTAGTCAGAGCGGACAAAGGCTTGACATCGCTAATTTCATTTGATTCAAGGGAGAGAATAGTCAAATTAGTCAGATTAGACAAAGGCTTGATATCAATGATTTCATTTGAGTTGAGGTAGAGATAAGTCAAATTAGTCAGAGTAGACAAAGGTTTAATATTGCTGACTTCATTTGAGCGCAGAGAGAGAGAAGTTAAATTAGTCAGAGTGGACAAAGGCTTGATATCGCTAATTTTATTGGAGCGGAGGTCGATAGAAGTCAAATTAGTCAGAGCGGACAAAGGCTTAATATTGCTAACTTCATTTGTGCCGAGGTCGATAGAAGTCAAATTAGTCAGAGCAGACAAAGGCTTGATATCGCTGATTTCATTTATGCCGAGGTCGATAGAAGTCAATTTTGTCAGAGCAGACAAATGCTTGATATCACTGATTTTATTTGAGTGGAGCGAGAGAAAAGTCAATTTTGTCAGAGCAGAGAAAGGCTTGATATCGCTGATTTCATTTGAGCCGAGGTCCAGAGAAGTCAAATTAGTCAGAGAAGACAAATGCTTGATATCGCTGATTTCATTTGAGCCGAGGTCGAGAGAAGTCAAATTAGTCAGAGTAGACAAAGGCTTGATATCGCTGATTTCATTTGAGTTGAGGGAGAGTTTAGTCAAATTAGTCAGCTTTTGATTAGCCTGCTTGCAATTTTGAGTCTGGGCAATTTTTAACAGTACCTCAACAGTATGTTTTGTCTGTGGAGGTAAAGTTGATTTCTGCTGACACCAATCTGTAAAGCTTTTGGGAGTTGCCAGAGGAGCAGCAATGGTCTGTGTGGTATAAAATCCCAAAGTAAAAGTAAATATTGTGGCGATCGCTAAAGTAAGTCTCATTGCATAATCTTATACTATCCACTTATGCAATTACACTATGCAATAATTACCTAAAATTAGTATAAAAAAGTAATTAAGGAAAAATAAAATCAGTTATTCTTAGGTTTACGCAATTTCTGAGAACCAATTGGGCCGAGAATTTGATTAAGGTCACGCAACTGTTCAGCTGTACCCATTCCAATTAGCCGATCTCCCGGCATTAACACCGTATCGCCAGTGGGGCCACCAATTAAAGTCCCATCAAGGCGACGAATTGCCAAAACTAATGCCCCAGTTTGCGATCGCAATCTCGCTTTTTGCAAACTCTGACCCACAAAGGGACAAGAAACTGGGTCGAGTAAAAATTCTTCCATATATAACTGACGGTCTGCACCTGTCAAAATCCCGTCTACAAAGTCCAATACTTGCGGTCTGAGAGCCGCAGCAGCCATGCGTTTCCCACCAGTAATATAGGGGGATATCACTTCATCTGCACCACCGCGTCGTAACTTCTGCAAAGCTTCTTCTGTACTTGCCCGTGCGATCGCCCGAATTCCGGTATTCAGTGTTTTTGCTGATAAAACAATATATAAATTTTCGGCATCTGAAGGAAGTGCTGCAACGATACAAGTTGCTCTTTCAATACCAACTTTTAGGAGTGTATCATCTAGGGTAGCGTCACCTTGGTATGCCGTGTAACCTTCCATCTGTGCCCTTTGTACAGATTCTACCTCCGAATCAATTACCACAAAAAGTACATCTTCTGCCTGAAATTCCTTGGCAATTTGACGACCAGTTCGACTAAATCCACAGATGATGTAATGTTCTGATAGGGATTCCATTAAGCGCCTCTGCTGCTGTAGCCGAATTCCTTCGTGAAAGTAGCCTTCAATGATCGCTTCTGTAAATCTGTTGACAATGTAACCGATATTCACCACACCCAACAAAATCAGGGCAATTGTAAACAACCGTCCTCGGCTACCCAGTGGGTGCGTCTCTCCATATCCCACAGTCGCTAAAGTGATGACTGTCATGTAAGCTGCGTCTTCCCATGACCAGCCCTCTATTATTCCATACCACAAAGTGCCAATGATGAAAACACCGCCAAGAGCGATCGCCCCAGCCATTAACTCCTTTTGGATACGTTGATATTTTTGCTCAAGTGTTGAGAATGAGGTAAAAATAGTACTTTTAACCTAATTTTTCTAATTTTCTGCTAACTTTTTAGCATTCGTCCTTTTTAGTATATTTAAACTAAGTACAACATTTAATTTAATCGCAGAGCAGATTTTTAATACTGGTAATCAAGTATTTAGAATAACGTAATAATAGTACTTTTAGGCTAGTTTTTCTAGTTTTCTACTAACTTTATAGCATTCGTCCTTTTTATTATATTTAAACTACAAGTTATCTAAATAACTCCGGACTACTTGTCTTTTTTATTGTCTAGTGCTTTCTGGATAGCGCGTCTACAGAACTCTGGGGGGTCATCTTGTGCTTTCACTTCTTCCTTCATATCCTTAGTAACCCGGAAACTAAGATTATCAGTTAATTTATCTTCTCTACTTGACGGGGCTGGTTCTAAATTTTGTGGATTACCTTTGGGATTCGGCATTGTTGAGATATATGAATAACACTTGATTAGAATGTATACATTCCAATGGAGTTTTGAATCGGTAAGTATCATCCCTCGAAAAGTTGTTACCTACCGATACCACTTTTACCAAGAGGTAATTCTATTTTATGTTCACGCGTTCCGAGTTAGAAATCAAAACCATCCCAGAATTACGCGACTTATGCCGTCGATACGGTATTAAGCCTACAGCAAGTGCAGCATACAAAGTCAGCTACATGACTTCTCTGATGGCATTTCCTCAGCTAGCACTCCAGCAGGTGAGAGAAGGAAAGGGATTAAAATCTCCTGGATTTAGCATCATTCAATTTTTTGAAGGGGTGATTGATGAAATAAATTCACCCACAGATGAGCAAGCAGCATTGATCAAAATAACCTTGGAAGGTAGGAGGATGGCTTACCCCGATCGGTTTGAGCAAGAGAACCTGCTGAATTTGCACAAGGCTAAGATGCATGTGGAAATGGCGGTTGGGTTACTAAGTCAATCGTGATAAACAAAATCCCCTACTTCTTTAAGAAATCGGGGATTTGTAGCTTTCAATTGCTCAAGTCTTGAGTACAAAGTTTTTTCACCACCGCCAAGCGTTTGAGGTGATATAAGCGTTAACTTAAGAAGAAGTACGAGTTGTGCTAAATAAAAAGTATTTTTTAGGGATTTCTACGAAACTAGTAAATAACTATATAATGAAAAACTTTCAGGAGGAGCGGTAGTGAGCCTACAAACTCTCGTTGACCAAGCCACCATCCCCCCAGATTCAGGGTCAGCATCTAGTCCCTTTGAAGCAGATAGCTTTAATGAAGCTGTCATGTCCACCTACGCCCGGTTTCCCTTAGCCCTAGAACGGGGTGCTGGATGCCGGGTTTGGGATACACAGGGGCGAGAATATCTAGACTTTGTAGCGGGAATTGCAACTTGTACTTTGGGACACGCCCACCCAGCAATGGTAGAAGCGGTGACACGCCAAATCCAGAAGCTGCACCATGTCTCTAATTTGTACTACATTCCTGAGCAAGGTGAATTGGCAAAATGGATCGTTGATCATTCCTGTGCCGATCGCGTATTTTTCTGCAACTCTGGAGCTGAAGCTAACGAAGCTGCAATTAAACTGGCGCGGAAATATGCCCACACAGTATTAGACATTGAAAAACCGATTATTTTAACCGCCCATGCCAGTTTCCACGGACGGACTTTAGCAACCGTTACCGCCACCGCACAACCGAAGTATCAAAAGTATTTTGATCCCTTGGTTCCTGGGTTCCACTACGTAAATTACAACGATATTAATGCTGTGGAAGTGGCAATTAGCGAGTTGGATGAAGGTGATTATCGGGTAGCGGCGATTCTGATCGAGCCATTGCAGGGAGAGGGCGGTGTGCGTCCCGGAGATATTGCCTATTTCAAAAAGCTCCGGCAGATTTGCGACGAAACTGGCGTTTTATTGATTTTCGATGAAGTGCAAGTTGGCATGGGGCGTAGTGGCAAATTATGGGGTTACGAACATCTCGGCGTTGAACCGGATATCTTCACCAGTGCCAAAGGCTTAGGTGGCGGTATTCCCATCGGCGCAATGATGAGTAAGAAATTCTGCGATGTTTTTCAACCAGGGGAACACGCCAGCACCTTTGGCGGGAATCCTTTTGTGTGTGGTGTGGCACTCAGTGTTTGCCAGACATTACAGCGGGAAAATATTTTGCAGAATGTGGAAGATCGGGGTGAACAGTTGCGAACTGGATTGAGAGCGATCGCAGCGAAATATCCTCAGCACATTAGCGAAGTTCGGGGTTGGGGTTTAATCAACGGTTTGGAGTTGCGAGCCGACATTGGGCTAACCGCAGCCGATATTGTCAATGCTGCCATCAACGAGGGCGTATTGCTCGTACCAGCCGGGCCAAAAGTAGTCCGATTTGTACCACCGCTAATTGTCACAGAGGCGGAAGTAAATACGGCTTTGGAAGCTGTAGAAAAAGCGATCACGATCGCCGCAAAGTAGGCAATCTGGAAAATATAGTCAACTTAAGGTTAAAAGGGCGGTTAGAAACCGCGTCTACACAAGCAAAACCCACCTGCGTGGGTTTCAAACACTCAATTTTTCCTTAGTCCGCGCAGGCGGACTTTGCCTGTGTAGCAGCGAATTGAATTCGCTTTTTCATTCTGGGGAAATTTCCCGATAAGCTTGCCGACACTGCTGATAATTGTCTGGCAAAATCTCAGCATTACCAAAACATAATTGCTCGTGAGTGGTAATTAAAGTTTCATAAGGCTGTATGGGAGTTACAGACGATCGCAGCAATTGCAGATATTCTCCATCTGTGCGGCTGAGTTTGTCGGGTGCGATCGCTTTTTGATCCAACTGCTGCAACGTTGCTAAATAAACACAACGGCAAGCCTCACGGTAGTTACCTTGATGGTAAAATTCTTGCGATCGCTCCAACAAAAGGGCTATGGATGACTCACTAGAGCGAGTTTTTACGCGAAAATCAATCAGACTACCACTTCTACTCAGCCAAGAATATACATAAGGACTGAATTCTCGCCATAATCGCCAACCTACCCAAGCTATAAATAAGCCTAGTACCAACCAAAACAGAAATTTTAACAACTCACCCAGCCAAGGGCTAATTGACCATCCAGTAGGCAATTCTGGCAAAGCCTGTTCAAAGCGGTAAAACTGGTATTCCCACCATTCTCCCACTTGTTGTTGAAATTGAGAAAGCTGCCAACTCCAGCTAGTTTTTTCAAAAGTATCTGTAGGCATAAGTGGGGGATGGGGGAGTGGGGAAGGTGGGGCCCTCTGTGGGGATAAGGGGTAATGGGGAGTGGGGAGTGGGGAGTGGGGAGTGGGGAATGGGGGGAGCAGGGGGAGATGAGGGAGAAGAATTAATAATCAATGCCCCATGCCCCATGCCCCATGCCCAATGCCCAATGCCCAATGCCCAATGCCCAATGCCCAATGCCCAATGCCCAATGATTATTGACTATCGACTACTGACTCTTTTTTTATCACTATAGAGCCGATAACAATTAGTAGCGCACCGAATGCAAGAAATGCTAGATCCCAAACTAACTGATTTGGACCTGGTTTCACATGATGGATACCGAGAATTTGGTGGTCAATTAAACCTTCAACAAAGTCAAATAACCCAGATCCAATCACTATTGACCCAATAAAGGTTTGTGATGACCAAGGAACATCATCACGCCCTCCTGCACGCCATAGCAACACAAGTCCTACCACGGTGAATATCCAATCTAAGGCATGAAATAACCCATCCCATACCATGTTCAAATCTATATTCGCCGTGTTAGTCAGAGGTCGAATGCTACTGAGCATATGATGCCACTGGAGGAGCTGATGCAGTAATATTCCATCAAGAAATCCTCCAAGACCCACACCAAGAAAAATTCCAGCAGTAATTAGCGGTGCGCGTCGGTTGAAGCTTTCACTTTTTGCCTCCATTGTCAACCTCATAGATCGGCTTTCTTACCAAAATACAACTCTTTTAGGAGAAAAATCTTCTATCTTGAGGCAAGTAGAATCATTCAACTTCAATAATGCTCCCCTAAGATCGGCATCCTTCAGATTAGCTTGACTGAGATTAGCACTATTCAGGTTAGCTTCACTCAAGTCAGCATAACTGAGGTCAGATCCTCTCAAGTTTATGCCTTGCAAATCAGCATTACCCACTTCTGCTTTACTACAGTCCCGTTTTCCTGCTGCATAACTCTCCACAAGAGTAGCGGCACTATTTGTAGGCTGTTGAGAATTGACTTCAGGGATATAGTAAGGTCACAGGTTATCTCGTTATTACTTTCCGTGTAATTGTCGCAGCCACAACCAACCTAAAACAGAACCCAATACATAATGAGGAAAATCCCACCAAACAAAGGTAGTACCAAGTAACAATTTACCTATCAAGGTGGCGCGAATCTCTTCTAATAGTGGCGGATGCCAAAGTTGCAAGAATTCTAATATACAAGTGATGACAAAAACCCATAGAGGAATTTGGATTACCGCCGCCCGACTTCTGAAAAACTAAAATGCGAATAGACACCAAAATATTTCGTAAAATATAGCGGCTCCGTAGTCATTAAACCACTGATGGGCAGGCCCATTATAATATTTAAACAAAAAGCCCATCGGTACAACGATGAGCATAGAAAGAATTATAAATATTGTTTGGTTACGGTTTCGACGCATTTTCTACAGGCTAGAGACTAAGGAAAATTTTAGCAGCCCGAACGACTGGAAGTCTCGGCTACACAAACGTAGGCATACCCCTACAATACAAGCAAGCTAGGCGTAGCATCTCTTAGGGAAAGGTAGTCGGCCCACGCAGACTAATGTTCTCTTTCTACGTCAACGCATTGTGGAGAGCGCTTGTTCGTTGAATGTTTATTGAACTACTTGTTTGAGGAACTGGCTTGATTTAGAAGATGAATAGCATCTGGCTCAAGTTTAATATCTACAGATATGATGATATCTTGAAGCTGCTCAACTTTTGTAGCGCTAACAATAGGAGCGGTAATAGTGGGACGCGCAATTAGCCAGGCCAGAGCAATTTGGGTGGGAGTAGCATTATAAATCTTGGCCACTTCATCCAGTGCCTCTAGAATTGCTAAACCACGAGCATTCAAATATTTCTTGACAGAATTACCACGGGCACTAATAGACAGGTCTTTTTCTGAGCGATATTTACCAGAAAGAAAGCCACTGCACAGAGAGGAATAGCTAATCACACCAATTAATTGTTCTTGGGAGATTTGTTGTAGCTCCTGCTCGTACTCGGCTCTGTCATACAAGTTATAACGAGGCTGAAGGCTCTCATAGCGAGGATAACTATGCTGCTGGCTGATTTGTAATGCCTCTATTAAACGCTCTGCACTATAGTTTGAAGCACCAATGAAGCGCACTTTTCCCTGATGAATTAATTCCCCATAAGTTTCTAGGGTTTCTGCAAGGGGAGTACTTTGATCATCAATATGTGATTGATACAAATCAATATAATCGGTTTGTAATCTGTGCAATGAGTCTTCAACAGCTTGTTGGATGTGTTTGGGAGAAAGTCCTTTGCCTTTAATACCCATGTCATTACCAACTTTAGTGGCAATTACCACTTTGTCACGGTTGCCACGCTGCTTGAGCCACTTCCCTAAGATGATCTCCGACTCTCCACCTTGATTGTCAGGAACCCATTTAGAATAGACATCAGCAGTGTCAATAAAATTACCTCCAGCCTCTATGAAGTGATCTAAAATCTCAAATGAAGTATCTTCATCAATAGTCCATCCAAACACGTTGCCGCCAAAACATAGTCGTGATACTTCTAGCCCGGAACGTCCAAGTTTAAGTCTTTCCATCAACACTGCACTCCTTTATCCTGGTTCAATATTTGACGGCGAATCAATTCGCCCCTGTCTTAAGCTAATCGGCATTCAAGTTGCATAATCAAGGCGGGCAAGACTTCGGCGTGAGCGCTCAGTCGAACGCTGCCCACCCCACAATATATTGAGAAAATTTTCATCTGCAAATTAGATGGGTTTTAGCTTACCCCCATACATGAATGTAGCTGCTCTCAACGGCACGGAGGTTTCGGTGAAAAGTTACGAACTTCTTAACACACCTTGTTTTTTGGTTCTGACTGTGTAATAATTTCGTTTAAATTCATAAAATACTGTATCTCTATTAATTTACCGTATTTATAAAAATATAAAGATATATTATTTCTCTTTTGGATGCAATACGCAATAGGAGCTTACATCTGTGGTCACTTGGAAATTCCAGATTATCTCTAAGGGAAGTAGGCATCGGTTTACGGCTGTACAAGATGTTAGCTTTGCTGTGAAACCAAAAGAAAAGTTTGTAATTATTGGCCCATCGGGTTGGGGAAAGAGTAGTCTGCTAAAAGCGATCGCTGATTTTCAGCCCATTAGATATATGTCAATAGAAATACATTCAATTGTCCTTGATCACAACCAAGGTTAAGAACCAATATTGGTATAGAATACTATTCATCTAATAAGACTATTTAAACTCTCTAAAGTACTATTGAGAACAGCACAATCAATTGAGTAGTATCTTGTTTGCCCTTTTTTATAGTTCTTCGCCAAACCTGCTTCCGTCAAAACTTTCAAGTGGTGACAAGAAAGAGACAAGCTAATACCCAACTGCTCGGCAATTTCTGAACAGCTGATTTCGTCAGTATTCAACAGTAAATCTACTAGACGCAGGCGTGTTGCATCTGAAAGAGCCGTGAAGATTTTAGCGCGGTTTTCGTAATTTATTTTCTCAATCATCCCCATATCATAGCAGTATCTGACATTTTACTCAAATACTCAAACAATCATTTGACTACTCCGCCAAAATTCTGTTATGCTAATAACTACAATGGTTAAATAAGTATTTAACTATAATTATCTAGTACTGAAGATTCCTGACGACATGGACGTTAACAAATATCAACTGCTACTTTGAGTCCTACTCTTATAGCCATTTTCAATCACGTGAGGTATAGGTATGCAAATAGACCTAACCCCCTAACCCCCTTCCCGCTTCGGGAAGGGGGAACAATTCAAAGCTTCTCTCCTTTTAGGAGAGAGGTCAAAATTGTACCTCACTGGGTCGAGAACCGCTATACAACATAGCTGAGGCGTGTTGTAAGTTTGCTGACGCCGTTAGATGTAATTGCGATCAATTGCCAGATATTGAGCGTGAATTGCACTCCAACTCCACAGGATCTTATGTGTCTTAACTTCTGAACAAGGATGTAAGCAATGAGCACAGACAATCGTTTTTTCCCTGACCTGAAACAGACGTGCTGGCATTTTTTATACCTACATATTGCATTCACTGTCTTTACTTATTGTTACACATTTTGCTTATCTCACGCCCACCTACTTAAGTAAGTCGGCACGATAAACCCAAGGGATGTTGAGTTTTGTAAAAACCTTATAACGATTCATTTATAAACTCTTTACCGACTTTATATTTCGTTACATAGGTTTATTTTTTAACGCCGACTTACTTACACCAATAATGTAATTGCACGGATTTCCTCTATAATCTCTGTGCGTCTAAAGAACAAATTGCTTTCTTTTACGTAATGCTACTTAAAACCTAACCAAGAAACTCCCTTAGAGAGTTTTTGGGTAATTATTCACTCTACGCCTTGCAAAATTGTCGAAACCCTTGATTTTTCTTTGAGCAGTAGAGGGTGTTTGGAAAGTCGAAGAAATAGTATAAAAGCTCTCTGAGTATATGCTGTGAATAGATAGTAAACAGCATATACTCAGAGAGTAATATGAGTAAAGGGGTAAATATAGCGTAGCTGATACCAGAGAGAAAATAGGCTAAAAGTATTACTGTATAAGCTTTTTAGCTATCGCTTTTTGGTAAATGGGGTCAAATGAGCAGTGATTGCGAAAATTACGCTAAAGAATTGATGAGCCGCTTTCAATACTACGTTGCTTGCCGCCGCAGGCATCGCTAGAAATAAAACTCTACCAATTGAAGTCTCTGAAATTTATCAGCTTGAAACTCTTGCTATGCCTTATTAAATAGACAAGGAAGAATTTAGAGTTAAGGATATCTTCTGCTACCTGCACCCACAACACCGATTTTGTGACGATAGGAAAGTTCAGCACCGAACCAGCCGGAAATACTAACCAGCGTACCGACAATGAGCGAGAGAACCAGTCCCCAAGGTAGTATTCGGGATTCAGCGTCGCCCAAGCGCAGAAGGAAGTTAACTAGACTTAAAACTATTAGAGAAACGTTAAGTATTAAATGCGCCCAACCGGCGCTGCGCTTGCGAACTCGTTCAATTCTAAAAAAGTCGCTCAGGCCGATGGCTGATGCAAGGACGCCTCCAGCTAATCCTAGTCCGATTAACCATAGTGAAGCTTTAGCCCAGAAGAAATCACTAGTTAACCAGTAGCCGATGTCGCTTCCCAAGGCGGCGGCTAAAAAGGCGATGGGAAAGGTCACACTCAGGGGATGTAGGGGATGTCCTGCGATCGCAACTGTGCTAGGTACGCCGCTATCAAGATACTCACTGTCGTTACTTTCAATAACTGGTGGAATATTGGGAAAAGGTGTTGAACTTGTTTGCGTTGTGTCTGTAGTTTCCATTATTATTATCCTGAATTTATTAATGTCCTATTTTTAACTAGAAGGAATTTGTTCAACATAAGCTTCAGCTTGTAGAGTTAGTTTACCTACTTCTACTTTTAGTTGGTTAACTTGCAAGGTTATTCCTTCTAAATCAAAGTTACTCAAATTTAAAAGTTCGCTAGTTTGCTCTACCAAAGCTTTTGTCAACTCTGGCGATATTTCCTCACTTTCGCCATATTCGACATTTTCCAGAGAAACAGTTTTTCCATTAGCGCTAATTTGGGGGACTGCGGAAAAAGCAACTTGCTGATTTTCACCTGTTTCTACTAATTTGATAGTGGCATTTATTGCTACTTTTCCATCACCAGGTAGTCGAAACTCTACATGTTGAGGCTCAATACTCGTCAGTTTCCCGTTAATATGGATTTGTTGACTTTGCAGTTGCGATCGCACATATTCAGAGTTAAAGGCGCGATTAATATCAGCCTCAGTTAACACAACCTGTGCATTAGCTTCAGTAGGTTTAGTGAGTTCAATTTTGCCGAAAGCTACACTCAGGGGATTAATGGCAACATTAGTCATTTGCATTTCAAATTCCTCCATGCGGAGGTCTTTCTGCATAACCATACCTTCACCTTCAATCGTCACTGAATCCACTTCTCCCTGAACCAGTTTCAGCGGATCGGTTTTGATGTTTACATCTAAACTTTCTACTTCATCTAATTGGCTAGATAATCCTATCTCTGCTGCTTTATTGAGCGCCTGCTCTCCTAATCCAGGATTGTCTGCCATTATTAAATTAACTCCTGCTTAAAATAGTATTTTCTTTATTTAATTTAAATAATTTACATCAGATTTTTATCTATCTGACGATGGAATATAGATTTGAATACTGTCTATCTAAAAGGATAATTATATTATTTATAATCAAAAGTTTTGCTTTTCTACCCAAAGTTTTTAAAGTGTAGATGCAGAACGTCTTATTATCAAATCTCACTCAAAAGAAAGATTGAATATATAGAATTTAGTAGTTATGTTGTTTGTTTATTAACTTTCGCTGAAATCCTTTAATAAAAAAGATTTGCAACAGACTTTAGAATCAAATTTTTGTTTGGCGTGGCGCATCCTCATATAAAATAGGTATAAAGTGGGTAGACATAGCTAGCCGCAGGCATCGCTTTTACAATAATTTTTTCAAAGGCAGCATCAACCCAGGCACAACATCTTCACCGCTTAATATTGCAGTAGCCGGATATTGAGTAATTGAACCATCCTGGCGATAAACTCAAGCTTGTTGATTTTTACTATCAATTAAGCATCCTAATTGAACACCATTAGCAATATATTCTTCCATCTAGGCTTTGAGTTTTGCCAAGCTATCATTTTTAGAAGGAATTTCAATTACAAAGTCGGGTGCTAAATTAATAAATTTGTCTTCTTCTTGATCCCAACCTTCTGGCAAACGTCCTTTAGCCACAAAAGCAACATTAGGTGCTCTGACAGCAGTATTTGCTAATCTAAAACCTGTACTCGGCCCAAAAACTTCACCTAAATCCTGACTTTCTACCCAATTCAATAAATAGGCTCCTGCTTTTATTTCTCGATTATCAGAAATTCCACCAGTTGGGGGCATAGTTTCTAATGTTGCATTAGCATTGCGTTCAAACCGCAGTTCTGGGTTTTGCGAACTCATCAGCATTAATTCTTCATCAGTGACAGTATACAAAGACTGCACCGTTATTTTTTCGCTGGTCATGATGATCTCATAGCAAGCTTGATAGATATCTCAATTTTAGCTCTGTACCCCTCTGATCCTTTGCAACCTCAAAGCTTGGAGCGGTTTGTTATAAAATTGACAGAAACCCTTTATGAGGTAGAGTTCTATTAACTCATTTTATACAATGCTTACAGAACGTTTCACCGCAGCCCTGATCTACGCCACCCAACTGCACGCCAACCAAGTTCGTAAAGGTTCAGGTGTCCCCTACGTTGCCCATTTATTAGGTGTGGCTAGTATTGCTTTAGAATACGGGGCAAATGAAGATGAAGCGATCGCAGCCCTCTTACACGATGCGATCGAAGACCAAGGTGGCGCCGCAACCCGGTCAGAAATTCGCCGCCGCTTTGGTGACAATGTAACGGCAATTGTTGATGGTTGTACTGACGCTGATACAACTCCAAAGCCGCCCTGGCGACAGCGCAAGGAAGCATACATTGCTCATATTCCTACCGCTTCCCCATCAGTTCTGCTCGTGTCATTAGCAGATAAACTTTACAACGCCCAATCTATTCTCAAAGATTATCGCGTTTTGGGCGAATCAGTTTGGGAACGTTTTCAGGGGCGTAAAGAAGGTACTCTTTGGTATTATCGGGCGCTTGTCGATGCCTTCAGGAAGACTGAAAGCAGTGTAATTATTGAGGAATTAGAACGGGTTATTGCACAAATTGAGGTATTAGCATCTCAAGAAAAAATTTTATTTACCCAGAAGTAGATAAAAGATTCATAGGAGCTAGACAAATAGCCTTTTTACAGAGACTATATAGTCATGGGTCTCACAAGTAAATTTTGGCTTTTAGGTTCTCTCTCTAGATAAAAAATCTTTCTCTCGGTAGATAGGTGTATTTACATTATTATGGCTGCTATGTTACCAATATGACGATAGTAAGACAAAACACCCTAAATCCAACCGTAAATCCTTCAGTAAGTCCTCCAGAAAACTTAGCAGAAAAGTATATGGAAGCAGAGCGAATGCATGATGTTCTGCTTTTACTGCAAAATTTGATTAACAGTGAAGAAGCCACTGTGAAACTAATTCTGGATTGTCTCTATGATGTTGGTTCAGTGAATCTGATCAATCAAAAGCTTCGCTTCAAACCCTTAAATAGGGTGATGAAATTAATTGCCCGAATGTCCAAACCAGTTTTTAAGACCTTAGCTTTAAATTGGTTTAAAAAGAACTGTCCCCAACTGATTACTAATTGGCTACAGACGCAAGTCTCTTTTGAAAAACCCCAAAATACACCCCAACAAGTAGCTATCGAAGTTGTACAACTAGAACCATATTCGATACCACAGAAAGAAAATCTCAGCCAAGAGATTAACAATCTACGCTCCCAGGTTAGATGGCTAGCTGGGATTTCAATAACAGCGATCGCTATTTTAGTAGTAAAAGCCACTTGGTTAAAGTGAAACCCATAAGTAGCACCTTAATAAAATTTAATTGATTCATCAAGCTATTTTAGGCATAAAATCTACTTGAGTTTTACAGCAATCCTAAATTGTTTGTAAACATTTTTTCCATTGATTTCTTTTGGTGCATTTGCTGCGCGTAGCTTACTTCACCGTAGGAGTACGCGGGTTGTTCTGATAATTTTTTGTTTATGACCTATCCGGGATTCTTGGATGAGCAAATAATTATTATTTAATCCCTAATTGAATTGATACTAAAGAGTAACTAAATTAATTTATGGAAATTACCCAAAGTCAAGCATCATTATTTCAAAAAGCTCATTCATGCCTGGGGTAATAATTATTAATTATTAATTACGAATTACCTTAGCGAGTCAGACGCTAAGGCTTTGCTATCGAGCGTCATTACGAATTAGGAATTAGGAATTACGAATTACTTATTATGCTTTTGCCCAAACCGACCTTGGAGGACATCGAAATACATCTCCTTTTGGAAGGGCTATATCAGTACTACGGTTATGACTTTCGTGATTATGCTCTTTCCTCACTAAAGCGTCGCATTCAGAGCTTCATGAACTTAGAGGGGTTAGCAAATGTTTCTGCATTGCAAGAGCGGTTACTGCACAACCGTGCTTATTTGGAACGATTTTTGCTCGCTCTAACGGTGAATGTAACATCAATGTTTCGTGATCCCAGCTTTTATAACACCTTCAGAAATCAAGTTATCCCCTTCTTGCAAACCTATCCGTTTATTCGCATCTGGCACGCTGGCTGCTCGACCGGTGAAGAAGTCTACTCAATGGCTATTTTACTGCAAGAAGAAGGACTTTACCACCGTTGCCGCATATATGCTACTGACACAAACGAGAAAGTATTACAAAATGCCAAAAGTGGTATTTTCTCCCTGAAACTGATGCAGGAATATACTCACCTTTACCTGAAAGCAGGCGGCAAGAAGTCTTTCTCAGAATATTATACAGCAGCTTATGATAACGCAATTTTTCGAGCATCTTTAAGAGAAAACGTTGTTTTCGCCCAGCATAATTTAGCAACTGATAGCTCTTTTAATGAGTTTAATGTCATCCTTTGTCGTAACGTCCTCATATATTTCAATCAGATACTTCAAAAGCGAGTACATGAACTGTTTTATAATAGCCTTTGCACCTTTGGCATCTTGGGTTTAGGAAAACAAGAATCTATCAGGTTCACCTCCTATGAGCAGTACTATGAAGAGATAATCAAAGGTGAGAAAATATATAAGAAAATTGCAGGTGGCTGAAGAGAATGCTGTGAGTGTGGAACACAGATAGCAGACTAACAGAGGAGCAGGGGGTAAATAAGTAGTGCTAATGCCCAATATGTCAAAAGACAGTCTGTCAAACATTTTTAATTGTGTTCAGAAGATAGATACAGCGATCGCTTAAGGTAAATTACAGATTAAAGTCTTAAAGGAGATTGTCGATGCAACTTCTCGAATGTCCTCCTGTTGCAGTCATTGCTGGAGAAAATGCGGTTCACGTTTCTCAACTACCTTCTACATGGCAAGACATTGCTAGAGGAACCACGAGTGTCGGACTTTCTCATCCCCAGAGCTATGTTGAGATGGCGCAGTTGTTCTTATATAAATTAGAGCATGGTGATGTTGACTTGTTTAGCGATCGCCCCCAACTAGCTCACTTGATACCGTCATTTTCCCAGCTATTTGCACAACTGGCATGGGAAACCCTAGAGTTTTTTGGGCAAGACTTTCTCAAACACAGCTATCCCAACTTTGCAGAAATTCTGCATGATGTGGAATCAAAGGGTATCGAGTTCGCTGATGAAGTAAAAGTGGCTCGCATTGGTATAGATTTGTTTAATGAGTTTGGTTATGAACTACCTGCCAGCTTCTATCATGTGCATCTAGCACCAATTTACCGCGATCATGTGTTTGAAGAACGCGCCTTACGATTTGATCAGCGCGATATGGAACACAAACGTGCTTGGGATGCCATACTCCATGCAGGTAAGGTGTTTGCTATCCAGATGAAAGTGCAAAGTATTGCTTCCAAATACGGTTTTACTTATCAACACGGCTGCGGTTGCAACTCTCATCTATCTTCCATTGATGTATCTCGTGGGGCCTTTGAATATGAATTGAGTCGCGAAAAGCGTCAGCGATGGATTCGCAGTTTCATCTGGACTGCTTGGTATGAGTATGCCTTGTTTGCGATCGTGCCCAACACAAGTTATTTAGTTTGACAAAAAGGTAGATGGGAGCATCTCAGTTTTGCAAATGTACCCTAAATCGACCCCCATTAGTCCCTCTTTGCTAAGGCTCTCGTTTATCTCGTTCCCAGCATGGCAATGGCTGATTGCAGGGATACGGGTGAGGCTCCTACGTAGCGGTAGCTATGTAGGAGCCTCTGGTAGAGAAGACAGCGAGTCTCCTTTAAAGTTATGATTCAACAATTATTCCAGCTTCTAACTCCAAAGCTTTGATCAGAGCCGACGCATTTTCTTCTCCCCATCCTTGATTGACAGCCACCTTAAGTGTTTCTCGCACTATTGCGGCAGCAGGGGTTGGAGAATTCAAATCTTGGGCAAATCGAGCGATTAAATTAGCATCTTTAAGCATGTGTTTTAAAGCAAAACTCGGCGTAAAATCACGATTCACCAGCATCTTACCTATGCCATCAAAAAGCGGAGAGCGAAAATCTACCACATGTAATACATCAAGAACGTCTTTCGGATTTAGTCCGGCTTTAGTCGCCAGAATCATCGCTTCCCCTAACGCTTCGATTTGGGTTGCCACAAGTGAGTTACCGACGAGTTTCATCGCAGCTCCTTTGCCAGTGTCACCCAAGTAATGTATGGTTTCGCTTAACGGTGACAAAATCGGTTTGACTCGCTCAAATACGTCTCGTTTACCACCGACTACAAACCACAATCCTCCAGATGCAGATTCGTTTTTACTACCGAAAACGGGAGCATCCAGAAATTCGACATCCTTTTCGGCATAAGCGGCGGCTTCTTTTCGGGATGTGTCGGGATGAACTGTACTCGTATCGATCGCAATTTGTCCCGATCGCACTTTCGATAAAATGCCATCTTGTCCAAAGACAACATCTTCAACCGCCTGATCATCCGCCAACGAGTAGATGATCACTTCAGCATTTTCCACAGCTTGTGCTGGTGTTTGTGCTTGTGTTGCACCTTGTTCAATCAGAGATTTACAGGATTCTGGATTACGGTTCCAAACTGTGACATCGTAGCCCGCTTTGAGCAAGTTGGTTGCCATGCCACTGCCCATGATACCTAGTCCTAAATACGCAATGCGTTCCATGATGTTGCCTTCAGAAGGAAGTTTGTAGCGATGTTTTTGGCGTAAACGAAGCGTACTCAAAGTCAGCCTGTTTGTACCCTTCCCTTACATTACTGAAGCTTGGAGTATAAATTCATCTTCCAATCGATAGACTCAGCGGCGATGCCTGCGGCTGGCTACGCCTACGAAACAGGGATATCACACGACTTACGCATCAAGCCGCCCTATTACCAGAGCGGCCTAAATTAACTCAATCCCAATAACGAGTATTACTGCTTTATTCTATTGAAGTCAGATTCTTGAGAAAACTAATGCTAGGAGAAAAGAAATATTCACCACCCTTTAAATGTACCCAACTTGGAAAGTTGAATCCATCAATCGTTTCTGCTTCCCCCCATTTTTTCGGCCATTTTTGGTTTCTCTCAGCATCAGGTGTAGTTTGACCAATAATTGGATCGGGACCGACATTCACCTGAACAAAGTTATTGATATTAGACCAGGACGCTTGGATAAAATTGAACTGATTAGTAATATCAGCTTGAAAGCACAAGAACAACAAACCTGAACCTGTACTCTTTGCTTGAGTGTGGTCATATGCTCCAAAATTGATCCCACGACGAGCAATGCGATGATTTCTCTCTGTATCTAAAGATTGTGATTCAGTTACACCAGAAGATTCCACATGTCCTGTATCTCCTCTAGGATTAGATTTACGAATGTGAGCATGGAACGGGCACTTAGTTGCCGTCTTATCTAAGTCATAATTGAAATCATTAGTTACTGTTGCCGGAATCTCTGAGAGTGTCAAAGGCGTTCCATCCCGAAAACGACCCATCATTAGCGCTCCAGCTAATTCTTTATCTATGCCTAGCTTCTCTGTTAGGAATTGTTCAGCACGAAGAAAGCCTTCAACGTCTTGTTCAAGTTTGCGGTAAACTAAATAACTGCCATAGCTATCATCTAATTTACCGTTGGGATCTTTAGCCAAAATGATACTCAAAGGAGCACGAGCATCCCATTCTTCAAAGCCGTCACGTAGGTAGGCTTTTCTAACATCTTGCTTCAAAAACAGAGGTTGACTGACACCATCCACAAAGCCAAAGTGTTCAATAGGTTCTTTGAGTTCATTTCTCAGAACAAAACCATCTTCTCTGTGAACAATTTGCGCTAACCGATACAGTTCTCGCGTAATCTGGTTCACTGTTTGCAATAATTCTACTAAATTATCATCTGCTATCAGCAATAAGGCATGAATTTCATCTTGGAATCCTGGCTCCCAGTCTTCAACAGCTGGATCACGCAACAGGTTTTTGACACTATCATTTTTCATACCAAAGCGAAAAGGTTCATTGCCAGGTATTTGGTATGGTTCAAATCCCAAAGACTCATAACCCTTACGTGATAACAAGAAATTCACAAATGGCTCGCCTTTGATTTTCTCTCTTCTGTACCGTTCAGCCTCGCTTGACTGCTTCTGGGCAGATGTTACCCGATTAGCAAAATTTTGAATCCATTGCTTGAGTGCATCAGTTTGACCAGGTTTAAATTGCAAAAATAGATGCACGGCATAGTCTCGTCCATGTCCTTTAAGAATATTGCCCTGTAAATCACTAAGGAGAGTCTCGTATTTACCAGGTTTTGTCGGGTCGATACCATCTTTTGGGACTATTTGCAAATCTTCTTCTGTGAGTGCCATTACATTAAGCTTCTGTTTTAATATTTGGATGAAACTGTTGCCGGATTAAATAACAGCAACAGTAGATTTTAAAAGTGATGTACTTACGCTTCTAGGTTCACTATCTTGGCGTGAGAAGGAAAGCCGTCATTATTGACGTAGAAAATCATGTAGTACCCAGGTGGATAAAGGTTGGCGTTTGTGGGTACTTTAAAGCTGATAGAGGATTTATCATCTGAAACTTTTTCTATCTGCAAATCTGCTAGTCGTTGCCCATAATCAAAAGCGTGAGTAACACTACCCAACTTAATTAGAACAACAGACCCGTTGGCAGTACCATCTTTGACTGAGATTTCCCTTGATTCACCGTATTTAAGTGTTTGCAGATTAGTTGTGATTTCTGGACGAAGGCCATCCTTAAACAGATAAGGTGGATTGAATATCTCTGCTTGCCAAATTTCAGCAGGTACAAAGGGTTCTGGGTCGTTTTCTACGAAGTAATCTTGAGGATTTTCGTAATAATGAGCCAGAGAGAACTCTTGAACATTCCCTGATTTGTCTTTCAATTGTGGTATTTTGTAATACTCTTTGGGATCTGGCAGCACATCCACCCGAACTGTTCCATCTTCTTGTCTAGCTGCACGACTAGCATTGCCACCAATACTTAAAACACGAGCATCTGGTAACAAAAGAGCGCCATTATGATACAACCTGGGAAACTTGCCAGGATTCATCGGAGTAGTTTTATAACCTCCTGGAGAAAACTTATCTTGAGTCATCAGTAATGGCTCATAGACCGGCTTGTATTCTGCAAATTCACCACCATTGATGGTTAAGATTTCTTTGGTGGGCAGAATTACAGCCAAATTCATCGCCCGAGGCTTATCGAGGAACTTCTCAACGATTTTCCATTCCCCAGTCGACTTATCAGTATGTTGTGGGGAAACCCAACGTTCTAAACTGGAAGCAATCTTTACTCCCTTTGCTTCTAAATCAGTGTTGGTCTTGCCTAGATAAGGTCTACCAAAGTTAATGTCATTGGTGCCTAATATACCCCCAATAAGTAAAACATCTCCTTCGTTATTAGGATCAAGCAGCCCAGTTCCGTAAACCTTTGATATCGCTTGTCTGTCGGGGCCTGGTTCAAAGCTGACGGTAAATTTTTCGGGATTACTTGTGTTAACAGTCATCAAATAGCTCTTTTTGCTCTTGTGAACCTCAAGAGGAAATTTACCGGCACCATCACCTGTAATTAGTAGCTTGCCATCAGCAGTAGGAAAGACACGGGGATAAACATCAATGTTGTCGTAAGTATCTGCTTCTAGGGAAACTTTGGTATTGAAGGGACTATTTTTTACATAGGTCAGATCAATATATTGAAATTTCTTAGTTATGGGATCGTAGATTTCAATGCTTGGAGTAATTTGACCAGGTTTGCCATATTTTAAACCAGAGAAAATAACAATTTTCCCATCAGCTAAAGTTACAGGGCTAGGATACCAACGTCCCTCTTTAAGTGGCCCAACTGTTGACCAGGTTTCAGTTTTCCAGTCGAATACGTTAGTCTGTTTTGAGCCTTCAAATAATTCACCTGGGTAGTAGCGATTAGAGCCACTAATAAAGAGAATATTCCCATTTGCTAGGTGTATGTGTCCTGAACAAAAAGGATCATTGCTTTGTCCATTTTGGATCGCAGGAGGCGAAGCAATGCGTTTAAATGTAGCATCTTTAGGATCGAACAAGGCTGAATTATTAATTACTTGCTCATCACTCCCGTTGACTCCATCTACAAATTTGTTTTCTTGATTCAAGGTGTTACGATTACTACTGCCATTGACAATTAGTATTTTGCCATTAGGCAAAAGTGCTGTATGAACACCTTGAATCCAATCTTTTTGGTTTACAGGTTTGGGAACTATGTCCCATTTACCTTTTGTTTTACTTGTCGGATCAATTATTTCTGATCGCTTTACAGATGAAGAGACTGCATCAGCTCTGGCTAACCCTGGATTGATCAGTAATCCTACCAAAAATAGCAGAATTGCTAGAAATGCTAGTCTTCTTTTCACAGATTTATTTTCAAAAAAGTTATAAAACATTGTTGTATGTGTTGTTCCACAAGATAGTCGTGCTTGCAAGGTTTTACGTCAACTAAAATATTTCTTTTAGTTGATGTAAAATCCTTCAAGTCCAATAAGTCTAAATTAATTTTTACTTTACAGCTATTTGATTGATCAAGCAAACAAATTTAAGTAATATTACGGGTTGACAAAAAATTATAAGATAAATAATACAAAATATAAATAAAAGATAATTTATTTATGGAAGTGCTTAACAAAGATGCACACCGATGAATTATCTGTATGCATCTGTGATTCTAAATATCCTTAGACTGTATTCTCACAAGAAGTCTAATCTTTACTGCCAAACATAGATAAGGAGAAACAAAATAATCCAGATAACATCGACGAAGTGCCAGAACAACGAAGTTGCATTGACGCCGAAGTGACCTGTATCGTAGTTGCCAGGTATGAAAGAACGTACCAAAATTATCAACTGCAACAGAATACCTGTGAAAACGTGCAAACCGTGGAAACCTGTTAGTAGATAGAATGTACTACCAAATACCCCGGAGGTGAAGCCAAAGGCAAGACCGTTCCATTCAATCGCCTGTCCAACCAAAAAGTAAGTTCCCATCGCCATTGTTGCCAAGAGAAATAGGCGATATTTCACTAAGTCATGGCGTTGAAGGGCGCGTTCTGCTAAGTAAATCACAAAGCTACTGGCGACAAGAATTACTGTGTTGATTGCTGGTTCTTTTATTTCTAGTCCAGAAACACCAGTTGGTAGCCAGTTAGGAGTTGTTGTTTTGTAAATGCCATATCCGGCGAAAAAACTTAAAAAGATGACGCTTTCGGACAGTAAGAAGACAATGAAGCCAAACATTTTGTTGCCTTCTTCGTCGTGGCTGTGTTCTGCGGCTGTGTGCTGCAATTCATGAGGATTGATATAGGTGTCCACTGTTGCTTTTAGGTTGAGGGGGAATTTGAAACGCAAAGGAACGCAAAGGGAAGCGCAGAGGGACGCGGAGGGTTTTTGCGTCTTCCCTTTGCGGTTATTCTGGGAGGTTGGCTGTTAAGGGTTCTGATTTGCCGTAGCCGTAGGGTTCGGAGATGATGATGGGAATTTCTTCAAAGTTTTCTACTGGGGGGGGTGAAGAAACTAACCACTCTAGTCCAATTGCCCGCCAAGGATTAGCTGGTGCTTTCTCGCCTTGCATCCAAGAAATTACCATGTTGAATATGAAGGGCAAGGTGGACATTCCTAAGAGAAATCCGCCAAGGCTAGCGATGATATTCCAGAATTGATACTCTGGGGCGTAGGAAGCAACTCGGCGTAACATTCCTTGCAATCCTAATGGGTGCATGGGTAAAAAGTTGAGGTTGGTGCCGATGAAGGCTAACCAAAAGTGGATTTTACCCCAGCTTTCGGAGTACATCCGTCCGGTCATTTTGGGGAACCAGTGGTAGATGGCAGCAAATAAGCCCATCGTCACGGTGCCATAAAGGACGTAGTGGAAGTGTCCCACTACAAAGTAGGTATTGTTAACGTGGACATCAACGGGCACGGAAGAAAGCATGATGCCTGTGATGCCAGCGAAGACAAACATGACTAATCCGCCCAAGGCAAACAGCATGGGGGTATTTAGCCGCAGTTTACCGCCCCAAATAGTCGCTACCCAGGCAAATACTTTAATTCCTGTGGGTACAGATACAAACATCGTCGTCAGCATGAAAATCAACCGCATCCAGCCTGATGTACCACTGACGTACATGTGGTGTACCCAAACAATGCCACTGACTACTGCAATCAAGATGGATGAAATGGCAACTACTTTATAACCAAATAGAGGTTTACGTGAATAAACCGGGAAGATTTCTGAGAAAATCGCAAAGACGGGCAAAATAATCACGTAAACGGCGGGGTGGGAGTAGAACCAGAAGTAATGCTGGAACATTACTGGATTCCCTCCCTTGGCGGGGTCGAAAAAGGCGGTGCCAACTGTGAGGTCGAGTAGCAGCATCACTGCACCTGCTGTCAGTGCAGGTAGTCCGAATAGTTGGATAATCTGGGCGCTAAACACTCCCCAGACAAACAAGGGCATCCGAAAGAAGCCCATTCCTGGGGCCCGCATCTTGACGATTGTGGTGACAAAGTTGACTGCGCCCATAATTGAGGATACGCCGGATATTGCCACCGCTAAGAGCCAGAGAACTTGACCATTAATCAAGTTACCTGTGGGATTCTGGAGACTAACTGGCGGGTAAGACCACCAACCGGCTTGGGCTGGGCCACCAGGGACGAAGAAGCTACCCATCATGATAATTCCGACTACTGGCACCATCCAAAAGGCGACGGCGTTGAGGCGGGGAAATGCCATATCTCGCGCCCCAATCATCAGTGGCACTAAATAATTAGCAAAACCAACCAGTGAAGGAAATGTCCACAAAAACAGCATTATAGTGCCGTGCATGGTGAACATACCGTTGTAGACGGTACGATCGACTAAATCTGATTCGGGTGTCATCAGTTCTCCCCGCATCACCATCGCAAAGATACCGCCGACGAGAAAGAAGAAAAAGGAGGTAACGAGATACTGGATACCAATAACCTTGTGGTCGGTACTAAAGCTGAAGTATTCTTTCCAGCTACTTGGAGATTCGTGGTTAGGCTTCTCATTCGGGAGAAGGATGCCTTCAATAGGAACATTAGTCATGGGTTATTTTCCTTTCAACCAGGGGAATTGACTAGAGGAGATGCAGCAGGTGGAACTGTAACCCAACCAGTTTGGACTGATTGATTGGATCTTTGGGCATACTCAGAAGCTGCCTGATTATTTGCTAGGGATGGCTTTTGGGTTGCAGCTTGGGCTAGCCACTGTTGATAATCTTCAGGAGATTCGACAACCACATTCGCTTGCATCGTCGCAAAGTATGTGCCGCTATATTGGGAATCGGTCAATCGGTATTGTCCGGGGCGGATGGGAGTAAATTCAAAGTCGATCGCATGGTTGGGAATAATATCCTGCTTGAGGCGAAATGCAGGTATATAGAAGCCGTGGAGAACGTCTTGCGATCGCAGTGCTAAACGTACCCGGCGATCGCTCGGTAAATGCAATTCGGTACTGGTAATATCTCTTTCAGGATAATGAAAAACCCACGCCCACTGTTTAGCTAGTACGTCGATTTTCTCAACGGGTTCTGCTAAGGCGTTAGCTGCTACATCTTTTGGTTCTGTATAAGCCGATTGCATTGCCAATGGATTATGCAGGTGAACTAATTCCGATGGGCCTTGAATCCCCATTTGTTCGTAAACTTGGTAGCTGTAGCCCGCAATCCAAAACACCAAAAGAATTGGGATTGCTGTCCAGACAACTTCTAAGGTGACGTTGCCATGAATTGGGGGGCCGTCGGTGAAGTCATCTTTGACTGCCCGATGGAAGATCACAGAATACATCAGAGTACTTGTTACTCCCAAGAAGATGAAGGCACCGAGGGTTACTAAGAAGCTAATCAAATCATCAATTAGTTGGGATTCGGCCGCTGCTTGGGGAGGAAGCCAGGAGTAAGCCTGCTTGCCGATCCAGAGACTCATAGAAGTCACTGCGATCGCGCCTGTAAGCAGTGTCAAAATATTTAAAATCTTTTGGATTTTCATGGTCATTGGTTATTGGGCATTGGGCATGGGGCATTGGGGATGGGGGATGGGGCATGGGGCATTGGGCATGGGGCAAATGACTTATTTAAGTGTTGTGTTGAGGTCTTGGTGCAATCGCAGCAAACTATCTGCTGTATTGTGTATGCCAAATTCGGTAGCCATTTGCGCCCCTAATGTCCCGTGGACGTACATAATCAACATGATTGCTATGCCTGCGAACAAATAGATCCATTGCACTTCTCTATCTGTCTGTTTATATTCTTTTTTGCCCCAAACAAAGCGCTGCCATCCTCTCCAGATGGTCATGCCAACAATTAGCGCTAATAACAAGACACCACCTACACCATGCCAGAGCATAGTTTCCATTGCCTGCAATCCCCAGGCACTCTTCATATCAGCTGGTGGTGTTGCCAACAGCATTTCGTAAAAGCCTGCTGTCACTGTGAAAAATGTAATGATGCTGGCAGCTAGCATGTTGTACCAGCCAACATCAAATAAGTTGTCACGTTCCACAGTAATTGCTAAAAATTTGAAGACCCATTTTTCAAAGGGGAACAGAACACCAACAATATCAAACGTTATCCCAATGATGAATAAACCTAGTGTCAAATGGACTAAGTTGGGATGAATGGGAATTGTGTAAGGTAATCCGTTTGCGCCTAAAGAGCCGGTCAATTGGTCAATCAGTTCTGAGTTCATCGCAACAGACCATCCTTTAATGCTTCCACAACTGGCACTGTATGCAATCCATACACCCAAACAAGTTCATCTCCGAGATATACCTGCAAGCCAACTATCAGAGTCAAAACTAGTCCGGCTCCCAAATAATAAATTGGTACTTTTTGCGGGTTGCGGGCACGAATTACATAGCGCCAAGCTGTAATCGCTGTGATGATTCCCGAAAGTGACCAACCAATAAGTGTATGCAAATTCAGCACGGATTTGGCTAGGGTGTAAGGTTGTGCTAAACCCGCTTCAAACTGACCAAAAATAATCGCGACGAAGATGGCGATCGTGGCAACTAACATATTCCACCAACTCACCTCAAAAAGACTGGCTTTACCAGTAAAATAGCCAATTACGTCACAGAAAAAGGAAAACAATACCATCGCAATTACGAAATGGACAAGGATGGGATGAATCGTATCTGGATAGGGTAAATTGTGGTCGTTCAAAGATGTCAAATACTCAAGCATTCTATTCTCCTGGACATATCTATCGCACTTTGATCAATCAATTTTGGATTACCGATAGCGCAGCCTCAACTCTTGGAGAGGCTCCGCCAAGGAGTTATCGAGCGTTTTTTAGATTTATTCCGTACCTGATGGAGCATAAACCAGAAGACCTTAATCCCAAATCTCAAATCCTAAATCTCAAATCGCTGGTCAAACTTCAATGATTGATGGATACTCACTAACATCACCACAAGTATCCATCCATAATTGACCGAAATCTGTTCAATATCTGCGCGGTGCAATACGCTTAATCATGTCTTAGCTTTTTGTAGACAAATTTAGTAAACTTGCCTACATTGAATAACTTTGATTGCAATTAATTTCCTCATGCCCATAGCCTGCAACAGCAATTTTTGATGTAGCTAAACCAAATCGCTGTCGTTTGTTGATTTGCTTAACTTATCTTTTAGCTTAGGTAAATTTTTATGAATTGTCAAAACAATAATAATTAAAATTCTAAATGTTAGTTAGTTAGCAAAAAAATATTCCCACAATGTATCGATTCTGGCATTATTTAAGATTTTACCAAGCCTAAATATAATATTTTTCTGTGAAGTATTTCACAATGATAAAATATTTAATTGTCATGCAAATGACAAAAATATATAATTTTCAGTAGTTGGTATAAAAGCAAAGAAAGGTAAGTTAGTAGCTGTGGTGGAACTGGAGAATGCTAAAAAGATTTTATCAAACAGAATAAAGGTGCCAGTCGCCAGAATTCACTTGGGTATTTTGTGCGACTGGTGGATGAATAAACGGCGTTTAAGACCCCCACCAAATTTTCTTGTTTTGTGGTCAACAAGAAAGTGGCGGGTCTGAATCCCTCACTGATTGCATTCTAACGAATGTATTCTGACTTCTGAATTCTTCTTCAACAGCCATCAAATCACACTAAGATTGAAACCCACATTCTACAGATATCAGGACTAGGCAAGTGTCGTTTAAAATTGTGGTAATTGGTACTTCTTTGGGCGGGTTATCAGCATTAAAAATTATTCTGGGGAACTTACCAGCAGACTTCCTAGTGCCGATCGCGATCGTGCAACACCGTCACAAGGAGTCTAACAACACACTCCAGGCGTTATTACAAGAATCCACTTTGTTACCAATTCGAGAAGTGGAAGACAAAGACGAAATACTACCAGGACATATCTACCTAGCTCCAGCAGATTATCACTTGCTGGTTGAACTAGATCACTTTGCTCTTTCGACTGATCAGCCTGTTTCCTATGCTAGACCATCTATTGATGTGCTATTTGAGTCAGCAGCCGATGTCTACAATCAGCAAGTCATCGGTGTAATATTGACAGGAGCAAACCAAGATGGTATGCAAGGTCTTAAAAAAATAAAAGCGCGGGGAGGAATTACTATTGTACAGGAACCTGCCACAGCCCAGAGCAACGTTATGCCAGAGGCAGCAATCTCTGCTGTTGCAGTAGACTGGATTTTGACACTTTCAAACATTGCTTCCCAAATGGTCAAGCTTTGTCACTTATCACGGAAATAAACCCATGCAGATGGAACCCAAAGTAAACATTCTCCTAGTGGATGATAAGCTAGAAAATTTGCTGGCACTAGAGGCAATCCTAGAAAAACTAGGGGAAAATCTCGTGAGAGCTACTTCTGGGGAAGAAGCTTTGAGGTGTCTGCTGCATCAAGACTTTGCGGTGATTTTGCTGGATGTGCAAATGCCAGGGATGGATGGCTTTGAAACTGCTACCTTGATTCGCAATCGGGGGCGATCGCGTCACACTCCAATTATCTTTCTCACCGCCTTTAGCACTAGCGACCAAATGCTATTTAAAGGTTATGCCTTGGGTGCAGTTGATTATTTGCTCAAACCATTAGACCCCAATATCTTGACTTCTAAAGTCACAGTATTCGTAGAACTATTTAAGAAAACAGAAGCTGTCAAGCAGCAAGCCGCGCAGCTGGTAGCTGTGAATGGGTCACTCAGGCAAAGTGAAGAACGATTGCGATCGCTAAGTACCTGTTCACCCGTTGGCATTTTTGAAATTGATACTGAAGGAGGCTGTAGGTATACTAATCCCCGCTATCAGGCAATTTGTGGCTTGAAAGCGGCAGAGAGTTTAGAAAAAAGATGGCTAGAATCTGTTCATCCAGAAGATAGAGAACGAGCAGTTGCTAGTTGGTTTGACTACATTCGTGAAAATCGTGACTACTCTGAAGAGTTTCGCTTTCAAACTGCTCATGGTAGCATCCGTTGGGTTCAGGTTCGCTCATCACCGATGCTTTCCAGTCAAGGAGAATTGCTGGGATATGTAGGCACCCTCGAAGATATTACTGAACGCAAACAAGCAGAAGAAGTCCGCGCTCAAGTGATTCGAGAACAGACGGCAAGACAGGAAGCAGAAGCAGCAAATCGAATGAAAGATGAGTTTCTCGCCGTTCTCTCCCACGAACTCCGCACACCTCTAACCTCTATGCTGGGCTGGTCAAAAATCCTCCGCTCTAAGAAACTTGATGGCAAAGCCACTTCCCGCGCCTTAGAGGCGATCGAACGCAACGCTATATCTCAGATGCAACTAATTGAGGATATCTTGGATGTATCCCGGATTATCCGTGGTCAGTTGCGGTTAAATGTATCTGCGGTGAATCTGATCTCAGTGATGGAGGCAGCCTTAGAGGCAGTGCGTCCCCTGGCAGAACCAAAAGATATTAAATTAAATACTGTTCTGGATACTTCGGTAGGGTCAGTTTATGGCGATCCAGCCCGGTTACAGCAAATTGTCTGGAACCTACTAACTAATGCCATTAAGTTTACCCCAAAGGGTGGCAGGGTAGAAGTGAATTTGTCAGTAGTCTGTGGTGAAAAACAACAGACAGCCCACAAATACGCCCAAATTCAAGTTATTGATACGGGCATTGGCATCAGTTCGGAGTTTTTGCCCAAAGTATTTGAGCGTTTCCGGCAAGCAGACAGCACCACAACGCGATCGCACAATGGACTAGGATTAGGACTAGCGATCGTCCGTCATCTAGTGGAACTGCACAAGGGTACAATTTTTGCCCAAAGTTTAGGCACTGGACAAGGAGCAAACTTTACTGTGAGACTACCACTGCTACAAGACAATAGGGGTAGCAGGGGGAGTAGAGAAGCCACAGGAGAAATTTCCTCCCCTGTGGCATCGATGCCGCTTGCTGGATTAAAAGTTTTAGTTGTAGATAATGAAGGAGATACCCGTAACTTTCTCAGTTTTCTGTTTGAGGAGTATGGAGCGATCGCCACTGCGGTAGCATCAGTTGATGAAGCGCTAGCAGTAGTTGAACAAGCAAAACCAGATATCCTGATTAGCGACATCGGCATGTCAGAACAAGATGGTTATACACTGATTCGGAAACTGCGCTCTTTAGAACCAGAAAAAGGCGGATGTATCCCAGCGATCGCTTTAACAGCATACACGCGACAGGAAGACCGCTTAGAAGGGCTAACAGAAGGGTTTCAGCAGTATTTATCTAAGCCAATTGACCCCACTAAATTGATTGCTATGGTTGCCAATGTATTAGAACTACCTCTGCAAATTCCAGTGAGTTAATTTTGAACTAGAGAGTGGGCAGTGGGGGCAATACGGTTCGGATAAGGTTTTTTGATGAAACACCCTAGATCGCAAAGACGCGATAAATCGCCGTCTTTACAATATCAGTCCTTTGTAGAGACGGCGATTTATCGCGTCTCTTGCCTTAACCGAACCGTATTGGGAATGGGGAGATGAGGGAGATAAGAGAGCAGGGGGAAAATTCCTCTTCCAATGCCCCATGCCCCATGCCCCATGCCCAATGCCCCATGCCCAATGCCCAATCAAGACCAAGTTAGAGCATGTTTTTTCAGTTCGTCTAGGGAAACCACTTCCAAAGCTCTAGCATGGGTTCCAGAGAGAATCACGGGTGGAGCAACGCCAGCTTCGAGAGCTTCTTGCCAGCGAGAAGCACATAAACACCAGCGATCGCCAGGCTTGAGTCCAGGAAAATTAAAATCAGGAGCCGGTGTGCTGAGGTCGTTCCCCCGCGATTTGGTGAACTCCAGGAATTCTGATGTCACTTGGGCACATATAACGTGTGACCCGAAATCCTGACCACCTGTGCGACAAAAACCGTCGCGGTAAAACCCAGTTATGGGAGAAGTACAGCAAGCCTCTAGGTTTCCATCGATTACATTTTTAGCGTCTGTCATCGTGAATTCGTTGCAGTTAATTTTTCAACTTCGATATAAGCCTATATTGGCACTTTCCTAGTTGGATTAAGCTAAACCACATCTAGTTTACATATCTAAAATTTATATAACTCTTGTGGGGTGGGCATCTTGCCCCCCCTAATTATGCAAGTTAAATGTGTAACAGCTTAAAATCGCTATCCCTTATTAAGCAGGGAATTCTAAAAGTTTAAAAAATATTGGGCGAATAGAATAGAGCCTCCGGCACGCTGACGCGTAGCTTGCTTCTCCGTAGGAGTACCCTACTATACAAGCAAAGTCCACCTCCGTGGACTAATACAAAATCAAGAGGTTTTAACTCACGGAGGCGGTCACTGAGCTTGCCTGCCCTGAGCTTTGCCGTACCCTTCTCCTGTCGGAGACGCTACGCGAACGGGAAGCAAGCTACGCGTAGCGTCTTGTAGAGAAGGGTCGAAGTGTAAGTTTTGCCTGTAGCCGCGATTTCTAATCACCCGGATCTTACAGATCATCTACTGTAGGACTTACGCACAAGAGATCCCCCAACCCCCTTAAAAAGGGGGCTTTTAAAGTACCCCCCTTAAAAAGGGGGGTTAGGGGGGATCTAGGTTTCAGGTTTTGAGTGCGTAAGTCCTGTACTGAATATAATCGCCCGCCTCTGTGGAGAACTTGAAATATCTAAACGCCAGGGCTTTTGCCAACCATCTACTTAATATCATCACAGAGATGCCTGTCGCTCTCACCCAAATTCGAGTTATTCTGTAAATAATCATGCAACCAATTGCAACCCCGCACTAACAAGTGATCTAAATTCTCCACAGGCCACAACCGCGCTGTCTTGTCATCTGATGCCGTGGCGATGGTTTTGCCGTCCGGGCTGAAACTCACACTTCTGACCCAGCCTTGATGCCCTTTGAATTCTTGCAGCAGTTGCCCTTGCAGGTTCCACAACCGC